>CAYMOE010000008.1:0-113740 GCA_964391985.1 uncultured Pirellulales bacterium
AAGTCTGCCGCGATGTTCGCAATTATGCCTAATTCTAAGCTGCAAAGATTCTTCGTTTTCCCCCTTCGCCAAGGCTTCGGCGGGACAGGCCACTCAGAATGACAGGGTAGCTGCTGGACGCTGCGCAGAATGGCAGAGTCATTTGTCGGCGTTTACAGCTCATTGCTCAACACATGCTGATAGTTAAAAGGAAGGGATAGCTCTCTGTAAGCAATACAGGAACCGGTTACAGCGAACAACAACCCGTCCCAGCAAAAGGCTAAGATTGGAATACTGAATGCCGGGTGAGTAACACAGAATCACCTTCCTGAAAACCAATAGGCTGCCGAAATGTTTCACGTGAAACATTTTTAAAAAATTGATTGTTCAAGCTGAAGATTTATGCTAAATAGTTCCGAAGATTATAAAAGAAACGCCATTTTTCATATTTGTTTGATAACAAAGGAATGTCTTGAAATAATTAAGGAGGATTATTGTGATTGATAAAAAACGTGAAAAGCCCAAGCATTTGGGCAGGGGGCTTCAGTCTCTTTTAGGTCCTATAACAGAGGCTTCGGCGACATCAGAGATGGATAAAGCTATAACGCCAAATATCGCTAACTATCCGATAGATAAAGAGTTACAAAGCTCTTTGAGGCAAATCAAGATTGATTCTGTACTGCCAAATCCTTATCAGCCTCGAACGGTCTGGAACGAGCAGGATTTGTTAGACCTTTCTTATTCTATCAAAGCCAACGGCGTTGTTCAGCCTGTTATCGTTCGTCCTTCAGGCGGGGGGTATGAGCTGATTGCTGGTGAGCGAAGGTTAAAAGCGGCAAATCTGGCAGGCTTGGAAGATATTCCTGCGATAATCAGAAAAGCGACCGACGCAGAACTGCTCGAGCTGGCACTGATTGAGAATATTCACAGGAAAGATTTGAACCCGCTCGAAAGGGCGCAGGCATACAAAAAGTATTTAAATACCTTTTCTTTGACACAGGCAGATGCTGCCGAGCGGCTGGGTGAGGATAGGTCGGTAATCGCTAACTACATACGGTTATTAGACTTACCGGAAGAAATTAAGTCGATGATTGCCAAAAATGAGCTTTCTATGGGCCATGCCCGCGCGATATTAGCTTTGCCGACCGACGAACTTCGCAAGAAACTTGCTAACAGGGCATTGGCAGGGCGGTTAAGCGTCAGAGAAGTGGAAAGGCTTGTCCGTAAATATATGACAGGCAGCGAGCAAAGCAAACAGGAAATAAAACACAAGCTGCCTCACATCGTTGAGCTTGAAACGAGACTCAGCGGGCAATTAGGTACGCGAGTCGGAATCGAAACGAAAAAAGGCGGTCAGCGGGGGAAAATTGTAATAGAGTTTAATTCGCTCGACGAATTTGATAGAATAACGGAAATGATAGGGCTTGAATCGATAGAACAAGTTTAATTAAACCGTAATAATACTAAATAAGGAGGTAAAAACATGAAATTGGCATATTTTGCTGTTGTGGTTTTCGCGATTTTGTTTATAGGCGGATTTGTCGAGACAATCGGCGCTGATTCTGAAATCGCAACAGAGCAGCCGGCAGCGGATAATGATGACAATCAAGGCTCGCCTAAGATAGAAAAGGTAAGCGATGCGAACGACCCCAATAAAGACCCTATCGAGGCGAAGTGGGCTAATATCGAAAAAGCCGGTGAAACCGAAGCCGTACAGTGGCTTAGAACCGATGCTGATAATATCGCGCTTCTGGTTAAAGACGTAAATGAACAGAGCACCGACGAGATGATGCTTCTTAGAAAAATCGCCGAGCAGGAAAACGCAGAACAAACGGTAAAAGCCATCGACAGGCTTATTTCGATAAGAACACAGCGATACGCTCAAATAACCGAAAAAGCGCGAGACGAACGCCGTCAGCGTATGCTTCAGCAAAGAGAAGAGCGAAGAACCAGAACTTCCGAACGAAGAGGCCCCGAAGACAGGCAGCGGATGACGGACGAAAGACGAAGCCGCACCCGCAGGCCGGGACAGGAAGATTCGGAATATTAAAAGCATATTAGCTCTGTAATCTTACAAATAATACTAAACGGTGATTCATTGCGGGCTGTAATACAAAGAGTCTTAAAAGCATCGGTTAAAATAGACGAGAAAACGGTCGGGCAAATTGACAAAGGATTGCTCGTATATCTTGGCGTTGAAAAAAACGATTCGCCGGACTGCGTTAACTATATAGCCGCAAAAATAGCCGAGCTTCGAATTTTCGAAGATGAAAACGGCAAAATGAACCGCAGCGTTAAAGATATAAACGGGGCGGTTCTGATTGTGAGCAACTTTACACTTTGCGGAAATTGCTCTAAGGGCCGAAGACCCGGATTTGATAACGCAGCCGAACCTGTTTTAGCCGAACAGCTATACCAGCAAACCGTCAAAGCTGTCGAAAATCACGGGTTGAATGTTCAAACCGGCGTTTTTCAGGAGCATATGGAAATACAAAGCATCAATGACGGGCCTATAAATTTTATAATCGAAAGTAATTAAATTTTTGAAACAGGCAAATAAACGGCATTTTTAATTATGTTATTATGTATTTTATCGGATGTTTCGTAAAGCTGTTAATATAGTTAAAATCGGCAAAAAAACAGCGTTATCAGCATTGACAACAGTGTTTACGAATGATATAATCATAATAATAACCCACAGGGTATTTGTGTTAGGTGGGGGTGGTGAAATACTATCATGGCCGCCTGTTTTAGCTGACAGGCTGGCGAGTCTGGTTTCAAGAAGGGATAACTGATGAAAAGGGCTTTTATAATTATAGTTTTGGTTGCTTTGTTGTGCTCTTTGGTAATAAGTTTATCCGGCTGCACTATGGAACAGCCGGGCGAAACTACCGCCGAAGGACACAGAAGGCATATCAGAAATGTACGCCTGAATAATCAGCAGTTGAATCAAGATCTTGACAGATTATTATTGTTTGACAAACCGAGTAAATTGTCAGATAAAACTATCAATTGATTTGTATAACTGCTGTTCGGGTCTTTAACGTTTTCAAAGGGATTTGATTTGTGCAGACTCTAATAGAGTATTTTTACCGGATTGCCGGATACAATTGGTGGGGCATGGCAATCGAGCTTCTTTTAATCGGTCTGGTTGTATACTGGATAGTAGATTTTCTTGAAGGAACAAGGGGCGAGAGGCTTTTCCGCGGCGTAATTCTCGTAGTCATCTCAGCGGTTCTTTTGCTTAATCTTATCGCAGAACGTCTTCACTTAGAACGTTTGCAGCATTTATATAATTATTTCTTGGTGTTCGTACTTGTCGTTTCGGTCGCGGCGTTTCAGCCTGAGCTTAGGCGGGCGCTTATCCGAATCGCCCAACCTCGTTTTCTAATCTGGCATTCAAGAAATCTTTCAAGGACGATAGAAGAGATTATTCACGCGGTATCGGATTTGTCAGCAACTAAAACCGGCGCTATTATTGTTATAGAGCGAAAAGTCGGTCTGGGTGAATTCATCGAGACAGGAGTGAAAATCGACGCGGTTATAACAGCAGAGCTTTTGAAAACAATTTTTTACAGCGGAACCGCACTGCATGATATGGCTGTTGTTATCAGGGGCGAGAGGATTGTCGCCGCGAGAGTTCAGCTTCCTCTTGCCGAAGCCGGAGGAGATAGAGAAGAATTCGGTTCGCGCCACCGTGCCGCTGTAGGAGCATCAGCCGGTTCAGACGCGACTATAATAGTAGTAAGCGAAGAAACAGGTACGATTTCAATCGCCGAGAACGGAAAATTAACACGAAATGTCGATGATTCTTATTTGAGAACACATTTAAGCTCGATAATAAATTCTCGTGATACGGCAAGCTGGCTGTTCAGACAGTCTTCACGCAAAACTATCGAAAATCCTGCCGTTAACGATATAAACTCTCAAGATGAGGTGTAATTGGCATGGGTTTTAAAAGCCCGAAATATAAAAGTAATTTGAAAATCAACACCGGCAAGATGGTATTGGTTATCTTTATAACCATACTGATTTGGGTCTGGGCTGATAAGGCTCAAGATGCCGACTACGATATTCGCGCGGTTATAAAACCTGACAGGGCGGTTGCTCCGGATTTGTGGATTACCTTCGACAGGCAAAGCAGCGTTCAGCTTGAATTAGTTCGGCTTCGCGGGCCTGCTTCACGAATCGACCAGATTAGAAATGATTTGCGGGCAGGTTCGGGGTTTAGGGAGTTTTTCTTCGCGCCGCAGGATGTTGGGCTGAACGAACCCGGAAATTATCATCTTGATATTTGCGATTTTCTCAGGCGAAGCGGACAGCTGCTCGAACTGGGCGTTACAGCGGTTCACAGCGAGCCTAATACTATCGAAGTGGAAATTGCCCGTCTGGTCAGAAGGCCTTTGGCTATCAGATGCACCCGCAGAGACGGAACGGTTTTGGAGACCAGAAAAATAGAGCCCGAAACAATCGAAATGCTCGTTCCTGAAACATGGGGACGCGATAGACTCGTAGCCGATGCGGTTATGACCGAAAGCGAAATTAACCAAGCGAGAAATTCGCCGGTAGAGATTATAGCGCAAATCAGATTCGGCCCGGATGATGTGCGAAGGCTGCCAAGCCCTGTTAAAGTTACGCTGCCGGCGGCTATAGAAGATATGAAGCAATATCCTGTAACAGGTGCGACTATCGGTTTTGTACTTAGTCACAATCTTGTCGGCAGATATAGACCTGAATTGCTTAATTATTCCGATATAGCCACTTTTTATATTCAGGCTTCGGCTCCGGCCAAAGCCGCTTATGACGAACAGGCTTTTAAGATGCTGCTTTTTGTTCTCGACGGTGATGAACAAATTACAACCGAGCAAAGAAGAGATGTGATTTATAATTTCCCGCGAGAGTTCGTTCGCGAGGGCAAAATAAGACTCGACCAGTCTGCCGGCGCCGCCCGATTCAGACTTGTCCCGATTACGCCGCCCCAGCCTGCCGTTTCACCTTAAAAACTTAACTGATGTATTCATCTTTAAGCTTTTCGATATAAAACACTATTAACATAGTTTGCATTAGCTAAATTAAAGATTGAGCAGGCGAAAACAAATAGCTTCGGGAAACGTAAAAAGAGGTGGCCAAGACCAATATGTTAGCTATAATAGTTTGGATACATAAATTAAACCGGAGACCCAAAAATGTGTGATAAATGCGGATGCAGCAGCCACAAGGCTGATAATTCGTTCGAGCAGCAGGTTACGGAAGTAATAGAATTAATTCGTCCCGCACTGCAGAACCACGGCGGGGATATCGAATTAGTGTCTATAGATGCTGATAATAACGTCAATGTTCGTCTTCAGGGAGCCTGCCAAGGCTGTCCGGGCGCGAAAATGACGATGCAGATGGGCGTAGAGCGAATCCTCAGGGAAAAAGTCCCAAATGTCAATCAGGTCAATTCCGTCGATTAGGCTATTCGGGCATGATTCGGTAAACAAGAATCACAGGCCATCTATCGGCGATTACGTCCACTAAAACGCACGGACCTATGCGAGTGACTCTTTGGCCTAAATAGGGAGCTGAAAGAGCATCCCATCTATCCATTCCCCAAATTTTATGGTAGCGGTCGTTTACTTTATTGTACAGTCTCGAATCCCAAGCTATAAGAGTAACGCCAAGCTCGCGGCACTTGGCAATAAATTCATCGAAATCTTTTGCCTCATCCGGGCTTATCAACGAAATATGCACAAACCTATCTTGAGGCAGGTTGGTAAAAACAGGCCCGAAACCGGCCATTGTAGTTAATAACTTGTCGGAAGGCTTTGCGTATGTTCTAAAATTAATCATTAGTTGTTTAAAAGAGGCATCGTTTTGTCCGTCGCGCATCAGAAAACCGGTTGAAGAGGCATTGCTAAAGACTGCCAAGAGAAAAAAGGACGGGATTGTAAGCCAAGACAGGGAAGGTTTTGCACGTCTTAGAAATTCGAGAATGAAAAACGAAAAAATTATTACGATGCAGGAAATAATCGCAAGCCGCAAAATAATCGGACATTGTTTGTTCGCATATCCGAGAGTTTCATATATCTTTACAGCCCAAACAGCAAATAAAATCGCTCCAAGAATTTTTAATGCCGGTTCAATAAAGATCGGTTTTTTAAGCGAACGGAACCATTGCCAGAAAATTATTAACGAATAAGCTGCAAGCAATAAACCTACCCATGCGAACGGGACCGAAAAACGCATAATATGAAAAGGATAAAACGAGTGAACGGCAATATAGGGAATAGCTGCTAAAATCAGAGTTATCAAGGCCCACTGTTTTTTGAGAAACGCTAAAAGTATCCCGCCCAGCACGGTAACAGCGAGAATTGTGCTGCATGAAATATATATCGCGGAGTTAAGGGCTTCAAAGGGAACTGCTTGAGATGTGTTGCTTACGGTTAATATCGGGGCGAGGAAAAACGAGCAAATAATTTGGCTGTAGAATGACAGGTCTTTTAGAAGCTCGAAGGAACGCTCGTCTGAAAGAATATAAAGATAGTGTTCGCCGCTTATTTGTGCCTGATATTTCGAGAGCGTTATCAGCATACAAAAAGCAAAAGGTATAGACGCAGCAGCGGTATACAAAACAGGTTTGAGCCATTTTCGAGTTCTAATAAAATCCAGCAGCGGTACAATCGCAAGCAAAGGGACTAAATCCCATCTTGCGATAGAGCCAAGCATCGCAAAGACATACGCCCATCTGGTATTTTTGCCAACTGCAATAGCTGTCGCCGCCAAAAGAACAATTAAGGTCATTTCCGCCAAAAGGTCGCTGCTTTGATAGACCATCATCGGGGTAATTCCGGCGAGCAAAGCGGTCCAAACAGCGGCTTTGCCGAGAAATTGTTTTGCGATTAAATATATCAAAACCATCGCGACAGGCAGCATAATCGCGTTGTAAATGCCGGTACCGAGCAGGCTTCCGCCGGGATAATTGAATATTTCTGCCAACAGAGCGGTAATTATCGAAAAAAGAGGTGCTCTTTTCATTACGTCCGGCGTTTCAAAACTCAGCCATTTGCGGCCGGTTTCGAGGAAAGAAACAAAATCAGAGTTAGGAAAAACAAAATGCTGTAAAAAATGAAGTGAATAAAGCAGTCCGATTGCAGCAAGAAAAACCATTTCGGCCCAAACAACAATTTTGTCGTCAGCTTGAGGCTGTTTAGGCAATTCTATTTTTGTTTGCCCGTGACCGTTTTTAGCTCTTTTTTTCAGCATTAGTTTTTTGGAATTTTTCTAAATCAAACTATAGCATCAATGAGTCCCGCCGAGCCATTTTATCTTTTTAAAAGCTACCCAGCTCATTTTCAAAAGCAGCCATCCATGACGAAACCTGCTGATATTCGTTGTACCGTATGTGCGAGCACGATAAGCAACCGGAACTTCAATAACTTTAAGGTTCTGCTTAACCGCACCGAATATCAGGTCAAAATCGCCGAACGGGTCGAAGTCTCCGAAATATGCGCGGTTGGCAGCTATAATCTCGTAGTGTTTTTTGCTGAGCATCTTTGTTCCGCAAAGAGTATCTCTGAAACGCTGCCCCAAGAGCCAGCTAAACAACGCTCCGAAAAATTTATTCGCGATAAGATTAAGAAATCTCATCGCTTCCTTTTCCATCGGATAGACCAGCCTCGAACCGTTTATATATTCACCTTTGCCGTCCCGCAGCGCCCTGAAAAATTTCGGCAAATCCTCAGGCACGGCTGTCAAATCGGCGTCCTGAATAACCAATATATCACCTTTGGCGGCAGCGAATCCTTTTCTTACAGCGTCTCCTTTTCCTATACCGTCCCCCTGATGAATAAGTTTGATGGATTTTGCGGGGTGTTCTTTAATCTGTTTTTCTATCTCATCGGCGGTTCCGTCGGTGCTGTTTCCGTCCACAAATATGATTTCAGTTTCTCGTCCCATCTGCGGTATTCTTTCGACGGCTTGAGCAATATTGCCGCGTTCATTTCGGCAAGGCACAATAACCGATACCGATAAATCCTCGTCTTTCTTGCGTTCCGGAACAACACGGGCTACGACCAAATTTACAAGATTCATTTGTCTAAAGCCGGGCAAAAGAGATAAAACATAATTAAACAGCTCGCTGATTAGCGGAATCCATTTCGGCATCATCACATACGAATCGGTGCGTACAGTTTCGAATCCGCTCAGACCGAGAAGATTAGTAATATCCCCGGGCGGCAGCCAATTCTGATATGAGTAAGGCCGGCGGATTCGAAGCATCGAGCCTAATCGAAGCATCCATTCCCAGAAATGACTATAGTATGTTATGACGACGCGGGTTTCGTCCGTAGCCAACGGCTTGATTTTTTCCAAAACCTTTTGAATATCGTGCCAATGGCCGAGCGAGTTGCATATTAGAATATAATCGAATTTTTCTTCGAGTTTCAGCTCGTGGGGGTCCATCGTATGGAAATGCAGATTCGCAAAGCGGCTTTTGGCAAATTCTATTGCTTTTTCATTTTCATCGATACCGACGCCGTAGCTCGGCTTGACCGCGGCAAGCAAATCACCGCACTCGCATCCTACATGCAGAACCCGGCTGTTCGGACGCACAACAAACTTATAAATCCGTTCGAGCCATTTATAATAATACGAGTTTCTTTTTCTCCATCGCAGCAGCTGTTCGCCGCTGAGCAGTTTTTCGTCTTTTTGCCGGGCATTTTCGATTGATTCGCTCATCGTTATATCCCTAAATTTCGTCCATTTTTAAAGACGTACTATGCAGATGCTCGTATAGAATTTTTCGCTTTTCTTTTCCCTGAATTATTGTCGGCTTCGAGTCTTTCTTTCAGATATTTTGCGGTATAGCTTTTTGAATTCTTTATAATTTCTTCAGGAGTCCCCATAGACACGATTTTGCCGCCTGCATCACCGCCTTCCGGGCCGAGGTCGATTATATAATCAGCAATCTTAATAACGTCAAGATTATGCTCTATAACAATGACCGTATTTCCCATATCGCATAATCTCTGCAGCACATTGAGCAGGCTGTGAATATCCGCAAAATGCAGCCCAGTTGTAGGTTCGTCGAGAACATAAAGCGTATGCCCAGTCGAGGCTTTGCCTAATTCAGACGCCAGTTTCACTCTTTGGGCTTCACCGCCGGATAAAGTTGTCGAAGCCTGCCCAAGCTTCATATACCCCAGCCCGACATCGTTTAGGGTTTTGAGCATCCGAAGTATCGCCGGAAAATTCGCGAAAAACGACAGAGACTCTTCGATAGTCATATCGAGAACCGCTGCGATGTTTTTCCCCTTATATGTAACCTGCAGCGTCTCGGCATTGAATCTTGTTCCTTTGCAGTCCTGACAGGCAACATAAACATCGGGTAGAAAATGCATCTCAATTTTTTTGGTTCCCTGTCCCTTGCAGGATTCGCATCGGCCTCCTTTGACGTTAAAACTAAATCTTCCCGGTTTATAACCGCGAATTTTGGATTCGCGAGTCATCGAAAATAGTTTTCGTATCTCGTCGAACGCTCCGGTATAGGTTGCCGGATTGCTTCGAGGCGTTTTCCCGATAGGCGATTGGTCTATTTCGATAACCTTGTCAATCTGACTGGTACCGAGAACACTTTTATGTTTTCCCGGTTTTTCACGCGAGCCGTAAAGCCGCCTTCTCAAAGCCCGAAGCATAACCTGGTCGACCAGCGTGCTTTTGCCCGAACCGGAAACGCCGGTTACACAAATAAAAACACCAAGCGGAAATTTCACGTCGATATCTTTAAGGTTATTTTCACAGGCACCTCTTACTTCTATACATTTTCGCAAATTGAATCTGCGTCTTCCCGAAGGCAGTTCGATTTTCTTTTTGCCGCAGAGGTACTCGCCGGTAATTGAGCGTTCGCACTGTTTTATCTGTTCGAGGCTGCCCTGAACAACAAGCTCTCCGCCGTGCTCACCGGCACCTGGACCGATATCGATAATATGGTCGGCGTTTTGAATAACATCTTCATCATGCTCAACGATAAGAACCGAATTTCCTATATCGCATAACTGGCGAAGTATCCCCAGAAGCCGGTCATTGTCGCGCTTATGCAGCCCGATTGTCGGCTCATCGAGAACATAACAAACCCCGACTAAACCGCTGCCTACCTGTGTGGCGAGCCTGATTCGCTGAGCTTCACCGCCTGAGAGAGTGCTGCTTTTGCGGTCGAGCGTCAAATACCCAAGCCCGACATTGGCCATAAAACCCAGGCGGGCTTTTATTTCTTTAACAATCTCCGCGGCGATGACCGTTTTTTCTTCGTCAAGGACAAGGCGATTGAAAAACTTCAGAGCCTTTTCAATGCTGAATGTGCTTAGCTGATTGATGTTTTTCCCGCCTACCGTTACAGCGGTTGCTTCGGGGCACAATCTTGCTCCTTTGCAGCTTTGACAAGGCTGTTCGGACAAATAACTGTGAAGCCGTTCTTTTACATATTCACTGGTTGTGCTTTTCCATCTTCTGTTAAGATTCGGAATCACGCCCTCGAATGAAAAACCGTATTTTTTTTCGTCATCACTATTCGTGCCGTATAAAAGAATCTGTCTTATATTCGCCGGAATTTGCTCGAAAGGTATCGATTTACTAATACCCGTCTCCCTGCAGAACCTTTTTATCATTCTGTTATAGAAGATATTCATTCGCTTGCCGCCTTTTCGCCAAGCGTCTACAGCTCCGTTTTCAAGCGATACGGTTTTATCTGGTACGATTAAATCAGTATCGAATTCTAAAATCGTTCCAAGCCCGTCACAGCTTTTGCATGCTCCGTAGGGACTGTTAAAGCTAAACAATCGGGGCGATAATTCTGATAGGCTGCATTGCGGGTGTTCGGCACAGGCAAATTTTTCGCTGTAAAGCACCTGCTCCCATTGGCCATCTCCTGCGTTGCTGCTGTCTTGGAGCTTTTGAACCAGAACCATCATCAGACCTTCGCCAAGCTTCAATGCCGTTTCAGCAGAATCGGCAAGACGGATTCTAACGGTTTCTTTTATTATCAAACGGTCAACAACAGCTTCTATATCGTGCTTTTTATTTTTATCCAGTGAAGGAACATTCTTAACGTCGTAGATATTCCCGTCGACTCTGACTCGGACAAATCCCTCCCGCTGAATATCACCGAATACATCACGATGCTCGCCTTTTTTACCTCGAATTACCGGAGCGCAAACCTGCACCTTTGCCCCTTCGCCGAAACTCATTATCGATTCGACTATCTGCGAGGCATGCTGACTTGTTATTTCTTTTGCGCAGACCCAGCAGTGAGGCTGGCCGGCACGAGCGAAAAGTAATCTGAAATAATCATAGATTTCGGTCGTAGTAGCCACGGTCGAACGGGGATTGCTGCTTGCGCTTCGCTGCTCTATCGCAATTGTCGGCGGAAGTCCAGTTATATTCCCAACCGCCGGTTTTTGCATCTGCTCTAAGAACTGGCGGGCATAAGAGCTGAGAGATTCGACATATTTTCTGCGGCCTTCGGCATAAAGAGTATCGAAAGCAAGCGAGCTTTTACCCGAACCGCTTATACCGGTAATAACAACCATTTGGTCGCGCGGTATATTCAAGTCGATATTTTTAAGATTATGCTCGGCAGCGCCGGTAATCTGAATTATTTTGTCTGTCTGCACCGTTATTTTATCCTCGCCCTGCTATGAGGGGTTTTTCTCTGAATTCCGATAATAACCCAAACAACCAATTCTAACATAAATATGCAAATTGTAAACCCCTGTAAAAATAAAGACTGGATACAAACAGAGGCAAATTTGGATAAAAACCGGTGATTTTTAAAAGCGCAAGGCAAGATTCTTGCTAATAACCTCTATTATGATTATACTATCCGGGTCTTTTTAGATGCGCAGTCATTAAGGCGAAAGGACTCAGAATGTCAGAAAAACACGACGATTTGCAAAAAATACAGCAAATCATAGAAATTATGAAAAAAAACGACCTGATAGAGGTCGAAATAAAGCATGGCGATGACAAAATTCTGCTCAAGCGCAGCGGCCCTGTTCAGCCGGCTATTACGGCCTTGCCTTTTGTCGGGCAGTCCGTTCCGGCAGCCATGCCTGCTGCGGGAACCGCCGAACAATCTGCATTGGTATCCAAACCTGCTTCGAATTTATTGGAAATCAAGGCACCGATGGTAGGCACATTCTATGCGACTCCCAGCCCGGATTCCGACTCTTATGTAGAAGTCGGCTCGCATATAAACGAACAAACTGTCGTTTGTATCCTTGAAGCGATGAAAGTAATGAATGAAATCAAAGCTGAAGTCGAAGGTACAATCGAGGAAATATTAGTAACCAGCGGTCAGGCTGTCGAGTACGGTCAGCCTCTTTTCAGAGTCAAACCCGATTAATGTTTAATTATTCTTTTATCTGCACAGAATTATGCTTTCAAAAGTTTTAATTGCGAATCGAGGCGAAATAGCCTTACGGGTCATTCGGGCCTGCCGGGAGTTAGGCATAGGCTCGGTTGTAGTTTATTCCGAGGCTGACAGACATGCTAATTATATTCAAATGGCAGACGAGGCAATTTGTATAGGCCCGCCCAGTCCGGCAGAAAGCTATCTTAATATCCCGCGAATAATCAGCGCTGCTGAAATTTCAAATGCCGATGCCATTCATCCCGGCTATGGTTTTTTAGCCGAGAACATAGAGTTCGCAAAAATATGCGGCGACTGCGGAATAAAATTTATAGGCCCGCCGGTCGAAGCAATGAGGCAGCTCGGAGATAAAGTGGCAGCCAGAAAACTTGCTCTTCAGGCTGATGTTCCAGTATCCCCCGGTTCAGAGGGCAATATCAGCGATGAAAACGAAGCGATTAAGCTTGCTAATAAAATCGGATATCCGATTATGATAAAAGCCGCAGCCGGCGGCGGCGGAAGAGGGATGAGGCTCGCCCATAATGACATCAGTTTTCACCAGGCATTCGGTGCCGCTCAAGCCGAAGCACTGGCAGCTTTCGGAAACGGCAGCGTTTATATGGAAAAATATATCATCGAGCCGAGACACGTCGAGGTGCAGGTTATGGCTGATGATTATGGAAACGCACTGCACTTTTTCGAAAGAGACTGCTCTACTCAGAGACGGCATCAAAAAATGATTGAGGAATCACCGTGCCCGGTCCTTTCCGAGCGGGAACGCAGCGAGGTATGCGAATCGGCTCTGAAAATTGTTAAAGAAGCAAAATATGTCAATGCCGCGACAGTCGAATTTCTGCTCGATAAAAATAATAAATTTTATTTCATCGAGGCTAACACCCGTATCCAGGTCGAACATCCTGTTTCGGAACTGGTTACCGGTCAGGACCTTATTAAATGGCAGTTAAAAATCGCTTCGGGTGAAAAATTAACCATAAGCCAAAGAGATATTAAACACAGCGGCTGTGCCATCGAATGCCGAATCAACGCCGAAGACCCGAAAAATAATTTTTCGCCAAGTCCCGGAACTATCACTCGGTATATCGCGCCGGGCGGCCCGGGCGTAAGAGTCGATACGCATATTTATCAGGGTTATACCGTTCCGACAAATTACGATTCTATGATATGTAAGCTGCTTGTGCATAGACCCACACGAGCCGAAGCTATCGCCACGATGAAGCGGGCACTCGGTGAATTTGTAATCGAGCCGCTCAAAACTACCGCTCCTATCTGTCAGGAGATACTCTCGCATAGTCTGTTCGTTAAGGGCAAGGTGGATACCGGCTTCATCGAAAGAAACTTCCAGATTTAGCGGCTGGTGGTTCAGCCGGACTACGATTCCAAAGATGTAAGGTTTTGGTAATTTTCGCGCTGCCTTATTACTTCAAAGGACTTCCCTTCCACCAAAACTTCAGGGCATCGGCAGCGGGAGTTATAATTGCTGCTCATCGTAAAACCGTATGCACCGGCTGTGAAAATCGCCAGCATATCGCCCCTTTGAACCGGCGGCAGGAATCTGTCTTTCGCGAAAAAGTCCGCACCTTCGCAAATAGGCCCGACAATATCCGCCTGCTCGGTTTCTGCGAATTTAATGTCCAACGCTCTTTCGGTCGGGACGAATTTTTGGTCTATGTTTGTCGGCCAAATAAAATGAAACGCATCGTATAAACAAGGCCGGATTAAATCGTTCATTGCCGCGTCGACGATAACAAATTTTTTACGGCCGCTTTGTTTGCGGTACAAAACCTGCGTGACTAAAATTCCCGCGTTGGCGCAGATGCTTTTGCCCGGCTCGATGATAAGCTTGAGATTTTTCCCTTTTAAAAGCGGGACGATTCCTTTTGCATACTCGTCCGCCGACGGCACGGTAGCCGATTCGTAATCAGCTCCGTAGCCTCCGCCTAAATCGACTGCTTCGATGTCATACCCGCTGCTTCGTAATTTATCGATTAAAGGCAAAGCTTTTTGTACTGTCTCGACATAGGGGTCTATTTTTTTGCCGCCCGTTCCAAGATGTATGTGAATCGCGCAGAGTTTAACTGATTCGTTCGCTGAATATTTTTCGAAAATTTCCTGAGCTTTTTCTATATCAACCCCGAATTTCGTTTCTCTTTTACCGGTTTTAAGAAAATGGTGGGTTTTATATTCGATATCAGGGTTGACTCTCAAAGCCGCTTTGGCGGTTGTGCCTTTTTGCCGTGTCAGACGAATCAAATTTTCCAGTTCTTCCTGCGATTCGATATTGAAGTAGCCTATTTTCGCATCGAGAGCCTCGATGATTTCTTTATCTGTCTTGCCGACTCCGGCATAAACAATTTTCGAAGGGTCTGCACCGGCTTTTAAAACACGGTATAACTCTCCGCCGCTTACAATATCGAATCCGCTCGATGCTTTTGCCAAAAAGCGAAGTATATTTATATTCCCGCAAGCCTTGACTGAATAGCATACGGTTGTCTGCAGCTCGCTGTAGGCTTTCTGCATTTTGTTCAGGTGGTCGAGAAAGGTCGCCTTGCTGTAAATATAAACAGGGGTGCCGACTTTTTCAGTGATTTGTCTAACATCGATTTCTTCTACGAACAAATTTCCTTGCTTATAATTGAAATAATCCATATGCCCTTGCCGTTAACCAGTAGTATTTAAATCTCTAACAGGCTGTCAGTATAGGTAATTTAGCTATGATTGCAAGCCGCAAAAAACCGTAAATATAGAGGCCCGTGAAGCGCAAATAAAAACGGAAGGAATTCCGTTCCCCGAAATTCCTTCCGCTTTGCATAACATACAGTGGTGAGCAATCTCACCAGATGTCAGAACTATTTTTTCTTCTTTGCGGCTTTTTTAGTTTTCTTTTTTGCTGCTTTCTTTTTCTTTGCCATTAGTTATCTCCTTTCGGCAAATACAGTAAATAAATCTTTTACAGCGGTGAAAACATTTCAACCGTGAATCCGCTGTTTATTAAATTGTCAAAGATAATAATAAAAATCACTATGTAGTATTTTATCGGCCACTGGACTAAAAATACTCCAAAAAAATCCGTTCCGCAAGATTTACAACTTGTTTTCACAGCAAAGTTTATCTATTGATAATACCTCCGTCAGAAAACTTATTTTCAAGTTGTCCCCCGATTATCATATTAATACAATGTTGAGATTAAGTACTTTTTTTATAAGCCGAAGCGTAATTGCTTAAATCATAGAATTGTATTATAAAGCATTATAAATGCTTTATAGACGGTTTTGCGTACTGCGCAAAAATATATCGGTTTGTCAATACACTGTCTGTTCGGAACGGTACAACGGCTTATTAAAAGCTTCGGTGCAACCTTGATTAGCGGGTGAAAAACGGCGAAAAGCTCTTTTAAAAACAATAAAAAATTTTTTTCATTTTTTTCAAAAAATCTGCTAACATTTTACAAAATACCTGTGAGTTTTTATGAAGATAAAGGCAATAGCTTTGTTCGGCGGAAGTTTCGACCCAATTCATCTTGGGCATATTCGTGCTGCAGATGCTGCGTATAAAATCATCGGCGCAGATAAATTGGTTTTTATTCCCGCTAAACGTTCCGCGCTTAAACCAAACTCACCTGCCGCGTGTGATGCAGACAGATTAAATATGGTTAGGCTCGCAATCGGTGAAAATGACAGGTTCGAGATAAGTGATTGCGAGCTTCAAAAGCCTTTTCCCAGTTTCACTCTCGATACTGTTCGCCGATTCAAAAGCCGATACGGCAATAAAGCTGCGATTTATTGGCTTTTAGGCGCTGACGGCGTCAAAGATTTACCGCTTTGGCACAATATAGAAGAACTTATAGACGAATGTTTTATTACGATTATGCGCCGACCTGAGTACGATGTTTCTAATCTCGAAAGATATACCGAGCTTTGGGGGGCCGAAAGAGTGAAAAAACTTCAGGAAAATATAATCCAAACGCCTTTGATTGATATAAGCAGCACCGAAATACGCGACCGTATTGCCAAAAATCTCGATGTCAGCCAAATGCTTGCTCCGGCGGTCGCCGAATACATCGAAAAAAATAATCTGTATAAATCCAAATCCGACTAAGCGGTTTTAGCGGTAACCCGCAGCAGCCAATCATACCATTCGTTCATTCCTTTGCCCGTTTTAGCGGATACACAGAAAATTTCTATGTTAGGATTCAGCTTACGGGCATCGGCCTTGACCTTTTCGACGTCGAAATCATCTTTAGCAGGGCCTTCTAACAAATCAATTTTATTTATCAGCATAACTTTTGATTTTGAAAAGATACCCGGATACTTGAGCGGCTTATCGTCGCCTTCGGCAACTGAAAGCACAACAATTTTAGAATCTTCTCCTAATTCAAAGGCTGACGGACAAACTAAATTGCCTACATTCTCAATGAATACCAAATCTAAATCATTTAACGGGAGCTTTTGCAGTGCCGAATTGACTTGTGCGGCGGTCAAGTGGCAGGCTCCGTCTGTATTTATTTGAATAGCCGCCGCTCCTGCGGAACGTATCCTTTGGGCGTCAAGCTCTGTGGCGATATCGCCTTCTATCACAGCCGCAGTAAGTTTGCCTTTCAAATCGCCGATTGTCTTTGCGAGAATGCTTGTTTTACCCGAACCCGGCGATGAGATTAAATTAAAGCAGGGCAGATGATGTTCGGTGAATACTTTGCGGTTTTCCCGCGCGTATTCTTCATTAGCACTGAGAATTTTTTTGCCTATTTGGATTTTTTTATTCATTACTTTGGTCGACCTCGAATTCTATTTCTTCAATCAACAGCGGCTCATCGGGCAATAAATCGTATTGTTCGCTGCCGCACCGGCTGCATAAAGGACGCACAATCTCAAAATCGAACACTTGCGAACATTTATGGCACTTTGCCTGCATAGGTTTATGTTCGATTTCGAGCTTAACGTTTTGAAGTACGGTTTCACGCGAAATTGATTCGAAAGCTATGCTAAGAACATCATCATTTACCGCGTTAAATGTTCCGCAGCTTATTTTGGCTTTTATCGGTTTTGCGTTTTGTTTTTTTGTTTCTGCGGCAATTATATCAAAGATACTCTGGGCTATCATTGCTTCATGCATCAGCAAATCCTCGGCAATTCTCGGCCGTAGGGCATTTGAACGATTCTTTTGCTGCCAAGCCGTGTTTTAAGTTCCACCAGCTGTTCGTCTTGGGTATTACATATTTCACCGATTATACTCGCCTGCTGACCGAGAGGATGTTTTTTGCATATTTCCAAAGCTTCGTCTGCTTTTTCCGGTGATACTATCGCGACAAATTTTCCCTCGTTAGCGATACTAAGCACGTCGAAACCCAGCATATTCGCAGCCGCCTGAACCGTCGGATTAACAGGTATTTTTTCTTCGTCGATTTCGATGCCCAACCCGGTCGAACGTGAAATTTCATTAAGCACAGCCGCAAGTCCGCCGCGGGTCGGGTCACGCATAAATTTTATCCCGCTTGTGTTTTCAAAAAGCTGTTCTGTTATACCCGCAAGTCCGGCACAATCACTTTTCAGAATGGATTCGAATTTAATATCCTGACGCTGGGAAATAATCGTCATTCCATGGTCGCCGATTGTTCCGCTAAGCAAAATTTTATCACCTGCCGCGATTTTGTCGAATCCCAGCTCTATATTCGGGTATCGAACCCCGATTCCCGAAGTATTGATAAAAATTTTATCCGCAGCGCCGGTTTCGACGGTTTTGGTATCGCCGGTAACGATTTTAACTTTATTTTCTTCAGCAGCCAGACAGATACTATCGAGTATCCTCTCAAGCAGCTCGAATTCGAAGCCTGTTTCGATTATAAATGACAATGAAATTGCAATCGGTCTTGCCCCTGATACCGCCAAATCGTTAACAGTACCGCAGACTGCCAGTTTGCCTATATCTCCGCCGTTAAAAAACAAAGGTTTGACAACATAGCTGTCCGTTGTGAAGTAAATTCGGCCCGAATCTAATTCGATTCTTGCAGCGTCGGCTAATTGCTCAGCTTGCCCGCCGAGACGAGGACAAATAGTCTTGCGGATTAATTCATCGCTTAATTGGCCGCCTCCTCCGTGCGCAAGAAGTATTCTTTTTGTTTCTTGATTTGTCATCGAGTGTGTCTTTTTCGGTTGTATTTATACCAAGCAGCACATGTTCCTTCGCCGCTTACCATACACGGGCCGACGGGCTCTTGGGGGGTACAGGCATTTCCAAAAAGTTTACATTCCGGTGACTCTATAAGCCCGCATAAAACCTCGCCGCATCGGCATCCGCTTTTATCTTTGTAAGGCTGCTCGTTTATCGCGAATCTTTTCACCGCATCGAACTGCTCGTATTTGGGTTTCAAAACGAGTGAGCTTTTTTCTATTTTACCCAACCCTCGCCAGTATCCGTCAGCACTATCGAAGACCTCACTTAAAAGCTGCTGGGCTTTTTGGTTTCCTTTTTCGGTAACGACAGCTGTGTATATCGAAACAACCTCTTTTTTATCTTCCGTCAAAAGCCGGCAAATTTCCGCCAAACCTTCTATTATTTGCATAGGCTCGAACCCGGCTACAACGCAGACCTTGCCGAAATCATCGACTATTTCTCGAAATGCCCCGTATCCTATAATAATACTGACATGCCCGGGACAAAGAAAAGCATCGATGTTATTATTTTTGTTCGAAAGCAAGGTTCTCATTGCCGGAATGACTAATTTATGGCCGCTGTATACGCAGAAATTTTCGATTCCCCGCTCTGCCGCCTCTTTAACAACTACAGCAGTCGCCGGAGCTGTGGTTTCAAAACCAACAGCCAGCAAAATTACTGTCTTATTGGGATTTTCTTTGGCAAGCACAAGGGCATCTTCAGCACTGAAAACTACCCGGACATTGGTTCCTCTGTGTTTTTCAAGAGAGCCGGTCGTCCCCGGAACGCGAATCATATCGCCATAGGTTGCGATTATACAATCGTCTCGCTGCGCCATTTCGAGACAATTCTCGATATAACGCTGGTCGGTAACACAGACAGGGCAGCCGGGTCCGGAGATAAGATTCATCTGCTGGGGTATAAATGTTCGCACGCCGTTGCGGAATATAGCTACTGTATGTGTTCCGCAAACTTCCATAATATTAAACGGCCTGCCGAGCTTCTCGCAGGCTGCGTCTATTAATTTATGAGCTATACTTATTCTTCTGAGCATATTTAAAATAATCAGCCCGAAACTTTTTTGTCTGTTTCAAGAAAATTGTCAATTTGTTCGATAAGCTGCCAAGTCTTTTTGGCCTCTTCTTCGTCAATAATAGAAATCGCAAAGCCCGCGTGAACCAGCACTAAGTTGCCCAGTGCCGCATCCGGTAAAAGCGTAGTTTTGGCGCGAAAGCGGTTGCCCATTGCATCGACAATCGCATTATCACCTTCCAGCTCAACTATTCTCGCAGGTACCGCTAAACACATATTCGTCGTCCGTTTCTTGTTTATACTTCAAGTTGTTATTTAATGTTCTCGGTCTATTTTATTAATTGTAAGGCCTAATAGCAATATCGTATTAAAAATCAAATACGAATTGGGAATAAGGTGCTAAATATAGTAAATTTGCGGTATTATTGGTTATGTGAAAGAATAGAAAATATTGACAAACCAACGATTATTTTCTATTCTACATGCAATGTTATAAAAGCTTATATTTTTTAATATTGATGCCTTATGAGTATCAGCCGGATTATTCACGAGCAAAAAGACCAAATCAACCAAATTGCTGCCAAGCATGGAGTTCGAAATGTTCGTATTTTTGGCTCTGTAGCTCGCGGTGAAGACAAGCCACAAAGCGATATAGATTTTCTGGTCGAAGCTGGAACAAACACAAGCTCATGGTTTCCTGCCGGCTTAGTACTTGACCTCGAGCAGTTACTTGGCCGCCATGTAGATGTAGTCACAGAAAAAGCTCTTAATCCACATATCCGTGATTACGTTCTTCGCGAGGCCAAAGCCTTATGAAAGACGATTCCGTTTATCTGCGTTATATTTTGGATTGTATCAGTCGCATAGAAGAAAATGCATCGTCAGGTAAAGATGAGTTCATGGCTTCTCATACTATTCAAGATGCGGTTTTGAGAAATCTTCAGACGATGACCGAATCGACTCAAAGACTTTCGGAATCACTTAAAGAAGCACATCCGGAAATAGAATGGCACTATATATCCGCTTTTCGCAATGTTCTTGTTCACGATTACCTCGGCATTGATATCGAAAAAATTTGGGAAATTACACAGAACGAGGTTCCGAAGCTAAAACAGGCAATCCTTGCCATGCTCTAACGACATACAAAAATTGAAGCTATAACTTGTGTGTTACGAATTATTAATGACGAGAACTTTGTTTTGCTGCAATGACTGCTTGGCCGAGCGAAATTCCGCCGTCATTACTCGGCACATAGCGGTTAAATAATACGACAAAATCCGCTTGGTTCAAGTATTGAATTAACCGATTTGTCAAATATCTGTTACAAAAAACCCCGCCGCTGAGGGCGACTTTGTTCAATTTGCTCATATCTCTTGCCTTTTTGGCCATTGCGCACAGACCTGCAGCTATACAATTATGAAATTTCGCTGAAATTTCTGAACAAGAACGCTGTTTTTGAGCGTCAGCGACTAATTGCCTTATCATTCTACGCAGGTCCAATTGAACCGGTTCTTCGGCAATATTTATTATGTCAAAATCGTACCTTTGCTCATTGGTATCATCCGCGCAGGCTTCGAACGCCATCGGAAGCTGGGCTTCGAAATGATTATAATTGCCAAGTCCGGCTATCGCAGCAGCCGCATCAAAAACCCGTCCGAGACTTGATGTATTGACTGTATTTATTTTTTTGCGAATCTGCTCCCAAATCAGCTTCTGTTTTTCAATATTCGGCTCGATTTTTTCTAAAAGTCCTACGAATTTTGACAAATCAAATTCATCTCCGTAAGCCTGACTTAATAACGCAATTACAGGCCTGATAGCCTCTTTTGATGCTAAATCACCCCCAGCTAAAGGATAATATGCCAGATGTCCGAACCTCTCGAAGTTTTCGAGGTCGGCTATAAGACACTCACAGCCCCAAACCGCTCCGTCGGTGCCGTAACCGGTCCCGTCACATTCTAATCCGATAACTTTTTCATCTAATTCATATTCAGCCAAAACCGACGCGATATGAGCCCAGTGATGCTGAATCTTGACGAACTTGGCATTTTTAAGCGACCCTGCGTATTGGCTTGAAAAATATCCGGGATGAAGGTCGCAAGCTATGATTTGAGGCTCGACCTCGAAAAGCTTTTCCAAATGATTTATGGATTTTACATAATGACGATAAACGCTCGCGTCTTCCATATCGCCGATATGTTCGCTGACGATTAGCTGATTGGATTTGACATAGCTGAACGTATTTTTCAAATCAGAGCCGGTCGCCAAAATATCTTTTTGGCTGACTGTTTTTGCTATTATCGGAGTCGGAACATATCCTCTGGCCCGGCGCAATAAAACAGGCTCATTATTAATAAAATGAACGATAGAATCGTCCACCTGCCGATAGATTTTTCGATTGTGCATTAAAAAAACATCTGCAGCTTCACTCAACTTTTCCAAGGCAGCCTCATTTTCACATATAAGAGGCTCATCGGAGATATTTCCGCTTGTCATAACAAGAACTTCCGGCCCCTGCTCGAATAAAAGCCAGTGCAATGGTGCATAGCAAAGCATAAATCCGTAAGAATTAACCCCTTCAGCAGCCGCTGATGCTATAAGACTATTTGGTTTTTTAGGCAGCAGAACAATCGGGCTTTCAGGACTTTTTAAAACTTCCTGCTCAATTTCGCCGACTACAGCGTATTTTTTTATCTTCTCGACAGAATCCGTCATCATCGCAAAAGGCTTGGCATCGCGTTTTTTTCTTAGGCGTAATCTCAGTACAGCCTCATTGTCCAAAGCATTTACCGCAAGATGAAACCCTCCGATACCTTTTATCGCTGCGATTTTGCCGTCTAAGAGCATTTGGGCTGTTTGCTTTATAACCGCGTCACTATTTTTTTCGATGATTTTTCCGGTATTGTCCGTCAGCCAAATCTTCGGCCCGCATTGCGGACATGCAACCGGCTGAGCGTGAAACCGCCGGTCTGAAGGATTTTTATATTGAGCGGAACATTTCCCGCACATTTTAAATTCCGACATCGTCGTATTAGGCCGGTCATAGGGTATCGTTTTCACTATCGAATATCTCGGCCCGCAGTTTGTGCAGTTTATAAAAGGATACCTGTACCTGAAGTTCGACGGGTCGCGCATTTCCCCAAGACAATCCTCGCATACAGCTATATCAGGACTAACTTGCGACAAAGCCGTGCCGGCTCGCTCACTCGATTTAATTGCAAATTCTTCTTCTGATTCGGTTAACGGGATGTCGACGGTTTTGCAGGACTTTATTTGGGTCAGCGGTGTAACTTTGGAATCCTGTCCTAAATTGTGAACGAACTTTGTAATCACCTCGGTTTCGCCTTGAGCTTCTATGGTAACACCTTTTGTGTCGTTATATATGAACCCTGTCAGGTTGAGCTGTTTGGCTAACCGATAAACCGCAGGCCGGAATCCTACCCCCTGAATTCTTCCGGTTATAAATATTCGTTTTCTTACGTTCAAATCTCAGCCCGCCTGTCCAGCCTGATAAATAGAAGATAATTCACTGCTTTGGCCGACATTATACTAAGCGGTGTTGGTATTGGAAATGATTTGCAAAAACCGCGCGCAATTGTTAAAATAGCAAAAATACGGGGCCGTAGCTCAGTTGGGAGAGCGCTTGCATGGCATGCAAGAGGCCGTGGGTTCGACTCCCATCGGCTCCATTAACAGTTTTTGGGGTAGGGTTGCGTATATATTATATGGGGCAATGGTATTCTGAGGCTTATTTTAAGAGGGAGACAGCCAATATGGATAAGACCAGAGAATTTGATTTAAAAATATCCCCAACCAAAATTTTTACACCCGGGGTAGTAGTTTTACTTGTATTGCTGGTAATCGGCTTTATTTTTACCAATTATTTGCCGGTTTTTTCATTTGATAACCTTGCAATCAGTGGGCAGGGTCTAATTAAAGGAAAAATTTGGCAATTGGCAACTTATCCTTTTGTTAACGGCTGTTCTTTAAATCTTGTCTTTTCCTGCTTTACAATTCTCTTTATCGGTAGCGACGTCGAGCGGCAATGGCGGACAAAATCCTTTTTGATGTTATGGCTTGTTGTCTCGGTGATTTGCGGTTTATTGTGGGGATTAATTACAGCTCTTTTCGGAGGCGGCTATATTGGAACTGGTGCCGCAGCCTGTACTTATGGGATACTTGCGGTTTTCGGGCTGCTTAATCGGGGCAGAAGATTTTATTTCTTTATTGCCGTCCTTGAAGCTCAGTTTTTGGTGATTCTTTTTATTGTTGCCGGAATATTGATTAATATAGCACAGCCGATAGGGTTAATCTGGGTATTAGGAGCTCTTGTCGGCTATTTATATGTCAAATTGTGCTGGGGGTTGAAAAAACGCAAACAAGTAGCATTGCCAGGAAATACTGCCGCTCCCAAAGGGAATTTTATTGAGATTGATTAAAAAAGGTGAAGAAAGAATCTCATAAAGAAGCTGGTGTCCGTGCTGAAAAGGTGCGGGAAATTTTAAAAAAATGCACGCTTTGTCCGAGGTTATGCAAAGTTGACCGGATAAAGGGCGAAAAGGGGTATTGTGGTCTGGATGATAAAGTTCGCTGTTTTCGTGAAATGCTTCATCCTTTTGAAGAAAATATACTGAATCCTTCTCATCAGATTTATTTTGCCGGTTGTAATTTAAAATGCGAGTTCTGTACGGTTGCGGAATGGAATAATCAGCCTTCTGCGGCTTGTGAAATTGTTCTAAGACAAATGGCTATGAAGATTGAACAGCGTAAAATGCAGGGTGCAAAAACACTGAATCTTTTAGGCGGAGAGCCGACTATCAGCATGCACGGTGTTTTTGAACTTCTTGGGAATATCAGTCCGGATACCTGTGTATTACTCAATTCAAATATGTATTTTGCAGGGGAATTGCTAAGACTTCTTGATGGTTTTGTTGATATTTATCTTGCTGATTTCAAGTGTGGAAACGACGGCTGTGCGGGGAAAATTCTGGGGACAGAGAATTATGTTAAGGTAGTAAGCAGCAATATATTAACAGCCGCGAGACAGGCGGATATTATTGTAAGGCATCTGGTTCTTCCGGGACATTTTGAATGCTGCGCAAAACCCATTATAAACTGGATAGCCTCGGAAATACCCAATGTTAAATTAAGTCTTAGAAGAGATTATGTTCCGCCTGCCGAGGCTATTTATGCCCCAAAGGCATATCTTGATAAACCTGAGTACGAAAGAACTGTGGATTACGCTCGTAATTTACATCTTAATCTGATACAATGAGTAAAGCTAAAAAATACACAAAAGAACCCGGTGATCAGGAAATAAGGATACTTGCTGATGGAAGGTTAGTATTGGTGGGGCTTGATGAAGACATGCTGAGTTTTGCAGATGCGTTTGTTCCCTTGAAAGAAACCAAAGAAAATAAGGGCAAAAGAGGATGGAAGAACCACAACAGGCGAAAAACATTCAGAAAGTTAATCTAAATGCAGCTCTTAAAAATCAGCTTGGCGAGCTTGAAGTGCTGATTAGAGCAAGGTACCCCCTTGTTTATGTGATAAGCTGGGAGGAACAGAGGGTTCAGGAAGAAATAATAAGAATCGCTGAAAGATTAGATAAAAAAGTATTTGAATGGTCAATTAATACCGGTCTTATCCCTGCAGGAACGAGTATTTTATCACAAAAACATCGTGATACCGCGACACAAGACCCCCTTGTTGCACTTGACAGCGTGGTTGAGCAAGTTGACCCTGCTCTATATGTTTTTAAGGATTTTCATCCGTTTCTAAAGTCTCAAAATATGTCCGTGATACGCCGCCTTCGAGAAGTGGCGGCTTCATTGAAAAATACCTATAAAACGATAGTTATGGTCAGCCCAATGTTTGAAATGTCCGCTGAGCTTGAGAAGGATTTGACAATTATAGACTTTGATTTGCCGGGTGAAAAAGAATTAACGAAGCTGCTTGCTCATATCATTGACCAAGTCAAAGATAACCCAAAGCTGAATGTTAGAATAGACACGAAAGTCAAAGAGCAAATAGTGCATGCTCTTTTGGGTCTGACATTAAATGAAGCTGAAAACGTTTTGGCCAAGACACTTGTCCAGAATCGCGGATTGAATGAGAAAAGCCTGAGTATTATTAATTCCGAGAAAAAACAAATAATCAGAAAAAGCGGCCTGCTTGAATATTACGATACGGAAGAAAATTTAGGGTCAGTTGGCGGATTAGACGAGCTTAAAAGCTGGCTGCAAAAACGTTCCGTTGTTTTTTCCGAACAGGCTCGTCTTTTTGGTCTGCCGGCCCCTAAAGGCATTCTTCTTTTAGGAGTGCAGGGCTGCGGCAAAAGTCTGATGGCTAAAACTATCAGCAATATTTGGCAGTTACCATTATTGCGATTTGATGTCGGTCGAGTATTCGGCAGTTTGGTCGGGTCATCCGAACAAAATATGAGGCGCGCGATACAAGTGGCTGAATCGGTTTCGCCTGTGGTATTTTGGATTGATGAAATAGACAAAGCTTTCCGCGGTTCCCGCGGCAGTGATTCAGATACAGATGCCGGTACAAGCTCCAGAGTTTTCAGCACTTTTCTTACGTGGCTGTCGGAAAAAAAGAGCCCTGTATTTGTAGTTGCGACTGCCAATGATGTTTCCCTGCTCCCGCCGGAGCTGCTTCGAAAGGGCAGATTTGATGAAATTTTCTTTGTTGATTTGCCATGCTACAAGGAACGCGTAGAAATTTTCAGGGTTCATTTATCCAAACGCAAGATGGATGCGTCGAAGTTTGACCTTGACAAGTTAGCAAAAACAGCAAACGGCTACAGCGGCGCAGAAATAGAAGAGGTTATCGTCAATGGTATGTTCAATGTCTTTTTTGAAAAAACCGAGTTAACAACGGCACGTCTGGTAGAAAGTATAACCCAAACAGTTCCTTTATCGAAAACTATGAGTGAAAATATTGACCAATTGCGCAAATGGGCTGAGGGGCGTGCTCGTCAGGCGACAAGCGCTAAGCTCGCGGCCGAAGAAGGGCATGGAACGCGCAGATTGGAACTATAATTTTTTATGGGGTGGAATTTATGAGCACAGTAGTAATTTTAGCGCCTATTATTATCAGTAACTGGCCTGTTATTCTTGCGGCTGTGACCGGAGCAGCCTCAGCACTTGGTTTTGTGTCTGTAAAAGAGGCTGTTAAAGCAAAGACAGAGGTAGAAGGGCAGGTTCAGAATAAAGAAAGCGTTGAGCTGGAAGTTCAGGAAAGCCAAGTCCTTGCCGAAAGCGTGAAAACCGGACAGGAAATCGTTCTTCAGAAAGGAACTGTTGAATTGCGAGTCTTTCGAGATGAGCGGGGGCGCTGTAAAGTCTGCGCTAAAGGAGTTGGTCATAATAAAGCTGAACTTCGCACAATTGCTCAGGAATTTATGGAAAAAATGACTCAATGCTTTGTTTATAACCGAGTAATGAGCGAAATAAAGAACAAGAATTTTAATATTGTGAACGAAGAAGTAATGGATGACCAGAGTATTCGTATCAATATCCGCAGATGGGTGGACTGAAAAATGGCACAGCACGAAGTTGAGATAAGCATTTCAAAAAACGGCGAGGTTAAAGTTCACGTCAAAGGTGCAAAGGGAAAGGCCTGTCTTGCTTATTCGGAATGGCTGGCCAATGTTGTCGGTAAAATTAAAAACCAGAAGCACACCAGTGAATTGTACGAGCCTGAAACTAAAGCGCGTATAAACCTTCATCAGGACTTGAAAGTAAAAGAGCAGTAATAGATGAGATGTCCTCGATGTCAATTTGAAAACATCCCGGGAAAGACACGGTGTTTCAAGTGCGACTCGATATTAGAAATATCAGCAGGCTCTATTTCTATTCATCCGCCGCGCATGCCTAACTGGAAAAAGCCCGTTCGTAATATTTTCAGAATGTTCCGCAGACGGCATATTGTTCCTGATATTGAAGTCGGCTTACGATGGGGCAGATATTCTGAATTAGGACGTTATTCGGCTGTTATTTTGGATATTATTCCGGGATTGGGCCATGTGTTTCAAGGGTGCTTTAAAAAAGTTTGGTGGTTAGTGCTTTTATGGTGGGTTTTTATAGCATCAGGGATTTATTTTTTCCCGAGTTCGCTGGGTTTTGCACTATTAGGAATTGGAATCGGAATTCATATCTGGATTATAACGAGGCACAGTCTTTGGAAGGATATTGAAAACTTTAAAAGTAAGGCTTTTGCGGTGATTGGCCTGTATTTATTTCTTTTATTCGTATATCGTTATAGTCCTCGGATTTTTCTTCCTGTTACCGGAGGATATACGACGTTAACAATACCTTGGAATAATGTTGAACCGAGCGATTATTTTCTGGCGAGGCGAAATATCAGGCTTGATATGCTTGAACGGGGTTCTTTGGTTTTGATAGAACCGCGGGCTATTGGGCGCAGAAATACAACAACCGTTATTGGTCAGGTTGCAGCTTTGCCGGGAGAGTTAATTGCGATTGAGGGCAATTCTTTTGTTATTAACGGTCAAGTAATGGACAACAGCCGGTATCCGGTACCAAGATGGTTGCATAGAATCAAGATGTCGCTTAATATGGATTCAGATTCTTATTTTATAAGTTTGGAATATAGACCCTATGGTATGCCGAACGATGAATATATAAGGCAGACTTGCATATATAAATTTGAGGATATGCGCGCAAGAGCCTTTATGAGGTGGTCGCCAATTAGTAAAAGGGGAGTTATCGAGTAATATAATGGCACGTTTTTCACAACTTGAATTTGGTGATTCTTTGCCGAAGAAAGGCCCTGAGGGTGAGCCTATTCGTAAGGCCGATTTTTTTTATCAAGAGGCCTTAAAATACTGGTTCGCAGCAAATTTTGAACTTGCTTTACGCAATTTTTCGAGGGTTCTCGAAGAAAATCCTTCTATTTTTCCTGCATGGCCATGGCAGATTCTGATGCTTATTGAGCTTGGCGAATATCCGGAAGCAATAGTTTGGGCCGATAAAGCGCTGGAATCTTTCCCTGAACATCCTGAATTGCTTGCTCTAAAATCATTGGCATATTGCCGTGACGCGAAACTCGAAAAAGCCTTAGCTTTTTCTGATAATTCTGTTACAAAAAACGATGTCACACCAAGAGTTTGGCTTGCTCGTGCCGAGATTTTGCTGCATCGCAAAAGCGCGGTTGCAGAAAATTGCATAAGTAAAGCTTTATCCAGTGCTAATCAGAATAGCCCGGTAATTAAATTAGAAGCAGCCAGATTGCTGAGGCGTAAACACAAATACTCCAGTGCTATTGAGCATTTAAGCTCAGTTGTTCAGGCTGTTCCCAAATCTGCTTTAGCATGGTATGAGCTTGGATGCTGTCAGGCTAAGTTGGGATTGAGCCAAGCAAAAGCCTCGCTTGAGCAAAGCTGTCAGTTTAATCCCGAATGGGATGAACCGAGGAAAGAACTGTATCGAATTGGGAAAAGATGGTTTTTTAGAAGATTATTTGGCGGGTAAGATATGAATGTATCATCTCAAATGGCTCAATTATTGATATTAGCGAGAAAAGAGAATGCTTCCGATGTTCACATTGTAGCGGGATTGCCGCCGATGTATCGAATCAACGGAGAGATAGTTTTTGCTGACAGGCCGCCGCTAACTCGAGAGGATACATCGCAGTTAGCAATGAGTTTTTTAAATGAAGAACAGCGTAAGGCTTTTTCGCAGAGCTGGCAGTTGTGCAGTTCGATAAATGACCCGAATCTCGGCCGTTTTCGAATTTCACTATACTATCATGCCGGCAATCCGGAACTTGCGATAAGGTCGATTATGGACCATGTCAGAACCCGTCAGGAACTTCTTTTGCCCACCGAAATAGAGGATTTATGCAGATTAAGCAACGGCTTAGTTCTTATCACAGGGCCGACCGGCAGCGGCAAAACAACAACACTAAATTATATGATAGACCTTATAAATAGTGAAAGACGGTGTAAGATTATTACTATCGAGGACCCCGTAGAATATGTTCATAGGCGTAAAAGAGCTGTGGTTGTCCAACAAGAGCTATATACTGATGTTAAGAGCTTTTCAAGTGCTTTGATTCATGTTTTGAGGCAGGACCCTGATGTTATCTGTGTCGGCGAAATGAGAGACCTTGAAACAACTGCAACTGCGCTGATAGCTGCTGAAACAGGCCATCTGGTTATAGCTACGTGCCATACGCCTAATACAGTACAAACGGTTGACCGCATTGTATCAATATTCCCCGAAAATCAGCAGTCGCAGGTCTTTACGCAATTAGCTAATTGTCTTAAAGGAATTTTATCTCAAAGGCTGGTTCCTTCTGTTGATAAGAAAGGTCGGAAACTCGCGACGGAGTTTTTAATGATAAGCCCTGCCGCTAAAAAAATGATTCGTGAACGACAATTACACCAATTAACCAGTATTATCCAAATGGGCAGAAAAGCCGGCATGCATACACTTGATGATTCTTTGATTGCTTTATACCAAACTGGCGATATAACTTACGATACTTTGCTTAGCAATTCGCAGGATATTGTCGATGTGAAATCAAAAATTCACAAACCATCCAGCGAAGATAATTTTTAATAGACAAAAGTTTATTTTGTCAGCACTTCAATTTTCAGCGGATTTTCGAGCATCAGGGCTTTATTTTTGACATAAGTTTGCCATTTTTCTTCGCTGTTGAATTCGGGGGATTTACTCCAGCAGGCCCCTGTATAATAAGTTATTGAATTTGCATCTTTTAGCTTTGTCAGCAGAACATTCTGGTTATCGGTAACGGCAGACTGATTTCCGGCTGCGGTTTGCGGAAGTATCACAGCACAGCCGATTGTACCGTTGTTCGGGTCGGGATTGGCCCAATAAGCCAGCGTTGTTTTATCATCGCTGAAAACCGCATTGCCGCCGTTAGCGGTTTTAACAATCCCCACAGCCAAAATAACCTCATTTATATCACTGTCGAAAGTGCTTTGAATTTTGTTGAAATTCGAGCCGAGGTCGATGCTTATGCGTTTTGTTTCACCGGAAATTTTACCGCCCATATCCCAAGGTTTATAAGTCAATTCGAAAATCGAGCGTATCGGCCCGTTCGCGATAATCTTCCACGAAGCGAAATTTTCCGACTGCAAGACCTGATTTTCATGCCATGCTCCAAGTCCGCCGCAGCCGAGACTTTTGCCGACAGTATAAAAATCGAACCCCATATCGTTATCTGTGTGATAATACGCATCGCCTTTGGCATAAAGTTTTTCCATAACCGGATATTCAGCCCGTTTGACCCAGACATCGATTCCGCTGCTGGTCATTTCGGTTCTCTGTAATTCCGGGCCGTACATCCGAAAAGCGATTCTGTCGTTTTCCCAAGCGAAGTCGTCTTTTCGCTGAGGAACGAACATCGCGTTAGTCCGCACTTTTAAATCGACATCAGGAGCTTCGCCATTTGGGCTGATTCTAAAAGTTTTACTTTGATTGGCGCGGAAATCCGCCTGAAATATCAGTTCGTCATTTTTTCCGTCACCGTTGTTATCAATAGCTTGGGATAAAACGAATTTTTCGGTTTGTTCATCGAACACGGAAATTTCCCCTGTCGTAAATCGAGCTGTTGATGGAAGCTCGGTCAGATTAACGCTGACTGTCTCATTGATACGGCTCTGGTCCAGAGGGTTGGTAACCTTGATTTTCAATGAATCATCACCGCAGACTGTGATAAAGCTGAATGCCGTTAAGATAAAGATGTGCCCGATTAAGCTGATTTTTGAAGTTTTCATTTTTGACCTTTCTGTTTAAAAGAATGATACTTCAAAGCCCATTTCTAAAGAAATTATGACCGGGTTATTTTACATCTTCTGCTGAAAAAATGATATGGTTTTTTAGACAGGGCAACAGGCCGTCTAAAATGACATTTTTCTTTGATAATTAAATTTAAATACCTGAGTGATTGATAAAAAAATGGGCTGACACGGGAGGTGTAATTGTCAGCCCAAACGGATTCATCATCCGTCCTCCAAGTATAAATACGATTGGCGTGAAATTCGGTGCTTGGGAAAAGTTTACAAATTTTTAAAGTTTTTTACAGGCTATAAAAGACACCAAGTCAGCGGCGGTGCAGTTACTTTTCAGACAGTGACTTTTCGTACCACAGGGCGGCTCGCATAAGAGCTCCTACCCCTTTATAGTCATTGTCCGGCCTTTCCACTTCGACATAATAGCTGTAACTGCCGTCACTGCTTAGACTTCCGACTTTGACTGTATCGGTAAACGCTAATTTGCCGTCAGCATCGTAAAAGATTTTATTCGCAAGCAGGCCTTTAAAAGCTTTGCGTGAGATATCCAGATAGAAATCAGGTTTATCGAGGTATCCTTTTTCAGCGGCTCTTCCGAGGGCATAGGCAAACATAGCCGAACATGATGATTCGGTGTAATTATCAGGATATTTTTCGCGCGGGTAGCCTTTGTCCACAACTTGCCACCATAGATGCGTTTCGGGGTCTTGATAATACGCAAGGGCTTCGGCAAGGTCGTTTAAGATTTTAATTATCTGCGGCCGATATGAGTTATCTTTGGGCAGGTAGTCAAGACAATCAACAATAGCCATCGCATACCAGCCGATTGCTCTGCCCCAAAATTCGGGACAGTGTCCTGTTTCGGGGTCTGCCCAAACCTGCGGCTTTTTGGGCGGGTCCTCGAAGGCCGAGCTATCCCAGCCGTGATACATAAGTCCTTTGCGGGTCGAGTCATCAGGATAAAGCTGTGTGTCTTGAGTATGCTTTGCGATTAGAGTTAGCTGATACCCGACGACATCAAACCAATTATTCGCTTGGAACATTTCGGCGTATTGGACGGCAAAAGGCGCGTACATAAACAAACCATCAAGCCACATTTGATAAGGATAGCGCTGTTTGTGCCAGAATCCCCCGTTGAAAGTTTTCGGCTGATTTTCAAGTTGAACGAGAAGCGTTTCGGCTGCCCGTTTGTATTTTTCTTCGCCGAATTGTTTATACATAGCCAGACAAAGTTTTCCCGGCTGAATCATATCAAGGTTATAGTCTTTTTGATGAAATCCGATGATTTTACCTTCGTCGGTGAGCATTTCGTCAAGCCAGTTTTTGACCCATTTGAGGTGAGCAGGGTTTTGCGAGACCTGCCATTTTTCATATAACGACTGAACCATAAATGCATTGTCGTATCGCCATCGGCTTGGCGGATCGAGGCGGATTATAAGCTCGGCTATATCGTCGGAAACGAGTTTCTGCGTGGGTTTCGGTGCTGACGCACAGCCGCTGATGAGCGGCAAAAATATTGAAAATAAGGTTAAAAACAGCAATTTGTCGTGGCTTATAAGGGCAGAACGTTTCAACTTTTTTATATAATCAAAAGTAAACATTGCTGCATGATATACGGGCTTGGAGAAAATTTCAAGTTAAAGCAAAAAATTCATTGATAAGGGGCCTCAAAGCCGAATATAGCTATAAAATCAAACATATTTTTCAAAAACAGGGAGACGTGCAAACTTAAATGTTAAGGATTTAATATGCCGGATTGTGAATGTTTAGAAGGCTGCCCTTACTTTGAGAATGAAGTTCTAAAAGAAATCGACGTAATGGCAAAGATAAGGCAGGAATAATATTGCAAAGGCGACTACTCCCAATGCGCGAGATATATGGTTTTTAAAGTTTTGGGAAAAGCAAATGTTCCGAGGGATTTGCTCCCTTTTCAAGTGGAAAAGGCAAAGGCACTAATAGCAAGTTCAGGAAAATAATTCAGAACTAAGCTGTATTCGAACTTGCAAAAAAACAATCGCTCAGCAATCATACGAACCGCAAACGTCTTTTTTAAACACTACTGTTATTTTCAAACAACGGAGTCAGAAAACTTGTACCGGGTCTATTTCCATTTCAGAACTCAAGATACTGTTGCGGGTTTTTGAATAACGGATATTTCATTTTACATCCCTGAATCATTTCAACAATTTTTCAAGCAACGGCTTTAGTTTGCGTATTGCATTTCCGCGGTGGGAGATTGCGTTCTTTTCGTCGGGCAGCATTTGGGCAACTGTTTTATTCACCTGCGGAACGAACATAATCGGGTCATAACCAAAACCGCCGGTGCCTGTCTTGTTTCGAGCAATAAAACCTTCGAGCTTACCTTGCGTCTCGATAAGGATGTTATCAACACTTGCCAAACATATACTGCAAATAAATCTGGCGGCTCTCCTTTCAGAGGGTACATCTTTCATAAGCTCGAGAACTTTGGCGATATTTTTGTGGTCTATCAATGTGCGTTCTTTGTCTTTTGCTCCGCTGAAACGCGCACTTTTTACGCCGGGCTGACCGCCAAGAGCATCTATAACCAAGCCAGAATCATCAGCTAAAGTCCATACTCCGGTTTGCTTTGCATAGCCGAGAGCTTTTTTGCGGGCGTTTTCAGCGAAGGTTTCGCCGTCTTCTATAACTTCCTTTAAATTCGGAAAATCGGCAAGGCTCAACCATTGGATGTCCGCATCAAGCATAGCGGAAAGCTCGGCCTGTTTGCCGGGATTAGTCGTAGCAATAAGAATTTTTTGTTTATTTTTCAAAACACTATTTGCCTTGCAGCCTAATAATTTCTTTTTTGATTTCTTCAATTACTTCAGGGTTGTAGATTATTTTCTTCTTACCATCTGCTATCGATATTATGTAAAAAACATTTCCGCCATATTTAGCAGTAAATTTCTCATGAGTACTTTTCTGAAACTGCCGTTCGTTAATTATCTGCGTAATGTAAGCATGGCCTGCCGGTTTTATTTGAATCCCTATATATTTTTCATCTATTTTTATGAAGAAATCTACATTATAACCTCGGTCCCATGCATCTGGAGCAGGCTCAATTTTAACTCCCAGCTCTGCCTGTAGCTGGCTGTAAATGGTTTGGACTTCTGACTGGTAACCATCAAATGTTCTATTAACTACAAGATTAATTAGAAAGTCGATACAATCCTGTTCGGTTATATTCTCAATTTCGGCAAGGCATACTTCGCTAATTTTAATATATAACTGCCTGCCAAGTTGCTCCAGATGTTCCCTTGGATAGGCGTTTTGATAATAGAATTTCTCCCAATCTTCGGTTGTGCGAGGTGAACATTTTCTTATTAACTCTGCAACAGGACCTACTTTGTTTTTGCGCGTTAGTCCCCACCTCATATTAGCTTGATTAAGAATCCATTCTTTAGGCATCAGCTACCTCTCAAAGAAGCAATAAATTTATCTTTAAGTTTATAATTAAGAGAAGTATCAACGTCTACCAAGCCGCTTTTTATTAAGTGTGCGTTAAGAAATGTTTTGTTCGGCAGATACAAATAGCAAAGGAGATTTTTTTCGCGGTCATGTTTGATGGTGTCAAACTTCATGAATACTTTTTGTCCATGTGTTTTGTCTTTCAAAAATTCGATTGCAGCATTACGTGTTTCCTGCCTCTCTTTGACCCCTATCAACCGAATCGGCACACCTGCCCCAACAATTAATTGATTAGGTGAGATAATATCTATTACCGGATAATAAGTTTCACGCTCTCCGCTTTTATGATTTATTTTTGAGCCAAACTGTATTTTCCGCGGGTCAATCTTCTTATCAAATTGGATTATATCTTTGAAAATATAAGGCAATTTTTTTATTTTTTCAGACCAGTCAATATCATCTTCTCTGTTTATTGCAATCTCAAACCTAAATTTGTCAAAGAAACTTTTGTTTTCCAAGCCAAGTTTTTCTTTGATAGCAGATTGGTAACTCGCATTTATTTCATAACCAATAGAATTCCTTCCAAGATTTTTTGCCGCAAGGGCAGTAGTGCCACTGCCTGCAAATGGGTCTAGTACGGTTTCTCCTACAAAACTGAACATCTTAATGAGTCTTCTGGGGATTTCTTCGGGAAACATTGCCAGATGCCCATTTTGTTTTTCGCCCGGGATATTCCAGTGTCCGGAAAAATACTGGTTCCATTCCTCTGTTGTCATCTTAGAATTTTCTTTGATACTCGCGATTACATTCGGCCCTGTTCCATGCTTTTTAAAAATAAGGATAAATTCATAGTCAATTTTTATAATTCCGTTGCGCGGATGAGGAAAAGAACCCATTATTGTCGCACCGCCGGTCGTATTGCAGGTTGTTACCTTTTGCCAGATAATCGCCCCCATATAATCAAATCCTATTGTTTCGCAGAATTTGATTATTTCAGTTCTGATAGGAATTACTTTATAACGACCATAATAAACAGAACGAGCAAATTGGTCGCCGATATTTATACATAATCGGCAGCCGTTATGTAAAACTCTGTAACACTCGTTCCAGACAAGATTAAGATTGTTTATATAATCCTCGTAGCTGTGGTCAAATCCAATTTGACTGCCATTTCCATAATCTTTGAGCTGCCAATAAGGCGGTGATGTAACAATTAAGTGTATAGATTTATCCGACACATCGGACATTTCTCGTGAATCACCGATTATTATTTTGTGATGTGTCATAAGCACAATCTCGTCCTAAAATTGCATAAGAACATCCATGTCTAAATTCTATTATGCCAGAAAACTGATAAAAAGTCAAACCAAGCTCTCAGATTAACTCATCAGTTTTTTCAGCAGTGCACGCTGGAAGTGCAAGCGATTTTCGGATTGGTCGAAGATAATAGAGTTCGGCGACTCTACAATTTCGTCGGAAATTTCAAAGCCGCGATATGCCGGCAGACAGTGCATAATTTTGGCGGAGGGCGAATTTTTTAAAAGTTCGGTATTTACCTGATAACCGGCGAAATCGTTAATTCGTTTTTGCTTCTCATTTTCTTGGCCCATACTGACCCAAGTATCGGTATAAATTACATCAGCATTTTTCACAGCTTCAGCAGGGTCATTAGTTTGATTAACGCTGTCTGCAGCAAGGCTGTTGGCTTTGCTGATAGACTCCGCGTCAAGCTCATATCCTTTCGGTGAAGCAATACTCATTTTCATTCCGAGTTTGCCGCAAACAAAAGCGAGTGAACGAGCAACATTATTTCCATCGCCGACATAAGCAATTTTAACACCTTTGAGTTTACCGAGATGCTCCTGAATAGTCATAACATCAGCCATAGCCTGACAAGGATGAGACCAGTCGGTAAGAGCGTTGATAACCGGAATCGTCGCGTATTTGCCCAATTCAACCACTGTATTATGCTCGAAAGTTCGGGCCATAATACCATGTGCATATCGGCTTAGTACGCGGGCAATGTCTTTTACCGGTTCGCGTTTGCCGATTCCACCGATATCTTCGGGTTTAACGTAAATAGCCGAGCCGCCCAAATCGGTCATAGCGACCTGAAAGCTAAGACGAGTCCGCAGCGAAGGTTTCTCAAAGAGCATTACAAGTGTCTTGCCGCAAAGACAGAGGTCTCGTTTGCCTTTTTTATAGAGTTTTTTTAGTTTGCTGCTAAGCTCGAGATGTTCGGTCAACTGCTGCGGAGTAAAACTATCTATCGAAAGAAAATCTTTCATTTTGATACTTCCGTTATTGCTTGGTCTAAAATACTCACAGCTTTATCGACATGTTCTTCGGTCGCTATCATCGGCGGCATAAATCGCAGAACAGTATCATGAGTACAATTGATACGCAGCCCTTTTTCAAGACATTTATCTACGATTTGTGCACCCGGTTTTGTTAACTGCACGCCTATCATAAGTCCTATTCCCCGGATGTGGTCGATAATATCATATTTTTCTTTAAGTGTTTGGAGTTTTTGCGATGCATAATCGCCGAGTTTTTTGGCGTGTTCGAGCAGATTATCCTGCTCGATTGTTTCGATAACAGCTATGGCCGCCGCACAAGCAAGAGCATTCCCGCCGAAAGTCGAAGCATGTTTACCGGGGACAAGAGCCGCTGCAATTTCCGGCTTGGCCATCATAGCTCCTATAGCTACTCCGCCGCCGAGCGTTTTTGCCATAGTGATAATATCAGGTACGACATCGCTATGCTGATAGGCAAACCATTTTCCTGTTCGGCCGATACCTGTTTGTACTTCGTCTAAAATCATAACCGCGCCGTTTTCATCGCAAAGCTCGCGTATAGCCCGAAGATAATCCTGAGTCGCCAGATTTATTCCGCCCTCGCCTTGAATTGGCTCGACCATTACAGCGGCTACTTCATCTGTAAATGTGTTTTTCAAAGCTTTAATGTCATTGAAAGGAACATAGCTGAAACCCGGCAGCAGCGGCAGAAATCCTTCGTGATATTTCGGCTGAGCGGTAGCTGTTACCGTGGCGAAAGTCCTGCCGTGAAAACTTCCTTCGGCTGTGATAAAACGGTATTTATGACTTGCGGTATAGAGCCTCGCTAATTTCAGAGCGGCTTCGTTGGCTTCAGCTCCGCTGTTGCAGAAAAAGGTTTTTCCGCCAAAAGCGCGTTCGCTTAACAACTTTGCCAGAATGCCCTGCGGTTCGGAGTAAAAAGTATTATCTATATGCAGCAGCTCACCGGCCTGTTTGCGGACAGCCTCGACAAGTTTCGGGTGACAGTGACCTATACCGCTAACCGCCCAGCCGGGAAACATATCGAGAATTTCGTTTCCATCGGCGTCATAGAGATAGCAGCCTTGGCCTTTGACAATTACGCGCGGCAGCCGTTTGTAATTGGCAATAACATATTTATCAAATAATTCTATCGTTTCATTCGTAGTCATTTTCAAGAACCCCTGCACTTAAGTGATGAAAAACGATTTTATCTGGCAATTTGGGTGCCTATTCCCTTAGCGGTGTAAATTTCAAGCAGCAGCGAATGCGGAATTCGGCCGTCGATAATATGTGCCTTCTTCACTCCGGCATCGATAGCTTTTAGACAGGCATCGACTTTGGGCATCATACCGCTGGTGATAATACCGCTTTCAATCATTCCTTTTATTTTTTCTTCGTCAACTGAAGATATCGTACTGCTCTGGTCGTTGACATTTGAAAGTATGCCGTGCGTATCGCTGACAACAACTAATTTCTCCGCGGCTGCGGCGGCAGCGACAAAACCTGCGGCGCTGTCAGCGTTGACGTTAAGCTTGCCGCCTTTTTTGTCAAACGCGACCGAGGCTATCACAGGAATAGTTCCTGTAGAACATAAAATTTTCAAAAGTTCAGCGTTTACATCGTTTATCTGTCCGACAAAACCGAGGTCGATTTTTCTGCCGTTTTCACCGTTAAGACGAAGCGGCTCGGCAAATAAAACGCAGCTGCTCAAAGAATGCAGTCCCATCGCGGTACAGCCGAGGTCAGTAAGCTGCTGACAAATCGGGGTGTTGACCTCGCGGACAAGAGTATGTTCAACAATGGTAAGAGTCCGTTCGTCGGTGTAGCGGCGGCCCTGCACCCAGACCGGTTCGAGTCCGGCCTTGTTCATAGCCTTATTAATGGCTTTTCCGCCGCCGTGAACGATAATCGGCCAAATTCCGACAGTATGCATAAAGGCAACATCGGTCAGAAGCTCTTTTCGCAGGATTTCATCGTCCAACACGCTTCCGCCGAGCTTAACAACGACAATCCGGCCGCGAAACTTGCGGATATACTGCATTGCTTCAATCAAACATGCTGCTTTTGCTATAGCCTGTTCCACTGTTAAAATCCTAAAATCATTGTCTAATAAAACGAGCGAGTCTATTATTGCGATGGGGCTTAGTCAAGCAAATTCACCTCTGTAATTTCGGCTCGCGGCGGACACCGAAATACACCGGTTATCCTTTATATCTGGCAAGGGCAAGCTGAATTATACGGTCTATAAATTTTTCGTAAGTCAGGCCCGCTTGATGTGCAGATTCCGCGATTTCTTCACCGTATGCAATATCGGGATTTGCGTTGGCTTCGATTATAAAAACCTCGTTATTTTCCGTCAGCCTCATGTCAATTCGACCATAATCCTGAATCTGCAGAATGCGATAAGTTTTCTTGCATGCGTTTTCGACCTTTTTCCTTATCGATGCTTCCAAATCGGCAAAGCCGAATTCGATGTTCCATTTCTCCCTGTATTTCTTATTATATTTAACCCTATAGGTGGCCATATAGGGCCCTTTGCCTTCGACTGCATGATTAAAGAAACACTCGCGAACCGGCAAAACTTTTAACCTGCTGTTACCCATGATTCCGACATAAAGCTCTCTTCCGTCTATGAACTGTTCTGCAATAACCGGCTGATTCCATCTTGACATGACAAACTCGACACGCTCTTTAAGCTCATCTTCGTTTTTTACAAGCGAATCGTTGGAAATACCTTCCGAGCTGTCTTCCAAATTAGGTTTGACAACAAGAGGAAAAGGAAGTTTTTTTGAAATTCGTATCGGTTTGCCCGGAGAAAACTCGGCAAACGCCGGAGTATGAACCCTGTGAGAGCTTAACAGGCGTTTGCAAAGCTGTTTGTCCCGTGTAAGAAAAAGACCGTTAACTCCTGTTCCGGTAAAAGGGATTTTCATAACATCCAGCAAAGCTGCGATACTTTTATCCTGCCAACGTTCGCCTCCGATATGCTCGGTAAGATTAAAAACAAGCTGCGGTCTGTTCTCGGTCAGAATATTGACTAAACTTTTTATATCTTCGCCGGCCGGAACTACCGACACGTTATATCTAAGCTGCCGCAGCGTTCTGATAACATGATACTCTGTGACAGTTGTTTCGTCTGTTTTGATGAAATCAGGGTCATCAGCAGGAATTTCAGCTTCATCAACAAGCACGGTTATTTTTAACTTCCTTGTCATAATCAGTCATACCTCTGAACGTATTTAAATGTATTGTCCGCGATAGTAGTAATCAAAGCCGCCGCTCCAATAATATCGTCATCTTTTGCCAAAAGCTCAAGTGCATCGCATCGCATAATCAGCTTATCAAGCAGTTGTGAAATATCATATTTTCGATGCTCTGTCCATTTTGAGACGTTATCAACAAGTTTTTTTCGGTGACGGCGGAGCAATTTCGAGGCTTTTTTCACGTCGGGTGCGGGCTTGGCTGTAAAAAGTGTTTTTAATTTATCATCATAGAATGCCTGAAACTCATTTCCGAGAGATTCACGTCTTCGCTTGTAATAAGCAGCCAGAGTCGAAGTCATTTTCGAGGCGGACCACGGAGGGTTGTTCGGCGGAGCGATGTGCGGAGGAATGTCGGCGATTTTTTTCATCAGATTATCAACGTACTGCAATTTCTTTATTGCGAGCCAATCTTTGTATTCTTCCTGCCAATTACTGTTAGGAGTCAGCCAGACAGCAAAAGTTTCCGAAAAATCCTCGTCAGGATGAGCTTGCGCATAATTGCTTTCGAGATGCACCACGAACCGCCGCGAATAAGGCAGATAATGATAAGTATCGGAATACCGCGTACTCATTGGACCGAACAATTGCCGCCATTGAGTTTTTTTGAAAAATTCGTAGGCGTAGTTTATGGCGTGGCCGGTCTCGTGCCGCAAAAGCTTCATGCAGGTCTGTTCAGTCCCTCCTTCTACCTCAAGCATCATCTGCTGCTCTATGTGCTTTAACCGCGGGTGAGCAAGGCAAAAAGGTATCCCGATTATCGGCTCTCTGTCAGGACAAAGCCATTCATCAGCCAGATAACAGGGCGGGCGAAACGCAATACCCTTGGCGTTTAATTCTTCATAAAGCTGATTTATTCGAGCTTCAAGCTCGGAACCTGCGATTTGCAGCCCCAAGTCCCGAACCCGCATCTGCAAAAGCTGCTCATCAGTAGTATTGTCCCAATTTATCGCTATTTTGGCCATAATCCGTCCCCGAGATTTCAGATTAGGATTATACAGGCAAAAACAGGGTTTTTCAATGCTTTAGCGTAGAGCGGATAGCGGTTAGTAGATAGATGCTTGAAGTTGTCGTATGACGGTTCAGGGTTACGAAGCCCGTCAGTTTAAATACGAATATCTAAATACCAAATCCGATGCTTAAAATGCCTCTAACAAAAAGAGCTTTTTTCGCGGCACGGCCTTCAAGGCCGTGATTTACAGGTTTCACGGGCAAGATGCCCGTGCCACTGTTTATTTTGTTTAGAGGCTCTAAATGCTTAAAATCCATTGTTTTGGTAATTTGAATTTAGGTTATTAGATATGGTTTAGATATTAGTACTTCGGATTTCGAGTTTTCAAATCGGGCCTCGTAACCGATGAACTGAAGACGATACTGGATGCTCGACTTGTCATCCTGAGGCGAAGCCGAAGGATCTATATTGTTAAAACACATAGATGCTTCGCTGTGCTCAGCATGACAAAATTGCAGCGAAAAGAAAACCTAAACGCTATACGCTACCCGCTGTACGCAAATACTGATTTTTGTGTATAATGTCTCAATGGCGATAGCAGCATTAGAAGATATACATATAACTTTCGGGGCGGATACGATATTCGATAAGCTCACGCTAAAAGTTCATCCGAACGAATTAGCCGGTCTTGTCGGGCCAAACGGCTGCGGCAAAACCACACTGCTAAAATTAATACTTGGCGAATTGAAACCTGACATCGGTAAAATTCACACTAAAAAGAATCTGTCCATCGGCTATCTTCCGCAGGAACCGCAATTTTCAGATGATAAAACCGTTCTCCAAGAGCTTCACAGCACCGCACAGGATATTCTCAAAAAACAAAACAGGCTTCACGAATCAGCGGAGAGCCTAAGCGGTCTTTCCGGCGATAAATTAAAAGAGGCCATGAAACAATACGATAGATTGTCGGCCGAATTCGAATCTTGCGGCGGATATAAATATGAAAACAAAATCAAGGAAATCGCCGCCGGACTGGGACTCGACGAGAATTTCTATAACGTAAAAACCTCACAGCTTAGCGGCGGACAGAAATCACGGCTGGGCTTGGCCAAGGTGCTGCTGTCGGATGCGGAACTTCTTCTTTTAGACGAACCGACAAATCATTTGGATTTCGAGGCGACAATCTGGCTTGAAAATTATCTGAGGGACTTCAACGGCTCGGCTTTAATCGTCAGTCATGACAGGTTTTTATTAGACCGTCTTGTAACAAAAATTATCGAAATCAAGAACCGTGACGCGACTATTTTTCCGGGCAATTACAGCAACTACCGCGAGGAAAAAGAAAAACGCGACCTCGAACTCGAAAGGCAATATCAGGCAAGATTGGAATTCGTCGAAAGGACTCGAGATTTCATCGCCCGCAATAAAGACCAAGAAGGAATGCGCAAAACCGCAAGGGGCAGGAAAACAAGGCTTAACCGCTTATTGCATGAGAATCCGGATTTCTTGGAAAAACCGACTTATGAAAAAAATCTGCGATTCGAGTTCGCTGCCGTCGAACAAAAAAGCAGGCGGGAGCAGGCTGTCTTAACGTGCGAAAACCTGACAAAAAAATATGGACAGCTTTGCCTTTTTGACAATTTCAATCTCGAAGTTCTAAGCGGCCATCGGCTCGGTATCATCGGCCCGAACGGAACGGGAAAAACAACACTGCTGAAAATGGCCATGCGGATGGAAACCTCCGGCAGCGGAAAAATCTCGCTGAAATCGAATCTCTCGGTCGGCTATTTAGACCAAGAAGGAATTCGTCTAAATGATGAAAACACGGTCTTAGAGGAGGCCGCTGAAATAAAACCTGATTTACTTCCGCAGCAGCTCCGCGGCAAGCTCGGCGCGTTTTTATTTTCAGGAGATGACGTTTTCAAAAAAGTCTCACAACTTAGCGGCGGCGAGCGAAATCGGCTGGCGATATTCAAACTCGTACTGTCCGAGCCGCAGGTTCTGATACTCGACGAACCGACAAATCATCTCGATATACCCAGCATCGAGACGCTCGAAAACGCACTGCAAAACTACAGCGGAACGGTAATTATGGTCAGCCACGACAGATATTTTTTAGACCGGACTGTCGATGAATTATTGGTTCTCGGCGTTGACGAATTAGGCCGAAAAAAATTCGGCGGCAGTGAAATGATAAACGGCTCGGTCAGTCAATACCTCGAGCTTATAGAACAAAGACGCTCCGCACAAAAACCCGCGGAGAAAATTAAAACAAAAACTCCCCAGCCGAAAACACCTCAAAAAACCACTCCGAAAGAACTGCTGCAATTCGCTATGTGGTCTTTTGAAAAATTAGAGCAGGCTGTCGAAGAAACCGAAAAACAGATTACAGCTATAACAGAACAATTCGGAAACACCTATATTTATAAAAATCCGAACGAGCTTTCCGGTCTGCAATACAAGCTCGATGAAAAAAAACAGTATCTCGAACTTCTCTACCGCGCCTACGAGAGAAAACTCAACGCCTAAACAGAAGTTTTGAATTTATACATTAACCAGCTCTCGGATGGACAATTGTTTTCTCTGGCGAACCTGTTCCACAAACGCTTCGAGCCGAGTCGTCAAAGCCGGGTCCTCCTGTCCGTCGAAACTTATATTGAGTATCGGCATATCGCCGCAGTCTTGGCTGATTCGCTGGGTCTGCGTGCTGACGATTGTCGAAGGCATGCAGGTAAACGGCATAACATTAACAACTCCGCCGCATCCATGATGATGGTGCTCGACCATTTTTCCGACGCTAAGCACCGCTTCGCCTTCGAAGCTGTCGTGCAGATAAGGCCTCGCCAAATCAAAAATATGCTCGACAGGCTCTTCGACAAGCGGGCCGAATTTCTTTTCCAGAGGTTTGGCAAGAGATGTTTCATAATAATTCTGGAAGTAATTCTGTGCTATATTATTTATCCATACACTGTATAAACCTCTGCGTTTTGCCAATCTCCTTCTTGTTACATTGGTATAATAAACCCACTCAGCCAGCGAAGCCAAATCGCAAGCGGCTCCGAGCGATTCAAGACGTTCGATGATATTTGAGTTGGCAAAAGGATGGCTGCGAACATAAATTTCGCCGACGATTCCGATTTTCGGTTTTTTCAAAGTATAATCGAGCTTAAGCTCGGCAAAATCCTCGGCTATCGAAGCCATTAACCCGATTTTACGCTTGAAGGGCATCTTTTTCTCGACAGCATCGATGTACCTTTTGAGCGACCTATCATAAACCTGCTGCACCTGCGCACGATTTTTAGCAAAAGGCCTGACCCGCAAAAGCAGTTTATATAAAATATCCACTCCGACGGAAGAAATCCAAAGGTCTTTCATTAAAGACCACTCGCCTGTACCATTCATAGAATCTTTAAACTGGGCATAAAAACGGTCGTCCTGATTCGGCGATATAATCGGTATCTCCGGAGCCCCTGCGTACTTGAGGATTAACCTATGCATACAGTTATACATCCCGAACCGGCACGGCCCAGAACCGCCGGGCATAAAGAAAGCAAGTCTGTCCGGCCCTTGTGATTCGATGAGTTTAATCATATCTCCTGTGGTTATCGCGCATGGCAGACACTCTTTTCCGGTAGTAAATCTTCTGCCTTTTACCAAAGCATCTTCGTCTGCCATAGGAATAACTTCTGAAGACTGACCGTAAGACCTGAAACATGCAGCCAAAGCATAGGAACAATCGCCCATATACGGGATATAAAGCGTCCGATTCTTGCTTACCGAACTGCACCACATCGGTATAGCTTTTTCAGGCGGAGACTGCCTGCTCGAATCATAATGTTTGAGACTTTCCAGAAACGCCTCAAGGCGGGTTATGACACCTGCATCAGCCGAATGTTCGTCAAGCTCGAGCTGCAGACACGGCTTGTCACCCATAATATCTTTGAAGAAAGTCATAAGGAACGAATCGGGCCCGCAGCTGAAATTTGAAAGATAAATCGCGAATAATCGCCGGTCATTTTTAATGATTTCCGCAGCCCGCAGAATTTTCTGGCCGTAACTCCAATAAACTTCTTTGTGCAGCTTTTCATCGCTTAATTTGGCTTTGCTAAAATCGAGCATTTCCATGGGTATAACATCGACCCCAAGCTCGGCGAGTTTCTTTGGAAGCTGCAAGTTGACCTGCTCGTCGCAGCCGTTATACGGACGCGACACAAGAACAAATAATCTCTTGTCGGCAGGCAGATTATCCATTATTCGCCGGCCTTCTTCGCGCAGAGAGTTTTCGAATTGGCGCTGGGCTTTTAACGCACGGCTAAGAGGTTCCCGTACCAATTTTTTAGATATACCTAAATCTTCCGCCAGCGCTTCGAAGCTTTTTTGGATAAGTTTAGGGCCTTCGCCAAGCCTGATGGGTGTTGTAATTATTTTTGTTCTTCCGAGCTTATCGGCAAAAGCGCTTTTTACCTGATAACCGAACGACTGTACATAAGGGCAAAGCTGATTATGTTGATTTTCCGGAAAATTCATCGTCATAGAAACAATGCTCGGAACAAATATATAATCAGGCTGCTTATCAAGAAGCTCATTTATATGACCGTATGCAACCTTCACAGGATAACAAGTTTGTGCGGTTACAGTCTCCACGCCGCGGCGTATTATTCGTTTGTCACTAACAGGCGAAATAATAACATCAAAACCAAGCTCTTTTAAAAACGTGCTGAATAACGGCAGCATCTGCCATACTGCTAATGCACGCGGAATCCCGATTTTAACCGGGCCGGACGGTTTAGATCCGCCCGAAAAAACCTGCGCGTTTTCAAGCATCGCGGTATTTCTAAATTTAAAAGCTTCGCCGGCACTAATCTGTCCTGTCTTTTTCTTGAGATTATACCTGTCGCAGCGCGAACCGTAATAAAGCGGCTCGCAGTCAGGGAGCTGCACCTTCTTAATTTCGCATGTATTTGAACAATGCTCACAGGTAAAAGATTCGACCGTGTAATTTATATTTACAAGATTATCAAAGCCGCGGAATCGCGATTCAGCCAGTTTGGATTTTTCCGCGGCAACTTTGTTCATATGTTCAGCTGCAATCGAAGCGGCTCCCAGCGCACCTGTTACTTCGTGATGATCCGGAACCATAATCGGTTTTCCGGTAATTATCTCGAAAGCCGCCCAAACAGCTTTATTAAAAGCAGTTCCGCCTTGGAAACAGATATTATTTCCGATTTTTCTTCTTCCGACAACTCGATTAAGATAGTTGGTAACAATCGAATAGCTCAGCCCCGCAACAAGGTCGGATGTTTGAGCTCCCTGCTGCTGATAACTTAAAAGGTCGGACTCCATAAAAACCGTACATCTTTCGCCCAATTTAATAGGCGATTTACTCTGAAAAGCAAGATTGGCAAACTCGTTATTGATGCTTATCCCAAGCCGCTGTGCCTGTTCTTCGAGAAACGAACCTGTTCCGGCGGCGCAGGCATGATTCATTTCAAAATCAACAACAACTCCGTTTTCCAATGAAATATATTTGCTGTCCTGTCCGCCGATTTCAAAAATAGTGTCCACTTTAGGATTTACAATAGCCGCCCCGGCAGCTTGGGCGGTAATTTCATTTATAACGGTATCAGCTCCGATGAAATCACCGGTAAGGTATCGTCCCGAACCGGTAGTAGCCGCACCTAAGATATTCACTTTCCCAGAAACCGTCTTGGCTACCATATTTAATCCTTGTCGAACCGCTTCAAGCGGCCGTCCGGCTGTCATTAAATATGCCTTGGCAAGAACCCTCTTGCGGCGGTCCATAACAACAACGTTAGTGCTGATAGACCCGACATCAACACCGAGATAAGCGTCTATGGGTTTATCAGCCTTTGCTAAAAGCTCGTCATAAACTTTGCTTGCAGGCGGCGGCAAAACAGGTTTTTTCAGCGGTTCTCGCCGAGGGGCCTGCTTCAGCGCCGAGCCGTGTTTTAAAAGATAATCCTCCAGCTTTTTAAAGTTAACTTGGCAGGACGGGTTCGATTTGCTTTGTGAAACCAGCAACGCTCCGATAGCTCCGGTAAAGAAATACTCCTTTGGTACAACCAGCCCGCCTTGTTCAAGCTCGAATACCTCTTCCAAAGCCCTCACCACTCCGATATTCGCAGCCACTCCGCCTGTAAATATTATAGGTTTTACAAAATCTCTGCCCGAGCCGAGATTGCTTTTGAGATTCCTCGCCAGCGCAAGGCAAAGCCCCGCAAGAATATCATGGGTCGGAGTCGCCTGCTGCTGCAGGTGAATCATATCGCTTTTTGCGAACACCGAACAGCGCCCGGCCATTCGGGGCACATTTTTGCTCTTTGAAGCCATTTCCCCGAACTCATTTTCAATATTAATACCAAGCCGCTCAGCTTGCTGGTCAAGAAATGAACCGGTACCGGCAGCGCAAACAGTATTCAAGGCGAAATCTTTTATTCGAAATTGCCCATCTTCACGTATTAGAAAAATAAGCTTGGTGTCCTGGCCGCCCATTTCAATAACAGTAGCCTGTTCGAAATTGGGATATAAATGGGCAATCGCACGGGCTTGAGCTGAAACTTCGTTAATAAAGGGGATTTGTAATATCTGGGCAACCAGACGGCCCGCTGAACCGGTAGCGCAGGCGTGTTTTATCTTATTAACGGGAAATTTTTCCTGAAGAAGCACTATTTGCTCCGCGACTGTCTCTATAGGCTTGCCTTTTGTGCGGCGATAATCTGAAAATATCACTTCATTCGAATCATTAAGTACAACAATATCGCTGCTTGTCGAACCAACATCTATGCCGAGCCGGAGATTTGGAGAATCCTTCACAAAATCCGGCTTACGACTTTTTGGCGTCCCTATAGTTTTTTCGCTATTTATTTCGCCGTGCATTTTTCCTCCATGTCATCCAAGATATTTAAAACAAGGTTCACAATTCTAATCCGTACTAACTAAAATTTCCAGCATTTTTACCCTGACAATATGTCACATATGATAAACTTGTTCATTTTTAGCAAAGAGATACATATTTGAATAATTAATATATATACTATATACCTACTAACAGACTTGTCAAGCAGATTTTTAAATTATTTTTTAAGACCGCCATTAATCAAAACTGTTGAAAACCTGTTAAAGAATGTGTTTCTAACTCCAGATCAGTATTGAAAATCGAACAGAGACGACAAAAACACAGCGGGCGACGGGAACATCAACAAGTAAAGTAACAGCTTATCCACAAGCGGCGGGGTGACTTTATATGCCGCAAGTTTTTATTTTCAAAAGACTTCGGTTAAATGGTATTTATAAAACTAAAAGATCCAACGTGCATAAGACTACTACTATTTTATAAAGTATTATAAAAATATAAGTCTATCGGTTGGAAACAGGGAATTCACACTAAACACATTGCATGAAGAACACTGTTTTTGGTGAAAAGTGATTGTAGTACGAGATATTTTGCGGTACACTAAACGGCTGTTTTAGAAAGCAGGAAGATTTAATTAGCTTACACTTTATTTTCAGGGGCATTGAAATGAAAGTAGAATTTAATAGAGCAGCACTTCTCGAAGCCTTAGGGCTTGTATCCTCTGTAGTTCCATCGAGAACTCCCAAGCCGATACTTCGCTGTGTGAAGATTTGGGCAGGCGATAAAGATGTAAGGATCTCAGCGACAGACCTTGAGGTAGGAATTAATTATGTTATCTCAGAAGTGTCGGTCGCCGAAAAAGGCGAGACCGTAGTGCCGGCGGACAGACTTTCAGCAATCGTTCGTGAAAGCGCAGATGATATATTGCAGATAAAAGCTTCTGACGGTAAATGTGAAGTAATCGGCTCGGACAGCCATTTTACTGTTTATGGTCAGGATTCGACAGGTTTTCCGGCTGTACCTTGCTTCGACGGCAAAGCAGATATTGAAGTTTCCCTTGTTAATCTTAGAAGCGCAATCGAACAATGCCTTTTCGCCACTGCAAAAGAAAGTACGCGTTACGCCTTGAACGGTGTGCTTTGGGAAGCAAAAGCCAAGAAATTAGCTTTGGTAGCTACTGACGGCAGGCGTTTGGCTCGGGTGCGCGTAGGGCTGGCATCGGCAGCATCTGAAAAAATCACTGCTGCAAAGATTATTGTGCCGGCGAAAACGATGGCTTTGATTGACAAAATTGCAGGCTCGGAAAAAGACATCGTATCGATTAAGCAGGTTGATAATCAGATTTTAGTCAACTGCGGAAATGTAGATATAAGCTCAAGTTTAGTTGAGGGAAGCTTCCCGAAATACGAGGATATTATTCCGTCGGATTATCAGAACAAACTGAGTCTGCCTACCGAAGCCGCGTTAAGTGCGGTAAGACGGGCGGCATTGCTGACAAGTGAAGAATCACGGGGCATTAAGATGCAGCTTGGAAAAAATAAACTTATTATAACCGGACGAGCCCCTGAAGCCGGCGATGCACAGGTCGATATGGTGGTTGATTATAAAGGACAAGCGATAGAAATCGGTTTCAATCCGCAATTTATAATTGACGTGCTCAGGGTGATAAAAGAATCGACTTTTGAGATGGAGTTCGGCGATGCCGAAAGGCCCGGGCTGATAAAAAGCGGAAATGATTTTCTTTATGTTCTTATGCCGATAAATCTGGGCTGAGCTTGTGCAATACGAATCACTACAAAATAAAACAGATGATGCGGACAACAATAAACTTGGCAGTGCTTTGGCGGATTATTTGAAGTATAAAATAGAGCCCAAACGAAAACAATGGATGGTTTTAAGTGAGATTTGGGGCGATGTAATCCCGGAAAAACTCAAGGAATATTGTGAAATGGGAGATTTAGAGGGCGGGGTTTTGACCGTAAAGGTCGATTCGCAGGCGTATGCTAACGAGATAAGATTGATAAGCAGGGATTTGATGAATAATATCAGGAATAAGACAGGGATTTTAAAAATAACAAAGATAAGAACAGAACTGCGGCAAGGAAGGTAGTTTAAACAAGGGATTAGAAATATGGCGATTGTGGAACATAAATACGATGCAAGTAATATTAAGATTTTAGGCGGACTCGAAGCAGTTAGAAAAAGACCCGATATGTATATCGGGGACAGAGGCTCGGCAGGTCTGCATCATTTGGTCTATGAGGTGCTCGATAACTCGGTCGATGAGGCTCTTGCGGGATACTGCACAGAAGTCACCGTACAGATTATGCACGATGGAAGCTGCTCGGTCGAAGATAACGGTAGAGGTATTCCGGTCGAAAAACATAAAAGTACTGGCACCAGCGCTTTGGAAGTAGTTATTACCACGCTGCATGCAGGAGGGAAATTCGACCAAGACAGCTATAAAGTGGCCGGAGGACTGCACGGGGTCGGCGTTAGTGTCGTAAATGCTCTTAGCGAATGGATGGAAATAGATGTTTTTAGAGACGGCCAGCAGTATCATTTCGAATGCGAACGAGGAAGAGCCAAAGGACACGTTAGGAAAATAGGCCCTACCACCAAAAGGGGAACTAAAGTTACTTTTATGCCGGACGAAGAAATTTTCGGCGATGCGGAATTTGAATATGACACTTTGTTAAAAAGAATAAGAGAAATCGCCTATCTGAATGCGGGGCTTCAGATTACTTTTAAAGATGAGAGAAATAATAAAAAAGAAAAGTTCAAATTCGACGATGGAATTAAAGCATTTGTCAGACATTTGAACGAGGGCAAAGAAGTTCTGCACAAAGACGTGATTTATGTTACCAAAGAAGATACCGAAGCACGTTTGAGTTGCGAGATTGCGATGCAGTACAGCGACGTATATACCGAGAATGTACTGGCTTTTGCGAACAACATACGAAATACGGATGGCGGAACTCATCTGAGCGGTTTTAAAACGGCTCTTACCAGAACTATGAATTATTACGCCAAGAATAATAATCTTTTGAAAAACGGTCAGCCGCCGACCGGAGATGATTTGCGCGAGGGGCTTACTGCGGTTATATCCGTTAAGCTTGCAGACCCTCATTTCGAAGCGCAGACAAAAGTTCGATTAACAAATCCGGAAGTAGGCAGTTTTGTCGAGACGACCGTGAACGAGCAGCTCGGGCATTATCTTGAAGAAAATCCCGCAGATGCGAAACGTATTTTGGGCAAAGCTATACAAGCCGCTGCCGCCAGAGAAGCCGCTCGAAAAGCTCGAGAACTGACGAGAAGAAAAGGTGCGCTCAGCTCGGGAAATTTACCGGGAAAACTGTGGGACTGCGCCAGCAGCGAAAAGGCTTCTACCGAAGTATTTATTGTTGAGGGCGATTCGGCGGGCGGCTCTGCTAAAGCCGGACGAGATAGAAATATTCAGGCTATTTTGCCGCTAAAAGGAAAAATTCTAAACGTCGAAAAAGCAAGACTCGAAAAGATGCTTGCTCACGAGGAAATCAGAACTATCATCTCCGCGCTGGGTACCGGAATTGGACAGGATGAATTTGACCTGACAAAATGCCGCTACGGAAAAATTGTTCTGATGACAGATGCAGATGTTGACGGCGCTCATATTAGAACTCTGCTGCTGACGTTTTTGTTCAGGCAGATGCCTCAGTTGTTTACGAATAACATGATTTTCGTAGCTCAGCCGCCGCTTTATGAACTTAGAGCCAAGGGCAGCAAAAAATCGGAATATATTATCAGCGAAGCTCAAATGAATAAAAGAATGATAATTCGCGGACTCGAAGGGACAGAGTTTATTATTCGGGGCGAAGGCAAATCCGCGAAAGAACAAAAGATAACCGGAGAGAAACTTGAGAAACTTATTAAATTTCTATCCGAAGTCGAAAGAGCAATCGGGATTCTTAGCAGGCGCGGAATAAATTTCGAAAAATTCATCAGTGATTACTATGACGGCAAAAATCTGCCTGCGTTTCGAATAAGACTGCAGGACCAGAACGAATTCTTTTATGATATAACCAAATTTGAAAAGCGACTCGGCCAAATTAAAAGCGGTATTAATGTTGAAAATGAGGACGAAGACGATGTTTTTATTTTCGAAGAGATGCATGAAGTTACTAAAATCAATCAGGCCAATGAAAGTCTGAATAAAGAATTCGGGCTGGACATTAAAGATTATTTATTAAAACCTGTCAAACTCGATTCAGGCGAACAGAAACCGACAAAATTCTGTCTCATAAGCAGCGAGGAACAGCACGATATCGCATCTTTAGGCAAGATTTGTGCAGCGGTTCGGCAAATCGGCGGTAAAGGTATCGAGATTAAAAGATTTAAAGGCCTTGGAGAAATGAATGCCGAGCAGCTTTGGGATACCACGATGAATCCGGCTACGAGAACTTTGCTGAATGTTAAACTTGATGATGCCGGAGAAGCGGACAGACTGTTCAGTATTTTGATGGGTAGTGATGTCGAAAAGAGAAGGCATTTTATAAAAGAGCACGCTCTGGAGGTCCAGAACCTCGACGTGTGATGATTGGGGATGGGGGTAAGATAAAATGAAAACACATAGCCTTGCGATGATGATTGTAACGGCCTTGGTTTTTCTTTCGGCCGGTTTGGCTTGGGCAGATACCTTCACGGAAATGCAAACCAAAGAAGTGCTGCATGGCTATGCTACAGGGGAATATGAAAACGGCAGAGCTGTTGTTATGACCGCTCAAAAAGGACGAGTTACATTAAATCTGGCGCAATGGCAGGTATCTCGTGACAGAAAAGGCAGAAACAACAAGGTTTTTGTTTTTAGTATAGACGGCGGGATTATGTATGAAATCGAAACAGCCGCTTTCGAACAAGCTCTCAAACAGGCCGCAAGTCAGGGGCCGCTTTTTATATTGATTGAAATCGATACTCCGGGCGGAAGAATCGACCTTGCCAGAAGGATTTGTGCGGCTATCAGCGATATTAGCAATTGCCAAATTATCGGATATGTCAAATCGGGTGAAAACGGCGGCGCCTTATCCGCAGGAGCTGCGGTATCTTTTGCCTGCAATCAGCTTTATATGGCGTCGGATACTGTAATCGGAGCTGCGACGATGATTACAGCACAAGCTGAAACAATGAAAAAAGCTTACGGCGATAAAGTAGGTGAAAAATTCGACTCGGCTTGGCGGGCGATGCTTGCTTCGATGGCGGAGAAAAATGCAAGGCCCGGCATATTAGCAAGAGCTATGGTTGACAGCGACTTAGAGGTAATCGAAGTCGAATACAACACAAAAAGATGGTTCATCGAGCCGATTAATAAAAGAGATGATATGAAGATGATTAAAAGCTGGAGCACAAAAGGCTCGCTTTTGACTTTAACCGCTGCCGAAGCTCAGGCTTGCGGCATAACCGACGGAGTAGTCGAATCGAGAGAAGAGCTGTTTAAATTATTGGATGCTCAAAATGTCGAAATAATCGAGGACAGGTCTATTAGCGATGCTCGAACCGAGTTATCAAGAGCAGAGGGACAGCTCGGACGGATTAGAAAAAGCGTGGATTTAAAAGTAAAACAATCGCAAAACCCGATGTATCAGGCGGAAGCTTTAAGAATGCTTCGGGAAGCAAGAGCAGAATTTAGGACGCTGATAAATCTCGCAAGAAAATATCCGGACCTGCAGCTCGATATAATAGGACTCGAAAACGAACTTAATTCGATAGAAGCTGCTTACCAGAATATTAAGAAGCAGTCAGCCAGACGAAGATAAACATTTAACTTCGGGGAGCAGATAGGCGTGTTCATCAAGTCGTTTACATATATGCTGGTTTTTACTTGCCTTGTTTTTGCTGCTTCAGGCGATACGTTTATTAACAAAACCACAGGCGAAACCCTTAATGGGTATATTACTGAATATCGAAGTGATAAAAAAATTGCGGTTTATATAAAAAACCAAGGCGATAGGAATCTGGTTGCGGAGGATTGGGTTGTTTTGCCTAATCGCCTCGGCCGGCAAAATACTGTGGTAATTATTCTTATACAGGGAAGGTTGGATTTACAGATAGTCTGTGATGCTCTTGTTGAGACGATTAACAAAGCCTGTCAAGCGGGCCCGGCGCAGGTTATCCTCGAGATAGATTCACCCGGAGGCAAGACTCAATATATAGAACGGCTTTGCGATGTCATAATAAGAACAAACTTTTGCCCTATTGCCGCTTACATTAAATCCGGTGAACATCGCGGAGCCGCCGGCGGAGCGACTGCGATAGCTCTTGCCTGTGACCAGATATATATGGCTGGCGATACCATAATCGGGGCATCAGCTATAATCCGCAGGGACAGCAGTATCAGCCAAGATTCGCCGTTGGCAGATTACCAAAATCTTAGTATCGCTTGGCAGGAATATCTGTTCCGTATCGCCGAATACCGAAATCGACCCGGACTTATAGCAAGGGCTATGGTTGACCAAGATATTGCAGTTATCGAGGTTATCCGTAATGGAAAGCCTGTTTTTATAGGACCAGACGAAAAAGAGCCTAACGATTTATTCATAAAGAATTGGTCGGATAAAGGTTCATTATTAACCCTGACCGCCGCAGAAGCCCGAAAATGCAGGATTGCCGAAGCGGTAGTTGTTGACAGGACAGACCTTCTGCAGAAACTCGATTTGGCCGAAGCCCAGCTGATTGTAAAAGATGACGCCCTCGAAGCAGCCAGAACTTTTAGAAAAGCACAGTTGAAATTCGCAAGTCTCAGGCGGCGGCTCGATGCGGACATTAAAAGGCTTGAGCTTACGGACAGCCTGCCTCACGCGATGAATCTTTTGCGAGAGGTTAAAGAACAATATAAATCACTTCATTTGCTTGCCAGAAGATACCCCGATTTGTATTTGGATATCGAATTAATTGAAGAACAGCTTACCGCTGCTGAAGATTATTACGAAAAAGCCAAAGAAAAACAGAGAGCACAGGATTCCAACAGTCCGAGGAGTCATGCGGATAAAAATCAAAATTTTCAAAAGTAAATTAAAAAAATTTATATTTTGCTTGAAAAGATTTTAGCTGCGCGTCAGAATACCGCAAATGGAAGTTTTTGATTTGCGCAATTGGAAGTTTGATATGCCTGAAAACACAAAGGAATCAAAGCAGGTAACGGAGGCGCAAAATGGCGGGTAAAATAAAAATCATCTTTACAATATTTTTATTGTCAGCGGTATTTATTTCCGGATGCGGTCGAAGTGCATCGCAGGAACAAAAAGAAATACCGGTAACGCGGTCTGAACAGGAACGGTCACGACTGCAAAGCAGAATAGACCAGAGATTCGAGAATCCGCAGGCACATTATCAGCTTGGTAAAAACTATCAGCGCGACGGGCTATGGTCTCAGGCACAGTATTCTTTCGAAAGAGCGATTACGTTTGACCCCGCCAATAGAGATGCACAAGCGGCTTTGGTTGCTGTCCTTTTGGCCAGCGGAGATACGAGAACTGCCGATGCCCGGTCGGATACTTATATAAGCAATGTATCAGGTTCGGCGGAAGAATCTTTCAAGTTAGGAATGGGTTTTCAAAAAGAAAGACTCGATGAGCTTGCATTGACATGTTATCAGCAGGCTCTTAGGCTGGCGCCCAATAGCGCGAAGATTAACAGGCAGATAGGTTACTATTATCTCAGTAAACAGGATGGTGCCAGAGCGGGCGAGTATCTTTACAGAAGTTATCAATTGAACCGTAATCAGCCTGATGTTGCCGGTGAGCTCGGCAGGCTCGGAATTGATGTTACCGGTGCCATAACAAGCTCTTCCGAGACGAAAAGAATCGACAAGAATTAAGACGCTTTTTTAAGCGGTATCGAATTTATTGATTATGACTCTATGGCCCTGTGGTGAACGGATTCGCCGCGGGGTTTTTTTATGGGGACGAATATTTGAATTTACTGTCGAATTGTATTTTAAAGCCGCCATTTGTGCAGGCTTAGCATTATGCTTGCCGATATATAAATGAATAAAGCATAGTGCTGAAAGTCTATTTATTATGGGACGAGGTATGAAACGTATCGAAGCAAAAAGGTCATACAAGGTCGCAGCCGAACTTCTGGCGGCGGCTGTTCTTATAATGCTGGTTTGCAGTTGTCTAAGTTTTAATATAGGCGATTGGCCGAGCAGATTCGTATTTCCGCATAACCGGCCGGCGGCCAACCTCTGCGGTTCGATAGGTGCGTTTTGCGCTTATTATCTGCTGTATTATTTCGGACCGGGGATATATGTGCTTTTGATTGGGGGGATAAGTTATTTTGCGGTAAAACTTTTCGGCGGAACGGTCAGCCAGATTCCATTAAGGACGGTCGGATTGTTACTTTTAATGATAACCGGCTCGGCGAGCTTTTATAATCTTTGGCCTAACTGGATTTATGAATTTCCAACCGGCTCAGGCGGAATTTTAGGTGTAGCTGTCGGTGATTTTCTAATAAAGAACTTTGCCGGATTAGGAACACTTATTCTTCTGGCTGCGACATGGGTTGTTGGTTTGGTGTTGGTAGCCGATTCGGCTATGTATGTGATAACATCAGCGATAAGATATTCGTTCGGCAAGGTTTTCGGTCTTGTCTCGCCGGCATGGTCTATCGCTCGGTCTCAATCGCAGGCAGTGGCGGATATTTGGCGCAAACTCAGCCAGAGACAAAAGCAGAAACAGCTCGAATCGGTCGGGTCTTTACAATATGAAAAAGATGTCGTTATTGAATCCGGCCTAAAGAATGTTTCTCTTCCGCCTGCGGCCGAAGAGAAAAAACAGCCTGCTCAGATTAAGCTAACCAGTCAGCCGGCACCTAAAAAAGAAAAAGAATATATCCCGCCAAGTTACGAGGACTATACGCTGCCGCCGCTGGATTTACTGGCTGAACCGGAGTACGGTTTCGCTGCGGTGCAGGGTAAAGTTGTTAAATCAAAAGCTGCTGCTCTTGAAAAACTGCTTAGTGAATTTAACGTCAATGCCAGAGTTGTCGAAGCCGAAACAGGGCCGGTTATAACTATGTTCGAGCTGGAACTGGCGGCGGGCGTGAAGGTCAGCCAAATATCAGCCTTGTCGAACGATATTGCCAGAGCTCTTGGAGCCGGAGCTGTGCGAGTAGTCGCGCCGCTGCCGGGAAAACATACCATCGGCATAGAAGTTCCCAACAGCGAAAAAGAAAAAGTGCGTATTAAAGAGCTTATACAAATGGCCGCTGGAAAAGCCGAGCGAATGGCGATTCCGTTATTCTTAGGAAAAGATTCGTCCGGCGAAGCGCTGGTTTCGGATTTGGCCTCGATGCCTCATCTTTTGATTGCAGGAACGACCGGTTCGGGAAAAAGTGTCTGCATCAACAGTATTATCGCGGGAATTCTCGTTACGAGAAGACCGGATGAAGTGAAAATGATTATGGTTGACCCGAAAATGGTCGAGATGACTGCTTTTAATACCATACCGCACCTGATGAGTCCGATTGTTACTGAAACTCAGCGGGCAGTTCAAATTTTAGAATGGGCTACGGTAAAAATGGACGAAAGATATGCCCTTCTTGCCGAGGCCCGCGTTAAGAATATCAGAGAATATAACAGCTTGAGCACGCAGGAAATCATAGAAAGATTTAACCCCAGCACGCAGGACGAAGAAGCCAAGATTCCTAAAAAGCTCGAATACATTGTGATAATAATCGACGAATTGGCTGATTTGATGATGACTGCTCCGAAGGAAATCGAAGCGTATATCGTCAGATTGGCGCAGAAAAGCAGGGCGGTCGGAATACACATTGTTTTGGCGACGCAAAGACCTCAGGCGACAGTGGTTACCGGCTTGATTAAATCGAATATGCCCACAAGAATAGGCTTTAGAGTAGCGGCTCGAATGGACAGCCGAATCATCTTAGACCAGAACGGGGCGGAAACGCTGCTTGGCGAAGGTGATATGCTTTTCTTAAAACCCGGAACCAGCGATTTAATCCGAGCACAGGGAACATTCCTTGACGATATGGAAGTCAAACGGATTGTCAAACATCTCAAGGAAGTTGCAGAACCGCAATTTCATCCGGAGCTTACACAGCTTAATCGGGTTGATGCATCGGATATGCCGAAGGACGAATTTTTTGACCAAGCGGTCAGGATTGTTCTTGAAACCAAGCGAGGAAGTGTGTCACTGCTGCAGCGGCGGCTGAGCGTCGGATATGCCAGAGCCTCGAGAATGATTGAAACTATGGCAGCAGCCGGAATCCTCGGAGAATATAAAGGCAGCCAAGCCCGCGAGGTGTTGGTGACACTCGAAGAATATGAAAAGATGCGCGAGCAGTCCGAATCGAATGAGCAGGTAGTTACCGCCGAACATAACGACCCTGAAGAACCGGCATATGTCAGCGAAGGCCAAATGGGCTATGTTGCTCTCGAAGAAGACGATGAAGATAACCATTGATAGCAGCGTTAATCAGAATCGAACATCTTGGCGGAGAATGAACTAGCTGCCGGTAAATTTTAACACAAAGGAAACATCCCGATGCGCAGAATTTACGCGAAGTACGCGAAACTATTAATAAATTATTCTCTGGGCCTGAAAAAGGGTGACAGGATTTTAGTTCAATCAACATATCTTGCCGAGCCGCTTCTCAGAGAGGTTCACAAAGCCGCCCTTGAGGCCGGTGCGCATCCGGAATACAGCATCAGTTTTCACGGACAGGATAAAATCTTCTATGATTTCGGCAGCGATGAGCAGTTCGGTTATGTAAGCCCCAGACTGAAATTAGCGGGCAGTGAATACGAAGCGATGCTTTATATTTTAGCGCCTTTTGATATGAAGGAGCTTGTCGATGTTGACCCTGCGAAAATTCAAAAAGTGCACGTCGCGCGGGGCGAGATTAATAAAATAATGTTAAAAAGACATTCGCAGGGAAATTTTAGGTGGACACTTTGCGTTTTTCCAACCGCTGCCGCAGCAAGAGAATGCAAGATGAGCATAGCTGAATATCGCCAGTTCGTATTTTCAGCGTGTTTTCTGCTCGAAGATGACCCTGTTGCAAAATGGAATCAGTTAAGAGACGACCAGCAGCGAATTGTCGATTACCTGACCGGCAAAGAGCAGATACAATTTTTAGGCAGAGATATTGATGTAACTTTTTCAGCGAAAGGCCGTAAGTGGATAAATTCTTCGGGAACTAATAATATGCCCTCGGGCGAAGTATTCACATGCCCCGTCGAGGATTCTGTTAACGGAAAAATCAGATTTTCTTATCCCGGATTTTATATGGGCAAGGAAATAGAAGATATAGTTCTCGAAATTCAAAACGGCGAAGTTGTACAATCCAGCGCGACGAAAGGAAAAGAGCTGCTCGATAAGATTCTTGAAATCCCCGGAGCCAAAAGATTCGGTGAAGCGGCCGTGGGAACAAACCACAGGATAACCAAGTTTACAAAGAATATGCTTTTCGATGAAAAAATCGGCGGGACAATCCATATGGCACTGGGGACATCACTGGCCGAAGCCGGCGGGGTGAACGAATCGGCGATTCATTGGGATATGCTGGCCGATATGCACCAAAGCGGACAAATTTTCGCCGACGGCGAGCTGGTCTATGAAAACGGTAATTTCCTAATCTAAAGCCGATTCGGAATTTTCCAGTTTTTTACATTGTTCAATCGTTTTTTTCACCTGCCATTGTACGAAATGCGGCGCACCAAAAATAAAATAAATGCCGACCGAAGCTGTTAGTAAAATATTCAGTATCTCATAAATTATGGATCGAGGAATGGTTCCTACCTCCGTATATTGTCTTAAAACATAGAGAAAAATTGTCCATCGTGATACCGTCGTGACAAGGCAATATAAACCTGCAAACATACAGCATAATCGCAAAGCCGCCGGAAACCAATTAACCTGTTCTTCAGATTCATAACCAGTTGGTATCCCGACGATTTTTTCTGCAAGCCAGTCCCTGAGATAGAAAAAAAAGTACCAGATAAGCAGAATAATTATTGGTATCATAAAAAGCCCGACCAATAGAGGCCATAAAGATTTCCATGAAAATAATGAAGTGCTTATAAGTATTGCAACTTGAAAAACTTGGGGGATAAGTCTAATAATAAAATAAATTCCCATCGCAGCCAAAATAATTTTTGCGACGACTTTTGCATAACTCATATTTGCTCTCCTGTGAAGGTTTTTGGATTAGCTGATATTTTGGTGAAATTTTTTCTCACCTGCCATTTAACAAAAGCCGGAGCGCCGATGATTAGGTAAATTATCAGGCAGGTGTGCGCTAAGTCTTTTAACAACATCAGCAAGTCCATAAAGTTTTTGGGAAGATGATGGTTGTAAATCTCCGCACCGAAGGTTGTGAACAATAAGGCTCGCATCATTGAAAACAATTCAGGCAGGACGGCAATATTTCGTCTGAGTACCCATGGAAGAAATATTAGACCTGAGAATATAATCGTTATTCGCAAAGCTTTTATAAAATCAGAAAGTTCAGCCGATTTATCTTCGGGCGCAGGTCGGCCCGACAAAAAGAGAGCACATCCGCTTTCTCTGATAAACCCGGAGTACACAACTAAGCACAACAGCAGTCCGAAAGATACGAGTATTACAATCGGATTGCCGTATAAGCATTTATCTGCGGAACAGGTAGATATAACCAGTGACAGCCCAAGAACGGTATGCAAAGCGAAAAGTCCGAGCGCCAAGACAACACATTTTGCAAAAACCTGCATTTTTGTCATATTCTTTTGCTCCCGTAAATGGCTGGGGTATTTTATAAGTAAATACGCTTACAGTCGAATTTTCTTTTAAATTTTTACTAAAACCCGCGTTTTCAGTATTGAAAACAGCGATTTTCTGCCGATATAAAAAAAGTCTTGCATAATTTTTTGCGGGAGGTTATATTTCCGTGTTTACGAGCTCCATCGAATGGGGTAGCTCTATTGAATTGAGAATTTAAAGTTAAGATTCGAAATTCAAACGGGGTCAGCAGTATCACGGCGTGGCTGACTCAAGCCTCCGGTGGAGTCCTGTCGGGCCTGTTTATTGGGCTTCCGTGACAGCTTGGTTAATATGTTTTGTACTGTAATATTGTATTTGCGGATTGCGCTGAATATTAGCAGGACGAGAATACCCGGTGGTGTAATTGGTAACACATGGGCTTTTGGTGCCCATTTTCCAGGTTCGAGTCCTGGCCGGGTAGATTAGTAAAGGTAAAAGTAAAAAGGCAAAACGTAAAGTTAAATCCTTATGGCGCAAAAGGTTGCGATAATTTTGGCGGCAGGTGTGAGCAGTCGGATGAAAACCGAGCTGCCGAAGGTTCTGCATGAAGTTTGCGGCAGGCCGATGCTTGCTTACGTACTCGATGCCTGCAGAGAAGCCGGTGCTGAAAAGATATATGTGGTCGTCGGTTACGGCTCAGAGCAGGTTAAAGAATACTTTGCTGATTGCAGCGATATTGTTTGGGTCGAACAGAATCAGCAAAAAGGAACCGCCCATGCGGTATTGTGCTGCAAAGAGCACTTGAAAGATTTTGACGGCCAGACGCTGGTGCTTTGCGGGGACGGGCCTTTGATTCGCTCGGAAGTTCTCAAGGCTTTGGCAGAAAAATACGAAACCCAAAAGCCCGCGGCAGTACTGGCAACAGCGATTTTGGAAGACCCGACCGGTTACGGCAGAATAATTCGCGACGAAAACGGAAATCTTAAAGGAATCGTCGAGCATAACGATTGCACGGAGCATCAGCGGCAGATAAAAGAGATTAATCCAAGCTATTATTTGTTCAATAATAAGGTGATGTTTGACGCTTTGGCACAGGTGAAGCCCGATAATGCCAAAGGGGAATACTATTTAACCGATGCTTTGGCGATTATTTTATCCAAAGGCCATAAAATCGCTGCGATTACTGCTGTTGAGCCTGAAGAAGCTATAAGCGTCAATGACCGCCGACAGCTTAGTATGGTTGGCAAGATTTTGCAGCAGAGGATTCAGAAAAAACTGATGATTAGCGGTGTAACAATTGTTGACCCTAATAATACATGGATTGACGTGCGGGTGCAAATAGGGCAAGATACGATTATTGAGCCTTTTTCATATATCCAAGGAAGGGTTAAAATAGGTAAGGCTTGCAGGATTGGGCCTTTTGCATATATTCCCGATGGTTCGGTCTTGGCTGACGGAGAGATTTTGGATGTTTTTTCAAAAATAGACGGTGCTGCTAAAGGATTTCGCGGGTAATAATATGGATAACACTTTAAAAATATTTTCTGGGACAAGTAATCCGGCTTTGGCGCAGAAAGTTTGCGATTATCTCGGTATTAAACTCGGCAAGTGCAATATAGAGGTATTTCCCGATGGCGAAAAAGTCATCAAGCTCGAAGATGACGTACGCGGCAGGGATTGTTTTATCATTCAATCGACCTGTATGCCTCAGGAAATAAATCTTGTAGAACTGCTGATTTTTATAGATTGTCTCAAAAGGGCTTCTGTAAGCAGGGTTACTGCGGTAGTACCGTATTACGGATACGCAAGACAGGACAGAAAAGATGAGGGACGAGTGCCTATTACCGCAAAACTTGTCGCGAACCTTATAACAACCGCCGGAGCCGACAGGGTTTTGGCGATAGATTTGCACGCTCCGCAGCTTCAGGGGTTTTTTGATATACCGGTAGACCACCTTGCCGGCGAGCTGGTGCTGAAAAGATATTTTAAGCAGCAGAATTTAGAGAACCTGACCGTTGTTGCTCCTGATGTCGGCAGTATGAAAAACGCAGCTAAATATGCTACGCATCTGGGCGGCGATTTGGCTACGGTACATAAAAGAAGGATTAGCGGCAAAGAAGTCAAAGCTATGGAGATAATCGGAACAGTCGAGGGTAGAAATGTTCTAATGTGCGATGACATCATAGCTACCGGCGATACGGTTTCAAGAGCTGCTGAGTTAGTAAGACAACGAGGGGCGAAAAAAATATTTGTCGGAGCCACGCACGGCGTGTTTTCAGGTGATTCGATTGAAAAACTTAAAAAGGCTCAGGTCGACGAGATAGTTGTTACCGACACGATTATGCAAAGCGAAAAGGTGCTTGCGGCAGGTATAAAAGTTTTAAGCGTCTCCGAAATGCTCGGCGAGGCGATTATGAGGATTCATAAAAATCAGTCAGTAAGCAGTTTGTTCGGGAAAAACGGGTAATTGATAAAAAGATATTTTTTGTGGTTTAAGTGAGGCAGTATGGACAAGACTTTCAAATTAAAAGCGCAAATCAGAGACAAAAAAGGAACCAAAGCGTCTCAGGATATAAGAGACAGCGGGCGAATCCCGGCGGTTGTTTACGGGCACAAGGAAGATGCAGTGTCGGTGTCGCTTGACAGACATGATTTTACCGAGGGTGTTCATCACGGTCGACGTCTTATCGATCTTGCGGTCGGCAAGAAGAATGAAACTGTGATTATCAGAGATGTGCAGTACGATTATCTCGGCAAAGAAATTATACATGCTGATTTAATGAGAGTAAGCGCATCTGAACGCATCGAGGTCAATGTGCAGGTTGCGCTTAAAGGCACGGCCAAGGGACAAAAAGAAGGCGGTATTGTCGAGCTGCATGCGGCCAGCGTAGAGGTCGAATGCCCTGTAACCCAGATACCTGAGTCTATTATTATTAAAATAGATGACTTGGACCTCGAAGGGAAAATTTTTGCACGTGATGTTCAGCTTCCTCAGGGTTTGAAGATGGTATCTGACCCCGAAACACTGGTCGTATCCTGCCACACGGTTGAAGAAGCCAAGACAACCGAGGAAATCGAGGCTGAAGCACCGGCAGGGCCTGAAGTTATCGGCGAAGTTAAAGAAGATGCTGAACAGGCTGAAGAACAACAGAAAGAATAACTTCTTTTTGGAATTGTCTGATTATTGGGGATTACGAAAGTGAAGATAATCGCAGGACTTGGTAACCCCGGTAAAGAATATGAAGGTACTCGGCATAATGTGGGATTCGATGTAATTGATGTTTTGGCCGGGAAACTGAATATAGATGTAAAACGAAGGAAGTTTTCGGCTCGCTTCGGTCAAGGCGAGATAGACAATGACAAGTTGATATTGCTTAAACCGTGGACGTTTATGAATCGCAGCGGCGAGGCTGTGGCGACGGCTGTAGGGTTTTATAAGATTGAGTTGGGGTCCTTGCTGGTAGTAACGGATGATATGGCCCTTGAACCCGGCAGAATCCGTCTTAGAGCCAAAGGTTCCGCAGGCGGGCATAACGGTTTAAAAGACATAATCGAAGAGCTTGGCTCTGAGGACTTTGCGAGGCTGCGGGTCGGAATCGGTTCGGCAAGGCAGCAGGAAACAGAATACAGCTCGCCCAGTGCCAGAGATTATGTTTTAGGGCGGTTTGAAAAACAGGAAAAAAAGATTTTAGATACCGCGGTTGAAAGGGCGGTACAAGCGGTGATGTGCTGGATAACAAAAGGCATCGATGCTGCAATGAATGAATATAATAAAAACGGTGAGCATGTTTTGTAAAAGTTTATATTGGAATATCTTGGGTTAAGATTTCCGGAGGTAAAACAATTGAAAACGATGGCAGTGAAGTTGTATGAAGGAATGTTCTTGGTCGATACGGCGTTAGCAGCGTCGGACTGGGATGGCGTAAATGATTTTATTAGAGGGATACTCGAAAAAGCCGGAGCCGAAATCCTTTCGATGAAGAAATGGGACGACAGAAAACTGGCTTATGATATCGCTGGTAAAAACAGAGGAACTTATGTCTTGGTGTTCTTCAAAGTCGGCGGCGGCAAGATAAGGGAAATCGAACGTTCGGTTCAGTTGTCCGAGAAGGTAATGCGAGTTCTTATTCTCAATATCGACGAGATGGGCCCGGAGCATATGGAAAAACCGACTCCGGCTATGGTAGCCGAGCAGACAGGTACAAGCGTTTCCCAGCAGCCCCAGAGCAATGAAGAGGAAGATGATACCTCTTTAGGAATCGATGAAATCGGAGAAATACCGAGCATTGACGCGCTGGATGATATTGACGAGAAACAGTAACAGTGGTTTAGCAATGCGGTATACAAGCCTAATCAGCGGTATATCGCAAGCAGAGGAACAGTGTTATGGCTAATTTCAATAAAGTATTGATGATTGGCAATCTTACAAGAGACCCCCAGTTATCTTATCTGCCGACGCAGACGGCGGTGGTGGATTTCGGTATAGCGTCTAATCGTCGCTGGACGGGCAAAGACGGTTCTTCTAAGGAGAGCGTTTGTTTTGTCGACTGTCGTGCGTTCGGGCCGCAGGCAGAAACGATTAATAAATATCTCAGCAAAGGCAAAAATATATTTATAGAAGGCAGGCTCGATTTTGACCAGTGGACTGCTCAAGACGGAACAAAACGAAGCAAGCATCGGATAACAGTCGAGAATTTTCAATTTCTCGGCGGTCCGGGTCCGGCGAAAAATCAGGCCGAACGTGGTGGTGAATCCGGCGAACAGGAGCTTCCTCCTGCCGGCGCGGATGATGATATACCGTTTTAGTTCAGAGAATTAATATCGACAGAAGCTGTTAGCTGTCGGGGAAAAATAAGAATACGAAATAAATTAGTAAAATTAGTTTTGAGGGTTAGGTAGAAAATATGATAACAAAAAAAAGAAATGACAGAGCAGAGGGGACTTTTACCGGAGTACGGGAACATACGCAATGCCGGTTTTGCCGAAACGGTCAGAGTTATGTTGATTACAAGGACATCGAAACACTGTCCAAGCTGATGACTCATCGCGGCAAGATTTATTCGCGAAAGAGAAGCGGAAACTGTGCTTCATGTCAGCGTAAAGTGAAAAAGGCTATCAAGCGAGCGAGATTTATGTCGCTTTTGCCGTTTACGGCATAGTCTGTTTTATCAGGTAAAAATTTAATCGTATCATTTAAAAAGTTTATGAATGGTGGTAGGATATGAAAGTATTACTGGTTAATGATGTAAGAAAGCTCGGTTGGCTTGGTGATGTGGTTGAGGTGAAAGATGGTTATGCTCGTAACTATTTACTGCCTCAGGGTTTGGCGACGCAAGCCAGCGAAGCCAATATCAAAGCCATAGCTTCAGCCAAAGCCGAACGTGCCGAACAAAGATTGGCTGAACGCAAACAAATGGAAATAGCATGTGCTGCTGTTGACGGAGCAGAAGCGGTTATTACTGCTAAAGCTAACGAGCAGGGTCATCTGTTCGGTTCGGTATCGCAAAAGCAAATAGCGGAAAATCTTAGAGAGCAGGGATATAAGGTAGCCGACGACATAGTCGAACTTTCAGGGCATATAAAGGAAGTCGGCTCGCATTTTGTGAAACTTTATTTTACTGAAGGTGTGGAAGCTACTGTAAAAGTTACAGTAATAGCTGAAGGCGCTGAAGGAATAGCGGCCCAATCCGGCGATACAGCACATCAAGCTGAGTCGGGCCGGCAGGAAAAGGAAAGTGGATCAACTGACACGCTACAGCAGTGATAAAAAAGGAAAGAGCAAGCTGGTTGCGGTAAATCGGGCTGCTTCGGCTGACTCAGGCCCAAATCCTAAGTCTGCTGAGGTGCAAGTAATGCCCGAATCTCTTGCGGCTGAAGCTGCCGTGTTGGCTTCGATGATTGTTGACCCGATATGTATCGGTGAAGTCGTCGAATATCTCGGCAATGCAGGTACAAGTTCTTTCTATAGACTCGAGCATCAGATAATTTACGATGCTCTTGTCCGGCTTTATGAACGGAACAAGGGTATCGGTATCGATGCGGTTTTGCTTCGTGACGAGCTTGAGAAACAAAAACAGCTCGAAGAAGCCGGTGGAGTCGAATATATCGGGCGTATAGTCGAGTCAGTTCCCTCGGCTGCCAATGTTATGTATTACGCCCGGATAGTAAAAGACAAACAGCTTCTGCGGGAGCTGATACAGGCGGCATCGGATATTCTCAATGACGCACACGACCAAGCCGGAGAAACTAATGAAAAGCTCGACCGCGCCGAACAAAAAATATTTGGTATTGCCGACAAAAACATATCCGGTTCTGCTTCGGCGCTGAAAGATCTTGTAACCGCTGCCTATGAACTAATAGAACGAAGACAAGGCAGACATGTTACCGGTCTGGCGACGGGTTATTTCGAGCTTGATGAGCTTACCTGCGGACTTCAGAACGGTGAAATGATAGTCATAGCCGGAAGACCGAGTATGGGTAAAACCGCGATAGCTCTTAATATGGCCGAGCATATCGCTGTGGTTGAGCAGATGCCTGTCGCGATATTTTCACTCGAAATGGGCAGGCAGCAGTTAGCTGAGCGTTTTTTATGCAGCAACAGCAGAATCGAATCTCAGCTTGTACGAAAAGGTATGCTAAGTACCGCACATTTCGAAGAATTGGTCAAATCCTGCGGTGTTCTTGCCGAGGCTCCGATTTATATTGACGATACTTCCGGTCTTACTCCGCTGGAGCTTCGCGCAAAAGCCAGACGATTGAGAAGCAGATATAATATAAAATGCGTTATACTGGACTATCTTCAGCTGATGGGACTGGGTTCGGGCAGAATCGAGTCTCGCCAGCAGGAGATAACCACTATATCCAGATATATAAAAGGATTAGCCAGAGAGCTTAATATACCTGTGATTATGCTCAGCCAGCTCAATCGTTCTCCCGAAGGAAGAGAAGGGCATCGGCCTCGAATGAGCGATTTGCGCGAGTCGGGAAGTATTGAGCAGGATGCCGATGTTGTTATGCTTCTTCACAGGGAAGATTATTATCATCGCGGAGAGGAAGGTTATCAGGATTGTAATACCGCTGAGGTGATTATCGCCAAACAGCGTAACGGCCCGACTGGGACCGTAAAACTTACGTTTCTTGACAAGATTACTCGTTTCGAGAATTATTCCGGGTCAGACGAACCTTTTTAGGAGCACGGAAGCAATGGCAAGGACATATCGTAATTGTCTGTTGGCAATCGGATGTTTTCTATTTTTAGTCTTCATCATTTTTCCGGTTTCTTCCGTCGGTCAGCCTGCTCAGCCGGGCAGAGGGCCGCAGATTACTATCGGCGAGGTTAAGGTTGTCGGTAACCGAAGCGTGACCCAAGCCGAAGTTCTTTCGAGAGTTCGCAGCAGAGCGGGCCAGATATTTGACCCTGCTGAAGCAGATGAAGACGCAAAGCGCGTAGCCGAAATTACAGGTGTGGAGTTCTGCTACTATAGCACGGCTATGGTCGATAATAAAATGGAGCTTACCTTTGTTGTCGTCGAGAAGAACATTGTCAGAGCTATTGTTTTTGTCGGAAACAAAACTTTCAAACCTAATGTTTTGACTCAAAGGCTGGATTTTAAACTCGGCGATTATCTCGACCCGCTTAGTGTTCGAATGAGCGAGAGGGCACTGATAGAGTTTTATGAGAAAAAAGGATTTCCTGATGTTAGGGTGAATCTTGAAGGAGACAGGCTTAGCGAGGGCAGGGTTATTTATCGGATACAGGAAGGCCCGCGCGTAGTGATTGATGCGGTGCAGTATTCGGGCAATAAAAAAATCAAAACAAGCGAGCTTAAAAAGATTGTAAAAACGACCAAGAGAAGGTTTATGGCTTTTAAGAGATATTATGTTGCCGAAGAAATCGAAAAAGATATCTCTAATTTGCTTACTAAATACTATGAAAGGGGTTTTCTTGACTGCAAAGTCAGAGCGGATTTGGCTTTTAACGAGGATAGAAGCAAAGTCAGAATCACTTTTGTTATCGATGAAGGAACTCAGTACAGAGTAAATGATATAACAATCGAAGGGAATATACACTTTTCCGATAACGAGCTTAGCGACGAATTCAAACTCGAGCAGGACAAATTTTATAACGAGAGAAAAGCCGAGTTCGACTCGAAAAAGATACTTAGTAAATATCGAGAAAGCGGTTTTGTCGAAGTCGAAGTCGAAAAGAAAAAATCTTTCGTGGGAGCCGATGCGGTTGATTTGGAACATAATGTTACCGAAGGCGGACGCTTTACAATAGGAAGAATTAATATCACCGGAAACAAAGAAACACGGGACAAGGTGGTCAGAAATGTTCTTAACGAATATGATTTTGTGCCGGGCAACTGGTGGAACGCCGATATTGCCCGCGGTGATGGTTCGGGTTATCTCGAAAAACTCGTAAGGCGCACAGCCGTTGCGGAATCGGCTACGATTATACCTTCCGGAAGGGAACCGAACTTCAGGGATGCACAGGTTAATATTACCGAAACGCAGTCAGGTATGATTTTGCTCGGTGCCGGCGTCGGAAGCGACAGCGGTGTTATGGGGCAGTTGGTTTTTGAGCAGAGGAATTTCGACATTTCCAACCGACCCAAAAGTCTCTGGGAACTTTTGACCGGACAGGCGTTCAAAGGAGCAGGTCAGAATTTCAGAATAGCTCTGGAACCAGGAACTCAGATGAGTCGATACTCGATTAGTTTTTCAGATCCTTACTGGAGAGATAAACCTATCACTTTCGACATGGCGGCATCGAGTTTTATGAGAGGCTATGAATCTTACGAAGAAGAAAGAATCAAGGGAATGTTCGGATTCGAGAAGAGATATAAGAATAAATGGCGCAGAAGTATCAGCTTCAGAGCCGAGAATGTTGACATATCCGGTATAGATTTTGATGCGCCCCGCGAAGTCAGCAGACACAGAGGTTCTAATATTATTTACGGCTTGCGGTTTGGTACCGGCAAAGATATGAGAGACGATGTCTTTAATCCCAGCAGCGGTTATAGTTTCAATATGGGCTACGAACAGGTTGCCGGCGACCACACATTCGGCATTGTTGATATTGTTTACAGGCATTACAAAACACTGCACGAAGATTTGGCTGAAAATAAAACAGTTTTAGCGGTTAAACTTTTAGGCGCCACTGTGGTCGGCAATGCCCCGATGTTCGAGAAGTTTTATGGGGGCGGTTCGGGTTATTATGGAATTCGAGGTTTCGAATATCGCGGTGTCAGCCCCAGAGGTCTTCAAACAAATGTTCCCAATCCGAGGCGCAAAGATCCGGTAGGCAGTGACTGGATATTCCTTGCTAACGGTGAGGTTACTATTCCGTTAGGAAGTGAGACTTTTGCGGGACTGGTTTTTGTTGACAGCGGTATGGTTGAGACAGGCGGATACAGAGCGGCTGTTGGTGTCGGTATTCAAATACTTATGCCGCAATGGTTCGGGCCTGTTCCGATGCGGTTCGAGCTGGCTACGCCGATAATGAAAGACAGCTCAGATGATACTCAGGCTTTTAGCTTTTCGGTCGGCAGGCTGTTTTAACTTTGTAAACGTTCAGGATTGTACTTGAATAGATTCTTATTTCGTATAACAGAAAGGATATAAAATGAAATCGAGAGCACTAATACTGTGTTGTGCAGCAGTAATAATAGCTTTGTTTGTGAGCAGCGAGCCTAACTGGGCGGCCAAGTCAGATTCCGGCAATCCCTCCGGTATAAAAATCGGCGTTATTAGCATTCGGACTATTTTCGAAAAATGTAAACGCAACGATGCGTACAGAGATACTATGGCTGCTAAGCAGGATAAAATTATCGCTGATTTAGAAAAATTGAGAGCGGAGATTGAAGCTGACAGAGCGGGGCTTAGAACAGTAAAAGCAGGCAGCAGTGAGCATATGGCCAAGATGAAAGAAATTCTGACTAAACAAGCCAGTCTTACAGCTCAACAGGAATTCTACAAACAGCAAATGGCTATGGAAGAGCAGCAGTGGATTGAGCGGCTTTATAGAGATATTGTCCGCATCACCAACGAAACAGCCAAAGAAAGAGGTTTGGACATGATTCTTGATAACAGCGAACCCGAACTGACGGAAACAACTGCCGAAGGGTTGGTAATGAGTATAAGGACGCATAAGGTTTTATTCAGTGCCGGCTGTACTGATATTACAGACGAGGTAATAAAAAGACTGGATGCTATGAACTAAAAATTAATGCGAATCGCAAGAGTTGTTAGGCAAAATGATTACCATTTCACAGCTTGCAGAGAAAATCGGCGCGAACCTGTTGGGTGATGGTTCGGGGTTTGTTAAAGCGGTCGGACCGATTGAGTCGGCTTGCGAAACCGATATTACGTTTATTTCCGATGCCAAACGGGAATCTTTTCTGAAAAATACCAAAGCAGCCGGTGTAATTGCAGCCAAACAGGTCGATGGATTTTCTCGTCCGCAGCTTTTAGTCAAAGATGTTAATATAGCCTTGGTAGAAGCCCTGAAGATTTTTGCTCCGCGGTTAAACTTACCTGAACCCGGAATTGATAATACGGCAAAGGTATCAGATTCAGCCGAAATCGACAAAACTGCGAGTATCGGAGCGTTTGTATTAATTGCCGACGGTGTTTGTATCGGTAAAAACTGTGTTATCGCGGCAGGATGCAAAATAGGACAAAATACGGTTATCGGCGACAACTGCAGGCTTGATAATAATGTTGTTGTGTATCACAACTGCAAGATTGGAAATAACGTTATAATCCAAGCCAATACCGTCATAGGTTCGACCGGTTTTGGTTATACTCAGGTTAAAAACGGGCATCAGCTAATACCTCATAACGGCGGGGTAATTATCGAGGATTTTGTCGAAATCGGTACTAATAGCTGTGTGGACCGAGCGAAATTCGGAAACACAATAATCGGAGCGGGAACTAAGATAGATAATCTCGTTCATATTGCGCATAATGTAATTATAGGAAAATGTTGTTTAATAATAGCTCAGGTTGGCATCGCAGGAAGCAGTAAAATTGGCGATGGCGTTGTTTTGGCCGGACAGGTCGGTGTGGTAGATAACGTTTCAATCGGCTCAGGCACGCTTATCGGCGCCCAAGCCGGTGTAATGCATGATATACCTGCCGGTAAAAAAGCGGTCGGTTCTCCTGCGATTGATTATACGGAAGAACTAAAGCTTGTTGTTTTACGTGCGAAATTACCAAAAATGGTTCAACAGTTAAAAGACTTGACCAGACGGATAGAATCTCTTGAAACTGCAAAAGACGATAAAAAATCAGGTTAGATTGGCCGGCAAAGGTTTGTTCGGCGGCGAGCCTGCCGAGGCGAATTTTCTTCCGGCCCCGGTGAATAGCGGGATTGTTTTTATTAAAACAGATGCTCCCGAACCGGTTCGGATACCCGCGCTGGCGACGAGTGTTGCCGAGCGAGGCCGCAGAACCAGTCTCAAGAGGGGAAGCTACAGCATTGAGACAACCGAACATTGTTTAGCGGCGGTTGCGGCACTTGAAATTGACAATTTAACCATTGAAGTCGCCGGCTCGGAATTACCGGCACCTGATTGCAGCAGCGCAAAATTTTTCAGTATTCTCAAAGAAGCCGGTCTGGTCGAGCAGAACGCCGAGCGCAAAGAGCTTAAGATTACTGAACCAATCAGCATTAACACAGCCGGAGCTTCGATACATGCTTTGCCGAGCGAAGAAGAGGGGCTTAGTATAACTTATGATTTAGATTATTCGATGCACACGGGAATCGGCAGGCAGATATTCGGATGCAGGCTGACTGCGGAAAGTTTCGAAAAAAACCTTGCTCCTGCCAGAACATTTCTGCTCGAAGCCGAAGCGAAACATTTCCAGTCCCGCGGAATCGGAACTCATCTTGGCCCAAGGGATATATTGGTGATAAATTCCGACGGGCCTATAAAGAACAGTTTCAGATTTCCCAATGAATGCGTAAGGCATAAAATGGTTGATTTAATCGGTGATTTGGTTCTTGTAGGCAGGCCGATTAACGCAAGGATTGTTGCTTATAAAAGCGGCCATTCTCTCAATCAGCAGCTTGCACGGAAATTATATGAATTGGCTCGCAAGGCCGAACGTATCGAAAAACTCGGCTCCGATGCTCTTTTGGATATACGCCGCATCCAAAAAATACTTCCTCACCGCTACCCGTTTTTGCTTGTTGATAAAGTGATAGAAATTGACGGTGACAGATATATAAAAGGCATTAAAAATGTTACGTTTAACGAACCGTTCTTTCAGGGGCATTTTCCCGGAACGCCGGTTATGCCGGGTGTGCTTATAGTCGAAGCAATGGCTCAGATATCAGGATTGCTTTTTGCGCAAAAACTCGAACATACCGGTATGCTTGCGGTTTTGCTGAGTATGGACTCGGTTAAACTGCGAAAAGCCGTAATGCCGGGCGACCAGCTTATATTAATCGCTGAAAGCGACCGCGTCGGCAGCCGTGCGGCTCAATGCAAATGCAAAGCTATGGTCGGCGATGCAGTAGCAGCCGAAGCAAATATTAAATTTATGTTAGTGGACGATGAAAAAATATAGTTCAAGGAATGACGAGGAGTTTTTTTGATGTTGGAAATACATCCGAGTGCAGTAGTAGACAAAACAGTAGAATTCAAAGGAAATGTTAAAATCGGACCGAATTGCGTAATAGGAAAAGGAACTTCGATAGGAGACGATTGTATATTCCAAGCCAATGTAGTTGTCGGCGAAAATGTGAAAATCGGCAGCGGCAACAGATTCTTCGCTTTCAGTATAATCGGCGGCAGACCTCAGATATTGGCGATGAATCCTGATGAGCCGGTCGGCGGACTTGTCATAGGCGATAATAATGTTATTCGTGAGCAGGCTACGATTCATCCGAGTATGTACAAAGACCAGTTTACCAAAATAGGTAATGATAATTTTTTGATGATAGGTGTTCATATCGGCCACGATTGCGTGCTCGAAGATAAAATGGTATTGAGCAACTATGTTCAAGTCAGCGGTCATTGTAAAGTTGAAACAGGCGTCTGGTTAAGCGGCATGGTTTTGATTCATCAGTTTGTTACCATAGGCAAATGGTGTTATGCCGCCGGAATGACCGGTATTAATCATGATGTTCCGCCTTTTTTGATTATCAGCGGCCATTATCCTCCTGAGGTTCGAGGGGTTAACGAACGAGGCTTGACCCGTGCCGGATTAAACGAAAAACAGCAAAAGCTTGTGTTCCAAACGTATAAAAAACTGTATCGCAACGATGGACCTTTGCTGAAAAATGCCCAAGATTTAGCACAGCAGGATGGAATCGATGAAAATGTTCGGGCTATGCTGGACAATATTATAAACAGCGCAAAACATCGTTACGGCAGGTATCTTGAAACTTTCAGACACTAATATCGGAGAAAGACAGAATTGGGGAAAATTAACAGTCAAGTCAGAACGGCGGTTATCGGCGCCGGAAAAATGGGAGAAATCCACGCTAAGGTTTACCACCAGTTACCCGACAGCAAATTAACAGCAGTTGTCGATACGGATATCAGCAAGGCAAAAAGTCTGGGCAAAAAATATAAATGTTTATATACGACCGATTGCTCGGAGATACTTGGCGAGGTGGACGCTGTTACGATAGCTACCCCGACAATCAGCCATTTGGAAACAGCCAAGAGATTTATTGAAAACGGCAAAGCGGTTCTGATTGAAAAACCTCTTGCCGCAAGTGTCTCTCAAGCAAGAGAAATTGTCGAACTTGCCGAGAAGCATAATGCAGTTGTCGCGGTCGGTCATTCGGAAAGATGCAATCCGGTTGTTCAGGCGATGAAAAAATTCAATATACAAGCCAAATTTATCGAGGCTCACCGGATAAGCCCTTACCCGTTTCGTTCGACCGATATCGGCGTGGTGATGGATGTAATGATTCACGATATCGACATTATTTTATCGCTTGCAGCCAGCAAACTTAAAAAAGTCGATGCGGTCGGAATCGGAGTGATTGACGAAGAAAAAGAGGATATTTGCAATGCACGTCTTGTTTTTGAGAACGGCTGTGTCGCGAATGTTACAGCCTCGAGATTGGCTCTCAAAACCGAGCGAAAGGTAAGGCTTTTCAGCAGGCAGGCTTATATGAGTCTGGATTACTTCAAAAAAACCGGAACCGTCATCAGGGCTGATACGGATAATATCGAAGTAGTCGACAAAATCCGTAAATTGAAAAAAGTCGGGAGATTCGAGCTTCTCAAAGCCGGCTGGACCGACTTGGTTCACTACGAAAGATTGCAGATTGATGACAGAGAGCCTCTAAGAATCGAACAGGAATCTTTCCTTAAAGCAATTTTAGACAAGTCAGCTAAACCAGAGGTAACAGCACGCGAAGGATTGGCTGCGATGGAATGTGCCGAGATGATTATCAATTCGATTAAACAGCATCGATGGGATTAAACCTACAGCGGTCGACGGAGAATACTCATTACGGTTCTGGCAAGACCTACTTTTAGAGATAATTTCGGGTCGAAGAAAAATCTTTCAGCTGCGTTCATTTTATAATGCGCCGGTTTGTCCGCCGGAATCATTTTAAAAAGCAAAACCGCGCAGAGCCTCATTGCTGCACTGACCGCAAAAACGCTTTGAAGCTGATAATCTAAAATCACCGGAAGCATCGGGCCGATAAGCCCTCCTAAAAACGCGCCGAGCGCCACGCCGGTGTAATTAATAACATTAAGATAAGCTATATACGCGACTCGATAACGGCGGTCTATCGTGTGGATGGTATAATTGAAACTTGCCAGCGCCAAGCCGCCCCAGCCGATTCCCGCCAGGACCTGATTGCACAAAAGCAGCAGATGATTATGCGTAACAAGCCAAAGTACCGGATTTAAAGCAGCACACAGCGCGAATAATCGCATAGGTAAAACATTTCCGAGTCTGTCGCAAAGTTTGCCCAGCAGACCTATGGTAAGAATAATTACAAGCGGCGGTGTTATATGAACCAAGGTATATTGCAGATAAGACCACTTTAAATCATTAAGCATATAGACCGCAAAAAACGGAGCAGCGAAATTGGCTGCGAAACTCAGCATTGCCATTGCGATTCCGTAAGTACCTAATGGCCCTGAGATGTTAGATTTTAGAAACTGAACGAAGTTACCGCTGTGTCTTGGGTGTGCATGGATTTGGGCAGGTTCGTACTGCAGCATTAAACCGATTGCTGAAACGATTCTCGCAGCCGAAGATATGAACCATATCATTGCAAAAATCAAAGCCGCCTTGGAAACGATGTGGTCGAGCATCTGGCCTGAAATAACAACAAAAGCTAATTGAATCACGGTCAGCAGCCTGTTTCGAATTCCGAAATATTTTCCGCGGCGCCTTCGAGGAACAATATGGCTCATCCAGTCGGCCCATGCAGCCATGCCGCAGCCGAATGCGATTGAAGCGACAACTACCGCTGAAATTGCAGACCAGACCGGAGCCGGGCCTGACATATAAATTACAAGGCCAAGCGGAATAAAACACAATGCGTGTATAAGTGTGGATATCGCGACAATCGGTTTGTATCGTTTAGCTCGGACAAGCAGCAGCGGTATCCAAAGCTGACTTAAACCCATCACCAAAGCCGGCAGAGCCGCTCCTATTCCGATTTGAATTTTCGATGCTCCGAGAAAATTCAGATAAGGAACGTAAAACGCCTCCTGTAATCCGATAGTAATAACCGCAAAGGCTCCTTCAATAACCGAAAGACGCATTGTCTTTGAGCGGTATCGCCTGTCGTCATAAGGGCTTATAACCGGTTTTGTCAAAATTTCTTCCATTAAATCAGCCTTTTGCAAATAAAGCGGTCTGTTATACAATTAAGTTCAAAAGGTGCAATAAAAAATGTCGGCAAGTAATCGTTTTTACTTTAGCTTGGCAACTTCTATATCAGCCAGCCGAGTCGGTTCGGGCAGACGAAATTTGGGAGCGCAATTAAGCGTCCATTCTATCGCGTCATCAAGAGTGCATTTGTGGCCGACCGAAAGAAACAGCGGTTTTACGTTTGTTTTTGTTCGAACAACCGCTCCGATTGTTTCTGAGTCGTCTTTAAGCAGCGAAAAAGAACCTCGCCGCAAAGCCGGTTCGTTATAATTGCCGATAAGTCTGCTTTTTGCACATCCGATTGTAGGTTTATCTAAAAACAATCCCAAATGTGCCGCAAGACCAAGCCGCCTGGGATGAGCGATGCCTTGACCGTCAACAATAAATAAATCCGGAAAGATTTTTAGTTTTTCGGCTGCCTGAATACAGGCAGGAGCTTCACGAAACGAAAGCAGTCCCGGTATATAAGGCATTGAGAGCTTTCTTTTGGCACTTTGAATTTCAAGCATCTCAAGGCTAGGATAACTTAAAACCACGATGCAAGCGATTATTTTATGTTTGTCCGAGGTCAGGGCACAGTCAATTCCGGCTATGAGTTTCGGCGTTTTACTGAGAGGTTTATGAATAACACGGCCCGCAAGCTTTTCCTGAAGCGCTATTGCATCCTGATAAGATAAATTCCATCTATATAGATGTTTCATTTAATAGTTTGGCCAGACTTCTTAACTTCTAATGTATTTTAATGCGGCTTCAATTACAGGGTCCTTGTCCTCGAAATCCTCATCGGTTGTGACTATTTCTATGTCCGGCTTGACGCCTTCTCCTTCTAAGAAGCTCCCATCTGGCAGCATACTTTTCCAGCTTGGTAAATATACGATAACACCATTGCCCAAGTCTATCGATTTGGGATTGCCGCAACTACCTTGCGTTTTCATTCCAATAATTTTACATTCAGGAACTTGTTTCATCATCAAAATAAAAGCTTCGCAACTACTCATAACGACAGGGCCGGAAAGAACAGCTATTTTTCCTCGATACCTCGGTCGGGTCTTATTCGGCTCCAAATACTGTTCATAAACATCACTGAAACCGCTATCTGTATCTGCTGCTCGATAAACGTGTTTAGCATAGAGTTTGCGTTCATTAATAAAGCAACCGGCGACCTCCTGCGCTAATCCTTCGGCTCCTCCGCTGTTTCCCCTAACATCAATTATTATCCCCTGTGAATTCGCGAATTCCCATATCGCCTCATAAACCGGCTCTATTATTTCTTTATTATCTCCGGACCAGCGGTCTATATAAATATAACCGATGCCGTCATCAAATTTTCCGGCGTAAACCACATTATTGATTTTTTGAAAATTCTCGATGTATTGTGGCAGTTTTTTAAAATTAGCATTCGGACTAATTTTTTTGAAGTAACACGGAAAGTTTTCTCCGTCCGCTTTTACCCAAATATGTTTATCCTTTGCGTTAATCAGTATTTCCGCGGTTAATTTTGCAAATTCCTTTGTTGTTTTGGCGTTTTTTAATTTGTTTTCGTATTCAGCGAATAGCTTATCCCAGTCAATACCGCGAAAGTCTCTGTAAGAATAATTATTGTTGATTGCTTCTTTGAGAATCCGAAAGGCTTCTTCGTTGTCTTGTTCTTGCTGTTGTTTTTCGGGTTTAGTACTGATGGATGAGCCTGTTTTGAATGTAACAGGATACGGTACAGCGGAAATTCCGCGGGCACTTTTGAAGTTTTGGTAATCGCGACAATTTATACTGAAGCCGTATTCGTGATTAGGCTCCAACCTTACTCTCATTACAAATACCCGTTTATTTTGCCAGCGTGGTTCGCCGATTAATTTTGGAAAAGTCGGCCCGCCGCCGCAAACCGAGTACCCTCCAGCGGTATCCATATCCTGATCAAATACAACTCGGATCGTCTTTAGGCTGGGATCAACGTTGACATCGCCATTTTTCGGTTCTGCCTCTATGACTTTCGGCTCTGAGGCAAATAAATTGACCGACAGTAAGGACAGAAAACCAACGACCAGAAAAAGACTGTTAAACCTGCTCATAATATTCCCCCTTATTAAGTTCCCAAAAACACGGATTTCCTAAGTATTATACTGCAGAATTCAAGATTAGCAATCCTAATTTAGAGGTGATTTCCGATCCCGAGAGGGTCTGTGCGGTAAAATATCGAGCTTAATCAGTTGATTTTAACCAATTTTCGACAAATAAATTTAAATCATCTAAGTTCACAGTCTTGTCAAGGTTTAAATCGCCGTATAGCTCTGTGCCATTTTTATCCCAATCCTGTGCGAATAAAGCGAAATCCTTGAAATCGACTCGTTTGTTATTGTCGATATCCGCGGTGATTTCGCGATACCAAACGCTTGTGCGATTCCAGCTTTTCGCGAAATTCGCGAACTCTTCGAAATTCACATTTCCAATAACTTCCATATCACCCAATTCAGCGGAGCTTAGCCAGTTTTCAGAAATTAGTCTTAAATCCTGCTCATCGACAATACCATTATAATTGATGTCTGCCTTGAGCTGGTCTGCCTCGGGTATAACTATCGCTTTATAAATCATAATAAAGTATGGGCTTTCATAGTTGCCGTAGTAAGGTACTGTATTACCTACCCCTGGCAATTCCATCTTGTTGAGAACGGCTATCCAATCAATAAAATCCATACCATACAACACATCGCCGAAAACACAATGAATTCCATCAAGCCAATGACTGTGAACTTGATTTATGTAAAAACCTGAAGTAGCGCTGTCTGGTAAAACATTGCCGGATTCATCACTAAGAAGTGCCATTGCTATCGTCCCGCGAAGATTTAGCAGGCCGTTGCTGCTTTCGTTCGGTATTGGCTCGACCGGAGTGCGGTGTTTTAAGTAAGGATAATTCGAATAGGCCCATTGATATGAACCCCCCTGAACCATAAAATCGCTGATTGCCCTGTGAAAAACAATCCAGTCGTAAAAGCCGGACTCGACGTAATTAAGGAAGTTTTGAACCGTAATCGGTGCTTCTTCAGGGTACAATTCTATAACAATATCTCCGCCAATGAATATGGTTCTGAGAACTACTCTGGGATTGCCTGCTTGGGCAACGCAGAAAAACAAAAGCACAAACAAGATAACCGATACTTTTTTCATCGCCCTTTGCCTTGTACCAAGACGTCAAATTTGATGTTAAAACCGCCCTGTTTATAAAAATCAAGTTATAACCTAATTTCAACATAAAGTCAAGCAATATAAGGACTTCTATTTGACAAACATTATGGGGCTTGCGTACTTTTAGCAGGAAAAAGGTTATTTTATAAGCCGCGGCGCCATAAAATTTTGCGAAGATATGAATTTTTAGCAAAGCATTTTCAAAGCGATTCTGCAAACCTGTTCGGAGACGTTATGTCCTGATAAAGGTTTAGTAAGTTCCACAAGCTCTTGGCTTGTCTGTGTCAATTTTGTTTTATCATCGAGCAGATTTTCGATGCTTTTGATGATAGGTTCGGTACTGATAAAATACGGCATAAATTCAGGGACTAATTTTTTCTGTGCCAGAATATTTACCAGAGAAAGATATTTTGTCGTAACTAACCATCGCCCCGCAAGATGCCATAAAACAGGGCTGGTCTGGTACATAATCACCATAGGACATCCGGCTGCGGCAACCTGCAAAGTCGCGCTGCCGCTGGCTACAATTGCGAAATCACTTTTTGCGGCGGTATCGTGCACCGAACCAATTTGATAATCACAATCGAATCCGTCTATTTGTTTTGATTTTAGGATTTGAGCTTTTTTGTCGTCAACTGCCACTGTAGTAAATTTGGCGTTTTTATATTTTTCTTTGAGATTAACAGCAATCTGCTGCATCGCAATCCAAAGGGTTTCAATCTCGGCATTTCGCGAGCCTGGCATAATCGCGATTTTCGCGTTGTCAGGATTAAAATTCGTATACCGTTGAGCGGTTTGAATATTTGCGGATTTAACTTTTTCTAAAAGCGGATTTCCGACAAATTCGGCTTGGACTTTTCTCGTTCCGAACCACTGCTGTTCAAACGGCAAAATGCAGCATAATTTATCGCACCATTTTTTCAGCTTTCTGATTCTCCACGGGGCCCAAGCCCATAATTGTGGTGCAACGTAGAACAACGTTTTAGCTCCGTGTTTTTTTGCTGCTTTGGCGACGTGAAAATTAAAAGCCGGCGAGTCGCAGACAATTACCAAGTCCGCAGGATTGGTTTTGAAATATTGATTTAGGCGTTTTATCAGCCTGCGAAAATAGAGAATCTGGCCGAAGGCTTTATATGTCATCGCAGCCCGGGCGGTTGTTAATTCGAGCAGTTCACACCCGGCTTGACGCATCTTCTCTCCGCCGACCCCGGCAAGCTCTATGTCATAACTGCTGTTTTTAAAAGCAGTTACAAGGGCTGCGCAATGTGCGTCTCCGCTTGGTTCGGCTGCACTTAAAAAGATTCGATATTTGTTTTTTCCTTCTGCCATAGCTGTTTAATAGGAATTTAATACCAATATTTCGGCAAAACAGCAACTCTAAGTCCGGGCAAGGTATTTTATTTATACTAAAAATACCTGCTTGGCCGTTATATAATATAGCCGAATCTATTTGGTAAATCAGGGAATCGAAGGCAAATGCTCGAAGATAAGCAGCTGATATTCAAATTTAAACACGGCGACAAGGATGCCTTGCGCCAAATTTATGAAAAATATAAAGACGCTATGTACAATATCGCAAATTCATTATTGAACGAACCAGCAGCGGCAGAAGATGTCCTTCACGATGTCATAGTTGCTTTCGCCAGAAGCGCACCGAGTTTTCGTCTTTACGGTTCGCTGAAAAATTATTTAGTTGTCTGTGTTCTTAACCGCTCGCGGGACATGCTTCGCAGCAGAATATATAACATTGTCGAAATCGAAAGGGCAAAAGACACAGTGCATGCAAAGATTAATCCGCAGGAGCAGGCAGTTGAAAATGAAAATACCGCGATGATTTCGAAGGCTCTTGCACAGGTCCCTTTGCCTCAAAGAGAGATTATTATACTGCACCTGAACGCAGACCTGACGTTCAGAGAAATCGCTGAGATTCAGCATATATCTATTAATACAGTTCAGGGCAGGTATCGCTACGGGCTGGAAAAATTGCGGGCAATTCTTAACGGACAGATATTATGACAAACGGGTTTGATGACATCGAAAAAAAAATAAAAGACATCAGCAAAAATACATCTGCTGACACCGATAAGAGAATTTTAGACGATGCTTTTGCTGTTCTGGAACAAGTGCCGCGTATTAAATCCCAATCCTCTGAAAAGCCCGTTTGGGCGGCTGTCGCCGCAATAATTATCGTGGCTGTCGTAATAGGTGCATTTTTTATTTTTAACAGACCTAAACCGAAAGCGCAAATGGTGAAGACTTTGCAAGTTCACGAAGCATTAAAAATCGCCGAACCGAATGCAAAACAAACTGACGAAGCAAAAAAACTTCAGAAAGAAATCGAACATATTGTCGCATTGGCTCGCGCGGGCGACGTGAAAGGTTTGCGGTTAGTTCTTGATGAAGGCTCTGAATCCGCAAAAATGCTCGCGGCCGAATACTTAGAAAAAATGCTTACTTCGCATATTGATAAACTGCCGCAAGGTCTCGAAGATGAAATAATTCCGCAGGATACGAATGTTTCCTCTTTGTTAAGCGGCGATATTTTAGAAGCTGCCGACCAAAACGAAATTTTAATTGACGCTGCTATTGAGGATAAGCCTCGCATCATTTCTGTAAATCCGCCTTCAGGCTCTGAAATGCCGCTTGCCAGTGAACTGGAGGTTGTTTTTGACAGGCCTATGGATGCGAATGAATTTGAGATTTGGTCTGAAGATACAGCTATGCTCTTAAGTGGAATATTTGAAACACTTGTAGCCTATGACATTTCCGCAAACAAGTTTCTACTACCTTTAAGACTGCCTGCCAACTGGAATGGACAGATTATACTGCAAAACTTTGTTTCCGCAGACGGAATCGAGGCTGAACCGCTTGCCATAAATTATCATACCTTCAGCAAGCCTTTTTCCGATAAGCTGTTAAGCCGGTTTGAGAAGCATTCTAATAGTTATGAACTTATTGACCTGATGGAAAAAATCAAAAATGCGAGGATGCAGCTTAATTCACTCAGTATGACGGTACAATCAGTAATGAATTCTGTAGCCCGAAAAGACCTTGATGACCGGACCTATAGAGCTATCTATAAATTTCAGGGTGACAGCCAAGTGTACGCCAAGTTTGAGTTTGATATTATGAATCGTCCTTATCATAGTTATATTGCATGTGACGGTACATACTGCTGGCATTATTCCGACCATCCCAATAGAAAAAAGCTGACAATAGCAGCACTTGAAGATATAGATGGAATAATAGTAGATATATGCAATCCTTTTGGAATTAAAGACAACGATGTTTTTGAAGCTATCGAGCAACACAATCTGCAATATGAGGGAATAAATATACTCGAAGGCCGAAAATATTTTTTGGTCCGGTCATGGCTTGCAGATAAATTGTCACAATTACATGATTGCAGCGTTAGTCTCTGGTGGTTTGATGCTGAAACTTATCTGCCTGTTCAGGTATTTTACGATTATGCCGGACAAAATACGGAATTAGTAAAATTTACATATCAAAAGATTAACGAACCAATCCCTTACGATACTTTTACTTATAATTCCGTTACGGATATGGAACCTGTTTTGCCCGAACTGTTCACGGAAGAATACGAAAGCAGATACTTAATATTGATAGACGGCACATCAAACGGCGGAAGAATGAGTAATGGATGGCAAAGCAGGGGCCGCAAAGGCACTTCTACAACAGGTATTAATTGAATACTTTAAGTATTAGCTGAAGTTGTAATGTTTTCGCACGGGTTTTTTGACCTGCCATGTGCATTCCAAATCCACCGGAAAAATCACTAAATCGCCCGGACCGAAATTAACCTTACTTTGGCTGTCGCTTACCGTAACATCACCTTCTAAAATAAGGCACGTCTCGGTCTGCGTATAAGCCCAGTCGAAAGTGCTCGGCTGACATTCCCAAATCGGCCATTGTTTGCATTTATTGATTTCCTCCGGATTCGGTTTTCTTACAACCACATCTTTTACGGTCGGCATAATCATCTCCTTTCTTTTTTGAACATTGTAGCGGTTAGCCTGTATTTTTAAATAACCAATACAAAAATCTTTAAAAATTTGTTATCTTGTCAGGGTTATGGAAAAGGCTCAGCTTAAAAAAATAGAGGCTTGGTTTGATTCGTACGTCGCAGGTTTCTACTGTGACGGCGATGATTTTCTTAATTCCAACATCGAACTGAAAGAAAAGCACAGCCGGCTCGTCCGCGATGATATTCTTTGGCTTGCCGACAGACTAAAACTTACTGAAAATCAAAAAAATATCGCAGCGGCTATCGGCTTATTGCACGATGTCGGACGCTTCAGCCAATTCAGAGATTATCGAACATACAGAGATACTAACAGCCTGAACCATTCTCTGCTTGGCAGAGATGTCCTGCGCAAGGAAAATGTTCTTGCCGGGCTTGATTCGGAGGAAATAAATTATATAGAAACAGCCGTGGCCCATCACGGCGATAAAGAAATCCCCGCCGGCTTAGAAGGCGACACACTTTTATATTGTCAGCTTATTCGCGATGCCGACAAAATTGACATTTACCGGGTAGTCCTCGATTATTACAAAAGCTACCTGGCAAACCCTGAGAGTTTTAAGCTGGAACTCGAACTGCCCGACGAACCGACTTGTTCTGAAGAAATTATAAGGGATTTGCTGGCGGAAAAGCGCATAAGCTATGATATTCTAAAGTCTTTTAACGATATAAAACTGCTGATGCTTTCCTGGGTTTATGATGTTAATTTTGCTCCAACGTTCGAAAGAATAAAACAGCAAAAATTTCTTGAAAAAGTTATTGATTTTTTGCCGCAGACAGAAGATATTACCCGCGTTCGTAAACACATACTCGATTACGTTGATAAAAGAATAAGTCAACAGCACTAAAATCAGGAAGGGATCGCATATGGCCGATGTAATTTTACAGACCAATATCGAAGGAAAAAACTGCATACGCGGAAAAGTCCGTGATATTTATGACCTTGGCGATAAGCTTCTTATTGTCGCAACCGACAGAATCAGCGCTTTCGACGTAGTGATGGCTAACGGCATACCATATAAGGGAATCGTCCTGACAAAAATTTCCAGATTCTGGTTTGATTTTCTATCCGGCCAAATCGAACATCATCTGATAACTGATAATGTTAAAGATTTCCCCAAGCCGTTCTGCGAGCATCCCGAACAGCTCACAGGCAGAAGCATGCTTGTCAAAAAAGCAAATGTACTGCCGGTCGAGTGTATTATCAGAGGATATTTGGCCGGTTCCGGCTGGAAAGAATATCAAAAAAGCCAAACCGTCTGCGGCCGGAAACTCCCCGCAGGACTAAAACAATGCGACAAGCTGCCCGAACCCATTTTCACCCCCTCGACCAAAGCTGAACGCGGTATGCACGATGAAAACATAAGTTTTGAGCAGTGCGTGGAAATCATCGGAAAACAGCGAGCGGATTATGTGCGCGATAAAAGCATTTCCATTTTCAAAAAATGCGGTGAATACGCAAAAAACAAAGGGCTGATTTTAGCCGATACCAAATTCGAATGGGCTGAGATTGACGGAAAAATTATCCTTGTCGATGAAGTTTTAACGCCCGACTCATCTCGTTTCTGGCCTGCGGATAAATATGCCCCCGGCAGAGACCAGGAATCTTTCGACAAGCAGTTTGTCCGTAATTATCTCGAAAGCATTAATTTTAATAAATCCGGCCCCGGTGTCGAGCTGCCTGCGGATATTGTCGAAAAAACCAGTGCCAAATATATCGAAGGCTATGAAAAGCTGACCGGCAAAAAATTTACCGCTTAAAACCGATATTATTCGGTGTAAGATTATTCGGTTTTTTCGTGTTTTTGCGACGAGAATCTGATATATTTCTCCCGAGAATAAATCTATGAATGTTCCACAGATAATAACGTTCCTTATTCTTATAATTACACTCGTCTTGTTTGCGTGGAATCGCTGGCGTTTTGACATAGTAGCTATCGGAGCGTTACTGACAGCAGCTATATTGGGAATCATTCCGTCTGATGAGGTTTTCAGCGGTTTTGCTCATCCTGCGGTAATTACCGTTGTCGCGGTTTTAGTCCTCAGCCGCGGTTTGCTCAATGCCGGAGTTGTCGATGTAATCTCACAGCAGCTTGGCAAAGTAGGCAACCGCCCGACAATCCAAGCTTTAATACTCACGGGCATTGTCGCAATATGCTCAGGTTTTATGAATAACGTCGGAGCTCTTGCTCTTATGATGCCGGTTGCGATATGGATGTCCCGTAAAAGCGGCCGCTCGCCTTCTCTGCTTCTTATGCCGATTGCCTTCGGCTCATTGCTCGGCGGTATGCTTACTCTTATTGGAACACCGCCGAATATGATTATCGCAGCCTATCGCAGTCAAGCTGATTCTTCACCTTTCGGTATGTTTGACTTTTTGCCGGTCGGTATCGTAGTTGCCGGTATTGGTGTAATTTTTATTTCTATAATAGGCTGGAGGCTCATTCCTAAACCGACCGAACAAGGTGATAAAAAAGAGCTGTTCGAGGTAAGCGAATATATCAGCGAAGTTCGTGTACCTGAAAAATCTAAATTTGTCGGGCTTGCAATTCATGACCTGATTTCCTCTATAACCAATAAAGAAGATATTACCGTTGTCGGTCTGGTTCGCGATGCACAAAAAATACTGGCTCCGTCAATGTATAGAGTTTTAAAAGCAGGTGACATACTGCTGCTCGAATCAGATTCGGAGACCCTGAAAAATCTTATAGACAGCGCCTCGCTGGAGCTTTTTAAAGGACAAGAAGAATATGCAAAAGGAATCGTATCCGAAGATATCAGCGTTATAGAAGCTGTAGTTACGCCCGATTCCTTTTTAATCGGAAGAACAATATCAAGCCTGAGCCTGCGGGACCGTTACGGAATCAATGTTATTGCCGTAGCCCGACGCGGAAAGCGATTGACAGAGAGGCTTAGCCGTATTCGGTTTATGGCAGCCGATATCCTTCTGCTTCAGGGAGGAGCTAAATCTCTGCCGTCAACTCTTTTCGATTTAGGCTGTCTTCCGCTTGCTGAAAGGGGGCTTAGAATCGGAAAACCCCGCAAGGTGCTTCTGTCCATCGGTATATTCGCTTCGGCTATGACATTAACAGCTTTAAATATTCTTCCTGCCCATATTTCCTTGACCTGTGCGGCAGTGATTATGATGATTACAGGACTGCTTTTGCCCGCAGAAGCATATAAAAGCATCGATTGGCCTGTCGTGGTATTGCTCGGCGCTATGATTCCTATTGGACAGGCATTCGAAACTACCGGCGGAGCGGAATTAATCGCCACTAAGCTTCAATGGATTACAGGCAATGTATCGCTTGCTTTAACGCTTATAATGCTTATGACCGCGACGATGCTGCTAAGTAATATTATAAACAATGCCGCCGCTGCTATTTTAATGGCACCGATAGCCGTAAATTTGGCTAACAGTATAAACGCTTCTATCGACCCATTTTTAATGACAATCGCAATCGGGGCTTCGGCGGCATTTATGACTCCGATAGGGCATCAGTCAAATGCTTTGGTTATGGAGCCGGGAGGCTATAAATTCGGCGATTACTGGCGGATGGGACTGCCGCTATCAATAATCGTAATTGCCGTTGGAGTTCCAGTGATTCTATACTTCTGGCTGATTTAAACATCTACCTTTACGGAGAATACAGCCAGTTCATCTGCGCTCTTCGAACATCCTGCTGCAATCAGCAGAACGACAGGAAAAAAGTAATAAATCGAAAATTTAAGATTCATACTGAAAGTCCTTTCTCTTCTTTAATAGGGGGGGGCAATTTTCATAAGTAAAAATTAGTATACCTCTGCCGAAATGTCAAATTTTATATTGTACTGCTTTAATCAATATAAATCAGGGTCTTAAGAAAATCAAAATTACTCTTGGGTCTTGTGTCTGGATTCCGTTGTCTGATATAATCCCCGCTTTATTAAATCGCCGGAAGAAGTTATGAATAATATTAACTACGATTTGCATATTCACACCGAGCATTGCGGCCATGCCAAAGGCACGACCGTTGAAAAGATATTGCAGCGGGCGGACGAGATGAACCTGCAAACGATTTGCATCGCCGACCATATCTACAGCCCCAAAGAAATGTCTATTCCAGCCAAAATAAAAGAGCAGGTAAACGCTGCCCCAAATACAAAATGCAGAATTTTAGTCGGGGCCGAAATCGATGTTAATGGGCTTTATTTCGACGGTAGATTAGTCTGCCCGATTCCCGAAAATCTCGATTACATCATAGCCGGAGTCCATTTCATCCCCGGCCCGGGCCATTATCCATGGAAAATCGAGGATAATACCATCGGCCCAGATGCGTTCTTGGAACGATACCACAGCACGCTGGCAGGGGTATTATCCAATGACCAAATCGACGCTCTGGCCCATCCCGCCAGAATGCCCGGAACGGCTTTGAACCTTGATGTTTACTTCGATGCGGTTTTGGAAATTTTACGAGACGTGGCTCCGCTGGCGGCGAAGAATAAAATCCTTTGGGAGATAAACGAACACGACAAGGATAAAGCCCCGCCTGAATATCATGACAAATGGTACAAGATTTATGAAATCGCCCTCGAAGCGGGGGTAAAGCTGGTTTACGGTTCGGACGCTCATTTTGTAGATGAAATAGGCCGGATTGAATTCGTCTCGAAGGTTCTGGAAAAACTGCCGAAAGGCTGTCTTAACGAAGGTATAGATTTTAAAATTCGTTAAACTTCATGTGTAATATTTTTGCAAATAGGCCCGCCGGTTTTTGGATATGTACCGATAAAATACGGTGCTTTCCGCTGAAATATCGATATTTCATAACCTTTGTTCCAGCCTAATTTTGCCGACTGTTTTTGACTCAACAAAACTAAAAATAGGTAAAAATTTTTAAGATTGTTCTTGACAAACGTCTACAAATATGTTCTAATACGCATAATCAGCTTGGGGGCTGAGAGAAAACTCACAGTGGTAAGTTAACTGTACTTTGTTATTTTGGCTTTATTCTTCTGCGTCGTTTTTATTTTACGTCCGCAGAACTATTCAAAAGAAGTGGGAGCGAGAACTTGAGCGGCTGGCTGTCTTAATTGGCTAAAAGGCAGTCGAATAAGGTTTTATCCTTCGGGATAAATCCGCTTAAAGTTTGGGGGAGAATACTACGGGGTCTGAAAACTCAAAAGGTCTTTGCGCCGAATCTCTGCGCTCAGGGTGCGCCGGAGTTTATAAATAGGGTATTAAAGAGCTTTAAGTTGGGTTTTTGGGTTTTTTAACCAGTAAAAGAAGGTGAAAGATGAAAGCTAAAACAAAATTAGCAATTCTATGTCTGTCGTTTGTATTTGCATTCGCAGCCCAGTCCGCTCTTGGCGTTGTTAGCGATAACGGCTGGACTTATCAGCAATGGTCTTTTTCTGACGATAATAAGACCCCTGACGCGGATGTCGACGGCAATCCTTACGGAAAACCTCTATTAGATGTAGATACCACATTTGATTGGATACAAATCGATCCCGCCAGCGGCAGAGACGGAATATGGCCGCTGACACGCGAGCTTGACATATTTCTTCCTAACAGCCAGCAGCCCAATCCGCTCAAGTTTATCTGGATTGAGCTGATATGGAATCCAAACATAGATTATTACAGCCCGTTTCTTCCTAAAGAACCTTCGGTCTCGGTGGTTCCTTTCGAGCAGATGCAAATGACTCGCACTGATGAGATTTTGGGTGACGGCTGGGTGAAATCTAATTTCGACATTGTTATATGGCCGAATCCGCCGAGCGAGTGGATTGCGATTAAAGGCAACTTCCTTGTGGATTCTATATCTATAGAGACTCTCTGTATACCGGAACCGGCGACACTTGCTCTGTTTGGTATCGGGGGTTTAGCAGCTCTTATTAGAAATAAAAAATAGTTAATAGCTTTACGGGGTTTTTGGGTTTTTGAATTGTTTTTGGTTAACCAAAGGACTGACAAAACTGGATAAGGAGATGTAAAAAAGGGGTTAAAAAAACAATGGGATTGCGGGATGTTACCGCAATAGACAACCAGCGAAAGGAAAGGTGATCATGAGGGTTTTTTCAAAAAGATTGTTATTGGGTATTACGGCGGTGCTGACCATTTTCACTGTACAGAGCGTTTTGGCGATTCTAACCAGCGGAACGGTCAACTATGACACCGGGACACTGAAAGGGAAAATCAATTTTGCTGTCTTCGAAAGCCGAAACGAATTCGAGACTAATTGGTCCAGTATGGGATTATCGGCTCCGGGGACAGGTCAGTATGTTTATGCATACATGATTGAAAACGCTTCGGATTCGATGGATGTGTCTTATTTTGCTCTGTTCGGGTTGGATAATAATAACACATCCGGAATCGGATTCGGTGATAGCGGCCATGCAGGTGCTGTGAAACCTGCAGAAGCTTATATCGACGAAGACGAATCCAAAGGTGTCTGGGAATGGAGCAATCAGAACGGCTACAATTTCATCAAGGCAAGCGAAAATTCATGGCTGCTGTATTTCAGCAGTAATCAGGGACCGGTCAAAGGCGAATACGAAATTCGCGGGCCTGATAGCACAGATATTGTTGTGCCTGATGTACCTGAGCCGAGCGTAATTGCTCTTCTGGGAATCGGCGGTGGTTTCCTTTTAAGACGTCGCAAAGCCGAAAAATCGGCTTAGCATAAAGTATATTTTATTAACCTTTTTGACGTGGCTATAATTCCGCGGGGGCGGACAAAGGTGAAAAAAGGCTATAAACATACTATTGGCGGGGGTTCTGCGTTGTGGTTAGCAGCTGCTCTGATTGTTCTGGTTGGTACCGGACAATGCTTAGCAGGACAGCATCTGGCACTGATGCTTCAGCAGAGCCCTGTTGATGGTGGAACCATCGAGCCCGGGAACGGAGTACACAGAATAGAACAAAATACGCATATGAATCTTCGTGCAGTACCACAGCCGGGATATCAGTTTGTTACTTGGCTTGGTGATGTGGCTGAACCGACAGCTAATGTTACGACGACATATATGGACTCTCCGAAAATCGTAATCGCGGTATTCGAGCGTATAGCGTATGACTCGCTTGCGGCTGCTGATATGCTGTTCAGCAATCCCGGCGGCGGAGCAATGAGAGTTCCAGCGGACTTTTACACAGGTTCCGGCGGTGGCGGCGGCGGCAGAAGGCCTCATAAATATTACAGGCCTCGGATACCTGATTTCGAACCTCCTGATGATGACATTGTTGTACCGGGTGATGGTACTGATAACAGTATCCCTGTACCGGGTCAGGAAGTTCCGGAACCATCGACAATATTATTGTTTGGATTAGGCGGTTTGGCTTCTATGCGAAGGAGAAGAATAAGGGGATAGTTTTATATAACAAGGACGGCTTGGTGGAGAAACTCGTTGAATACGTCGGCCGCGGTAAGGCCGCCGCGGCTGACAACGTAGTGCTTGAAATGTAAATATCTATATATATTGATAATCCCATCCGGGGATATGCAGCGAGATTAACAGCTGAGGTTGTTACTAATTTTGCCCCTCCAACCCCCGTAGGGAAATTTATAGCCAAGGGCAGTCATGTATAACAGCAGGACTGCCCAATTTTTTATGATTATTTTTCATTTCTAAAAAAATAACAAATTTTGCAAACAAATTACCTCAATCCGAGCGTATAGAAGAAAGCTTGATTTTTGCTTCGGTAATTGCTATTTGATTCTAAACCAAGTGCTTTTTGGTTAGAAAACGGCAATAAATTCGTTAAATTGTCTTTGAGATGCGTTTTTTAGCACTTTTTATTAACCGGCTTGTAAGGAAAATTGAATGAAATCAGCCATACCTGAGAAATTTGCCCGAATTATTGTTAAAAGTAGTTATTATTTTATATTCGCGGTATTGGCCGCTATTTTTTGTTGCGAATCGGTTTTTGCCCGACCCAGCGGCGGACCTTACGGGCCGATACGGCAAAGCTATGATTTACCGAAGGTTTCAGGGACGATTTACTATGCAGCGCCTGATGGAAATGCACAGGCTTTGGGTAAAACACTCGACGAACCGACAACTATAGCTTCTGCTTTGGAACGTGCTGTTACCGGTGATGCGATAGTTATGCGCGGAGGCACTTATCGTACAGGGGATTTGCGATTTAATCAGGGCATAACAATTCAGCCTTATCTGGACGAGGAGCCTGTTTTTAAGGGTACTTATGCAGCCGAAAACTGGGAACGTCAGCGTAACGGTTTATGGGGAATATCGTGGAATAAGTTATTTCCTGATAAGCCCGCGGACTGGTGGCGTCGGCAGAGTTTCGGCAGAACCACGCCGTTACATCGGTTTAATAATGATATGGTTTTTGTTGACGGCAGATTTTTGCAGTCGGCTGGATGGGAAGGCGAGGTTGATGAAAATTCCTATTTTATAGATTATGAGGCTCAGATGGTTTACATCAGTATCGATCCGGCCGGCAAGCTGATTGAAATCACTGCCTATGATAATGCTCTTACTCGAACTATTCAGGATTGCCACGACAAGCAGTCAGACGGAAAAGGGTTTACGATGCGCGGGATTACGTTTACTCAATATGCTTTCCGGGCACTTGAAATCGAAGGCAAGGACCCTGAAGGCTTGTCGGACGAAGCCGACCACGGTAAAGATGTAATCGGTACTACAATCGAGCATTGCACTATTACTTTTTGTTCACGAGTGGCAGCTTATCTAAGAGGCGACAATCTGATATTGAGACATTGTCTTGTCAGCGACACAAGTACGGAAGGTATTTTTATTTTAAGCTCGAATGATGTACTTTTAGAGAGAAACATTTTCCGCCGCAACAATATCGAAGACATCACAGGTTACTATCCGGCTGCGGTAAAAATATTTAATCAGTGCTATCGTGTTGTATGCAATGACAACCTTGTCATCGACCATCCGAATTCCAACGGTATTTGGTATGATGTCGGTAACGTTGACGGAGTGTTTGTGAATAACATACTTGTAAATATCGGCGAGACAAGCAGAATGTTTAACAACGAGCGTTTCTGGCCGAGCAATAACGGATTTTTCTTCGAGATTTCAAAAGGAGCGATTTGTGCCGGAAATGTTTTTGTCAATTGCGACCAAGGTATTTTTGTTCTCAACAGTAATGATGTTCACATTTACAACAACACTCTTGTAAACAGCACGGTTTGCATCGGCAGAACAACCAGAAGTGCCGAGGGAGACCATTTCGGATGGCATCCGAGCACCGGCCCGGATGTGGACAAGCGTGACGGTCATATATTTATAAATAACCTTCTGACAGGCGACGAGAATTACCATAGGCCTCTTTTGGCTTTGTGGCAGATGCCGGTTTTATGTGAAAGGCTTAATAAGCCTCAAGTCCAAGAATTCGATTATAATGTTTATGTGCGCAGATCGAAAACTTCCGAACCTCTGATTTACTGGAGTCCTGTTCGGAACGGCCGATGCCAAGAAGGTTATCAATCGCTGACAGATTTAAGGCAGCTTCATCCTGAGTTCGAAGCTAACAGCTTGTATTTGCTTGGTTATAACGGGCCTTTGTTTAAGAGCATCGAGCTTGGTGATTACAGGCTGCTACAGTCATCTGAGGCAATCAAGTCATCGAAACAGTTGCCTGATAAGGTTTTAAAGCATCTCGGACCGGAAAATGATAAGCCTTTTGTCGGAGCCTATTCACCTGTCGAATGAAACAGTGTTGTTTCAGTTAGTTAGGGTTGTATCCGGCAAAGTCATGGTGAAGCTGTTTCTGCGGTTCGCCGGGCCAATTTAGCTCGCCGAACAAAAATTCTGTAGCTTGTCGAAGCATTACAGAAGGCATTGACGGGCACATTTCGAGAGAACCTATAATTTCGTTGTCGTATTTCTGCAGTTCTTCGAGCAGATACCTCCAATCTGATTTATTGATTCCGCCTTTTAGTCCGGGCGGCTGATGGTCGTGAATCCAGCCGTAGTTATCCGTAAGATGCAGATGAACGATTTTCGGAGCAAGCTGATGGACGTAATCTCTGAAGGAATTTTCATTGTCGAGGTTTGCGAACCCGGTGTCGAGACAATACCAGAGTGAATCGAATTTTCCGGCGACTTTCATAACATCTTGCAGTTTTCCTGTTTCGAGGCACAGTTTAACGTCGAATTGTTTTGCCAAATCGATTATCTGCGAGGCGAAACCGAAATCTTCACAATCGGGTGAAGTGCCGAGGCTTCGCAGGTCTGTAACAATATTAGCGTTTAGAACTTTAGCGCATTCGATTTGTTCCGCCCATTTCTCCAAACTCAAAGGACCGTTATAACCTTCCGCTGAACGCATCGAAACGAGCATGTCTTCCGTGGCAGCCATTAGTCTGGGCCAGTTTCTTCTTTCGTAGCGGCATTCGTCTTGACCTTTGATGTTAGGCCAAAGCTCTATTCCAAAACCGTGAGATTTTAAAAATTGACATTCCTGTTCGAGTGAAAGATGGTTTTCCCGCCACCAGAATATCATTGATGAGACCACATATTTTATTTGCATAGCAAGACCCTTAAAACGCACCGGGCAGTATTTCTCTGCACAGTTTATATCGAAAAAAAACGTGTTGTGCTTAAGCAGATGCTCAAAAAACACGGTTTTTTAGGCTGTTATCGGGGTTTTTCTTGAAATAAGCGTTAGAAAAGCCGGTTTTCTCCATAAAAAGAGGCTCATAGGCGGTGATTTTGGGAAAATTGTGTTGAAAATTCGCCAAGTAATGTTAAAATACTGAGCTTTAGTGTTAGGAGAAGTATTAATGAAAAAAGATATACACCCGAAATATGATAAAGTAACAGTCCGCTGCGGTTGCGGAAACAGCTTTGAAACCAGAAGTACAGCCAAAGAAATTCATGCTGAAATATGCTCGATGTGCCACCCGTTTTATACCGGCAAGCAGAAGTTCGTCGATACAGCAGGACGAATTGAAAGATTCCAGAAGAAATACGGCACAAGTTACGGTAAAGGCAAAAAAGAAAAAAAGAGTTAGCTTGACAATATATAGCGGATAGCCTGCGGCGAGAAAAAGTAATAGAATAAACGCTGTAAGCTATCCGCTGTTTTATTTATATTTAAAAAGGATTAATATGGTCCAAGGTCCGGACATCCTCATATCTAAACTCGACCAAATCGAACAGCGATACGGACAGATAGAAGTGCAGATATCTGACCCTGAAACGGCGAAGGATTCTTCAAAGATAATCTCGTTAAGCAAAGAACAGGCTAAACTTAGGGATATTGTTGTTAAGTATCGGCGATATAAAAAAGCACAGGCAGGGATTGAAGATGCCAAGCTTATTATTGGGGACCAAACTGTCGAGAAGGATTTTAGAGAGCTGGCCAAAGAAGAAACCGAGCGGCTTGAACAGGAATCGCAAGAGCTTCTCGAAGAGATAAAAGACAATCTTATAATGGCTGATGATAATGTGATTAATTCGGTCATTATGGAAATACGTGCGGGAACAGGCGGAGACGAGGCGTCGCTGTTTGCCCGCGATTTATACACGATGTACACAAAATACGCCGAAAGCCGACACTGGAAAATCGAGCAGATGGATTTCAGTACCACTGAAAAAGGCGGATTTCGCGAGGTAATTTTTAATATTAAAGGACAAGGCGTTTGGGCTGAGCTTGGTTATGAGAGCGGAGGACATCGTGTTCAGCGAGTTCCGGAAACGGAATCTCAGGGAAGGGTTCATACCTCGGCGGCGACGGTTGCTGTTTTGCCCGAACCCGAAGAAGTCGATATAGTTATTAATCCGAACGATGTTATAGAACATGTCAGCAGAGCCGGAGGGCCGGGCGGGCAAAATGTAAATAAGGTCAGCAGTGCGATACGACTCGAGCATGTCCCGACCGGAATTACGGTTAATATGCGTGAGGAAAAGAGCCAGCATAAAAACCGCGCCAAAGCGTGGCGAATTCTGCGAAGCCGAATTTATGAAATGGAAGAGAGCAAAAAACGCGCAGCACGCGCTTCACAGCGAAAGACAATGATAGGTTCGGGCGACAGAAGCGAAAAAATACGGACATATAATTTCCCGCAGAACCGCGTTACCGACCATAGAATAAATTTATCGCTTTACAATTTAGATAGAATCATAGCCGGGGATATGGGCGAACTGATAGCTGCGTTGAAAGAAAACGATAAACAGCAGCGTCTGGCAAATCTTTAAGACTTGGGCCTGAAATGATTATAGTTGTTACGGGGATGGTAGGAGTCGACAAAAAAAGCTACCTGCAGAAGGTATGCGATTTGGCGGCTGCGCGAGGGAAAGAAACTCTATTGTGCAATGTCGGCAATATGATGTATGCCGAAGCCGCCGATATACCCGCAGGCAAGATTCTTGATGTTCCGATGAAAAGATTAAACTGGCTCAGACGGAGCGTTTTTAAGGATATTATCAGTAAAGCCTCGACTGCCCCGAATTTGATAGTTAATACACACGCAACTTTTCGCTGGAGGCATGGTTTGTTTCCGGCTGTAGATTTTGACCAGATGCGCCTGTTGAATGCGGATATGTATATAAATTTGATTGACGGAGTAACAGCGCTTCATCAGCGTTTGCAAAAAGACCAGCTTATCGACCACAGCTTGAAAGACTTGATTGTCTGGCGTGAAGAAGAAATAATCGGCACCGAAATGCTTTGTCGCGGGGTTGGTGAGAACATTCCTTTTTATTGCCTTGCGCGAGGCGCCGAAGAAGAAACAATTGAAATGTGTTATCGTTTGATTTTCGAGCGGAACAGAAAAAAAGCTTACTTGAGTTTTCCGATGACCCAAGTTGCGGATATTGACAGCGTAAACGCCGAGATAGGAAACTTTCGGGCATTGATGAAAGAACATTTTATTTGTTTTGACCCGGCTGATTTGGAGGAAGCATATCTGCCCCAAAAAGCCGCCAAAGCGAGCGAACAGGGACTCGGCTATGTAGAGGTTTCTGTGGCGGACGGTACGGTGCGGCTTGATATCGAACAAGTCAAGCAGATTGAAAAAGATATTAACAGCCAGATTTACGCAAGAGACTTTTTGCTGATAGACCAGTCGGATATGATAATCAGCTTTATACCGGCTTTGGAAGACGGGCGGGCTGCGATTTCCAGCGGGGTTGAACGAGAGCTTCAGCATGCTCACGAATCAGCCAAAGAAGTTTATGTCATCTGGCTTTCGGAGAAACCTCCTTCGGTTTTTGTTACGCAGACCGCGACAAAAGTTTTTAACTGTATTGAGGATGCGGCAGAGTTTTTCAAAAAGAAAGGATACACCGCTGATTAATATGACCGAAGAAACTATTGTTAAATATATCGACCATACACTTTTGAAATCTACCGCAACAAGCGAAGATATAAAGAAACTTTGCAGAGAAGCCAAAGAATATAAATTTTTTGCGGTTCCCGTCAACGGAAGATGGGTTTCACTGGCTGCCGACGAGCTGGATGGTTCGGGAGTAAAAGTCGGCGGCGTGGTCTCTTTTCCACTTGGGGCTGATTCGACCCAAGTTAAAGTTTTGCAGACAAAACATGCAATAATGGACGGAGCCGATGAAATCGATATGGTCGCGGATTTGGCGATGATAATAGAAAAAGATGAGAAATCTTTGATACATCAATTATCATCGGTTTTGGATGTTTGCAGGTCGATGAAACCGGCGGTGATTTTGAAGGTTATAATCGAAGCTGCTGTTTTGACGCGCGAACAGAAGTTTTTTGTCTGTGAAATCGCGAATAAATGCCGTGTCGATTTTGTCAAAACCAGTACAGGGATGAACTCTGCCGGAGGGGCGGCAATAGAAGATGTTCTGCTTATGAAGCAGCACGCCCCGAATTGCAAAATCAAAGCATCCGGCGGGATAAGAACTGCCAAACAGGCAATAGAGCTGATACAAGCCGGAGCCGACAGAATCGGGACCAGCGCATCGGTTGAAATCATAGAAGAAATCAGGACAGGAAAAATTTGATGACTCCGCAAGCAATGACCTTCGAAAAAAAGAGTGTTGCGTGCGTCATTCATTTCAAAAGAGTTGATAGGCAAATTAACCTTACCGGCCTTAGTGAATTATTTTCTAATTTATCGAATCCTTCTATACTCGGCGGCAGTGACGCAAAAATTAACGCCGACGGCTTTAGCTATTGGGCTGCAGAGCCTCGCGAAATATTCGAATTTCATTCACATCATTATCAGCCTTTTGAAAAACTTGGGCAAATACTCGATAAATACAAACTGCAGAAGAAAGTACACGATGATTTGCCGAATGGAATTTTCGTCGGAGGCTGGATAGGGTATTTTAGTTACGAACTTGGAAGGTACATTGAAAAAATACCTGAAACAGCGGCTGATGATTTGAAGATGCCTCTGACAAGACTTTGTTTTTATGACAAAGTAATTTGTTATGACCACAGAAAAAAAGTATTTTGGCTGATAGCTTTGGAGATTACAGATGACAGAGTCCCCGTGTCTGAAAAGCTTCAATGGCTGAATGAAAAACTTAACGAATCGCAAAAAATCACGGTTCAATTGCCCGAAGCCACAAAGATACAAGATATTGATTTGTCGCAAGTTCGAAGCAATATGGACAAAGCTTCTTATCTCGATGCCTTGGCGAAAATCAGAAGATACATATATGACGGAATCGTTTATCAGGTGAATTTTTCGCACAGATTCGAATGCGATTACAAAGCCGAACCGATAAAATTATTTCATTGGCAGAATCAATACAATCCCAGCGGCCATGCTGCTTATATCCTGACAGATGATTTTTCTATCGTAAGCGCATCGCCCGAAATGTTTATAACGCTCAAAGACGGAATTATAAGCACCAAACCGATAAAAGGGACTCGACCAAGATTTGCCGAGACCGGCGCTGAATCGATGAAAATTAACGAGCGTAATTTTGCCGAACTCGCCGCGAGCGAAAAAGAACAAGCCGAGCTGAATATGATAATAGACTTGGAACGAAACGATTTGGCTCGGATATGCCGTCCCGGAACCAGAGTAGTAACCCAGCCGCGGACAATCGAGAGCTACCCCACGGTTTTTCATGCGGTTGCGGTTGTTTCGGGCCGATTGAGGGACGATGTGCGGTTTTGTGATATAATGCGTGCGATGTTTCCGGGCGGGTCGATTACAGGAGCCCCGAAAGTCAGCGCAATGGAAATAATCGACCAAACCGAGCCGACCGTTCGGGGGGTTTATACCGGTTCGATTGGATATATCGGAATAGATGAAAATGCGTGCTTGAATATCGCGATAAGAACGGTTATCGTCAAAGATAATAAAGCTTACGCCCAGACCGGCGGCGGTATCGTAGCCGATTCTGACCCGCAGGCAGAATGGGACGAGACGATTGTTAAAGCTCGGGCTTTATTAGCGGGTATTAATAGCGTACAGCGCAGCGCGTAGATTAAATCGGAAGACTAAAATGGCCAAAGTGTTTTTAAATGACGGGTTAGTTCAAGACAATCAGGCGATGGTGTCTGTTTCTGACGGGGGATTTTTATATGGTATGGGTTTGTTCGAGACCATGCGAAGCTGCAACGGCAAAGTATTTTGTCTCGATGACCATTTAGAAAGGTTGTTTGCCGGAGCTGAAAAGCTTTCAATAAAAATTCCTTATAAAGAGAAATTTCTCGAAGAGGCTATATATAGCGTTCTTCAGGCAAACGGGTTAAGCAATGCGCGATTAAGGCTAACGATAACCAGCGGGACAATTTCTGCGGATAAATCTTTACCGACGCTGCTTATCACGGCGTCGGAGTTTAAACCTTATCCGGAGGAGTACTACCAAAAGGGCGTAGAGGCGGTGCTTAGTCCTTACCGGCAGAATCCAACCGACCCGACATGCGGTCTTAAGACAACAAGTTATATGGCAAGAATGTTAAGTTTGAAGTATGCTCAGCAATATAAAGCTGCTGAAGCTTTGTGGTTCACCACCGACAATCGCCTTGCCGAAGGATGTATAAGCAATGTTTTTCTGGTTAAAGATTCCGCGGTTTTCACGCCTGAGCTTAATACTCCGGTTTTGGCGGGAATTGCCAGAAAAACGGTGTTAAAAATCGCTTCTGATAATTCGGTACGCTGCAGCGAAAAAGACCTTCACATCGATGATTTGCTCGAAGCCGACGAAGTTTTTATTACTAATGTTGTGATGCAGGTTATGCCCGTTATTAAAATCGATAAGCGTGATGTCGCATCCGGTAAAATCGGGCCGATTACAAAAGAGCTCATCCGGTTATACGATAAGCTTATCGAGGAAACTTGCGGGAAAAAACAATGAAAGTTAGTGAAATAATTAATCAAATCGAGGAAGTCGTACCGCTGAAATTGTCGCAAAGCTGGGACAATGTCGGATTGCTGATAGGCGAGCAGTCAAAACAGGTGAGAAATCTGTTTTTGACAATTGATATTACAAAAGCCGTACTTGCCGAAGCCAAGCGCTGCAAAGCCCAGATGATTCTTAGCTATCATCCGGTGATTTGGGACGGGCTCAAAAAAATAAATCCCGACGGCCCTGCCGGTGTTGTGCATGAATTGATTCGCTCGGAAATAGCGGTATATTCGGTCCATACGGCTCTGGATGCTGTTCAGGGCGGTGTCAATGATGCTCTTGCGGAAATCGTCGGAATCAAAAACCCCAAACCCCTCGGTGATTATGTTGATAGCGCCGCGGCGGTAAATTACAAGCTTGTGGTATTCGTTCCCGTCAAAGCCGCCGATAAAGTTGCCAACGCCATTTTCTCAGCCGGTGCCGGATGGATAGGAAATTACAGCCGGTGCAGTTTTCAGGCTTCAGGCAAGGGTACTTTTCTTCCGATGGACGGCGCGAAACCGGCTATCGGCAAAAAAGGCAAATTGGAGGAGGTTGATGAAATTCGCTTGGAGTGCATTGTGCCTGAGGTTGTTTTGAATAAGGTTGTTGAGGCGATGAAAAAAGCCCATCCCTACGAAGAACCGGCATTCGATATTTTTCGGCTTTATAATCCGCAGGAAAAAATCGGGCTTGGACGAATCGGACAGTTGGCCGAGCCGATGAAAATCGAGCAGATAATAAAACGAATTAAACGTTATGCCGGAGCAAAAGCGGTCGGTATCGTCGGCGAAAGTAAAAGAACTGTCAAAAAAGCCGCGGTTTGCGCAGGCTCGTGCGGGAAAATAATAAATTCTGTAATCTCTTGCGGAGCTGAGCTTTACGTTACCGGCGAAATTAAACATCATCAGGCGATAGCTGCTCAGGAGCAAGGTTTGACTTGTCTGTGTCTTAGTCATACGGTTTCCGAGAGGTTTATACTGAAAAAATTAGCTAAGCAGTTGCAAAAACGTCTAAAAACTGTGAAAATCTCGGTGAGTAAAGCGGATAATGACCCATTTGTGTGGAAACAGATATGAGTGATTTACATGATGAAAAAATAGATTCGCTGTCCCAAGAGCCTCTGCTCGAAGATAACCAAGACGAAGATATTATCCAAAATACGGAACAGCCTTCGGAGGAAGAATTGGAGTTGGCCGGTCTTGATGAGGAACAGGCAGAAGATGAACAGCCTGAAGAAATTGCTGCCGAACAGACGCAAGACGCCCAGATTGACGACGAGCCTGAGCCGACAATCGAATCTGTGGTCGAGGCGATCCTGTTTGCAGGCGACGAGCCTCTTACGATGACACGTCTGATTAGCATAGTAGAGACGACAACCAAACAGGTAAAAGACGCGATAGATTCCCTTAATGAAAAATACAAATCGAACAATAACGCATTTCGCATCGAGCAGATAGCCGGCGGATATCAGATGCTTACGCTGAGCAAATATAATGTCTGGCTGAAAAAACTGCTACGGGCGAGAAGCGACGGAAAACTCAGTCCGGCTGCTCTTGAAACTCTTGCGATTATCGCATACAAGCAGCCGATTATCCGTGCGGATTTGGAGGCGATTCGAGGAGTAGCAGCCGGTGAAATGATACGGTCGCTGATGTACAAAGGATTGGTTAAAATTGTCGGCAGGGCTGAAGTGCTCGGCAGACCGATGCTGTACGGTACGACAAAAAAATTCCTCGAAGTCTTCGGTTTGAACAGCCTTAAAGATTTGCCGAAAATAGAGGAATTAAAAAAGCCCGAAGCTTAATATGTGTCTTCGGGCTGATTGTGTTTAAACGTATTTTTGTCAGTGACGAAGTTTTAGAAGGCACCCCAGCTTTGTTTTCCGGGTATATAAGCGGTCGGGCAAATCCACTTAAAAAAGTTTGCAAACCTTCTTGCTTTTGCGAGCAATTCTTCGTCCGATGTCTGCTGAGCCGCCATTTCGCTGCCGAATGTTTTATAAAAAATTTCTTCAGCAGCCTGAAGACGAGCTTCTTCGGACTCAAATAATTCTCTTATATGAGCCAGTTCGCCCGCATCGAGCCAAATTCCCGCACAGCCCGGACATTCATCGATTTCCACTTCTTTTTTAATACTGAAGAAATGCCGCATCATCACAAGATTATCGCATTTGGGACATTTTATCCTTTGGCTTTGGTCAATGCGAATATTCGGATTCTGCAGTACATTGAGCAATTCTTCTCCGGCGGGTTCCGACGGCTCATCGAATTTCTTGAATTCGAAAGCATCGAACCATACTCCGCCGCATCCGTTTTCACAAATGTCTACGTCAATACCTTCAACATTTATTACTGTTAATTCATTCGAGCATCTTGGGCATTGCATAATTATCCCCTTAAAACAATGTGTTTTGTCAAAAGACTGATTTAATTCATCGGCAAAGATGACTTGCTGCCTAAGGAGAAATAATCCGGCTTATCGGACCTTACAGATTTTTGTGCCGTTTAGACTGCGATATGTATTAGATTGTGTTTGGTCAGTCAACCGTCGAAAATTCAGGCTCCTCTGCCATTTGCACAGGGTTTTCTTGCATTTGTGCGAGTTTGTTCTGAGCTTTTAGGCCTGAGTAAATACAGACTAATGCAAAAACGTGAAAGCCTATACTTAGCCAATCCTGCACTATTAAGAACAGCAGGCCGTCAAGCGCGTACAAAACCATTCCGACTATGAACGCCCAGAGATGACGCTTATTAGCGAAGATTCCGAACATCGCGAAAACACCTGATGCAATCAGGCAGAAGACAAAGGCTATTATATGTCCTAATGAACCGATTCTTTCTTCGAGAACTAAACCTATTCCGCTGATAATTTGTGTTATTCCGAGACCTATGATGAACGTCAAGTCACTTCTTGAAATTACCAAAATACTGTTGATAATCGACAATCCGGCAATCCAGTAAAACCAGCTTGCCCCGCTTTTAAGCTGCTGTTCGATTTGTAATTTTTCTTGGGTTGATTTGACTTGCTCTTCTTCCATTTAATAATTCCTTTAAAAGAGATTTCGTTTCAAAGGCATTTACGGATAGAATCTTAACTTATATTAGTATCATAGTGAATAGTTTTTTATTCGCCGATGATTTTAACTAATACACGTTTTTTTCTTTTGCCGTCGAACTCACCGTAAAAAATCTGCTCCCAAGGGCCGAAATCCAGCTTGCCTTGAGTCACCGCGACAACCACCTCGCGGCCCATTATAGTGCGTTTCAAGTGAGCGTCTGCATTGTCCTCATAGCCGTTGTGTTTATATTGAGAATATGGTTTTTCAGGGGCGAGCTTCTCCAGCCACACTTCGAAATCATTATGCAGGCCGGACTCGTCGTCATTGATAAACACGCTGGCTGTGATGTGCATTGCGTTGACTAAACAGATGCCTTCTTTGATACCGCTTTGAGCCAAGCATTTTTCAACATCAGCAGTGATATTGATAAATTCCCGCCTGTTTTTTATATCGAACCACAATTCTTTTCTATAGCTTTTCATAATTTACAATCCGGCTAACCGTTCAGCAATTTTTTATAGATGCCTTCGATAGTATCGACCATTGTATCCGGTGCGAATTTTCTTTTAACCGATTCTCTGGCATTGTTCCCTAATGTTAAACGCAGCTCTTTGTTTTCAATCAGTTCTGCGCAGGCTTGGATTAATTGTGCGGTGTTTTGAGGCTCGATTAATCTGCCGGTATTAGAATTTACCACTTCTTTGGAACCATCGAGGTCAAAAGCTATTGCTGGTTTGCCGCAGAGCATCGCTTGCGGTATAGCGCGGGCAAGACCTTCTCTAAGAGAGCAGTGAACAAGAATATCCGAGGCCTGAAGGGCAAGCGGGATTTGACTTGGCGGTAATAGTCCTGTGAATTTAATACAGTGAGCCAAGCCGAGCCTTTTTACCTCTTCTTTGTAAAAATCAGAAAGGTTGCCGTCTCCGACGAACAGCCAAACCGCGTTCTCGAATTTTTTGTTTAATTCTCTTGCCGATGAGACGATAAAATCGTGACCTTTTAATTCGAACAGCCTCGCTACCGTTGCCAAGACAACCGCATTTTTGCAGATTCCGTATTTGACGCGGAATTCGGTGATTTGCTCCTGCGGCAGCGGTGTTAGGAAATCATCTTCTTCTATAGCCGAATACGCGGTGATGTATTTCTGCGGCGAACCGATGCCTTCATCGAGAGCCTGCTGGGTCATAGCATCGGCTACGGTGATAAAAAAGTCTGTTCTCTTCGCAGCCGCTTTTTCGACAATTATATAAAAGCGGTTAGTCAGCGGGCTTTCGTATCGATGAAAAGCAAGGCCGTGAATTGAATGAACGATTTTCGTATTGCGCAGTGCGTCGTGAGTATTGCGTAATTTATAAGCGGCGTATCTGCCCAAGATGCCCGCTTTGGCTGAATGGGTGTGGACAATATCAGGTTTTAATTCGGCAAGATGTTTTTTTATCTGTTTGTAAGCAGCCTTGTCTTTAAACGGATTTATCGCCCGTATCATGTCATCGACAGTGAGCAGTCGATAAGGTTCACTTTGAGCTTTGGTAAACAGCTCCCCTTCCGGCCCGATAGCAGGTCCTGTTATCAATGTAACATCATGCCCTCTTTGAGCTAAGAGCTTGCAGGTAATTAACGTATTCTCCTGCGCCCCACCCAATATCAACCGAGTTATTATGTGAACTATTTTCATTTTTTTATCTTGCCACAGAGTTTTTTCTTTTTTTATTTTAAGCCACAGAGGACACAGAGTTCACAGAGAAAATAAATTATTTTTTGTTTATTCACGATTTATATTTAGCCATTTCGATGTTTTCTATTTCGTCGAAAACCTGCCAAAAAATGAAAAACTGCTGCGATTATTGGCGCTGATGCCGTATACTTTAGCGAAGATGATATAAGATAAATGAAACCCGCAGCAACAAGCATGGCGCCAAGTGTAAGTAATAAGTCGTATATCTCATTTAGCTTATCTTTTAATTCTCTGATATGTTCATGAACAAACTCAATTTGTAAACCCACATTATCGCTCATTGTCTCTCCTATCAAATATCTACTTCTTTTCTTCAAGCATTATAGACTACTTTATATTAAGTGAAATTTCTATGACTTCCGTGTTCATTTGGCGATTATAAGGCCACCCGTTTTATGCCATCAACAAGCTTTTTTTCTCCGAAGTTCATTATTAATCCACGCTTAAGATTGGTCGCCTTGAGATAAGAAAGGGTTTGTGCTAATGCAACTTCCGGCATCTTTGACAGAGATTTTATTTCGACGACTACTTTGTTTTCAACAAGAAGGTCTATTTTTTGTCCTTTGATGACTTTGCCCTTGTAAATAATATCGGCAGGAAATTGTCTTTTGTACTCTATTCGTTGAAGTTCTAATTCATAACATAGTGCTTCTTCGTAAATCGATTCGAGAAGTCCGGGGCCAAGCTCGCGATGCACTTCAATTGCTGCTCCGATTATCTTCTCTGTTAAATCATCACTCATTTATTTTTTCCTCTGTGACCTCTGTGTTCTCTGTGGCTAATATAACTTATTTCCTCTGCGGCCTTTTTTATAGGCTTTTTTTTGTTCCGAGCAAGGCGACAAGCAGCACAACCAAAGATGTTCCGGTCCAGATACCGATTATTTTCATCAGCTTGGCCAAAACCTCTTTTGCAGCCTCGGTCGTAAAAACATCCAAGACATATAAAGTCCCGACAATCGCCAATACAATCACAGCCAGAATCAAGGCTATTTTAACAGTATTCAATAATCTTTCCATGACAATAAACTCCTTTCGCAGATTCTATACAATAATACAGAATACAGCATCAATCAAATCTGAAATCACAATATTTTTATAGGGTTTGGCCAAATCCGAAATTAGAAATGAATTTAAAAAGCCAATATTGAATTAATCGGGATAAGTTGCTTGGTCAACATAGCTTTTACTTGCACAGCCATCTTGGGAGCTGTATTCATTTATTCGACTACTACGGCTGTTCCATAAACAAGAATTTCTGCGGCTGCACTCATAACTTCGGATGTGCTGAAACGGACTCCGACAATCGCGTTAGCGCCAAGCTCAGAGGCATGCTCTATCATCCTATCGAGGGCCTGCTCGCGCGACTCGCCCATCAGCTTGGTATAATCGGCTATTTCTCCTCCCACAAGATTTCTCAATCCTGCCAAGATGTCCCTGCCGAGATTTCTTGCTCGGATGGTATTTCCTCTGACTAAGCCGAGATGCTTTGTAATTTTTTTGCCTTCTATATTATTAGTTGTTGAAAGAAGCATAGGTTATCTCCTTACATTTTTGTAGCGGTCTTTTTTTCTAAAGTACAGCTTTTCACGAAGGGCTGAAACAAACAAGATAGCAAGCCCGACGATAAACGCAAGTATTGTGATTTTCAGGGCAATAGATATGCTCGGGTCTTCAATCAGGTGTTCAATCGCTTTGAAGCCGCAGTAAATCAGCAGGGCGATTCCGGCGATGCTCATCATAATCCAGCCGATTCCGCGTTCGAGACGATTGTATACGCCCGACCAGTAATTTTCCCAAATCACATCTTCCGGCTCTGCCAGTGCAACCGAATCGGTAATTTTCTTGAGCTTTTTAAACTGCTGCAGTTCCGCAGAACAGTCCTTACAGGATTTGAGGTGCTGCTCGAATTGATTTTTCTGCTGCCGGTCAAGCTCATCGTCGAGATATCCCATCATAAGGTCTTTATATTCCGGACAAGTCATTTTTAAAGACCTCCTTTCTGACGTTCAAGAATTTCTTTAAGTTTCATACGCGCATAATAAAGCCTGCTTGTAACGGTACCAACGCTGCAAAACAGGATTTTGGCCATTTGTTCATAGGAAAGGTTTTTAAAATGCCTAAGCACAATAACCTCGCGATGCTTATCATCTAATTTATTTATTGCCTGCCACAGAGTTTCTGTTAATTCCTGCTTTTCCATAGACGTGCAGGGACAGTCGGACTGCTGTCTGCTGTCAGGCAGTTCAACAAGTGCATCGAGGGAGCAGCTATGTCTGTTTTTTCTTCTGCGAAGGTGGCTGAAGCATAAATTTCTAAGAATCTGGTAAAACCACGGAAAAAACCCCCATTGTGCGTTTAGACTTCGAATATTTGTATAGGCCCTGATAAATGCTTCCTGCGAAAGGTCGAGTGCATCCTCCTGATTTCCAACCAGTCCCAGCGCGATAAAATAGGCGTCTTTCATATATTTATTCACAATAAGACCATAAGCGTCTTTTGAGCCTCTGAGGCAGCGCTCTATCAGTACAGATTCATCTATGCATGTATTCTGCACCTTTTTTACAGCTCCTTCGCTCATAGTTATCCATTAGTTCGCCGACCCCAGCCGGTACTGTATAAATAGACTGCCCAAGAGGTCAATTTAATCAAAAAATCCGCCGTTTTTTATATTCTTTCAACTATATATTTTTCGGCTTAAGAGGGTACATTTCGACAGCAAAAGACCTTGATTTTATAGGGGTTTTAGGGCGGTTTAGATATGGGTTGTGAAAATGATGTCTTGCTCTATGATTGGGAACATCTTCTAAGTGGGCGCCAGCTTTTAAAAAATCCATAATCGTAGGGTTTTGGGGTATTTTGGGCAGCACACGTTTGAAGTCCGGTGTATTTGTTTTGTCTAACATCAATACTTTATTTAAGCCCTCTACTATACCTAATTCGCCTTTGAGATAGTTATCCAAAACAGACTGACTGTTGGAAACAGATATTTCTGTCAATGCTTTGTGAGTTTCACCTTCCCAAGCATTTACATGGAAATCCCATGCAAGACCAATCAATACAACCGCTAAAATCATTAGGTTCTTCGTCATCGTTGTATTCCTAAATTTTATGTTGGTAGATTCATTATTGCTATTACCCAAAACAACCAGTGAGCTGATAATAGAATAGCTATTATTGAAATTACTATTGCAAATACTCTAAATAGCAGCAAGCCGGGCTTCCAAAGCACTACACCCGCAATGGAAAATCCTGCAAAAACAAATCCGGCCGACCAGCCCCAATGAAAAAAGTTGATTTTAACAAGGTACTCAAAAGTTAAAATGTGTGATTGTTCGCCAGTTCCGGTGGCGAGCATAAAATCCACTACTGGTATAATCCCAATAAGAAGTGCAATCACAGTTAGAATTGTAGTTATTGCAATTTTCTTTTTCTCGGTAAGCATAATATGTCCTCAAAAATCATAGATTTTCCAACTGCCGTCTTCTTCTTTAATGAAAATTACAGGGTAAGCATATAACTCTCCGCTTTCTTCTCGAAGAAGGTCGTAATGAATCATTTCTTCGTTCTGCTTTATGAAAATTAACTCACCCATTTCGGTTGCCATTTGCGGAAGATATGCCTCAAGCTCTTGAAAGAAAGTGCGGTATTGTTCTGCTGAAATTTCTGCGGTGAAACTAACAGCCCTTTCTATGTCACCTACGGCTAAAGCAGCTTTGAATTGCCCCCATACGTCTAAAGGTCGGGTTCCTTTAAGCCAGCAGTTGGCTAATACAGATAAGTCATTAAAATCCACTAAATAGCTCATATCAAAATCGCCTGCAAGACCTATGCCTGTTAATAGCCAGTTTTGAGCAAATTTAGCCAAGTCTTCAAAGGCGATTATTCCGTCATTGTCTAAGTCCGCTTCCTGACATTGCTGATATTCACTATATTCTGTAAGCCAATATCAGCAAAAAACGGATAAATCATCATTGTCCACAGAGTTGCTATCATCGAAATCTCCTTTAAGGCCTGCTCCTGTTTGCTGCCAGTTAATAGCCAATATACCGAAGTCTACAAAGTCAACTCTGCCGTCATTGTTCAGATTTGGATTAGGGATCTCGTATGCCAAACTAACCCAGCAAATTGAAAGACAAGAAATAACCGCAAATAAAAGCATTTTTGAATTACTCATAATATCTGCTCCCAAATGTTTTTCTAACAGTCATAACATAATTCATTATCAAAAGAATATCAAAAATTATTTACAAAATCCGCCGTTTTTTATATTCTTTCAACTATATATTTTTCGGCTTAAGAGGGTACATTTCGACAGCAAAAGGCCTTGATTTTATAGGGGTTTTAGGGTGGTTTAGATATGGGTTTTGACTTTACATAATCTTGGGCTATTGATAGAATTGCGTTTATTATGGCTGGGAAAATCGTCATCGATACTCAAAGATGCAAGGGCTGCGGCTTATGTGTGGCTGTCTGCCCGAAAAAGAGCATTGTAATATCAGAGGAATCTAACAAAAGCGGTTACTTTCCGGCGAAATTCGAATGTAATAATTGTACCGGCTGTGCGGCATGCGCGATTGTTTGCCCCGAAGCAATAATCGAAGTGTTTGCGGAAGAAAGAATAATAGCCGTAGAACAGCGCGAAAAAACAAAACATACTCTTAGCAAAGCGAAAACATGACAGAAAGGATTCTAATGTGCGGCAATGAAGCAATGGCTGAATCAGCCATCATTGCCGGTTGCGACGCTTATTTTGGATACCCGATTACCCCGCAAAATGAGGTAACTGCCTATATGGCAAGACGTATGCCTCAAGAGGGGCGGGTCTTTTTGCAATGTGAAAGTGAGCTGGCTGCGGTGAATATGGTTTTTGGAGCAGCTGCTACGGGCAAACGCGCAATGACAAGCTCGTCGAGTCCGGGTATAAGTTTGATGCAGGAGGGAATAAGTTATTTGGCCGGCGCGGAACTTCCTTCAGTAATCGTCAATGTGATGCGGGGCGGGCCGGGTCTTGGAAATATCGCGCCTTCTCAAGGCGATTATTTTCAGGCTACACGCGGCGGAGGTCACGGAGATTATAGAACAATTACGTTAGGGCCTTCGACTGTACAGGAGTTTGCCGATTGTATGCCGCTGGCATTTGATTTGGCTGATTTTTATCGAACGCCGGTTATGATTTTGGCTGACGGTATTTTGGGGCAGATGATGGAGCCGCTTGTTCTTGATAATCCGGACAACGCAATAAAAAGAATTACGGGCGGCAAAAAAACCAGATATAAATTGCCCGTGAAAGATTGGGCGCTTACCGGAGCTAAGGGAAGAAAACAAAATATAGTTCGTTCACTCTGGCTGGGAGAAGGCGTTCTTGAGGAATTGAATTACAAGCTTCAGAGAAAATATTATCAGATTGAGCAGGATGAAGTTATTTGCGAGCAGTCCGATGATTTAGATTCAGCGGAAATAATAGTTGTCGCTTATGGCATAGCTGCGAGAATAGTGCGTTCGGCGGTCGATGCGGCGCGACAGCAGGGAATCAAAGCAGGGTGGATTAGGCCTATTAGCTTGTGGCCTTTTCCATACGGCTATATCAGCCGAGCCGCTCAGCAGCTAAGAGTTTTTCTTGTTGTCGAAATGAGTCTTGGACAAATGCTCGAAGACGTTAAACTTGCCGTAGCCGGAAGCTGTCCTGTGGTTTTTTACGGCCGAGCCGGAGGCGGCGTCCCGACGGTTGAGCAGGTGCTTGAGCATATTAAGCAATTATGGACAAAACAAAAGAAGTGATACAGAATGAAAAGTGTTTTTAAGCGAACTCCGACTTATAAAAACGTTCCGACGCATTATTGTCCCGGCTGCGGGCATGGTATTGCTCATCGTCTGTTAGCTGAGTCTATAGACGAACTGGGAGTAAGAGAAAAAACGATTGGAATCGCGCCTGTAGGATGTTCGGTTCTTGCGTATGATTATCTCGATGTGGATATGGTCGAGGTTGCGCACGGCCGCGCGCCTGCGGTTGCCACCGGAATGAAAAGGACGAATCCCGATAAGATAGTTTTTTCTTATCAGGGTGACGGCGACCTTGCGGCTATCGGAACAGGTGAAATTATCCACGCGGCTCATCGCGGCGAACAAATTACTGTTATTTTTATTAATAACGCCATATTCGGAATGACCGGCGGACAAATGGCTCCGACTACTTTGCTTGGTCAGGTTACAGCGACTACGCCGGACGGAAGAGATGAAAAATTTCAGGGTTTTCCGCTTACGATGTGTGAGCTTTTGTCGGTTTTGCCGGGAGCGATTTATTTGGAAAGATGTTCACTGCATAATCCCGCGGAAATTCGCAAAGCTAAAAAAGCCGTAAAACACGCGTTCGAACTTCAGGCAGCCGGTGAAAAAGGTTTGGCGATGGTCGAATTGCTTTCTCCGTGTCCGACGGGCTGGAGAATCAGTCCGGCTGAATCAATGAAATGGATTGAGAACGAAATGATGAAGGTTTTCCCTTTAGGGAGATTCAAAGGGTAATGTCGGGGAATAATTTATACGAAGAAGTTATCATAGCCGGTTTCGGCGGACAGGGAATAATATTAGCCGGCAAGCTGCTTGCTCAGGCGGGAATGAAAGCCTCGCTGGAAGTTACATATATGCCCAGCTACGGAGCCGAGATGCGGGGCGGTACGGCAAACAGCATGATTACCATTTCTAATAAGCCCGTAGCATCGCCGCTGGTAACCAATCCCAATTCTGCAATAGTAATGAACAAGGCGTCCGTTGAAAAGTTTGCCGCAAGGGTCAAAAAAAACGGCCTGATAGTTTACAACAGCTCACTTATAAATGCCGCACCTGCGGTTGACAGCTCGATAAAATTATTGGCAATGCCGGCAGATGATTTAGCTGTCGAGCTGGGTAATATAAAAATCGCCAATATGGTTATTTTAGGCGCGTACCTTCAAACTAAGAATATAATAAGCTGTGATACGGCGGCGGAATCTTTGTCGGCGGTTTTGGCAAAACGCTACCATAAAACAATTCCGTTAAATACTGCCGCCCTGCAAAAAGGGGCGGAATTCGCAAAAAAAGCTGAGGCTGAAAATTTATGAATATCGGGCCTTTGCAAGATGACGAGATGAATAGAATTTTCTCCGGTCATAAAAGCAGTTTTAATCTGCGGATGGCCCCGATGATAGATATGATTTTTCTTCTTTTGATTTTCTTTCTCGTAACAGCCGGATTTCAGCCTCCGGAATCTTTTTTGCCTCTTAACTTGGCGGCTGCGCATAGTCGTAACTCGATAATAAGATTCGAACCTCTGATTATTTCGATATCAGCCCAAGAATCAGGATGCAGCGTTCAAATCGGACAATGCTCGGGCGTTTCTGTTTCTGAAAATATAATAGAAATAGATTTAGCGGTTCTGGCCGAGCGAATCTCCGATTGTCTCAAAGCGCAGAAAAGATTGCTCTCGGACCCGATTGAAATTATTTGCGAAGATGATGTTAAATGGGATTATGTTGTTAAGATATACAATCTTCTTTGGGGGGTTGGTCTTAGCGATATTACATTTCAGATTACAGAATGACTGCCGGACGCCGATACTCCAAAACGATTAACCTTTTTGTTATTATTTGGGTATTATTTTGCGCGGTAAATATTCAAGCCGACAAACTTCCTGACGCAGATTCTATTAATCGATTAATCGAGCTTGCAAGAATCAGCCGCGAAGCTTTTTTTAAAGACAGTTTCCGGCTGCGTATGAAATATCAATGTTCGGGAGATTTACTCCGTGAAAATGACCGGCTGGAGCTTCGGCGATTATGCGAGCGAACGATTAGCGACCTTGTTCTTATCGAACAGCAGCAAAAAAAGCTTCAGCAGCAAATCGAAGATTACCAAGGCGATGACTGGGACAGAAGATACGGAACCACAGGGCTTTGGAGAAAAATCGCGTACGAGAATCAGGCAGCCGGTTTGAATATATGCGAAATTAATTTCTATTATGCGCTGACTTATACTTCTCCACAGAAACAGCAGCATCTGCAAGCAGCTTTAGATGATTTGAAAAAGCTCGAAAAAGACAGCGTGCATCGCTTTGAGTTATTACAGGCAAGAATTTCGGCCGCTTTAGGACAGCCGCAGCAGTTCGAAAGAATTTTGACGGACCTTGTTGAAGGTTCCGGCAGAGAAGATGCTGAAATTATTCTTACTCTTGCATTTCTGCAGCGAAGGCAACAACAATTTGACTCGTTCGGTAAAACGCTCGAATTATTGCCGCAAGTGATTGATTTTGCCGGTGAGTTAATTTTTGATGAAATTGATTTTAATTATAAAAACGGCGAACCGGCCGAGCAGATAGCCGAAAACCTCAATCCGATTGAAGCTCAATTAATATCGAAGCAAATTACACATAAACAGCCTTGCAGTTACGATAAGCTCCTTGAGGCTATGATTAATAGAAAAAATTTGTGTTTGCCGGCAGTTCTTTATGCGGCTGGGCTTTATATTTCCGAGGATAATCCTAAAAAGGCCTGTCAATTGCTTATCGAAGCAGCCCGACTGCAGCAAAAACAAAAAAGCATTTATTTCGACATCGAAGCTTGCGTAATTGCCGAACGTGCCGCGAGAATCGCTTACAGTATGTATATAAAAAACCCCGACC
>CAYMOE010000009.1:0-109073 GCA_964391985.1 uncultured Pirellulales bacterium
CCATACAGAACGTACGTCAAAGCCCCAACAGCAGGAGGTTAGCTGTACTGGTTAATTGGTTTCCGCCGCAGGCGGATAAAAACTGGTTAATTGGTTAATTAGTTAACTCCTTAGCCACGAATAAACACAAGCCACTGATTGCACTGTCCTATGGACTCCTTATGGAGGTTACGCTGATTTTTCTATCACGAGAATCAAGAATCCAGTATCGAGTATCCAGTATCCAGAACCTAACGACTATTAACTACTCACTAACTTTTTGGCGCAAAGTATCTCTATGGCTGTACTCTTTTTTGTTTCCGCAAGGCCGGGTATATAAAAAGAGCACCGCCGCAATCACGCCTACCTCAGGCCCGCGAGAGCCTTGAAGGACGTGAAAGCTAAGCGGTGCTCTTTTGATGCTAAGAGAAGACACCACTAAAGCTATTCGGTATATATACGTACCAAATAGCGAACGGTGCTCCCTAAATGAGAGCACCGAGCCTTCCATACGTTCCTGCATTAGCAAACTTGCGGTTTGGACTGGAACGTCTGAAATTCTCAGTGTTAAGTTTTTAATGACGGTTTTCTCTCCGTCACGCTCATCATAACTATTATCGATTGATTATACAAGAAAAATTAAAATTTTTTTTAGAGGTATTCTGTCACGGAAAAACAGTGCAGGATGAATCTTCTCAAATTAACACGGTGTTTTGTGGTTATGTGATTTCGAGGCCGACGAGCGTTATGTCGTCTATCTCGGCAAGCTGTAATTGTTTTTGCTGCATTACGACATTGAACCTATCGAACAGCTCATTGATGGGATATTTTATGATGTCGAGAAAATCATCATAAAAGATGAAGCCTTTTTTATCGTCGAAATTTCCGATGAACGGTTCGGCTCCGTCGGAATACAATATCAGCTTATCCCCTGATTGAAGCTGAATATTCTGCTGAAGGAACATAGCTTGCTCGAAAATACCAAGAAGTGAACCGCGTATTTCAAGCTGCTGCGGTTGGCCGTCTCTTATTAAAATCGGATACGGGTGTCCCGCGCGGGCATATGTAAGAACTAACGATTCCGTATCAATCAGGCAGTAGCAGCACGTAGCGAACTGGTAGCCGGAAAGTTTTTGTCCGGCCATTCTAACGTTAAGATGTTTCATTACTTCGGCAGGCTCGAAAATTTGATAATTATTTCCGATTGTCTGACGCATAACCAAAGCCTGTTTTATAAACATAGTCAAAAGAGCCGCAGGCATCGAATGGCCGACCACGTCAGCAACATAAAAACCTATCCGCTGTTCGTCGAGCCTTGCAATATCATAAATATCACCGGAAACCCACTCGGCAGGCTGGAAATTCGAGGCCCATGTTATCCTGTCAGTATTGGGTAATTTCGCAGGAAGAAAATCACGCTGAACAAGTCCGGCAAGCCGAAGCTGTTCAGAAAGATTTTCAACCAGCGATTCGGTGGCATCAAGCTGAGCGGCAAGTCGGTTCCCGCATGTAGTGATGCTGTTTTTGGGAGGAGTGGCCGGTTTTACAACCAGTCCCGGAGAGCGTTTGCGGTATGCAAGATTAACGCTGATTCTGACCCAAAGCTCGTCGACATCTATTTTATTATACAAATCGCTGACGTTCTGAGATTGTGTCGGGTCTGATTGGTGAGGTGCACTTTGCGGCGGGACCGTAAGCAGAATAACACCGATATTTTTTTGTTCGAGCGACTCTATAATCTGGGCGAGCTTTTGCGGTTTTGATACATCGGTTCCAAGGGTATCAACTACCACAGTACCAATCAAATCGAGTCTCGGAATTATTTCATGAAATTTATTTACAGCAAGAGTTAAACAAGTGAGCTTTTGCTGTTTTAGCAGCTTTTTAATTTTCGGAGCTATCTGGTCCTTGTCGGTAAGATAGAGAACATCCGTAAAATCCGTCAGTGCTTGTTTAAATGTTATTTCGTCTTTCGGCATCTTTTTTGAAATTATCAAGTTTTTATAAGACTATGCGCACTAAGACTACAAATATTTATAACAAGGTTTTCGGCTTATTTAGGGGGGTACTTTGCCAGAATCTTGGCCAACTTAAAATATGTCAGATTTGCGTATAAAAGCTATTTGGCCCGATTAGCCTGCAAATATCGCTGAACCAACCCGTACTATCGTCGCTCCCTGTTCTATAGCGAGTTCATAATCGCTGCTCATTCCCATACTTAGCTCGGTAAAGTTCGGGCCGACAACTTTTTCGCCCTTCATTTCTTCGAAAAGCTCTCTGGTTCTTGCAAAACAACTTATAATTATATCTTTATTGTGCGTCAGGGGAGCCATTGTCATAAGACCGATAAGCTCGAGATTAGTCAGCGTTTCAATCTGCTCGGCCAGATGAACGGCAGCACCGACCGGAACACCGTATTTTTGCGGTTCATTGGAAGTATTTACCTGAAGAAGAACTTTAGAGTTTAGGCCGAATTTCGCAGAAGCGGAACTGATTTCTTCGGCCAATCTTAATGTGTCAACCGAGTGAGTGAGATAAATAATCGGCAGAACCATACGAACTTTATTTCTCTGCAGGTGGCCTATCATATGCCATTTGATACTGTCGGCGCTTATTCGGTCTTCAGATGAACCTTCTAAATATTCGCTGACCTGAGCTGAAACTTTTTTAAGCTGCTGAACACGGTTTTCGCCAAGCTCGGTGATGCCGAGCTTTATGACTTGCTTTATAGCATCAATCTCGACCGATTTGGTGACAACAACCAGCTTGACCTCATCAGGATTTCTGCCTGAACGGTCACAGGCTTTATTGATATTGTCTCTTACGCGCTGGATTCTTTCTTTTATCTTATCCATAATCAGATTATCTCGCATCAAATTTTTCATTTACGAGATACTTAAAAAAACCATAACTGTAATAATTATCAGAATCCGCGATATTATTGCAAGATTAAAAAATATATATTGGATATTTGGTATAATTTCTAATTACTCAGTTTTTCGGTGCAAGATGAAACCAGTAAGCGAAATAGCCTATCCACGCCCATATAAAAGCCGCGGACAGCGGTAATAAGGCACCGAGAAATCTGATAATTTTTTTATCCTTATATAAAAGCAGCAACGGCATCAAAATTCCTGTTAGACCGGTCAGCATAAAACCTGTTCCTGAAAAAACAGGAGTTTGACTCAGTCCAAGGTCAATGAATCGCACTCCAACCACAACGGCTGTCAAGCCTGCGAAAAAAGCATATATGCAAATCGGCATAAGGTTCCACGATTTAACCAGTGATACCGCGGCGGCAAGATATAAAAATCCGAATAACACCGACAGTTCGCCGAAAGCGATATTGTAAGGATAAGGCAGCGGCCAAGTGAAACTCATTACAAAGCCCGTAATAACAGCAACAAACCCGACAATCGCAAATACCGGCGACCATGAACGGTTATCTTGCTTATGCACGGACAAGGCTGAGAAAAACGCCAATGCGCACAAGCCGGCGGCCATATTTACAAGCATTAAGGTTACATAATCGATGAACATATGAATCTCTCCCAAATTCGAACTAACTGTATTCGGACAAATATTGAACCGCAAGCTATCAATCAAGCATCATAAAGATTACTTTAGCTATATCGGTGTTGTCAATATAATTGCCTCTGCGTGAATCGACATTAACGGCCACTTTTTTAAATAAATCCGCTCCGCGGCCTTGTGCAAAAAACGGGGCTAACGCATTGGTATGGTCTTTGCTGTTCCATTGCATTTGGGGCATATTATTTTTACCGTTATTAACAAGAGGATTCCATACCGGGCCGAAATCTTTCTGTTCCGAATCCGGGCCGGTTAAATAACCTGTTTCATGGTCGGCTGTTACAATAATAAGAGTTTCTTCCCAATTGCTGTTGGCGCCGACCCAATAAATAACAGCTTCGACAGCTTTGTTAAAATCAACCTGCTCTTCAATCATTCTGCCGGATTGATTGTTATGGCCCGCCCAGTCAACCGCTCCGCCTTCGACCATAAGGAAAAATCCGTTCGGATTACTGCCCAATACATTAAGAGCCGCCTTAGTCATTTCTGCGAGTGTAGGGACATTTTGGTTGAGAGGTACTGCGTAAGCATCCGCGTGAACATCCCCTGAACAAGCTTGCTGTAAAGTACCTTTTACTTGAGCTATCCCAATAACTTTTTTCGGTGCCGGGCCTTGAGTTAAAGCCAAAAATTCCGAACATTCCTGAATAAAAACCCAATCCTCGCCGGATGCCGAGGTCAGTTTTCCACTGCTCAAGTCTGCCCATGTTTCTTTAGAGCCTACATATTTAAAATCCCAATCGTTAGGTTCGGTTATAATCTGATTATCATCATTATATAACGGATGCCCGGCTCCCATAATTACATCGAGCGAGCTTTTGTAAAAAATCTCATTGGCAATCTCGGCGTAGTTGTTCCGAGATTCATTATGAGCAACAAAACCCGCCGGCGTGGAGTGGCTAATCTGGACGCTTGTAACAATACCGGTTGTTTTACCACTTTCTTGACAGCGTTCTACTAAATGTTTTTGCGGTCTTTTGCGGGCATCAAGGCCGATTATTCCGTATGATGTTTTAACTCCGGTACTCATCGCGGTTGCCGCCGCGGCTGAATCCGTATAACCGGTTTTCACATAATCGAACGAATCCCAAGCTTTATCGGGAGCATAAGAACCGCCTTGCATATAGGTACTTATCGCAATGACCACCGGGAATTGCTCGTAAGGCAGGGTTCCGGCTTGGCCGTATTGATACAAACCAGCTGCTTCAATCTGGTTATACCCGCTGCCGTCGGAAATCATAATAATTATGTTTTTGGGAGGGGCTTGTAAATTGCCCGATTTAACATTTTGCCCGCAGGAAGTGATACAAAAAGCTGCAAATATTAGTATAATGCCAAAAAATTTCTTCTGCCGCATAGAAACACCTCTAAAAATGGTATTATATCATAAAACCGCGGGACATAAAAGTCTTGAAATCAATACTTTAAATTGACCGAGAAAAGGCTTATAATTTCCTGCAAAAGCTTATTTTCGGGAACATTACAATGGGGTACTTTCGTGACAATATAGAAGCGATGGCCGGCTATGAGCCGGGTTTTCAGCCTAAACAGACTGAAGTCATCAAGCTTAATACCAACGAAAATCCATACCCTCCTTCGCCGGCGGTAACCGCAGCGGTCAGCCGGATACAGGCAGAGCAGCTTCGAAGATATCCTGACCCGGCAGCAACTGTCTTTAGAGAAACCGCAGCTCAAGTCAATCATATCAGGCCGGAAAATATCATCTGCTGCAACGGCGGAGATGATTTACTTCGGGTGGCTTTCGGTGCATTTTGTGATAAAGACAGACCAGTCGCGTATCCTGTTCCGACTTATTCGTTGTATCCGGTTCTTGCTCAAGCCCAAAACTGTCCCAAAACAGAGATTCCTTTTGATAGCGAATTTAATCTTCCGGCGGCGTTGGCGTCTGCCAAGGCGGCTCTAACGATAGTCTGTAATCCTAACGCACCCAGCGGCAGTTTTATTTCAGTGGAAGAAATTGCCTCGCTGGCCAAAGAGTTAAAAGGCGTACTTTTAGTTGACGAAGCTTATGTCGATTTTGCAAAAGATAATTGCGCGAGACTGATAAAAGATTTCGATAATCTTCTTATTCTGCGTTCGATGAGCAAAGGGTATTCGCTGGCTGGAATAAGATTCGGATACGGTATCGCACAGAAAAGCCTCATAGAAGGCCTTAGAAAAGTCCGTGATTCATACCCTGTCGATGCGGTCGCGATAACAGCCGCGACAGCCGCTATAAAAGACCAAAACTATTTCCGGCAAAATGTGCAGAAAGTAAAACAAGAACGCGACAGATTGACTGAAAATCTGAGGGAGATGGGTTTTGCAGTCAGAGGCAGCGAGTCGAACTTCGTATTGGTACAAAGCAAAAACTATAATGCCAACGAGATTTATGATAAACTCGTAGGGCAAAATATATATGTAAGGTATTTCAATCTGCCCGGTTTGGACGATAAACTAAGAATTACGGTCGGTACGGAAGAGCAAAATAACAGGCTGTTAAAAGCACTTAAAAAAATTCTTTCCGAATGAGGAAATTTTATGTCAGACAGAACCGCAAAAATCGAAAGAAAAACCAATGAAACAGATGTATCGCTCGGCATAAATTTAGACGGAGCCGGAAGATATGAAATCGATACCGGCATCGGATTTTTAGACCACATGCTGACGCATCTTAGCAAGCATAGCAAAATCGACCTGACCGTAAAAGCCAAAGGTGATTTACATGTTGACGCACATCATACAGTGGAAGATATAGCAATTTGTCTCGGGCAGGCGATTGATGATGCTCTGGGTGATAAAAAAGGAATTACAAGATACGGCCATGCGTCGGTGCCGATGGAAGAATCGCTGGCAAATGTCAGCATAGATTTATCAGGCAGAAGCAAGTTTGTTTACAACGTGCAGTACGGAACGGAAAAAATCGGGGATTTTGACGTCGAGTGCCTCGAAGAAATGCTTACAAGTTTTGCCAATAACGGCAAATTAAACCTGCATATTACCGTTCCATACGGGACGAACAGCCACCATATCGCCGAAGCAATTTTTAAAGCATTAGGGCAGGCTTTGGGGATGGCTGTTAAAATAACAGGAAAAGATATACCAAGCACCAAAGGTGTATTGTGATAGAAAGACCCAAACCAGAATATCGAAGCGGAATCGGTACAGATATACACGAGCTTGTACCGGGCAGAAAGCTTATGCTCGGAGGAATTTTGGTGCCTTTTGACCGCGGACTAAAAGCTCACAGCGACGGTGATGTCGCGATTCACGCTGTGGTTGATGCCCTCTTAGGGGCTGCGGGTTTAGGTGATATCGGCACAATGTTTCCCGATACCGATCCGCAGTACAAAGACGCAGACAGCAAAGGATTGCTGCTGACCGTAAAGGAAAAACTCGAAGAAAAGCAATGGGAGATTGCAAACGTCGATTTAATTATTCACGCCGAAGAGCCTAAGCTCGCACAGTATAAAGGGCAAATGAAGCGGTGTATTGCGGAACTTCTGGGAATCGATTTTACGACAGTAAACATCAAGGCTAAAACCAATGAGGGCTTCGGAGAGATAGGCACCGGCGAAGCTATCGCCGCTACAGCTATAACTTTGCTTAAGAAAAAATACAAACGCAGTCTTTAGACACGGATTAACACAGATTGACACGGTTAAAAATAAATAATGTTAAAGTATAGCGAGCTATCACAGAAGATTATTGCAGCTGCTTATGCAGTACATAAAGAACTTGGATATGGTTTTGTTGAAAAAGTATATAAAAACGCACTCGCAATCGAACTGCATGAAAATAACATAAACTGTGCACTTGAGGTTCCCCTCAAAGTACTATATCACACCAAACCGGTTGGAGATTATTTCGCCGATATAATCGTTGAAAATAAAATAATCGTAGAGGCTAAGGCAGTAAGCAAACTTGAACCAATACACGAAGTACAATTAGTAAATTACTTGAAGGCCACAGGACTGCAAATCGGGCTATTAATTAACTTCGGTCAGTCCGTCACAGTAAAACGCCGAATTTTCGGCTATGGCGCAGATACAGATGAACAAAATAATTCTTTAGACACGGATTAACACAGATTTACACGGTTAAATACTAAGTTAATTTTAGAAGAATGCGCAGTCAAAATTTTAAGGCTAATTTTATCGACACGCAAACTAATGGAGAAATTGGTAATGGATGAATGCATTGATATTCTTCAAGACCTATTAAACCATGCCAATTCTCCTTTAAATGAAGAATTTTTCCAAGAGCTTAGAAATATTCAGTCATCAAAGGATGATGTAATTAGAAGATTTCAGCCTGTCTTTTCTCGTAACTTGAACGACCTTGACGCCAAAAGTTACAAAGCATTTCTGCGGTTTGAGAATAATAAACATTGGACGGGACTATCTCGAAGTGGCAATTCGGCTGCTACTGATATGAACTTTTTAAAAGAAAAACTTAAAATCCTTATAAATGAAAAGAAATCTCTTGCACAACGTTTTGATGAGGCTAAACAAGTCAATGGTTTGGGTAAAGCAATTATCACTGCAATATTGCTGGTGGTATTTCCTAATAACTATGGGGTGTGGAATAATCGTGTTGAAAAAGGAATGAAGAACCTCAATTTATGGCCAGTATTCCCCCGAGGAGTTAGTGATGGCGAAAAGTATGAAAAATTAAACGAAACACTTCTGGGACTTGCAAGCAAACTCAACATTGACTTGTGGACACTTGATTCCTTATGGTGGTTCATTAGTATAAAAGGCATCAAGGCCATTAACCAACAGGGAAAAGACGAAGAAGAAATAAGTTTTCCAGAAGGAAGAGCTGTATATCGCACCCATAAGTTTTATGAACGAAATAGCCGTCTTACACAGAGGAAAAAACAAGAAGCCCAAGAAATAGGGCAATTAAAATGTTATATTTGTGATTTTGACTTTCAAGTAGTATATGGCGAATCTGGCAAAGGATTCATCGAATGTCATCACATTGTACCTATTTCAGATTATAACCAAAAGACCATTACAAAATTAGAAGATTTGGTTCTCGTCTGCTCAAATTGTCATCGAATACTACATCGCCATCGGCCATGTTTAAGTGTCGAAGAAATGAAAGGAATTATTTTAATAAATAAAAACCGTGTTAATCTGTGTTAATCCGTGTCTAATTATTTTTAAAAAACAGTGTTAATCTGTGTCTAATAATAAGCTATAATTTGGTTTTAATCAGTGTCTAAGTAAGAGGTTTATTAATGGCATTAGAGCTTTACAATAGTTTGACAAGACGCAAAGAGGAATTTAAGCCGATTAACGATGGTCGGGTCGGAATATATGTCTGCGGGCCGACGGTTTACGGCCATGCTCATCTTGGACATGCCAAAAGCTACGTAAGTTTCGATATACTCGTGCGATATATGCGCTATCTCGGATATAACGTGACGTATGTTCAAAATATTACAGATGTAGGCCACTTGACCGACGATGCCGACGAAGGTGAAGACAAAATCGCCAAAGCCGCCGCCAAGGAAAAAAAACATCCTATGGAAATTGCCGAGTATTATACCCGCAGCTATTTCGATGATATGGACAAGCTTAACTGCGTCCGGCCAAATATAAGCCCGCGGGCAAGCGGCCATATTGTCGAACAAATCGAATTGGTTAAAAAACTCATAGAAAAGGGGTTCGCTTACGAAGTTAACGGCTCGGTTTATTTTGATGTGTCTAAATTCGAAGAATACGGCAAGCTGTCCGGAAGAAATATCGAAGAGATGATGGCTGGGGCAAGGGTCGAAGTTTCTGCCGAAAAAACACATCCCGCCGATTTTGCTCTTTGGAAAAAGGCTGAGACGAACCATATTATGCAATGGCCGAGTCCCTGGGGCATGGGTTATCCCGGATGGCACCTCGAATGTTCGGTGATGAGCACAAAATATCTCGGTCAGCCGTTCGATATTCACGGAGGCGGATTGGAAAATCAATTCCCTCATCATGATTGCGAAATCGCACAATCAGAAGCTGCGGCGGGTGAACAATTCGCACGCTATTGGGTTCATAATAATATGGTCACGGTCAACGGCCAGAAAATGGGCAAGAGTTTGGGTAATTTCATTACGCTAAAGCAGGTCTTCAGCGGCTCACATGAAAAACTAACTCACGGATACGACCCGCTGGCAGTAAGACAGCTTATTCTGAACAGCCATTATAGAAGCCCGCTCGATTTTTCAGACGCATCTCTGTTCGCCGCTCAAAGCGGTTATGAAAAAATTAATCAGACCGTTCAGGCTGTCCGCAAAAAAATTGCGGGACAAACCGAAGACGGCGAACCGGGCAAGGAAATCACCGAACAGCTCGAAGTTATTAAGACCAAGTTCGAAGAGGCAATGAATGACGACTTGAATACATCGGTCGGCTTATCGGTGATATTCGAGCTTATGCGGTTAGCGAATAAATTGCTGGAATCGAAAGAAACATCAATCGCGGAGCTTACGGCTGTCGATAATTTGTTTAATAATCTCGGCGGCGATGTGCTTGGAATAATAGACGAGGAATATAAAACAATAGGCCCGAGCGAAAAAGTTATCGATGGTCTGGTGAAAATGCTGATTGAACGCCGGATGCTGGCGCGAAAGGAAAAGAATTTCGCAGCAGCGGACGCTATTAGAAAAAATGTCGAAGAAATCGGTATCGTGCTTGAGGATAAACCCGGAGAAACGGGCTGGAGATTCAAATGAGGATTCTCGGTATTGACCCGGGATTGAATACATGCGGCTATGCGATTCTGGAACGGCGTAACTGTGAGGATAAAATCGTCGAAGCGGGAACTATTCAGACCAGCGATAAACTGCCTATTGAAAAAAGACTAAATCAAATAGCCTGCGATATAAAAGGAATCCTCGATACCTTCGGGCCGGATATTGTGGCGATAGAGCAACTGTATTCGCATTATGCTCATCCGAGAACGGCGATATTGATGGGACACGCAAGAGGAGTTATCTTGCAGCAATGTGCACAGGCTGATATAAAGGTAAAAAGTTTCAGCGCGACGAGAATAAAAAAATCTGTTACCGGTAACGGCAGGGCTTCGAAAGAACAGGTTCAAAAAACGGTACGCGTACTTTTGTCGCTGAAGGAAATTCCGAAACCTGCCGACGTTGCCGACGCGATGGCTGCTGCTTTGTGCTGTGCGAATTCGAAAAGTATCTAAACCAAACGACCATAAGATTATATGATAGCAAGAATCGAAGGAAAACTTGTTAAGCTCGATTCCGATACGGCACTGGTTCAAGTAGGCAATATCGGCTATGAAGTAATGCTGCCGGGTTATTGTGTAAGCACACTGTCGGATAAAATCGGAACCGAAATAAGTCTTTGCACATTAGAATACTTCGAGGGTTCGCTGGGCGGCGGTAATTTGATTCCGAGAATGATAGGCTTTCTCAGTATAGGCGAACGCGAATTTTTCAATAAATTCATCAGCGTAAAAGGCATCGGGATAAAAAAAGGGTTAAAGGCTCTGAGTATTCCGATAGGCACGATCGCTGCTGCAATCGAAGACGGTGATGAAAAAATCCTGCTGGCTCTTCCGGCGGTTGGAAAACGAATGGCCGGGCAAATAATCGCGGAATTAAAAGGCAAGATGAAAGATTTCGCAGTTACTTTGGACGAGAAAAAGGAACGCGCGGTCTTTAGGCCTTTCCAAGCCGAGACGCTCGAAATATTAATAGCGTGGGGAGAAAAAAGAAACGAAGCGATGGAATTGATAGAACTGGCCTGCCAAAAACATCCGCAAGTTAAATCGGCGGAAGAACTTGTTCCGATTGTTTATCGCCTTAAGCAAGGAGTCGAAGTTTAAAATAGTCTTTAGTTAATAGTGAGTAGTCGATAGAGATAGAAGATTGAAGAATGGTAACGCAAAGACCAAATAAAATTAGCAGTTTCAGAGATTTAGAAATTTGGCAAAGAGGAATCACTTTGACAGAAGCCATTTATGAATCAACCAAAACTTTTCCTAAAGAAGAATTATATGGATTAGTTTCTCAAATAAGACGCTCAGCCGTCTCAATTTCTTCAAACATAGCCGAAGGTTTCGGCAGACGTTATAATAAAGAATATAAACATTTTCTCCATATATCATTAGGCAGTTGTGCTGAACTTTCAACACAAGTCACAATTGCCGAAAGATTGAAGTATATTAACCAAGAAACAGCAGGTGGATTTGTAACCGAAGCGGATGAAATCAGCCGAATGATAATGAGTTTAATTAAAAAGCTATAAAACCTTACTCTAAATACTAACGACTATTAACTATCGACTAATAAAATGGCAATAGATAGAGTTATAAGCAGCAAAGAACGCAACGAACAGGAAGAGAATTTTAATCTTTCTCTTCGTCCGAAGACCTTGTCTGAATGCATCGGTCAGGAAAACATCCGTGAAAAACTCAATATCGCAATCAAAGCCGCCCAACAACGAGGCGAACCGCTCGAACATATTTTGCTCTACGGCCCGCCCGGTCTGGGCAAAACAACACTGGCTCATATTATCGCTAATGAGATGGGAGCGAATATCAGATGCAGCTCCGGCCCGGCACTGGTCAAGCAAGGCGATGTGATGGGGCTTCTGACTAATATCGGCAGCGGCGATATTCTTTTTATAGACGAGATTCACCGGCTCAGCACGCCGGTCGAAGAATTTCTGTATCCGGCTATGGAAGATTTTAAAGTCGATTTTACAGTCGACAGCGGCATACACGCAAAGACGATAAATTTTCCGCTTAAGCGTTTCACGCTCATCGGCGCGACCACACGCGCGGGATTGCTCAGTGCTCCGCTTAGAAGCCGATTCGGAATGCTTTATCACTTCGAGTTTTATAATACCTCTGAGCTTAAAGATATTATAAAACGCTCAGCAGGTTTACTTAATCTCGATTTTGATAACGGAACACTCGAATTAATCGCAGGCAGAAGCCGGGGAACTCCGAGAATTGCTAATCGATTATTAAAAAGAATTCGAGATTACGCACAGGTCAAAGGCTCGGGCAAGCTGACTAATCAGATAGTCGAAAATGCTTTGAAAATGGAACGAGTCGATTCGCTGGGACTCGATGAATTAGACAGGTCATTACTGAAAGCTCTTGTTCAGGTTTATAACGGCGGCCCCGCGGGAATAGAAGCGCTGGCTGCTACCTTAGGCGAAGAAAGAGATACGCTCGAAGATGTTGTCGAGCCGTATCTTTTGCAGATTGGGTTTGTCCGCAGAACTAAACGAGGCAGAGAAATTACTCAAAAAGCCTGCGGCCATCTGGGGATTAAAATCAAAGCTTCACAAAAAGAAACCGGACAGCCGGACCTTTTCGAAGAATAAAAACGGCTAAGGCTCGTTGGGTGGCAGATTATTTTTCTTCTTCTGCGCAACGTGCGCATCAACAATTTCTCGCATTTCTTTCAGCCGTTCGCGAATCGGCAGCCTCTGGGTGCAGGCAGCTTCACAGATGCCGCATTGAGTGCATTTGTCGAGATAATTATTCTCGAGGTCTATAGACCAATGCCAGTAGAATCTATCAATTATACTGCTGTCTTTGCCGGTAAACATTTTATGGTTATATGTGTCCATCATTCGCGGAACAGCAATTCCTTCGGGGCATTTATCGCAGTACTGACAGCCTGTACAAAGTTGATTGAAAGATTTTTTTATTCCGCTTCGGATTTTTTCAACAGTTTCGGGAGAAATCGGTTTATAGCCGTTAACCGCAGTAATCGCTTGTTCAATCTGCTGTTCATTCGAAAAACCAACGAGAACAACATTTATTCGGCTGTCATTAAGCAGAAATCTCAAAGCTCCCTGAGCAGCCGTTTCATCTTCGCGTGATTTAACAAACTTGAAAATTTCCGGATTTTGAGGTATCAGCCCGCCTCCGAGAGGATTCATCACGGCGACGCCAATCTTCAATTTTGCTGCAGCATCAAGCCCTACCTCACGATACGCAAAATTCATCGCCGAATATCCCAAAAGAACACCGTCAAAAGGATAATCTTCGAGCATAGGGCCGATTTGATAACCCGGCAAATGAGTCGAAACACATATATGTTTGATAAGCCCCTCGTCCTTGAGTTTTTCAAACTCTTTCAGCACTGCGTTGTTTTTGCGCCGGTGATATTCATCGGGAGTAATAATGCACCAGAAATAATAAAAATCTATGTAATCAAGCCCAAGACGCTTTAGAGATTTTTCAATATCTTTTCTAACAGCTTCGGGTTCGCCGCCGAAAGATTTGGTAGTAACATAAAAAGGTTTTTGTGAGCGGGTTTTCAGCATCTCTCTAAAAGCGGCACCGTAAATTTCTTCGCTTTTATCTCCGCTGTATCCCGGCGCGGTATCAAAATAATTGATTCCCGCATCATAGGCTGTTTTTAAAAGCTTGGCGCCGGAATCAATATCGCTGGGGTTTTCAAAACGCATCCCACCGAAACCGAGAGCCGAAACTTCTATACCTGTTGAACCATATTTTCTATAAATCATCGCCCGACGCTTTCATCTCGCATCTAAAATATATTTTGCCATTCTCGGTGGTCTACCGATTATGTTCGAAAAATGGCCTATAAGTAATTTTTCTACTTCTCGTAAAACCGTTTCTTTTACCGCCACAAGTTTTTTAATATTATACAGTACCTCCCCTGCTGATTTTGTCGCACGAATTTTGTCAGGGAAATTAGCTTCGCAATCCCGGCAGATAAGACCGTTCGCCTCACTGCTGAAATACAATTCGTATTGTGTATTATCCGGCAAATACCGTGTTTTGCAGTTCGGACAGTAATTCAAAACCGGCTGAAGACCGGATTCTTTAAGCAGTGATAGCTGAAATAAAATAACCAGCGCAAGAATATCCCGCCGATGTTCGATTGTTACTTCAAGTGCGTTTACATCCTCGAGAAAATGAACAAAAAAATCAAATATACGCGGGTGGGCATCATGTTCATCTGTCAGCGAATCGATAAGTTCCGAAGCGAACAGGCATGCGTTTTGAGCAAAAATATCTTTCATTAAATTTTCAAAAATCGGCTGCTGCTGAAACTCGGTAAGCGTAGCAAGTTTTGCTTTTTCGGATTCTGCGAAAACTATTTGGCCTCGGGCAAAAACCTCTATGGGGCCGTCAAAAGCCGATTTAGACCTTTTGGAACCCTTGGCAATCGCGCTTATTTTCCCGTTCTCAGAAGTAAAAAAAGTTACAATCTGAGAAGTTTCGGAATAATCTTTCGCCCGTATGCAAACAGCTTTGTCTTTTTTAAGCATCTTTCCGAACAGTTTCTTTTTGGATTCGTTCCTGTTTTATTTTTAAGTGCCGATAAAACCGCAGAGCCTCATCGCTGATATACCGAATTATAACCCAGTTTCTGCAAAATTTCATCTTCAGCTTTGTGCATCTTCTTCGCGTCGCCGGGTTTTTGGTCGTCAAATCCGAGTTGATGCAGCAGTCCGTGAGTTATATATAAAGCCAGTTCCGCTTTTACACAATGCCCTCTTCGCAAAGCCTCTCTTGCGGCAAGAGCGTTGTTTATAATTATTTCAAACGATTTAACACAAGAATCACCGGACAAATCAAAACTAAGACAATCCGTAATTTTATTATGGCCGAGAAATTTCGCGTTTAGCTTCTTAATTTGTGAGTCGGCTATCACAACGATTCCGATATTCGCCTCTGACAAACCGAATTTTTCGCAGATTGTATTTACAAGTTTTTTAACTGCCTGCGAGGAAATATCTTTTTTCTTAACACAATAGGTGATTTGAATATTTAACTTGGTGTTTGAGCGTTTTTTCCGCATAGTATCATTCGGAATCATCCGAGGTTTGCACAGATTGTTCTTCGGAAGATTTCTTTTCAGGATATGCTATTCGGTTGTGATAATGAGCAGTTAAGGTTTTTGCCATACTTGCTTCGATGCGGCTTAACTCGCGCAGCGTCATATCGCATTCGTCAAGCTGGCCGTCCTGAAGCCGTTTCATAGCTATGCCATGCACGATATTATCTATCTTAGCAGGTGTTATTTCCTGAAGAGACCTAACGGCTCCTTCAACCGCATCGGCAAGCATAACAATAGCGGCCTCTTTAGTTCTGGGCTTAGGCCCTTCGTATCTGAATTCACTTTCTCTTGGGGGCTGGTCGCCGTTTTGTCTTTTCATAGCTTCATTATAAAAATATTCGACCAGCGTAGTACCGTGATGGGTCTCGATAAACTGTCTAAGTACGGCGGGCAGCCGGTATTCTTTCGCCATTTCTTTGCCGTCTTTGACATGCCCGACTATTATTAACTGACTCATCGCTGGCGAAAGCTCTTTGTGCTTGCTGTTCGGTCCGACCTGATTCTCCACGAAATAAGGTGGTTTGTTCATTTTTCCTATATCGTGATAATATGCACCAACCCGGCAAAGCAGACCATTGCGTCCTATAGACTCGGCCGCAGCTTCAGCTATAGAGCCGACAAGCAAGCTATGACTAAATGTGCCAGGAGCTTCCATCGCAAGTTTTCTAAGCAGCGGCTGATTCGCATCACTGTAATCCAGCAGCGTCATACTGGTAGATATTTTAAAAAGCCTTTCGATAAGAGGCAGTAAGCCTTGAATTATAACGCTGACGGAAATCGCCGCAAAACCATGCCATCCGGCATTATTCACAGCTCTGAGTGGTCTGACATCACCGGCTAATAAATCCAAAGACAACGAAATCACAAAAACAATAACTGCCGCAACCGCGCCGACCTGAAGCAGTTTAATTCGCGTTCGAATTTCCTTCAAAGACAAACAGCAGGTAAAAACCGATGCAGCCATTATAATAAAAATCCGCATGTCCGGACTGAGCGATGTCGCAAATGCTGCCAGCATACAATATACGATGCTCAAACCAAGAGCAAAACGCCTTTCGTATGCAATCGATAAAATAATCGCAGCTACCGTCGCCGAACCGGTCGCCCAGCAGGTATTAGCCGTCAAAGCAGTACCGATTCTTACTGTCGCCAGCAAAAAAACAAATAAAAAAACCAGTGCGAATCCTCTGGTGCGATTTCGCAATATACGCTGCTGATAATTATGAATATACAAAGCTGTGGCTGCGGATATCAGCATCACAATCGCCGCGATAAAACCGGCCTGCAGCAATGTAATCTGCTCGTCAAACTCGAATGACAGTACAAAAACGCAAAGTACAACAAATAAAATCCAAAGAAGAATTGTGTTAACAATTTCAGCATCGGCAAGTTTGCGAATGCGCGAAGACCTCTCTTGGGCAAGACTCTGCCTTACTTTATCTCTTCGGGAATTAATTTTACTAAAAAAACGCATAAGGTTTAATCTTCGCTTTTTCCGTATGCCCGAACAATGTTCTGGACAAGTCTATGACGAACAATATCCCTTTGTACGAGCTCGACATATCCGATACCTTTTATTCTCCGAAGCCGTTCTATCGCTTCGATAAGACCGCTTTTTTGTCCTCTCGGAAGGTCAATCTGGGTTATATCGCCGGTGATTATCATTTTGGAACCAAGTCCGAGCCTTGTCAAGACCATAAGCATCTGAAGCGGCGAGGTATTTTGAGCTTCGTCACATATAATAACAGAATCATTAAGGGTTCGCCCCCGCATAAACGCGAGCGGTATAATTTCTATAACATCAAGCTCCATAAATTTACGCATCTGGCCGAATTCCATCATATCTTCCAGCGCATCGAACAGAGGCCTCAAATAAGGATTAACTTTGGCCTGTAAATCACCCGGCAAAAACCCTAATTTCTCGCCGGCTTCGACCGCAGGTCTGGCAAGTATGATGCGTCTTATCTGCTTTTTTTTGAGCATCGAAACCGCAATCGCCACAGCCAGATAGGTTTTTCCGGTTCCGGCCGGGCCGACGCAAAAAGTTACATCATTTTTCAGCATTGTCTCTATGTATTTGAGCTGTCCTTTAGTCGAAGGCTGAATAACTTTTTTCTGGGCATAAACCCCAATAACATCAGACGGTAAATCTTTATCAACTAATTCTTTGGCAGCAAGTATCATTTTCACATCACTTGCTGTCAGCGAGCCTTGCTTGATAAGATGTTTTTGCATCCTGTCAAATATCTCTGCGGCGGAATTCACGTTTTCAGCTTTGCCTATGATGATAAGTTTTTCGTTACGCGCCGAGATTTGAACATCGAAGCTTTTCTTCAAAAGCCGAAGATGACCGTCGCCGGGCCCGAATAGCTCGAGTTTTTTCTGAATAGGTTCTAACTGTATGGTAATTTCCAAAGTTTGCCTCTATCTGTTCAACAAACCAAAAAACAAATAAGCAAAAGGCGCCGACAATAATATCGAATCCATCACATCGAGTATCCCGCCAAAACCCGGAACGCTCGCAGCAGAATCTTTTTGTTCGGCATCACGTTTTATCAAAGACTCGGCCAAATCGGAAAACTGACCCAGAAAAGCAAAAACGATACCAAAAACAACAGCTAACAGCCATGACATTATATCAAATACTGCCGAGAAGAGCATCGAAATCACAACCGCGGTTATTACAGCTCCTGCCATACCCTCCCATGTCTTACGCGGGCTTATATTCGGAAAAAATTTGTGTTTACCGAATAAACTTCCGGCTGTGTATGCCCCGATATCGGCGGTTTTAATAACAAATACGAACATAAGCAAAGGCCAGAGACCGAAATCAATCCTGATTCCAAGCGAAAATGCCGCCAGCAAACCCAGATAGAATATGCAAAAACAATTCACCCCGCAGTTGATTATGACGTCTTTTGTGCCGTACTTGAGATATTGATAATCAAACAGTACACACACCGCCAAAGCACAGGCAAAATAAATATACAAATGCGGGGCAAAACTCGTCAACTGATTAAAATACCAACTGCAGCCTAATATTATCGAGGCTGCTATAGTAACCGGTAAAAAACAGCGAATGCCTTTAGCCTTTACCATAGATGATAGTTCAAGCTGTCCGAGAACAAGAAGTATGCCGATTAAAATGCACATAATGGTGCCTTTGACAGATGCATCATCGGAGATATTCGATGTAATCGAACCATCGAGCCAGCCGTCAAAAAGCATAAGACCGACAAATAAAACCGTCATTAATGTCCCGCTGAACAATCTATGTTTTAGCATTATTTCACTCGCTTAGCTGAGCATTAGTTTTGCCGAATCGCCGGACTCTGTGTGAATACGCAATAACTGCTTTTTCCAGTTCCTGCTCGGTAAAGTCAGGCCAGAAAACCGGTGTTACGTAAAACTCGGCATAGGAAATCTGCCAAAGAAGAAAATTACTGACCCGAAGTTCATTCGCAGTGCGTATAAGTAAATCCGGGTCTATAAGCCCTGACGTATATAAATTTGTGCTGATGCAGCTATGGTCAATGGAATCAATATCCATCGAACCGTCTTTGCATTTACCGGCTATCTTTTTAACCGCATCGACGATTTCATCCCGCCCGCCGTAATTCAAAGCCAGTGCCAACACCATACCGGTATTCTTGCTCGTCATTTCGATTGTGCCGTTGAGAACCTCTATTAAATCATCTCCAAGCCGCTCAAGGGTTCCCAAATGCACCAGCCGAACATTATTTCGCATAAGCATCGGACGAATGCCTACGAGGTATCGCTTGTATAAAAACATCAAAGCGTTAATTTCATCTTGAGGTCTTTTCCAGTTTTCTATACTGAACGAATATAACGTCAATACCTCAATACCCAGTTCGACCGAATGTACCGCTATTTTCTCGACGGTCTTGCCGCCTTGACGATGCCCTTCGGCTCTGGGCAAGCTCCGATTCTCCGCCCATCGCCCATTACCGTCCATTATAATAGCTATGTGCCGCGGGATTTGCTCGGCAGATATGCCCAAGCGTTTGGCTGTTTCCTGACGTTTTTCAGCAAATGTTTTGTGCAAATTAATCAGGCCTCTTATTGTTTATAGATGATTTGGCTGCGCTTCGGGCCGATGCTAATCATACTCACCGTCACGCCGACAAGTTCTTCTAATTTACGTATATAATTTTTTACGTTTGCAGGCAAGCTGCTGAAATCTTTAATGCCGGAGATATCTTCATCCCAGCCGGGGAGTGTTTCATAAACACACTCGGCTTTCGAAAGCTTATCCACATTAGAAGGGAAAAATCCGGTCCGCTTGCCGTCGATTTTATACTCTTTACAAATTTTCAACTCTTTAAGTCCTGCGAGCGTATCCAAATGCATCATTGCTATCTCATCAATTCCGCTTATGGCCGCTGAATAAGCAACAGCTACCGCATCGAACCATCCGCACCTGCGGGGTCTGCCGGTCGTTGTTCCGTATTCGTGTCCTTTTTCCCGAATATAATTACCCGTTTCATTGTCCTGCTCGGTCGGGAAAGGTCCGGCTCCGACGCGCGTGGTATATGATTTGACAACGCCGATAAACTTATCGACTTTTTTGGCAGGCACACCGCAGCCCGCCGACATACCAAGAGCACTGGCATTGGAGCTTGTTACAAAAGGAAATGTCCCGTGGTCCAAATCCAACAGACAACCCTGAGCGCCTTCGAACAGAATTGACTTGTCTTTTTTTATAGAATCGTGCAGATAAGCTGTCGCATCACACGCATAAGGCAGAAGTTTTTCAGAATAAATCTTACATTTCTCGAATACTTCTTCGGCTTTCATAGGCTCGCCGCCGTACAAAGCAGAGAAAACTTTATTCTTGTACTCAACGATTTTTACAAGCTTTTCTTTGAGCTTATTAAGGTCTCGCAAATCACAAACTCGAACCGCGTAGCTTCTGCCGATTTTATCAGAATAACAAGGCCCGATTCCACGTATCGTAGTGCCGATTTTTTGAGAGCCGAGTGACTGCTCGCGAAGCGAATCCTCGCGCTTATGATAATCGAGAACAAGATGAGCATTATCACTTAAAATTAGTCTGTCTTTAAGAGATATTCCCATTTTACTAAGAGTTTCGATTTCACCAAGCACCGTTTCGGGGTCAACTACTACCCCGTTTCCGATAACACATACAGTTCCGGGACGAACCGCACCGCTCGGAAGCAAATGCAGCGCAAATTTAGTATCGTCCACAACCACAGTATGTCCGGCATTGGCCCCGCCGCCATATCGAACAACCACATCACTTTTTTCGGCAAGTATATCAACAATTTTACCTTTGCCCTCATCGCCCCATTGTAAACCGACTACGCAACAATTCATTTTGTCCTTCCTATTTTTAAGCCGCAAAGATAAACCGCAATAGCTTCGTCCATAAAACTATTGCGGTTGTTTATTAACCATTTAAGAACCGCCTTAAAACTTAACTTATTTTACTAACCAAATGCTCGAGAACAGGCTTAAGATTATCATAACTGCGATTACTTATTTTACGTTCGACTTCTACTAAGTCTTTCTTATAGCCTATTATAAAAAAACCCTTAGAATCGAAATTAGTTTTGTCTATCTTTTGAATCGAACTGTAAGGTATTTTTTCACCGGCGCTTAGCACTAATTCGTTTTCTTCGGCAGTAATTTTTTTGTTTCTAACCACTACCCAAAATATAAAAAGCACAGCCGCAGCCGCAATTAAATACGGCGGAGCCTGCCTGTTAAAAGTCAGATATGCATCAGGTGAACCGTCAGGTCTGGTATGCTCCGCTATCCAAGACTCGCTATAATATCCGTCATAAGTACACCATATAGCAAGACCTATGCAAATGGCGACAAAAATCCATAAATTCTGTTTGCGATACTTGCTGTAAGGAGCTTCGATAGCCATCTAAGAATCCTTTCCAGAAATTAACTTAATCTTTTTTGAGCTATAAGATTACTTAACGGCCTGACAAGAGACGGCAAAACTTTTTCGTTCAGCAATTCTTCAGCAAGCCGGCACTGCACGGCAAAAGAATCAAGCGGCAGAAATTTTTCCGACCCGTGAGGATACTGACGTATTGTAAGGGACAATCCGATTGCTTCTTCCGAATCATTTTTTTGCTTACGAGGGTCATAAATACTCGTCTTGGACTCGATACTTATCCGAGCTTGTGTATGAAAATCTTCGGTTAAAGCTACGACAATCGCCGGAGAAAAACCTACTGTTTTAGCCTGAGGCAAATCGCAAAAACATCCGAAAGGACTCGAACCAAGCACTAATTCCGAAATAACCTCATCGTGGCTGACGGGACAATCAAATTCCATCGCAAATATAAGGTCAAGCGAACCTATATCCAAAGGACTTAATCCAAGCATATACGGAGCAAGGTCAAGAACAAAACGATGAAGCTCGTAAGCTTGTTCCAAATCCGACGGATTAACCGCTCCCGAAGCAAGACGGTCAGTTTCAAGGGTTACCCAGCGATACCGACCGCTGTTTTGATTTTCTTCGAGACAGTATTCACTTTCTTGACGGCGATAAAAATTTCCCATCGCCGGATACTGTTTTTGTATTCGTTCGAAAAAAGTCAATATCGTATCGCGTTGAGCCGGTAGCTCAAGCTCGGTATTAACACACATATCGACGTAAAGGTCGTCGCAAAAAGAATTTAGGTTGTTGGTCATTTTACCCACACCATTGCACAAACCAGTAATTTACCGCGGGTATTTTGACATAAGAAGTTGATTTTAGCAAGACAAAACTAAAAGTATGAAACACTAAAATTAGGACAATCTTTGTTGGGGTGAAATTCTTTTAAGATTGGGGCTTGGCAGCATAAATTCCGTAATTATAGCACCGATAGCTGATAAAATAGTGAAAATGAACGGCCTAAACAACCATACCTCGGGTAAATGTCCGGCTATAAGCAGGCTGAATAATGTGTAAATAAAACCTGATATTAACCCTGCCGCAGCCGCGCAAACAAACCTTTTCCATCGAACCGCTCCGCCTGCAAACAAAGTTATCATCGAACCAAAAACCAGCGGCAGCATTATCACCGCATACCATATAGTTCTAAGATGAGGCAGCTCAAAGACTTGTCTAAAATAAGCAAAATCGATGAATCCGAAAACCGCTGACATAACCATTGTAAATACCAACACATGCCAATATCGCCTTGGTAAATTCGCCCGAATTTGGGTACGTTCAGCCATACGCCTGCGAATCGTCAAAGGCCAGTTATAAAACAAGCAAAATACCCAATGTTCCAAAAGAGCGCCTCGCTCACCAAAAACCGGAACTATGTGAACAGCTTCGGTAGCCCAGTGGCCTGCCATAAATCTCGCCAATGCCGGATAACGATATGTCATTTGAATCGGAAATGCCAAATACCCAATATACTTGAAGAAACCTAAAAAGACCGCAATGTTATAATTTTTGAAGTCTCTTTCCCGAATCACCAGATACAAAACATAAAAACCCCGAACCAGCGAACCCGGAGATATTGGAGTAACCTGAAATGCCGCCAAAATAATAAGCATTTCGGCCCATGCCTCGCCCCAAGTTAAACCAAATGCAATTTTATACCATATTGCAACAGATACAGAGACAACCTGCGTAACAGGAAGAGTGCAAACATGTACCGCCAAGCTCTTGAGATATTTCTGAATGTACGGTTCTTTGAGCTGCGAAAGGATTATCTGGGCATCCGTGTCACTGAGGATGTGTTTTTTTTGTCCTTCCTGAACCATATCTTTAAGCCACTGCTCACGCAGCTCGGTGTTAAAATAAAGTCTGACCGGACGAACAAAAATGTAATACAGTTTATCTTTAAAAGCTTGCTTGTCCGTCAAAAAGCGATGCAGCCCAGCCGGAAGAATCGACAAAGGCAAATGAAAGAAAAATCGCCAGATATGTTCGGAAAATTTAACCGCTTTATCACCGCTGATTCGGCCTGCACGATGCCAGCCGATAAGCTTTTCTATTATTCTGCCGCGAACGGCTCTGCAAAAATAATCAAAACTTCTAAGCAGCGAAAAATAATGCTGCCGCCATTGCGGGCTTGCCCATATACGCCTTATAAATTTACCCAGAAAAGGTATAAATCCGAGCAGACAAAAAACAAACGTCAAAAATTTATTAGAGCGCAATTTCCGTTCGTTAGGCTCATCGATGATATTCCTGACGCGCCATCCGGTAACAGCACTGCCGAAAATCGTCGACCAAAGTTTTCCGTCATAAAACAATCGAATATGATTATGAGTTACATCCGGCAAAGAACTTCGATAGATTTGTTCGTTCGCCTTCAGTTCATCCAGCATTGTCCGCATATCAGAAAAATGCTCGCTGTTTGATTCGACAAATTGCTCGAGTTTTTTTAAATCCCCTCGGTCGAACTGAACTATAGAGCCTCGTTTAAGCCCCTGCCAGATAAGCATAAAGTCCCCCGGACTCATCGGCAAAACCGGCAGCAGCGTCAGACCTGCCCGAAAATCAACCGCTACAAGCCCGCTTGCCGGGTCATTATTCGTTCGAGTTAATTTAAGGCAATTAGGCTGACTTTTGCATGTGCTCCACTCGTATTGTCGGGCAAATTCGTGAGCGCCTATATTATGAAGCAGCTTAACGAAATCGCGCATAAATTCTTTTTTAGTCCTGTATTCGGGTGAGCCGAGTCTTGGCTCGTCATATGGCAATTTTTTCTTCCATAATTTCAACTGGTCCATCTGGTCATCAACTTCCAGCCGCCATGTTCGGCCCTCTACCCAGTCGCTGATTTCTCCGCAGCTCCCTATTGCAGAATCGACAAAAGTAGCATAGACATCTTTAACAACCGTTTCATCACCGAATTGAATCTTAGCGGCTCTGCGAATGAATTTTTGCCAAAGTGCCCCTGCTCTTGCGGCTGCTGGATTCACCTGAAGCTGGAAAGGCCCTTGAAAGCCAATCCAGTAAAGAATATTTCGAAATAATTCCGAGAAACCCGAAGGCGGAACGAGAATTTTTATCGCATAAATTTCGCCGACTTGCAGACCCTGTATCTTATTATTTTCGATATCGAGAATTTTTACGACATAAACCTGACCGGCAAATCCGCCGCCGACAAACTTTTCAATATTCAGGCGAACTTTCGCACACTCAGCGCCGGCCAATCCGGTAACATCGTAAACAAGCTCGGTTCCCGGTTCATACCGCGCAATTCGCATCGGGCGATACAAAGCGGCTTGCTCGAATCGCTTTTGGAGTTCTTTACAGGTTTCGACCGAATATTTTTCGCTCATTTGTTTTTACAATTATACAGCGTAATAAGACTTTAAGAAACTCAACAGCAATAATACCGCTGCGGCGTAAACGCCCGCCAGTAAATCATCGGCAAGAATTCCCCAGCCCTTGGGCAATTTCTCTAACTTACTTATAGGAAAAGGCTTAGTAATATCGAACAATCTAAATAAACCGAACCCAACCGCGCCGGCCAAACATGGTGACATGGAACTTGCGGCTGCGAAAACAAAAACAAGGGACTGGCCCGCAAATTCATCGGCTACAATTTCTCCGGGGTCTTTTTTGCCGGTTTGATTAATCACATCCGGTGAAAACAGCACGCATATAACGGAACCGGCAAGAACTGAAACCGCCATTGTTACTATTACCGCTGCTGTCGGGATTCTAAAATAACATAACGAAACAAAAATCAAAACCGGCGGCAGTGAACCCCACGTCCCCGGAGCTATCGGCAGCAATCCCAATCCAAAACAAGATGTAAGCAATCGTTTTATAATCTATACCTTTTCTTTAAGTAGGTTTTTATTCTTAACCACTGTTTGGTTTTATAGCAGATTACCCCAAATTCACACTAAATTCAATAACCTGAAATTTTTAATCTTGCTATTGACATCGGATTCAAAAAGAAGATACTGTTTGTAAACTATTAACTATCCGATTCGCAATAGAGCAAACTAAGAGATTTTTGCCGTGAGAAGTAAATTTCAACACAATATTATCGCCGTTGTCTACGATTTTGACGGAACTCTAACCCCTCAGCCGATGCAGGAATACACCATTTTACCGGAACTCGGTATTAAAGACGGCCAAAAATTCTGGAAACGAGTTAACGAAGAATCCTTGAAAACAAACGGCGAGGAAATAGTAACCTATATGCGTTTGATGCTTGAAGAATCAAAATCAAAACACTACCCAGTTACCATTTCTAAATTAAACGAATTGGCCAAAAAAATTACCTTCTTCAGCGGGGTCACAACTTATTTCAGCAGAATAAATAAATATGTTAAAAGCCAACTGGACTCAACTATAGAAATTAGGCACTATGTAATCTCCGCCGGTTTAAAGGAAATTATCGCCGGAACGTCTATTGCCAAACATTTTTATAAAATTTTTGCCTCAGAATACCATTACGATGAGTATGGTGCCGCCACATTTCCAAAAGTCATCGTAAATGACACGTTAAAAACACAGTTTATTTTTAGAATTAATAAAGGCAAAGAAAATCTCAACGAAAGTATTAACTTGCATATGCCTATGCCCTTGAGGCCGATACCATTTCAAAACATTTTGTATATCGGTGATGGATTGACCGATGTTCCGTGTATGACAGTAATCAAGAAAAACGGCGGAAACGCAATAGCTGTTTATAAATCACATAACTCACAGGGCAAAATAATCTGCAAAGGACTGCTGAAAACCCAAAGAGTAGATTTCATTGCAAAAGCGGATTATAGTAGTGAAACAGAACTGGACCATCTGATAAAATTACTTTTACAAAATATTGCCGGTGGAATTCGATATGGACGTGAATCTTTCAGGCAATCAAAAAAATACCGTTCATAAGGAGATATATTAGGGATGATGTGCCGAACTTTTAATCAGCTTCACGCAAGTTTATATATGGAAAAGGGCTTTGATTCACAGAAATATAAAAGCAAAGCAACTGTAAGCAAATCTGCGAAAGACAAAAAAACAGCTAAAATCGCCCATAGTGAAAGCTCAAAAAAATAAAACATAAAACTAGCTTACAAACATGGTAGATTATGTTTTCGGCTGTTGTCTTTGAGTAAATTGTAAAGCTCGGATAAACTTTGGCTGATTACTTTTGTTTCGCTGCATGTGCTCATAAAATTCGTATCGCCGCTCCATCTGGGAACAATATGTATATGAAGATGCTCAGGCAGCCCCGCTCCGGCGCAGCGTCCGAAATTCATTCCGACATTAAAACCATGAGGATTGAGCGAAAGCGATAAAAGTTTTTTGGCTTGCTGAACAAGCTTTATTAATTCAAGCATCTCGGACTCATCAGCATTTTCAAGCTCGCCCATATGTCTTGTAGGAGCTATCAGAAGATGACCGTTGTTATAGGGAAATTTATTCAGAACAACGACGCTCTTTTCGGTACGCCAGAGAACAAGATTATTCTCGTCATCAGGCTTATTCAGGTATTCGCACAAAAAACAATTTTCAGGCTTGGCAAGGCCCTGAATATAATTAATCCGCCACGGCGCCCAAAGATTCCTGTTTTCCAAAATCCTATCACCTCAAAAAATGTCTTTATACCGGTTTTTCGCTTTTTAATCCTTAAGAAGCTGTACTTTTACCTTCTGTTCCATAGTAATAATCGGGTCGGTTCCGGGCATAGGAGATACTCGAGGCCTAAAAATAACTTTATATTCCTGCTCGGAGCTTTCAATTCTGCCTAAATCTATATTAAACAATTCTTGGCCATGCCCTTCCAGCGAAACAACCACTAAGCCCTGAAAAACAGACATAAAGAAACCAACATTCCCGGTTAACAAAAACTCGCCGGACCATGGAAAAGGCGGCCAATCCGAGGGCACAACATCAGTCTGTTTATATGTACTATTAATAACAGCAATCCGGCCTTTATCTGTTCTTTTAATCTCTGACAGTTTATATATTACTTCTCGTGCAGGGCGAACTACAGTTGCGGTAGGAACAGGCAGATAAGATTTCCATTTATCTCCGACTTGAAGGCTGTCAATAGATGTTTCTATGCTTGATAAAGAATCCCACAAAAACCATTGTATTGCGGTAAAATCATCGACAATATCTGGGTCTTTAACCCTTTCCTTATTAGGGTCTCTGCCGTCAGGCGGCTTAAGAAATGATGCATCGCCGACTTCTTGAATAATATTAATCAATTGTGTTTTGTCATAAATCCCGCCATCCGGGCCAACCGTAATAGTAAAGTTTTTACCGGCAAGAGTCTCAATCGCATCTACATGAGCCGGACTTAATGGAGCAGCACTAACCGAATCGCAATAAACATTCAGGGTTGCGATACCGTAAGAATCAATTTCGATAGTTTCATATCTAAGAACTATATCAAATCTTTGATTTGGCGGTGGAACACGCATTTTTCTGGGTTTTGAAGGATGTAAGTTCGTATCTAAAGTTTTATCAGAGACCAACCTGTATCGCAGAACCTCGCCCTCTTGGAATTTTAGACTTAGATCGGTGCCCGGAGAACCAAATGATAATTTCTGTAACGATTCCATACAGCCGGAAACCAATATAATCAAACAAGCTGTTATACCAATTAGACAAGATTTCATTTCAGCTCCTTTCCTGTCGCCGCCTTTGATGTAAAAAACTTAATTTAATGCTCCGCAATAAAAACCAGAGGATTTTATTCTTTATAATCTCATAACCCTACAAAAAAACTTATATCACTCCTGCTTCTGTCAATTTTCCAAAAGCTGCATCGTTATACGCTGATTCACGGTAATAAGCGGGTCTGTTCCGGCCAGCGGAACAGCTCCCGGTTTTAACGTAAACTTATATTCCTGTTCGTAACTTTCCACTCGGCCTGAATCTATGTTAAAAAATTCCTTTCCTTGGCCTTCGAGAGAATTAACATGCAAGCCTTGAAACACAGATAAGAAAAACCCGAACTGTCCGGCCAATTGAAATCTGCCTGACCATGGCAGAGCAGGCCAATCATCCGGCGTCTCTCGTGTAAATGCATATTCACTGTCAATAACTGCTATCCTGCCTTTATCATCTTGTTTGATTTGGGATAATCTATAAGTAACATCTCTAACAGGACGCAGCACCATCGAAGTGGGGACAGATAAATTAGATTTCCATGCTTGACCTATTTTAAGGCCTGCCGCGGGTTTTTCTATGCTCGATAACGAATCCCACAAAAACCACTGAGTAGCAGTAAAATCTTCAACCAAATCAGGTTCTTTTATATTGCTGTCCCTTCGAAAAGCCGCTTTGCCGGCTTGCTGAGCGACTTCGATAAGCTGGGATTTATCATGAATCTTTCCGTCCGGGCTGACTGTAATAACAAAACTTTTTCCGGCAATCGTTTCAACCGCATCTTTTCTCGATTGACCTGATGTCACTGCTCTGACAGACTCGCAATATACTCTGATTTTACTGATTCCGTAGGGGTCAACTTCAACAGGTTCATATCTTAAAACCATATCAACCGATTCAGTCGATATTTTGCGGGTGTCCGATTTTTCTTCAGCCGGATTCCAATCTGTCTGGATAGTTCTTTCGGAAACGAACCTGTAACGAAGAGCCTCGCCCTCATTAAAATCGAGAACCAAAAAGGCATCCGGCGCAACTGTCGAAAATTTATCAACGGTTTTCTCACACCCGCTGAAGAACACAAAGGCACAAATAATTAATCCGAACAAAACCTGTTTCAAATCAAACCCTTTCAGCCGAACAGTTTTCTAAAATACGGTAATTAATTAATTCTCTCCATGGAAAACAAACGAATCGCACCGAGCCTAAAAGCCGCCGGAGGCTCATCAGTTTTAATATCATGCATCGGGTCAACGAACATCCATTCGCTGTCAAACTTCTCGAAACAGCTTTGAACAAGACCTGTAGCAATATCCAGTTTAATCTGCCCCTCGAATGTTTGTCTGCTGTCGAACATGTCCATAAGAGAAGGAGCTTTAATCTCCGTCGAAGCTGCCGGAAAACCCTGCATATTAATAACCGCAATTTCTTTTCCGTTTTGCTGCTCGATATTACTTAACGTATAAACTCGTTCGTAGTTTCTGGTTCCTATAATAGGAAATGAAAATGATTTATCGTTACTCCATTTATCACCCTTAGCCGCCCTTTTTATCTTTTCATTGCCGATTCCTGATATCGAGTGGCGAAGAGTAATTTCTTCATCTCTCAAAAGAGCTTGAGCTCTTTTATGTGATTCGCTTGAACCGACCACCGAAGCTCTTGCCGAAGAGGCATTAACAACTCGGACAACCTCCATTTGAGGTGAAAGTTCAATGGTATAGCTTTTGCCTATTAATTTAGTCATAGGATTCCGGGCATCCTGCTCTGCAGTGCTGTCATAACTGAAAGTCGTCTCGTCACGCGTTACCGAGCTGACCTTCAACGCGTCAATTGTTATATCCGCCAAGATATTGCCTTGTTCATTTATTTTTCGTATCTTCTGCGTGAACGTCATTTCTGCCGTACTTATGTTGCTGCCGCCTTGAAATTTGCTGTCATGTTCCAAAGAACCTTCATAAGCCAAAACCTGATGAGACTCGGTTTTTACCCTATAACCCGCCTGATAATCAGCCGCAGGCAAAAGCTGCAAACTCATTCCCTGCTGGCGCGGTTCGCAGCCCAAAAGTGAAAAAACAATGACTGCCGCTGTTAAAAAAAATAATCCCCGTATTCTGCTATTGCCCATTTTTACCTCCGTTATCATTATTCCGCGTATAAATTTAACCTTATAATTATAGCTATTGAACGTGAAATAACAAGGTGATTTTGCTTTATTTGCCCCTGCAAATAGGCTAAAATCACCTTTTGCAGTTTTTCCCATTTCACGGACACTTGCGAAAGGAAATTAGATGAAAAGTGATACAGTAAAATCAGGTTTTCAAAGAGCGCCTCATCGCGGGCTTCTTCATGCCTGCGGAATTAAAAGTGAAGATATAGGCAAGCCATTTATCGCCATAGCAAACAGCTTCTGCGAAATCGTGCCCGGTCATGTCCACCTAAATAAAGTCGCCGAGACAGTCAAACAGGCAGTCAGAGCCGCCGGAGGTGTACCTTTTGAATTTAATACCATAGCAATTTGCGACGGTATCGCCATGGGCCACACAGGAATGAAGTATTCGCTGGCCTCGCGCGAAATCGTCGCCGATTCGGTAGAGACTATGATAAACGCGCATTGTTTCGACGGTATGATTTGCATCCCGAACTGCGATAAAATCATCCCCGGTATGCTTATGGGTGCAGTCAGGGTAAATATACCGACAATTTTCGTTTCAGGCGGGCCGATGGTTGCCGGAAAAACCAAAGACGGAAAAGCTGTCGATTTAATCACAATCTTCGAAGGGGTTGCCGAGTTTAACGCCGGAAAAATCACCGAAGACCAACTAAAAGAACTCGAAAACACCGGATGCCCCAGTCAGGGAAGCTGCTCGGGTATGTTTACTGCAAATTCGATGAACTGTCTGTGTGAAGCTATCGGTATGGCTCTGCCGGGAAACGGGACAATTCTGGCAATAGACCCCAAAAGACAAGAACTTTACAAGCAGGCAGGCAAGCAGATAATGCATCTCGTTGAAAAAAACATCAAGCCGCTTGACATCATAACTCCTAAGTCAATTGACAATGCATTCGCCTTGGATATGGCTATGGGCGGCTCTACAAACACCGTTTTGCATACTTTGGCAATCGCAAAAGAAGCAGGAATTGATTACGACCTCGACAGAATAAACGGCATATCTCAAAAATGCCCGAATATCTGCAAGGTTTCGCCGTCGAGCAGCTATCATATTCAGGATGTCGACGCGGCCGGAGGCATTAGCGCTATTTTAAAAGAAATCAGCAAAACAGCCGGTCTTGTCGATTCCAAATGTATAACCGTTACAGGCAAAACCATCGGCGAAAATATCGCTTCTGCGGAAATTAAAGATAAAGCCTGCATACGGCCTTTAGAAAACGCCTATTCCAAAACCGGAGGCTTGGCAATACTAAGAGGCAATCTTGCTCCGAACGGTTCGGTAATCAAAACCGCAGGCGTCACCCCCAAAATGCTTAAACACTCAGGCCCTGCCGTTATTTTCAACAGTCAAGAAGAAGCTTGCGACGGAATTTTAGCCGGAAAGGTAAAAGCCGGTGATGTTGTCGTCATCCGTTACGAAGGACCAAAAGGCGGACCCGGGATGCAGGAAATGCTCAGCCCCACAAGCTATATTATGGGTGCCGGACTCGGCGAATCAGTAGCTCTTATTACAGATGGCAGGTTTAGCGGCGGAACACGCGGTGCATGTATCGGGCACGTCAGCCCAGAGGCAGCGGTCGGCGGAACGATAGGACTGCTCAAAGACGGCGACATAATTGAATTAGATATTCCTAACAATAAACTCGATGTAAAACTGTCCGACAAAGAATTGGCTGAACGGAAAAAAACTTGGAAATCGCCTGCTCCGAGAATTACAAAGGGCTATCTCGCAAAATACGCCTCAATGGCTACCAGTGCAGATACCGGTGCAATTTTGAAATGGTAATAGCTGATGACCAAAACTAAAAAATGCTGGTATATAGCGGGATTGAACTTCGGATGTTCACAGTGCGGGGCGTGCTGCTCGGGACCGGAAGAAGGCTGTATATGGACAACACGGCGGGAAATAGAACTCATAGCCGAATATCTGAAAACAACTATCAGCGATGTTCGGAAAAAATATCTAAGACGATTCGGTTTTAGAACAAGCATTATCGAGCATCCGGTAACAAAAGATTGCATATTCCTGCGAATGGAAAACGGCGCCAAGCGGTGTCAAATATATCCGGTCAGACCGAATCAATGCCGCACTTGGCCTTTCTGGTCGAGCAATCTCGAAAGCGTAAACACATGGAATCAGGCAGCTCAAAAATGCGGCGGAATAAATCGAGGCAGATATTACAGCTTCGAGGAAATAGAAAAAATACGAAAATCAAAAAACTGGCAGGCAAATGAATCAGCCGGAAAAACTAATTCAAAAAGTCGATGAAATCTACGGCTGGCTCGACGTTCAGCTCAAAAATCATCGTGATTTAACAGGCTCGTGTCAAATCTGCGGAAAATGCTGCGATTTTGAAAAATACGACCATCGTCTTTTCGTCACTTCACCGGAAATCGAATACCTAACCGCCAAACTCGGCATAGATAAAATTAGACCGATGACAACCGGCCGATGCCCATACAGTGAAAAAGGATTTTGCTCGATACATGAGCATAGATTTTCCGGCTGCCGTATTTTTCATTGTCACAGCGATAAAGAATTTCAAAGTCAATTAACAGAAGAAACGCTTCGAAAACTAAAATCGCTTTGTGAGGAATTCTCGCTGTCCTACCGCTATATCGATTTGTCAACAGCTCTCAACAGTATTGCCGGTTAAAACCTATCGACAGGCTGAGGTAATCCCGATTGAGGATACTGAAGATTTATGTATCTTGCGGCCCCTGAAAGTGTTCCATGCCGGCGATAGTATTCGTATAGGTTTGCGATTTTATCCTTGTCCGTAGCTTCAAGATGCCTTTGCCAAGCTCCTAATTTCGCCCCCCACCGAATCTCGGTTCCGTTTTTAGCAGTTAAAATAATATGCGGTTTTGATTTATCGACCCTGCCGTCAAGATTGCTCACATCGATACTCTCAATCTCGAATAAAAGCGGCTTGTCCGAACTAACCATAGCATCCATCTTATCCAATCTGTCCAAAAGCTCGACCGCCGCTTCCATATCGTCCTGACGCCAGATAATTCCGAGAGATGGTTTTCTTCGAATCGACAGCCCCTTAATCTCGACAATCGGCAAAGCAGGCACCGGGACAGCATCAAGCACAAAATAATCCGAACAGATATAAAATCGCTCGCCGCCGAATTCGAAACCGGCCAAAGGTCTTTTCCACTGCCCGAAAATTCGCAGACTTTCGCTGGTAGATTGAACCTGAACATCGCTAAGCCAGACTATATGTGATTCGATATTTTTCTGAACCGCCTCTGCAGCATCTTCGCGCAGGCTCAAATCTTCTCCGCCTGCTCTGGCTGCGGCATATATCTTCTGTTTTAGCTGCTCGCTTACCCAAGGCGGCGGGTCTATTAATTCGAGCACAGCCGTTTTTTCCGCAAGTTTTTTTTGGTCTTTCACATATTGGTCGAGAAATATCAAACCGAGCGACAGCGAACTCAGTCCGCCGACCAGAAGAACTATCTTCAGCATCGTCGCCATACTTTGACGAGCCTGACTTGACCTTCGCTTTTTCCGGTCTTTCAAAAACGTCAGACTAAACGATTCCCCGCGTGAGGGTTTGTCTTTTTTCCTTTTCTTTCTCACTGCTCTGTAGTTTTATCGAATTTAATGATTTCATTTTTTCATAATCGGACACCGCCGCCCGAACAATTTTAGCACACAAATCCGGCATGGATATACCAATTTTCGCCGAAGCCTTCGGAATACATGAATGAGTCGTCATACCCGGAATCGTATTAATCTCAAGGGCATATGCCTGTCCTTGGGAATCGAGAATAAAATCGACCCTTGCAAAATGACGATTATTCAAAGCATTAAAACAGGCAACCGCGTCAAGGCTGATTCTTTCAATCAGTTTTTGGTCATCTATCGTGTCGAAAAGATACTCTGTCGAATCATCTATATACTTGGCGTAATAATCATAAAAACCTGTTTTCGGTCTTATTTCAAGTATCGGAAGAGCCTGCTGTGCAATTACTCCGACGGTTAATTCTCGTCCTGCGATGAATTGCTCAATCATACAATCGCCGTATTGACTAAGACAGTTTTTCGCAGTTTCTAACGTTTGGCCTAAATCATCTATAATAGAAACTCCGACGCTGCTGCCGTTAGTAACAGGTTTTACAACAAATTTTTGCCCTAATCCGGCAAGCTCGTTTTCCATAATTTTTATATCTCTGGTTCCGTCGAACTTGATGCCCTGCGGAACTTTCACGCCTGCCTTTTCAAAAGCCTTTTTAGAAGCTACTTTATCAATCGATAATCTGCAAGCCTGCGGCCCGGACCCCGTATAACATAAACATCGGTCTTCTAATATCTGCTGGAGCTGGCCGTCCTCGCCGAACTCACCGTGCAGGGCGACGAAAAACACGTCAATGCTCGCATCATCGAGTATTTTTAAATTATCCGGTGCTATATCCGACACAACAACCTCGAAACCCGCCTGATGCAAAGCCTCAGCCACACATTTGCCGCTCTGTAGGCTGATTTCTCTTTCGCTGCTTATTCCGCCTGCAAGCACAGCTATTTTTAATCTGTCGGTTTTTGAAGTTTCGCTTTTGGCCATAGAAAACTATTATCGGCCAAAATCCTATTTATTCAACAAAAAACAGTTTCGTATTATTGCAATGCTCTATTATAAAGCCGCAAGGATACCTAATGTTTAGTTATCGATATCTATGACGCCGTCTCGATACCTTAAATTTAAATATTTTCCTCTCATTCTCCGTTTATAATTTTACCGGCGCTTTTATTTTTTGTTCCTCATTACAGGTTTTCTGCAAGCTTGCTAAGCAACGAAATCCTTGGTATTCTATCCGCTCAAGAGATAGGTTTAGGACAAAAAAATATATGCAGCCTCTTATAAAGATAGATTTACAAAAAATTGCTCGTGACAGCCGCCCTGTTGTTTCGGATATCTGTTTCGGCAGAAAGAAAAAACAGGGCGATACTGACATAGAGAAGTTTCTTGGATTTATTTCTGATAAGCGTTATGAGGAAAACCTCTATTACTTTTTTCCGTGTAATTTTATCAAGGCTAAATTTACCAAATCACAATTTTACAGGTGTATATGCTGAGTAAAATCAAACAGGAAATTTCCCAGAGTAAAACCTTTTTGCAATTCGGCTTGCTGAATGCACTTGGAAAAAGTTTTGGTATTTTTATTCCTTTCATTATCGCAGTTTTTTTTTCGCCCGCCGTACTGGGGCAATATTATCTAACAAAAGCAGTTTTGTTTTTCTTTACCACACTTCTTTTGTCTTATATACAGACACCTTTTGTTGTAATGGCCGGACAGGAAAGAGAAAAAACCGGGAAAATTAACAAGTCTTTCACTGCGCAATTAATATTGTATATATTCAGCTTAACTCTTTTTTTCTTGATTGCTACTTTCGCAGGAAACATTATCGCAGATTTCGCCAAAATCAGTCTTTACGAATTGCTTTTTGCAGCGATGGCATTCATCGGATTTGCATTGAAAACATTTATCTGCGACCTTTTTCTCGCTGCAGACCAAAGACTTAGAAACGCATTAGCTGAATTCTCCTTCGGCATAATTGTATTGGCTTGCGTCATTGTTTTCTGCCTAATAGGAATAATTAATCTGCAAACCATTTTTCTTTCCTATTTCATAGCAGGACTATTGGTCTTCGGCACGTTTATGGCAGGAGTTAATTTCACCCTGCTTATGCCGCTGTTATTTGACAAAAAACATTTTTGGGAAATTTTAACTTTCGCAAAATGGATTTTTGTCGGAGGTACTGCTGCTTATTTTCTCAACTGGGGCAATGATAATATCGTTTTAAGATACAATACCCATGTAGATAATATCGGCATCTATAATCTCGGCTGTGATATCTACAGGGGAATGACTATGCTTATATTCATCATTTATCTTTATTACCTTCCGTTTGTAAGCAGCAAAATAAAGTCTTCTTCGGCGATTGCTAACTATTTGCAACATAAAAGGCCGCGGATATTTTTGTTAGGATTTACTGTAATTTTTATTATATTTGTCATCTCGCCGTATGCTTTTCAAAAAGCTTATGGCGGTGTATACGACGACTCGGTTCGAGTTTTGCGTATCCTGCTTATCGCATCCGGATTAGCTCTTTACAATATCTTTTACGAAGTTATTTTTAACGCTTTAAAGAAATACAGATTTACGCAAACCATTAATGTTCTGCACGTTTTAATTAGTCTGATTTTAAATATCATCCTTGTGCCGATTATGGGAATTACAGGAACCGCGGTATCTGCTGTAATTTGTTATCTGCTGCGTGTTATAACATATGAAATTTATTTTAGAGCCTATATCAAGCCGGTATTATTGGCCAACTTAACGGTTATTATTTAATGTCCAGTAAAACTCACATCAAAATTACCGCTATAACACAGGGCTGAAAACTAAAGGATGAACTATGGCCAAACTGTCTAACAAACAATACTGGGACTCGTTATATAAACAAAAATCGACCTCGGTGGGGCCGACTAAACAGAAAAAGAGTATTGATGAATTGTTAATATCTACTTGTTTTCGCAACTATGCGGATTATCTTCTTTGGGAGCACATTTATCCAAGGTTTCTATGCGACAAGAAAGGGGCAAAAGTCGTTGAAATAGGAAGCGCACCGGGCAGTGAACTTGTTCGATTGCACAAGGTTTTCGGTTTAGACCCTTATGGAATAGAGTATTCAGAATCAGGTGCCGCATTGAACCGCAGCATATTCATCCGCAATGTAATAGACCCGACAAACGTTATCAATGCTGATTTTTTAGCAGGTGAAATCGACAAACAATTTGAAAGTTATTTCGATATAGTCATTTCCCGCGGATTTATTGAGCATTTCGATGACCCTAAAAGGGTAATTGCCAAACATATAAACTTGCTGAAAACAGGCGGACTTCTTATTATCAGCATACCAAACTTGAGAGGTTTTAACTATATAATGCAGTATTTATTTCAGCATTCTGCGCTGAAAATACACAACATTGATATAATGAAAAAGAACGAATTCGCAAAGCTTTTTGACGATGAACGTTTGTCGACGCGGTATTGTGAATACTATGGTACTCTCAATTTTAACCTATACGCGGCAAAGAAAAAAACTTTCGGATGGCTTATACTAATTCCATTCAAAATAATTCAGCTTCTTCTTAATGCCATGTTTCGCGTCTTGCTCAGAAAGCGAGGTGCGGAATCAAAAATATTCAGTCCTTATTTGATTTACATCGGTGTCAAGAAATAGTGGAAACCCGACTTTTATATACCTGCCGACATTTTTAAAATATCTGCAAGTTTGTTTGCGTTGGCCTCAATTGAATAATGTTGTTCGACAATTTTACGTCCGTTATTGCCCATCTTAATCCGCAAAAAAACATCTTTATAAATAGTTTCAAGTGCATCGAACCACTCATCTTCTGACTTTGCAGCAAACCCTACCTGCCCTTTTGCCAGAATATCATTATTTACGCCGACCGGCGAAACCACAACAGGCAGCCCAGCGGACATATATCCGAGCATTTTTAAACTGCACTTGCCCCGCGTCCATTCGTCATCCGGCAAAGATACTATACCTACCGACATTTCTTGCAAAGCTGCGGTTTCCATCTGTTCGTTCCAGCGATAAAATCGGATTCTTTCGGACGGCAGGAGCGGGGATTTATACGGCCTTTCAGCAACAAACAGCATTTCTACTTCCGGATGTTTCTGCAAAAAACGCTGTAACGGCTTTTCGATAGGTTTGATGTACTTATAGCAGCATACCATACCGGTCCAGCCTATAGTAAATTTTTCTGAATAATCCGACTTTGGTTTATAGCGGTCTGTATTTATAACAGTGGGCACCACAAAAACGTTTTTGCAGTACTTACTGAACCAGTCTGCAAGATATGAATTGCCTGCAATAATTGTGTCCATTCTGCGCGATATACGAGGTATCGCATATTTGCCAAAAGGTTTATCGAGCCAGATTGAATCATCGACATCCATTACGCAGGGTTTTTTAAGAAATCGTTCAAATGTTTCATAACCTTGAACAAGCTCTCTGTTTATCCATGTTACGTCTGTCTTACGAGAAGCAGCTACGCCCCGTATTTGAGATAGTGCTTTGAACACAGAAGGCAATCCGCAGTTATCGTGGAAAAACGGGATATGCTCGTGAACTAACAATCCGCGTTCTGAAAGCTTAGGAATATATTGTCTGATTCGAAATCTTGCACTGGGCGTTTTCAAACCACCTGTAATAGCAGTAATTCTAATTTGGCCAGCCATTTTAAAAACCTAAATCTATACACCAAAATTCGTTTTAGTCTTATAGAAATCTATTATAAAAAACTTTTAGAGTTCGTAAAAATATATATATAAATCAAGCTCTAAGCCATCCATCTTTTGAACCACATATTAAACATCATAACGCTCCAGAGCAGCCGCGAATAATCGGATTTTTCGGCCTGATGCCGCTGCCATGCGTTTCTTAAAAAGTCTTTGTCTAAATAATCAATTTCTTTGAAACCAAAAATCTCGTTATAAGCGTAATCCTTCAGTTCGTTTCTGAAATAATGAATCAGCGGGACGCCAAAACCCTGCTTCTTTCTGTTCAGAATTTGCTCAGGCAGCACATCAGAGTACGCTTTTTTAAGCAGATACTTTTGCTGTGAACCTTTTATTTTAAATTTCAACGGCAAAGATGCCGCGAATTCTACGAACTCATGGTCAAGAAACGGTATACGCGCCTCAAGGCTAACAGCCATCGCAGCTCTATCCTCTTTTACAAGCAGGCAATTCGGCAGATATTCCTTCACATCGAAATTCATTGCGTTTATCAGCGGGCTGTCATACTTAAAATGCTTTTTTAGATAATCGAACTGCAGCAATTTATCCTTTGATTCGCTCTTATGGCGAAACATATAACTGAAAGCCATAAGATAAGCTTGATGCTGTTCTGTTACCGAACCGAGAAAAACGGAAAGCTTATTGAGCCTGTCATTGCTGAGCGGTTTATTAAATATCCGAATAAAAACATCAAGTGCCCGACGAATAGGCAATGGCAAAGTGAGTAATTTAAGTACACGATAAAAATCAATATATGACCGATAGCCGCCGAAAAGCTCGTCTCCGCCTGTGCCTGAAAGAGCAACCGTAACATTTTGTTTGGCAACCCGGCAGACAAGACTGGTCGGTATCATCGAAGAATCACCGAAAGGTTCGTCGTAGTAATAAGGCAGCTGCGGTATAAGCTCTTTAACATTTTCGGCATTAAACGATATTTCATGATGCTTGGTTCCGAATAAATCAGAGACTATCCTTGCATACTGAGATTCGTTAAAATCGGGATAATCGAATTTAATCGAGAAAGTATTCAGGTCGGTAATGTACTTTCTCATAATCGAGACTATTATTGAGCTATCAACCCCTCCCGAAAGAAACGCCCCTACCGGCACATCTGAAATAAGTCTAAGCTTAACGCTTTTTTCGAGCCGCTGGGTTAACTGGGTTATCGCTTGTGCTTCGGTAATGTCCTTATTCTCTTGGAAACTCACGTCCCAGAAACAGGAAGTTTCCTTAATCTGCTTTGCGGTCAAGTCATAAATCAGATAAAAACCCGGAAGCAGTTTTTTGACATTTTGCAGAATCGACTGCTCGGCAGGAGTATTTCCGAAAAGCATATAATGGTCCAATGCTCTTTGGTCTATCTGCTTGTCAATATCGCTTTTAAGAAAGACTTTCAGTTCCGAGCCAAATATAAATTTTTGAGCTTTGTCATAATAATACAAAGGCCTGATTCCAAGCCGGTCGCGAGCAATAAAAAATATTTTTTTATTCTTATCAAAAATGCAGAATGCAAACTCACCGTTAATTTTCCGCAGCAGCTCTGTCCCCCACTGCTCATAACCGTGAATCAGCACTTCCGTATCAGTTCTGGATGTGAATACATGGCCGAATTTTTTCAGCTCTTCGCGAAGAGCCTCGAAATTATAAATTTCGCCGTTAAAAGAAATGCATACGCTCTTATCTTCATTGTAAAGAGGCTGGGTTCCTTTAGCTGATAAGTCAAGAATACAAAGCCTCTTGTGCCCTATCGAAACACCGTCGCCGATGTGATAGCCCTGCTGTTCCGGCCCGCGATGATTAAGTAATCCGGCAAGCTCTTTTACAAGCTTCGCGTTTTCCCAGTTAAATCCGATTATTCCGCACATAGGTTAATCTTAAATGTAATCCGAATTCAATTTCGTTATATTATAAAAAACTTCTTATATTCGTCTGATATTTTTCTTATATCGTGATTTTCCCGCACGTATTTTAGCGCGTTTCGGCCGTAATCGAGGTTTATATCATCCGTTAATAATTTCTCTAAATTTAACGTCATCTGCGAGATATTTCCCTTAACGCATATTCCGCATTTGTACTTATCAAGAAAACCATCCGGATTTACGTTCAGTGAAAGAATCGGTACGCCTGTACAGCAAGCCTGAATAAAAGTATTGGGAAACCCCTCGGTATCACTGGTATTGACAAAAACCTTGGAAGCCTGAAAATATTTTTCGATTTCCGGAAAAGGAACTTGGTCTATAAATTGCAAATTTTTTACTTTAGATGCTTTTGATTTAAGCAAATCGTAATTTTTGTCGCCTGTAGCACGCTGACAAATCATTATAAATTGCTCTTTGGGAATTGCCTGTGCAATATCGATGAAAATTTCCGGTCTTTTTACCTGCGCGCTTCGGCCGACCCATAAAATCGAATTACGTTCTTTGTAATCCGGAATAATTTGGGGTATCGGATGACCGTTCGGTATCACAATTGAATCGATACCGAGAACTTCTTTTAATTTTCGGCTGTCACTTTCATTTTGCGCTGCGACAATTTTAGCTGTTTTCAAAGCCCATTTGAAAAACAAACCCTGAATAGGAAACTTTTTTATGTACGTTCCGTCACATTCTTCCTGACTGGCAGTACGGTAAATAAATACTTTTTTATGCAACCTGCAAAACAAAGCCGTTAAAAAAGTTCCCCACGAAGCGGTTTTTTGCAAATATATCCGAGCATCGGCTTTTTTGAATCCTCGCCAAAGTTTTATTGCACCAACTAAAGAATTTCGGCTGAAATCGAGTGTTTTAATAATTGAAACACCGTCGACATTTTCAAATTTTCGCTGACCATAGTCGGCTGTTATAAAACTGACTTGAAAATTTCTGTCCTTTGCCAATTCTTTCGCCAGCAGATAAAAATCCAGTTCCGCTCCTCCGAATACGCTCTTAATAGAAGGATTAAAAAGCGGATAAGCTTTGGGCGATATAAAACAAATTTTGTTTTTTCCACTCTCTTGCATTATTCACAGCCAAAAATATCATCGATTAATTAATTGCTTATAACAGCAAAGATACTGTGACGCTATATTGTCCCATGTAAATTGCTTAGCCTGATTCAAACTCTTCTGCTGCATCCTTTTAAGAATATCTTCGGAATGCATAAGATTTATCAAATGAGTTTTTATCGTTTCTACATCTTGCGGAGGGACGAATAAAGCGGCATCGCCGACAACTTCGGGGCAGCCGCCTGCATTGCTTGTTATTATCGCCATTCCCGCTGCCATAGCTTCAAGCAATACCGTCGGAAAATTTTCTGCTTCGGAAGGAAAAACAAAAATCGAACTTTCGTTAAATAATTTATAAAAACGCTCGTCGGATTTATCCAGCCAGCCCCAAAAATTGATTTTAACTTTCGAACCTTCGGCAAGTTTCTTTAATTCCGGCAGATAAGGCCCTTCCCCGATAACATTAACCTGCCAATCAGTTTCGATATCTTTAACAGCTTGGATAGCATACTGAAAACCCTTGAAACCCAGAATGCGGCTGCACATCAAAATACTTTTGGTTTTTGGGAGCGGTTGAAAATTGCCGAGATTAATTCCGTTCGGGATAACTTTAACATTTGCTTTGGGACAATTTTCGATAACAAGTCTTCGCAAGAAACCGCTTGGAGTAACCAACATAGTGCTCGAAGCCAATTTTCGCCAGACCGGCCCAATCATTTTGTGAACAAATTTAAATCTTTCAGGATTATGGCCGGGAACATCTGTGCCATGGCAGGTAATCAAGAATGGAATTTTTCGCACTTTACTAATCAGCCATGCCAAAGGAGCACCCGGAACTATAAAATGACAGTGAATAACGTCATACTTTTTCTGCTTAGCAAGAGATAATGTTTTGAACACCGCTCCCGGGAAATACGTTGCCAATTCGTGAGTACGGCAAATATCCGCACTTTTTCGTAATGCCCAAGTCCTGTATATATTTATTCCGGCTTTAACCTCGAACCGAGCAAGCTTTTTATACCGCATCGTTACCACATCTACTTCGTGGCCCATCTTAACAAGCTCTCTGCATAATTCAAAAGCAACAGGGCTTGCTCCGCCGCCTACAGGAGGAAATTCGTGATTTAATACTAATATACGCAAACCCGGCATAATTACTCCTGCTGCGAGTTAGTTTGAGGTGCGTTTAATTCGAATAGAACATGCTCGCCGAACATCGAGACGATGCGATAATTATTCATCACAAAATCACGCAGAGGCTTGAGTATTTCAAACCGCTTAGCTTCATCTTCATCGAAATGTTTCCGTAATAATTGGGCCCATTCGTTTTCATATCGTTCAATAATTTCTTCTCGATTATTCGGCAAAAATGCCTCTGATTGCAAACCCATAAATCCTCTCGGCGCCAGCGGCCAAAGTTCATAAGGCGGTCTTTCCATCGGTATATCGCGTTTTCTCGCATCGACTATAAATTTGGGCGGTTCTTTTTCAAAATCCGCTAACAAATCCGAAACTATCTGCTCAACCGCCGCCGGAGAAGAACGAGGCATACAGAAAGCCGTTCTCGCGCTGCTGAAACGCTCGGCATAAACATATATACCCGGATACCACCCCCAGACATATATCTTATCTTCCTGTGTTGAATTATCCCTGATATAACGGGCAACCGTCTCCCAAGGGGCTTGAGCATTATTTTTACGAATATACGAAATTTCATCAATTCTTTGCAAATAACCTCTTCGCTTGGCTGCGTAGCTTTGGCCGGAGAACGGACTTTTTTCAATACCGAAGAAAATATGCCATCCCAAAATTATCATTACCAAAAGTCCGACCGTACCGATAACCTTCCATTTCAATTTTTGCGATGAGGCAGTAAGTGTATCTGTGTAAATCGCTATGATATAACCGCCTAACATCGCAGCCGATGCGTTTAATGGAAGATAATATTCCTCGTAAGATGCCGGGCTTATCCAGACAAATGCCATATCAAGAAGCCACCATACGGCAAAAAGCAGAACAAATCGGTCATAAGAAATTGATGAATTTGACTTGGGCTGTCTGAAAAAAATCATCTTTATCAGTCGAGCTATTATAGAAGACATCGCCAAAGCGACCGGCAGAATCAAAACTCCGTAATACCTCATTACTATCGGCCATTGCTTGGAGAACGGAACTAAAGAACGCATATCTGAAACATAACCGCCCAAAGCTCCGCCCGATTCGGCAGAAGTACTTGGCAATATCAGCCTGCCGATTATATTCCAGATAAATGAATAAGGCAGCGGCAGTTTTATCCCCCAACCTAAAATCCAAATATATAATGGCGCCACACCAATTACAGTCCCGCCAAAAATTAAACCTGCGTCTATAGCTGTTTGACGAATAGTTCTATGCTTAAAAACAGGCTGAAGCACTACAAATAATCCTATCGCTCCGATGACAGACAGGCCTGTCGGCTTAAACAATGGAGCCCAAATAGCGAAAATACCGGCGAGTATCGCAAAGAACCATTTGCCTTGAAGCTGATAAAGAACCAAACAGCTAATGCTAATCACCATACAGGCAATCATATATTGCTCTTTGACATTGCCGTACTTGGCAATCATAGGAGAAGAAAGCAAAAACGCCGCGACAACCGTTGATACCGTTGCCGCGAGATTTCCGAAAAGTTTTCTCATCGCGACAAACATCATCACCAGCGCCGCGATTTGCATAATCATCTGAATTGACTTAACGCCCCATTCGTTATAACCAGTAAGCCAAACACCAAAAATATTCACTATCAGCGTTCCTATTTGGGCAGTCGGGTTCTCGTCAACTCCTATTTCCGCACCATCGAGAACACGGGCCGCTGAGTAAACGTACGCTCCGCTGTCGAACGCGCCGGGCGAATTAAATTCGAAGTACTTGCCAAGCCCGAAAAAAAATCCCCCCGCAGCCAGCGTAACAATAACAGCCGCTAACAAATTCAGCTTGTCATCTTTTATGCAGACAGTATTGGTTTTCTTCGACTGATTTTTCTTTGAGGGTGATTTGCTCATTATTATTTCTGATTTTTCTGCGCCATACCGACGATTTCTTTTATCACGTAGGTCGGGCGATTCTGAGATTCGTGATAAGTCCTGACCATAATTTCAGCCAGTAACCCCATAAGCACAAATTGTATTGTAGCTGTAATAAGAAGACCGGTCAGATACAAAAGAGGATTACGATTCATCGAAAAGTTATGGGCAAATTTCTGATATAATACAGCTATACCTGTTATGAAACCGCCGGCGGCAGTAAGCAGCCCCAGCCCGCCGAAAACATAAATAGGTTTGGTCGAAAACGAAACTAAAAATTTCACCGTTATTAAATCAAGAAGTACTTTTAGAGTTCTTCCTAAACCATATTTAGCTTTTCCCGCGGTTCGAGGGCGATGATTAACCGCCATCTCGCATATTTTCGCCCCGCTCCAGCTTGCTAATGCCGGAATAAAACGATGCATCTCTCCGTATAGCCGTGTCTCTGAAATGATTTCTCGGCGGTACGCTTTAAGGGTACATCCGTAATCATGAAGATTGACACGGGTAATTTTACTGATAAGCCAGTTAGCCATAACCGAAGGCAGCCGCCGCGTCGCGTTATCCTGTCTTTTCTTTCGCCAGCCGCTGACAACGTCATATCCTTCTTTGAGTTTATTTATCATCGCAGGAATATCGGCAGGGTCGTTCTGAAGGTCCGCGTCAATTGCAATAATAATATCGCCGCTGGAATAATCAAAACCCGCGCTCATCGCCGCGGTCTGGCCGAAATTTCTTCTGAAACGGATTATTCGTACCCGATTGTCGTTTTCACTAAGACGCTTGAGAACCTCGAAACTGCTGTCCGTACTGCCGTCATCAACAAATATTATTTCATACTCATATTTCCCGCCTAAAGCTGCGGTTATTTGCTTATATAGGGCTTCGATATTATCCTGCTCGTTCAGCAGCGGGGCAACGACAGAAACTTCGCAGTGTTGATTTGACATATATATCTCCGAACAAAACTCATCAAACAAGGATATACTAATAGCTGATATACCCGCTGTAAAGCGGTATTTATACTTACAAAACAGTAGTATATTAAATGTTTGCTGCTTGTCGTTTATCGTTCTTTAAGAGACACACTGAATCTCCAGCCAGCAGCTATATCTTTAGTGAAGGTTATAGCGCTTGGTACGGGATACTGCGGCGGATTAAAATTATTATATCCCCATGATAGAATTTCACCATTATCGGTTAGTGCAAGTATATGAGCCCCTCCTACCGCTATAACAATAAAGTTGTGTCCATCCGGCTGGCGGTAATAATAATTAGGGATACCCGGCTCCAACCAGTCGCCGCCACCCCAACTTACAAGCATACCATCGGTTCTTAGCAGAAAGTTATAATCCTCAGCCGCAGCAATTGCTTGGTGGTTATTTCCAGCCCCTGCATAAATTCGAGTCTGGCCGTTGTTGTTGCTTCCCCAAGCTTTTATTCTTCCATCAGATTGCAAAGCAAGGCTATGGTATTTACCTGCCGAAATAGCAATATAAATAGTTCCAGTGTCAGGTGCCGGTGCGGCAGTTTCACCAAAATAATCTCTGCCCCAGCCTATGATAAGACCATCTTTGGTTATTGCCAGACTATGATAATCCCCAGATGCGATAGCGATATAATCATTTCCATCAGGAACATCTATTTGATAGAAACTATTATCACCCCAGCCGACAATAGAACCATTCGATTTGAGAGCTATGCTGTGTCTCACTCCTCCTGCAATCGCAACAAAATCATTTCCTTCAGGAACATCACATTGGTAGTCGTCGTTCCATCCCCAAGCTGCAAGCGAGCCGTTTGACCGAATCGCAATGCCGTGATATTTGCCTGCCGCAACATCAACAAAATCATTACCGTCGGGAATATTGCTGACTATTCCGTCATTGTCGCGGCCCCATGCGATTATAGGATAACCGAATTTTAAAGTCGCAACAGCTATAGCATCGGGGTCGTCTTCATCCGGCTCATCCGGATTTTCGCTGATTGCGCCCTTATAAACCACTGTATATCTCTCGATATTATTGCAGTCCGGCTTAGCGAATATCCCTGTAACTTGCTGGTCGTAATCTAATTCGCTGTTTTCTGTCCAGCCTGGGATTGTAAAATTGTTTACTTTTGTCCTTGTTCCTTGGCTGTCGTCATAGAATAATTCGAAAGTGCCGCCTTTTAGTATTTGCGGTATATCTGTATTTATTGATGTGTTGCGGATTACGAATGTTACAGTATTGCAGTCTAAACAGTTCGGCTCTATCTCCAGCCTGCCCCGGAAAAAATAATTTATTAAGCCAGAAGCAAAATCAATTGTTCTCGGGATGGTTACTCTGACATAATCGTTATAAATATTTATATCATAGTCAGTGGTAATTGTTTTTTTAGTCAATATCTCAGAAGCGCCGCCGTATTTTTTAGCTTGGTAATGGGTATAAGTTTGGCGTGCTAAGCGTTGCAGACCATAACCCTGATAATAAAGGTGATATTTTGCCGGTTCGCCGTGTAATTCGGGATTTGGCGTTGTATGCGATTCGGCCGGATTTGGAAACTGATACAAAGTTCCAGTGCAGCCAAAGACCGTGCTCATCGAAAGAAATTGATAATTCGTTTGTTCAGCAAGCCCCCACGATGAAGAAGGAGTTGCTCCGACGTATTGGCCTGTATACAAACCTGTATCCCAGTATTTTGAAACTTTATCGTAAATCTTTGGCTGCGGCGTCCAGCCGGTAAGCCAGTTAGGAGGTATGTTATTATTAGCAGTTGTATGAACTTGATTTTCAACCCATGTTTCTAAAGGATTACCCCATACTTTGTCAAAAACAGACCTGTAATGCGCGAAAAGAAAATCGTTTCTTGTATGTGCTGGCACTCCCATATCTTCAAGCATATGTAAGATGTGGCCAATAGCTATAAATGTTTCAGTCATATCTTGCTCACGATTAGACGAGACAGGTGAAGTAAGGGCGCTATAAAATTTATTCCTTGTTGCAGACCATGTTTGCTGATTGCTCTTTGGGTAGCCCGTACTGCTTTCTCCAGTTATTATCCAGAATAAAGAAGGTTCCCCTCGTAGATTAAAATAAGGTGACAATGTAGGAAAACCATCCCAATCAGGATGATCTGTTCTGTTGTCCAATCCTGTATTCCGAAATGGGTCATAAAAATGATGTTGCGATCTAGCCTGCCAAGTTTTTGCGTCTTCCAATTTACTGCCTTCTCTCGTCCACTCCAAAATGTTGCGAGTGTTAATATTGAGTTTCATACCTCTGTTTATCAAATCCTGAATGAATGGTGTCGTGGTATTGATTATTTGAAGCTGTGTACTCAGGCCAGTGGTGTATCCCAACTGGTTTTGCAGATAGCTATCAATATGTGATGTATTGGCAGCTGCTTCTGATATTGAAGGATGGGTATATTCTTTTTCCCATGCAATTAAAGACACCGATGAAAAGAAATATAATATTAATAGCATGCTAATAAACAAAGCTCGGTTATACATTCAAAAATCTCCTGCATATATTAAGAGAATGTTTTATCCATTACAACCACCGCAAAAAAACATGTTAAAATAGCAGCGGATAATGCCAATATGAAAAGTGTTAAGATTACTTTAATGTGCGTTTTGTTTCGGTAATAAATCATCATTAATAAGAACCATATGAAGTCAAAACTAACTACCACAATAAAAGCTATCAATAAAGCTGTAGTTGGATTTGTGTAATCAGATAATTTTGCTAATGGGACAAATAAAATTTTCACACTACCCCAATAAAACAATGGGAGTAGTATTATAAGACATACGATTTTCAAACACATCAACAATATTTTGCTGGGTTTTTCTTTCATTGAAAAATTCCTTTATAATTTTCAAAAATTATATATCTTCCAATTTCCGTCATCGTCTTTGATGAAGACAACAGGGAAGCTATACGTTGTTGAGCCATCCTGATGAGTCATTTCGTAAATGGCTGTCCCTTCATCCTGAGACGACAAAGTCAACTCCCCCATTCCAGACGCAAAATCGGGAAGGTTTGAGCCGATGGCCTGAAAGATTTGTTCGTATTTGTCTTTTGAACTGTCGGCGATGAATGTTAACGCGGGTTCTGTATTGCCGTTAGCTAAAGCAGCCTTGAATTGCCCCCAGACCTCTAAAGGCCGAGTTCCTTTAAGCCAGCAGTCAGCTAATACGGATAAGTCATTAGAATCAACTAAATAGCTTGTATCAAAATCGCCAACAAGACCTGAGCCTGTTAACAGCCAATTTTGTGCGAACTTGGCCAAATCTCCAAAGGCTATTATGCCGTCACCATCCAAATCCGTACCAATACCTTCGCATTGCTGATACTCGCTGTATTCAGTAAGCCAATACCAGCAAAACACCGATAAATCATCCTTGTCCACAGAGTTGTTGTCATCAAAATCACCTGCAAGCCCTGCTCCTGACTGCTGCCAATTATTGGCTAATATGGCAAAATCAAGAAAATTAGCTCTGTTGTCATAGTTTAGATTGACAGAAATAGGTTTGGCAATGCTGCCGTTCACAACAAAACCTGAAAATACAAGGTATACAATTCCGAAAGATAGAAATGTATTTAAGTTTCGCATAATAACCTCTCTTTAACGCCCCCGCCTTTTTTATAACGACCTTGATTAATATAGCTGCTATACTATAATAATTCCAACATCTATTACAAGTATGCCATAAGAACCTTTCGGCAGCCCTAATATTTTTTGTTGTACTCTATTGCTGTTCTTTGTTAACTACGATGGGATTGTTTTAAAATGACCTCAAAGCGAACCCAAACTATTTCCAGCCGTATAAGAAAAAAGCTTGCTTAAAAGCCGATTTTTTAGTAAAATTACGGTCTTGGAATCATCAATTTAAAACCTATTTTTGCACGGAGATAAACAAATGAAGGCGTACCGGTGGATTTCAGCTATAGTTATTATGGGACTTTTGTCGTTAGTAATAAACGGCTTTAATGAGCACGCAGCCGCTGAAGAACATGCTTCACCGCAAGCAGCCGCAGAACAAGCTCATCAGGAAGAATCGCCGCATGAAACACAAGAAGAGTTCGATGACCCGGATATAACCGGTGATAATCTTGTTAGCGACCAGAATGTTAAGATTGTCTTCGATAAGTTAGTGCACGATTTCGGCGATGTCGCCCCAAACTCCAAAAATAACACGGAATTTAAATTTACCAACGAGGGTACAGAAACGCTTATCGTCAAGAGAAGAATCGGTTCTACCTGCGGATGTACAGTGCCGACTCTCGACAAGGAAGAATATGCACCCGGCGAAAGCGGGATTATTAAAGTTACTTACACCGCAGCCGCAAAACCCGGCCCGGATGAAAGACATTTGCATGTTTATAACAACTCTCCCGACCGAGCTATAATGCTGACTATAAAAGCCAACACCATCGAAAAAGTAAGTTTCGTTCCTGCGAGAATCAGCCTTGTTCACAACGTAGAAAATGCGGGCTGCCCTGATATCAAAATAACAAGCAAAGACAACACGGAATTTTCAATCACAAGAGTTACTTCCCCTAACAATGCCATTACCGCGGAATTTGACCCGGAGGAAAAAAATACCGAATTTGTCATTAAACCGCATGTTAACCTTGAAAGAATAAAACAGCAAAATCAAGGATTGGTTTCTATTCATATTACTCACCCTCATCTGTCTAAAATTGATATTCCGTACACGATACTGCCTCCCTTCAGAGCCGACCCTGCTACTATAATCGCGTTAAACGCCAAAGCAGCAGAGCCTATAAAAAGAACTGTCTATATACTTGGAAATTATGACGAACCATTTGAAATAGAATCCGTCGAAGCAGAGGATGGTTTCGTAAAAGTCGTAAAAATGGAAAAACACGATAATAACCGCCAGCAGATAGATTTTGAGATAACTCCGCCTGAACAAACAACAAGAAGACATTTCAATAGCAGTGTTACGGTTAATATTAAGGGCGGACAGACGCTGACGATTAATGTTATCGGGTCGCTTGCGATGCAAAAATCCTAAAAAAACATCAAACTGCAGGCTTAGGACTCCGATAGTATTATAGCGGCGGTATGTTTTTTCGGGGATTTTGCCCGAATTATGCGATTTTACACGAAATCAGGGAACAAAAACCGCCTTAAACTGTCAAAAATCAGTGTAGGATACTGAAATGACAAAAACATTGCGCATAATTAGTGTTATTGCCGCCATTTGCGTAGTCGCTATGGTGGTTTTGCCTATTGTTTTAGGCTCCAGCCAAGATAACCATATAGAAACTATTCTTGGTATGCCCAGCGTTGTAGAAAATTTTAAGCAAAATACTACACGCGCTGTCAATGTCCAAGAAGATTCCCCGTTAGTAAGACAAGCTCAGCTTTTTGCGAAATATTTAAACCCGCCCCCTCCGCCGGCACCGGTTTTCAATCCCAATGTTCCTTCGTCTTCAGCTCAAGCCGCACCGCCAAGACCTGCCCAGGTAGCTCCGAAATTTGACCTTGTAGCTACAAGTTATTTTGCTATGAGACCGGAACTTTCGCTTGCTTTGATTGATGAGCCGGGAAAGGGGTTAAGCTGGGTAAGACCATCGAACCAAGTCGGCCATTTGGTTATTCAGGAAATTAAAGATGGTATGATTGTAATTAAAGATGGCAACAGAAGTTATGAAATGCATACTCAAAGACCGCCGAAAGCAAGCTTGTTGAAAGGCGAATCCTCTGCTTTAAGAACCGAAACCGCAATCAGGCCAATTTCTACCGCACCGGCCGCTGCAACTGCCGGTCCGGATAGAACCGCAAGTGCAACACGTCCAAGTTCAAGAAGAGCCGCAAGACAGCAAGATACAAGAATTACCCAGACTACCGCACCAGCCGCAGTCGAACCAGAACCGGAAGGAATTGTCGATAGCGAAGAATTGGCAAGATGGGAACGCTTTATGGAAAACAGCCAGAATTTAAGCGAGGAAGAATGGCTTAGAAGGGCCGAAGAAATGCTTACCGGCGGAACGCAGGAAGAACGCATAACCTCCGATGAAGCTGAAAACCTGGACGAACTCGGACAGCAGCTAAGCGATCCAAACCAATAGCAAGAGTACCCCCTTGATTTTTATAACGAAGTTCCAAAATTAACGTCCTAATATAATTTTTACATTAATTTCGTAAAAATTTTCGCTGTTTTTTTCAAGATTTCTTTGAAAATAACCCTCTAAAAAACCTTTCGTTCAATTCGCCAAAGACCGAAAAAAACGGAACTTTTGACCCTGCCCAAGTGTCTTAATACTCAGAGAGATTGTTTTTGAAGACTGCGGCAAACCTATCTTTTGCTATAAGGCGATAAGAGCTTCTCAGAGAATGATTTACGAGCTAACAGACAGCCGTCAGCTAACCGATAAAAAACAAGGTTTAACCGCTATCAACAAGAAAAAATGTTATAAATTTTTTGATATTTGCTGGAGTACTTTATGGCAGCAGTAAATAATTTTCTAGCCCGGACATGCAAACAGGGAATTACATTTGCAATTTTGTTCTGTTTTTCTATTGCGATTGTATTCGCCGCAGAATCCCCGAGTTCATCGCCTTCTGGTCGTTTTATCTCCCGTGCTTTGCGCAACATAGAACCAGACCGGGCTTTGGAATATTTTAACAAGGTCGGATTTGGAACTGTTTCCAGAATTCCTAATACCAATAGTATCTTAATAACAGCTCAACCGGCTGTGCTGACAAAAGCAAGATTTCTCGCCGAGTTAATCGACAGCAACACGCCGTGTGAAGTCGAAGTATTACCTGTTTTTGAAGAACTAAGCGGACTCGCATTGAAAGATTTAATCTCACAAAAAATTCCTCATACCGACTTCGGCACCTTTGCTGAAATGCCGGACAAAGGAAATAGACCCAGAGCAATTATCGATGTCGGTGAAAAATCAATGATATTGGTAGCCGAACCTCAGACACTTACGGAGATTTTAAGGGTCATAGAGGATTTACTTGCTGAAAACGCCGAGGGGCATTTTATGCCTCCGAGCGAACCAAACAGCGTTATAGCTGTCGAGGAAATTGAAGCAATATCTGAGGATGATAATGATTTAACTGGGGCCTTAGAATCATCCGAGATTAACGATATAAACAACGACGAATTTTTTAACGGATTAATGAAATCACTCGCCGAGGCTGAAAGAGCGGCAGAAGAATTAAAACTCACTTCAGACCAACGTACTGTCGCCGCTGAAGAAACTCAACCAAAACCTGAGATGACAGTTTCTAAGCAGGTGAAACTTGAGACTGAACAACTCAGACCTGAAATCAGAAGGCTTGCATACGCTCCGGAACGGGTTGAACTGGCCGACGAAACTCTCGAACTTGATCTGCCGGAAACATTAAACATCGTTGACCTGATTGATTTAGCGGGAAAATATCTCAATCTGCATCTGCTTTATGACCCCGCGGAAGTGCGAGGAACGGTAACTTTAAGGGTTCAAAGAAAAATTACCGTCGGGGAATTATACCCGCTGCTTGAATCCGTACTGAAATTCAGGGGATTCGTTACAAGCCGCAAAAACAATCTTGTTACAATCGTACCTATCTCAAGAGTTGATGAGATAGACCCGCTTCTTATCGATGGCCAAGAAAGAATTCCGCAGTACGGAGATACTATAGTAACACGCGTTTTCGAACTGCGGTATATCGACGCTCAAAGCGCAGAAAATCTTCTGAATCAGATGAAACTGGGCGCTAATATTCTCAGCATACCTGCGGCAAGAAAGTTGTTTGTAACCGGATATGCTTTCCGGATGCCGCGAGTCGAAGAAATGCTTTCGATAATTGACCAGCCGGGAAGACTAAAACACTTCCGTTATCGCCAGCTTCGCTTTACGATGGCAAGAAATCTCAGTACTCAGATTCAGGCCCTTGCAGAACAATTAGGTACTGTGTCGGTAACCGTGGCGGCTCCGACAACAGCTGCACCTTTCGAAGCGGGACCTGTACAGCGAGGCAGACCGACTCGAATCACTGCCCAGCAGCAACAGCAAATGCAGCAGCAGGCCGCTCAGGCGGAGGGAACTGAAGGACCTTCCGTCTATCTCGATGCCGATGAGAGAACAAACAGAATTTTGATGATAGGCCTTGAAGAAGACCTCAATATCATCGAAAGACTTATAGATTCGCTCGATGTCGTACAGCAGGATTTACGAACTTTTAAACTTTACGAGATTCTGTATGTCGGAGCAGAAGAAATTCGAGATAAGCTGATAGAACTCAATATAATAGGCAGCGTCAAGACTACTCCGCAGGAAACAAGCCGTAGAATAACTCAGCAGCGACAACAGCAAATGCAGCCTATGCCTGAGCAGCAGCAAATGCAAGCAACAGTCGAGTTCACCGAAGAAGGACTGGTTGAAAAACCTTCGGTCGTCTTAGTCGAAGCAACAAACTCACTTTTAGTCAATGCAACCGCTGAACAGCACGCTCAGATTGCGACTATTATAGCATTTGTAGACACTCAGCCTCAGGAAGCCGCGACAAATTATGTAGTTTATCCGCTCGAAAATCAGGACCCGCAGGAACTTGTAAACGTGCTCAATGATTTGATAAGAGAAACTGTTACGGAATTCCAAGAGGCGGATTCTAAATTGATTACCACAGTCCAAAAAAGAAAAGATGATGAGGATATTACGATTGTCGCCGACAGCAGAACTTATTCATTAATCGTCTACGCCAATCGCAAAAATCAGGCTTGGGTGAAATCTCTTATCGATCAGCTCGACGAGTATCGTCCGCAGGTGCTGCTCGACTGCACGCTGGTCGAAATCAGTAAAAACGATAAATTCAATTATGACTTGAATCTCATAAGCAGTTTTCCGGATTTGCTGAATACTTCCGGGCTTGCTAATGTATTGGTAGCAGGAGACCCGCCTTTAACCAGCGATAATATCATAAGCCAGCTGCAATCATCCGGAAGAAGCAGATTTATTGATTTACAATCAAAAAGTGGTGCCGGCAGAGGGTTTTACGGTGATAAACATATAAATCTCCTGCTTGATGCAGTTCAGCAGAAAAATTACGGACGGGTACTGGCAAGGCCGAAGCTATTAGTCAACGATAACCAAGAAGGTACGATTACCGCTACGGAAACCACCTATAGAACCAGAACAGAAACAAGTTTTTTGCCGACAGATGGAAATCCGATACAGACCGAAAACATTATTTTCGAGCCGTTCGAAGCTGAAATTACACTAAGAATAAAACCGCACATCAGCAAAGGAGATCAGCTAAGACTTAACATAGAACTAATACGGTCGGACTTCAGGGATACCGCCGCAAGTTTAAGGGCTACAAACCCGACGCCGCCAGACAAGCTTAGAAGGCAGGTAAATTCCAATGTCACTGTTCCTGACGGTGCGACTATAATTCTTGGCGGGCTGGAAAACATCAATCAGAGCAAAGGCGGAAGTAAAGTGCCGCTTCTCGGAGATGTACCGCTTGTCGGCGGGTTATTCAGAAATATCGCGAACACCGATGACCAAAGCAGGCTGTATATCTTTGTCAAAGCTCATATCCTAAGACCGGGTGAGGCTTTGACGGGACAAAGCGATATAGAGATTGTATCACGGAAAAATCGCGAGACGTTCGAAAAATATGAAGATGAAATGCAGAAATACGAGGACTGGCCGGGACTGAAGGCCAAACCGATGGACCCGCTGCGTGTGCTCGAAGATGATTAAAATAACAATCTTTCTGCGGTTAGAAGACCGTCCTGACAGGCAAACCAAAAAGACGGTGCAACTAACGGCTGATAATTATATACTAACGATTATATGAAAGAACTGCTGATACAAACCGCCAGAACTACCGGACTTGTCGATGCCGACAAGCTGAGCAGCTTTTTAGAAACCAATCAGCAGCAGGATATTCGAATTGACGAACTTTTACTTCGGTGTCCGTTTTTTACCGAAGAAGTTATCTTAAAACTTTTCGCGGCTGCTCTTGGACAGGAATATTTCGAGGAAGTACCTGCCAAAACAGTGCCGGCGGAATTTATCAAATCGGTTCCGGCAACTTACGCTCAGCATCATTATTTAATAGGCATACAGCGCCAAGACGATAACGGCCAGCTTACGGTAGTTCTCTCGAAACCGCTGGATGTTAAGCTTCTCGATAATGTTTCCAAAATGACCCACATGCCTGTCAAGCCGGCGATTGCCACAAGAACCGCGATTACTTCGGCTATAGATTTGGCATATGAACAAAGAAGTACCGTTATCGAAGAAGTAGCCGAAGAACTCGATTCGCAGAACATCGACCAGTTGGCTGATGAAGTGGCTGCTTCAGATGATTTGCTGGATGTTGTTAATCGACCGCCTGTTATCAGGCTTGTCAATGACATCTTATTTCGCGCTTTACAATTAAGAGCAAGTGATATTCACGTTCACCCGTACGAAGCCAAAATTCAGATACGCTACAGAATCGACGGTATTTTGTATGATACGCTAAGCCTGAATCGAAATGTACTGTCTTTGATTATATCGCGTATCAAAGTTATGGCAGGGATGGATATCGCAGAACGCCGAATGCCTCAAGACGGCCGATGCAGTGTCAGACTCGGACAGCGAGAAGTTGACTTGCGTGTAAGCACTGTTCCGACAAGCTACGGCGAAAGAGCCGTGCTGCGTATTCTCGACAAAAGTACTGCGTTATACGGATTAGATGAGTTGGGTCTTTGGAAAGAGGATATGGAAAGGTTTGATTCACTGCTTGCGAGAACACACGGAGTTATTTTCGTAACAGGCCCGACCGGAAGCGGAAAAAGCACAACACTTTATGCTTGTCTGCAGAGAATAAATTCCGCTGAAAAAAATATTATGACAATCGAAGACCCGATAGAATATCAGCTCGAAGGAATCAGCCAGATGCAGGCATCGGCAAAAAAGGGAATGAATTTCGCTAATTGCCTCAGGCATGTTTTAAGACAAGACCCCGATGTAATAATGGTCGGCGAGGTGCGAGACGTAGAAACTGCCAGAATGGCGATACAATCCTCGCTTACCGGACACTTGGTTTTCAGTACATTACACACCAACGATTCCGCCGGAGCGGTTACAAGGCTTTTGGATTTCGGGGTCGAGCCATATCTGGTCAGCTCATCGCTTATTGCAGTTATGGCTCAGCGTTTAGTAAGAAGGATATGTCCCGACTGCAAAACAGAGTATCAGCCGGATTCTCACGAACTCCGAGAGCTCGGGCTGCTCGACAGCGGCGCTGAAAATAAATTTTACACCGGTAGCGGATGTGACAGATGTTTTCAGACCGGTTATCGCGGAAGAACCGGTGTATACGAGTTAATGTTTATAAACGAAGAAATTCAAGATCTCGTCTATAAAACCGAGTCCGCCGGTGCTATAAAAAAAGCGGCTATTAATTCAGGATTGCAGACCCTTCGTATGGACGGAGCAAGAAAAGTTTTGGCGGGAATTACCACAATAGCCGAAGTTCTTAGAGTTACGCAGGCAGATGTGTTATAAATATAATTATAAATTTTTGGATTGTTATTGTTTTTATGCCTCGATACAGTTATACAGCGATTGCAGCAGACGGGAAAAAGACTAAAGGCTCGATAACAGCCGAGAGTGCCTTTGCAGCCAGAAAACAGCTTCGCCTTAGAAACATACATCCGACCGCCGTAAAAGAATCAGGTAATACCGCCGAGCAGGGACGCGCTCTTTTTTCTTTCCTGCGCAGAGGCAGTAAAAGTCAGTTGATTGATTTTACAAAACAGATGGCTACGCTGCTCAATTCAGGAATCAAACTCACAGAAGCAATTTCTGTTCTGGTTCTGCAAAGCTCCGATATCAGATTCAGAAACGCCCTCGTCGATATCAGAGACAGAGTAGTGACGGGTGAGTCATTGACCGACGCAATGAAAGATTACAGCGATTACTTCGATATTATTTATATAAGCATGGTCAGGGTCGGCGAAGTTACCGGTTCGCTCGGAACAAACTTCGCGAGTATCGGCAAATTCATGGAAAAACGCCAGAGGGTTGAGTCAAAAATTATCACCGCGATGGTTTACCCGATTATTTTGATTCTGTTTTCACTCGCGGCGGTTATATTTTTAACCACAGCCGTTATTCCAAAAATCGCTCTTCAGATACAAAACACCGGACAGGAATTGCCGTGGATAACACAGCAGCTTATGAATGTCAGCTATGTTCTAACGAGCTGGTGGATTATTGCAGTTATTGCCGTACTCGGAACAGGTATATACCTGCTCAGGCGATTTCTAAAAACCGAACGAGGCGCGTATCTTCGAGACAGGTTTCTACTGTCACTGCCCAAAATAGGCAGGCTTATAAAGCACAGAGTGGTTTCGAGATTTGCATCGACGCTATCAACGCTTCTCGGTTCCGGTCTGCCGATGGCAGAGTCGCTTAGGGTTGTCTCTGAAGTTACAAATAATATGCTTATGAAACGAGCAATTCAGCAGGCAAGGGAGAGAATTTTATCCGGCTCGGATATAGCGACGCCCATGAGAGACAGCGGGGTAATTGAACCGGCTATCGCTCATATGGTGGCGGTCGGGGAAAAAAGCGGAGAGCTGGAAAAAATGCTACAAAATATAAGCGAGGACCTCGAAGCTTCGACCGATGTCGTTATCGAAAGACTAAGCGCGACGGTAGAACCTTTGATTATTGTGTTCGTAGCTGCTATGGTGGGAGTTATTGCGATTGCGACACTGCTGCCGATATTACAACTGTCGGCTGATACTTTTTAACATAAAAAAGGAGTAAATGATGCAAAAAATCAGTCAAAAAATCAAAAAAACATGGAAGGGTTTTACCATTATCGAGATTATGGCGGTGCTGATAATACTGGGGCTTCTGGCAACTGTTGTAGCCGTCAATGTCGTAGGCAGAATCGACCGAGCCAGAGTAGTCGCGACAAAAACAAGCCTTAAAAAACTCCACAGTGCCGTTCTCGCTTTTAAAATGGACACAGGATATTACCCCAGCGAAGAAGACGGATTGCTCGAATTAGTGGAAGAACCCAGCGATGTTGAAAACTGGCAGCCGGGCGGGTATCTCGAAACGACAGATGTACCAAAAGACGGGTGGGGTAGAGATTTTATTTATGAGCTAAATCCGGAAGGCGGAAGGCCTTTCAGGATTGTCAGCCTCGGTGCCGATGGTCAGGAAGGCGGTGAAGGGTATGATGCCGACCTTTACAGCACAGACGCAGAGTAATAATACCAAAGACAATGGGTTTACGCTTATCGAGGCTATGATTGCCATTGTTATCGCCTCGCTGATGGTTTCTATTGCCACGCTGAACCTCAGAGGGTTTTTCGTAAGACATACCTTTCGCGGGCAAATACACGATTTTATTTCAGTTATGCAAATGGTTGTCAGGTCCGCCGCCCAGACAGGAAAAAGGTATGAAGTAATTGTCAATTTAATCGAACAAAGTTATACGCTGCGGGAGATTACCTCGCAGAATTTCACGGACTTTTTCGAGGATGAAATAATTACCGTGCAGTATTTCGGAGAAAACTGCCAGATGATATATGTACAGTTCGACGACCTTATTGAAACCGACGAACAGCACCAGATAGCTAAATTCAGAACAGGCCCCAACGGATGGCAGAACGGCGGAAGAATAGTATTTTTAGACAGAGACAATAATCCTTATACGGTTACGATTGACAGAATGAATCGAATGGTAAGACTTCATAACCGCGAAGTAAATTTAATGATACCGAAAAGAAATGATGAATTATCTTTTTAAAAACAATTTATTGAGAAAAATAAAGGGCTTTAGCCTGATAGAAACGCTCGCAGCGCTGACAATACTGGCGATTATAGGAGCCGGTTCGCTGGTGGTTATTAACCGGGCTATGGAAACAACGGAAGATTCAATATTAAAGAAAAAAGCCTTCGAAGTGGCTCGTGAAAATATGGAGCAGCTTCTTGCTTCTGAGAATATTTCCGAAAAAAATGACCGCGGGTTCAGCGAGCAGTATCCGGAAATCGAGTGGACTACGACGGTCGAGGCGTTTTATGAACCGATTAACCAAAAAATGTGGATACAGGCAATATGCTCGGCACAGTATATTAATTTAAAAGGTGAAACAATTACGGTTGAATTAACGCACTGGCTTACAAAATTAACCGACCTGCAGGTCAAACAGATTCTTGCCGGAAGAAAACTTAAAAAAACTCTGCTCGATATCGAAAGCGATATGGAAAAAGATATTGAAATGCCAAGCAGAGAGGAAATCGAAATATTATTCAAAGATTTATTAAAAGAATAAAATGAGTGATGCATATAGAATAATTCGTTTTAACCGAGGTTTTACGCTGCTTGAGCTGATAGCCGCCCTTGTTATCGGTTCGACTGTTCTTGTAGCTATTATCGGGGTCTATAACCAGATGCAGATGTCTGTCCAGACGCTGGAGAGAAAATTCCAAGGCGGGGGCCTCGGCGAAGAAGTATTGCAGCGAATCGCCGAAGACCTTGATAAAATCTCCGCTCCTGCGGAGGGAAATGCTTCAGATACCGCCATTACAATAAAAAATAAATATGACCAGCTTTACCGTTCTGCACAGATGGTAATTACGAAAAGTTATTTCGACACGAGAAACCAAAAACAAACATTTGAACAGATAATATGGCAAAGCAACTATGATTTTGACGCTAACAGCCTGATTCTTTACAGAAGCCACCGTGGAATAACAACCGAAGATATGCTGCTTGATTCCGAAAAAGATGATTGGCAAAGAGAACTCTTTGTTCCTATAGTTTCCGGGCTGAGCTACTTTTCGATAGAGGTTCCTAAGGGTGATGAGATGCTCAATTCATGGAGCGAAACAGCTCTGCCTTCTGCGGTTACGATAACACTGTCATTCGGCAAAACATACTCTTCTGAAGACGGGGTATGGGACGTCGAAGAAGATGACAAGATTATTCGAACAATTGCAATCGACCGAGCCCGGCAAATAAAATTTGTTTACATCCCGCCCGGAATCGACCCAAATGATATTAATGATTTCCTGTTAGATGTTAATGACTTTAATGACTTTAATGATTTGGCCATAGATGAAGACGAATTTTTAGAACCTGATGCAGACGAAATGCCTGACGGCGGTATAAGATGATATACATTAACAACAAATATAAGACTGCTGATACCAAACAGCACGGCGTTGTGCTGATGGTTGTTATGGTACTGCTTATCGTGCTTTCTACGATTGGGTACACAATCAGCACCAGAGTATCGTCATATCGTCAGCGTCAACAGTATATGGTTGATTATCAAAGCGCGCTGTATGCCCGTGATTCTGCGATAAAGTATGCTTTGACTGCTATTGCAGATATTAACGAGCCTAACCTTATTGTCCGTGCCGAGGTACCCGATTTTTCGGATACTTTTCTGATGAGTGAATCGCAGATAAAAGCTGTTTTAGAGGAATGGGCCCAAACCATTACAGAAGAACAGGCTCAACAGTACTATAGACAGAAGGATTTCTTAACTGCGGACGCTAACAGCCTTAAAGATTTCAACGACTTAAATGACCTTAATGATTTGGATTTTCTCAGCGATATAAGTGCTTTTCTCGACTTTAATTCTCTGAACCTTCCCAGTATTCCGGGTATTGATATTAATGACACTAATCTTCTTGAGATACCCGGCCCTTACGGCCCGAGATGGCCTTTGATTACCCAGCCGATAAGATTGAAGATAGGCACTTCGGAAGTTACCATAGAAATACATGATGAAAACGCAAAATATCCTATAGGATGGACGATGCTCGAAGAACCTGAAGTAAGACGAGAAGTTGTCGCAGGATTCAGAACATTCTGCGAGTGGATGAGCGTCGATATTGCTACCGTGGAAAAACTGGAAAATCAGATGCTAAGCCTGAATGAGACAAAAAAATATCAAACTGCATTCAGGGAAATAAGACAAACTACAAGAGAAGAAGTGCCTCTTCCTATAAGCCGGGCAAGAACTGCGGCCCAGCGGCGAACACGGCAGCCGACTCGATATAGAACCAGAGTTACAGTTATTCCGGCCACGGTACATTATGCTGATTTCGGGAAATTGCTCCATAGCCCCTTGATAGATACCGAGTCCCTCGCGCGGCCTACCATCGCCAGTCCCGACAGGATGGAATCCGCGCTGAAATATATAAATGTATGGGGAACGGGTCAAGTTAATATCAACAGTGCGCCAAGACAGGTTTTAGAGGCTGCGTTTACCTTCGGCGGAAATGCACAAAGAATCGCTCAGCAAATAATAGAACAAAGACAAATCAAGCCTTTTGAGAGCTATGAAGATATCAAGGAAAGGCTGCTCGGATACTCCGATTCCATCGAAAAATGCAGGTCTTATATAGTTACACAAAGCGATTTCTTCACAATCCGGATTACCGCAAACAGCGGGGCTGCTAAGACCTCGGCTGTGATAGCGGTTATAAAATTGAATAATAAATTCGAACAGGTTGCTGTTCTAACAGGATAAAAACTTAATTTTTTAATGAGGTTAGACCTTGGAAAATCAGAATATATTGGGAATATATCTCAGCAGCCATAATGCCTACGTGGTTTGCACAGAAGCAAACGGCACCAACGCTAAGGTAATAAGCTGTTTTAGTGTATCTGTAGAGCACGAACAGCCCGGTGCTGCAGACTGGTCAAGGTTGGCAAGTCTGATTGCTCAGCAGTGCGCTAAACGAAACTTAGTTTTCTCTGAAGTAGCCGTAGCTTTGGACTGCTCGGCATTTATGCAGCATGAGGTTCATAGTAATTTCGACTCATCCAAACAAATTGCCCAGACCATCCGTTTCGATACAGAGGAAGCCCTTGCAACAGACGTAAGCGATGTAGCTATAAGTTTCGAGATGATATCGAGCGGCAAACAAGGTTCGGACCTAAACGTATTTACCGCAACAAAAAATCTGCTTTCAGAAATTATAAACGCTCTGGCTGCAAGCAATCTCGATGCAGCAAGCATAGAGCCGGATGTTATTTGTCTTTCACGGTTTATAAAAACAAAGCTGAATCAAAATAATGAACAAAACAGCGAATCACTTTTTGCAGTAATGTCACCGAGAAACTGTTACTTTACCTCGCCGTTTAGAAAAAGAAAATTTGATAGAACACTGCCTATCTCTTCGGGACAAAACAAAACCGACTTGCTGAAAATTCAGGTTCCGGTTACCACCGCCCTGCTCGGAGTCGACGGGAAAATCAGCCGTCTGGAGATATTGGATTCGAGCGGCTCTGTGGAAATTCAGCAGCTTCAGGAAAAACTGCCTATCACGGTAGAGGATTTAAAACCCGCTCTTGGCGAAATCGCACCGCCAAGCCAAACCTCCGAAATCAGCGATATCGCAGAGTTTGCTATCGCTTTAGGAGCGGCTGAAGGTTTGACGGACAAATATCATACGACAACAAATTTCCGTAACGATTTTATGCCGTATCTCGGAAGAAAAAGAAGACTTGAAAAAACTCTCAAATTTATAAGTATTTCAGCAATCGTTATTTTTATCGCACTTGGTTTATCTCTGCATATTCAATTAATACAAAAAAACAGGCCTGTAAAGCAACTCAATAGAAAACTCGCTGAAGATTATTCTGATGTAATGCTCGGAAAAAAGATGTCTGATAATACCAGCCAAGCAATTCGAAGCCTCGAAAGTGAGTTAAGGCGTATTAAAAGCGTGAAAAGCGGCCAATTCGGAGCGTCAGGCGACAGCAGCGTTCCGGCTCAGCTTGCTCTTGTGCTTTCGGCTTTTAATAATAACGATATTGCAAAGCAAACTAACTTAAACATCGACAGGATTTCAATTACCGGCAGAAATATAATTATTTCAGGGGACACATCAAACAGAGCAAACACTCTTAAATTGCTCACCGAGATAAAAAAACTTATGGACGTCCAACAGGAACAGTTAGGAAGCAAAGACAATCGTGATACTTTTAATATAACCGCTGGAATTAAATCTCAGACGAGGTCACAATGACAAAAATATTTCGTGAATCATCTTTCTATTACATAGCAATACCATTGGTCATGGCAATCTGGCCTTTGGCTATTTGGCAAAAGTATCTTCCGAGAGCATCGGAAAATTGGCAGCAGCAGGAAAAACGTTTCTACGAAGCGACAAATCTTATGGAGCAGATACTTGCTCTGGATGGTGATAGATTGCGTTTCGAAGACAATAAAGGCCGTGATAAATTCGATTACACAATCGCGATAGACACAGCCGCCCGCCAAGTGGGAATGCCGTCAACTAATTACAGTATCAGCTCCAGACCGATTCGTACTTCAGGACGCGAAAGAACGCAGGATTGTCAGATAATAATTCAGCAGGCAGATATAGAGCAATTCGCAAAATTTATATCCAATCTCCAAACAACATGGGCAAGCCTTAGATGTGAGAAAATTACCCTAACCAGAACACGAGGGCTCCCCGATGCTTGGAAGATTGATTTGACGCTTAAATACTATTACTAAGCTGACAGGCCTATATTTATAGGGCATTGCTTGTTATACGCATATATCTACCAGCGAAACGCTGTTTTGCTCGAAGCTATACAATATATTGTGTATAATTCGGCATAACTTGCCCATATTCAAAACCGTGTTTTCAGGACTGAAAGACGCATATTTTTAAAATATTTTTTTAATTTCTTTACTTAAAACACCCCCCTTTTTGCACCTAACCCTCTATCAATACTAACCTTAACCTTCAAAAAGCCTTTTTTAAAGTTTTTAAGGTACAGGTGTCGATAACAACATTGTTAGGCAGGATTGGGCCTCTTAAAGGATTAAAGAGGCATACAAGATATAGTAGTTATAGGCCGTTGAACGAGGGAAGGGATTGGGACGTTCGAGGCCGAAACCGAAGGTTACAGAACATGCCGAGTTCCAAAAGTAAAGAGCGTTTAGAAGAAGTAAGTTATCGAGTCGAGCCAATCGAGTGCGTAAGAGATATGATAGCACCGGACGATGATGTTCTTATGGAGCAAATACTCGATAATGTTAATAATACTCCGTTGGGGAAGGTTTTGAAAAGAATCGCCTCGCTGCCGGAAGTCCGCCGTCAAAAAGTGCTTGATTTGAGAAGAAGTCTCGCCGTCGGGGATTATGAGCTTAACAGCCGTTTGGATATAGCTTTAGACCGAGTCTTAGAAGATTTGACGGGTTTTTAATCACAACGGACGATTCCGCGGCGCAAGAAAACCATTTCCCAAAATTCCGCGAAGAAAAACCTTATTTTTGCGATTAACAGCGTAATTTATGTGATTATTTCCGGAACTTCATCGTCCGGCTCATCCATATCGACCGGTTTGTAGCCGGGCTGTTTGGATTTTTCGAGTTCGTCTTCGAAAGCTACTACCACTTTTCCCTGTATTCGCTTGCGGCAGTCGGCATTTATCGGATGAGCAATGTCGGCATGAAGTTTCATTCTGCCCTTAAAATCTTTCTTTGAGCGGTTATCGGGCAGTTGAGCGCCGCAGTTGTTACAGTACCGAGCACGCAAATGATTTTTTCCGCCGCATTTCTCACAGTGGTCCGACATCTTCCTCGACGGCATTGCGACAAAATAACCATTAGTTCCTTCGATTATTTTAATATCGCGGACAACAAATTCATTGTCAAATGTCACCGAGCAAAAAGCTTTCAGACGGTCATCTTTATTGTTGACTAACTTGACGCGTACCTCGCTTATATCCATAATCGTTTCCTCACCTAAATACCTACCATCTATTGTTATTTATGATGACGCAATCACAATTGGTATTTAGACGGATATTCTGCCGATACTCCTCACCCTTGCTCCCTGCCGGTTTTTCGAAAATATAATACATAGCTGAACCGCTTCCGCTCAAACACAGAGGCCCGATTCCCAAAGTTTCCACTTGAGCTTTTAATTCAGCAAGCTCTCTGCACAACGAAAAACAACTATCTTGTAACATATTTGCGCACATTTTAACAGCTAAATCAACCCTGTTTTTTCTAATATAATTATCAATTTTCCTCTTGAGATGTTCAAATTGCTCCGGTTGATGCCGATAATTCGCATAAACCTTTGCGGTAGAAACATTTACGTTAGGCAGCAGTAAAAGAGCCGTAAACTCAAAATCTTTGTCCAGTTTTTTTATTTTTTCACCTCTTCCGGTACACAGAGCCATCGGCCCGCCTAAAAAGAAGGCTGTGTCACTGCCAAGCCGGGCGGCGAGATTAATTAACTCATTTTGCCCAATTTGAACATCAAGAAATTCTTTTAGGCCTAAAAGTGTTGAGGCTGCGTTGCTACTTGCCCCGCCCAGTCCGCTTCCGGCAGGGACGTTTTTAATAAGGGTAATTTTTACGTCCGCTGATTTACCGCAAGTCCCCAAAAACAACTTAGCAGCCCTGAAAACGAGGTTTTCTTCGCCTTTCGGAGCCCATTTGCTTCCTGTGCAGATAAACTCGATGCCCTGCTTGTCCCCCGGTTCGATAATCAGCTCATCATAAAAATCGGTCTTGGCCATTATAGTTTCAAGCTCGTGAAAACCGTCCGGCCGCTTGCCGGCTACCAGCAGCGTCAGGTTTATCTTTGCCGGCGACAGGACCCTAATCGCTTGGCCTTTTCTGGTGATTTGTTTGGATGTCTCGATATTATTCATAATCTTTAAGCCGCAAATTGCTCGTTGACAGTATAACCTAATGTCCGTATCTTGTCAGCCCAAAGGAATAAATATGGATGCACCGAATGAAAAAATGAGTGAAAAACTGCAGCAGGTCGGCTACGAGAAAGTCGCTTGGTGGCAATGGCATAGAAGACTTTACAACTGGGTATTGCACTGGGCGGATACTAAATACGGTATGGCGGCTCTGATTGTACTTGCGATAGTCGAACCGATTTGCGTTCCAATCCCCGCTGATATTATGGTAGTGGGTATGTCTCTTGGCAAGCCCAAGCGGGGGATTTATTACGGTCTGATTTGTTCATTATTCTCTGTGCTTGGCGGAACGATAGCATTTTTATTAGGTTTGGCAATCGGCCCGGAACGGGTGATAAGTTTCTTCGAACAAATCAGCGTAGGCCCTGTTAATCTGGGCGAAAAAGCGCACGCCGCGTTGGAGCTTTACAAAAGATACGACTTCTGGGCAATTTCCATATCAGCTTTGACTCCGGTTCCATATATGATATTCAGCTGGGTTGGCGGAATGGCGGAAGTTCCGCTACTGAAATTCGTGGTGATAAGCCTGATTTTCAGGCCTTTGAGATTTGGAAGCGAAGGGTTGCTTTTTTATCTATTCGGCGAAAAAGCCAAGCGTTTCATAGATAAATACTTTAACACTGCTACAATTATTGTTATAATTTTGCTGGCCATTGTCGCCATTGTTATGAAAAGGGTCGGAGCGTTTTTCGCAGGCTGAATATGGAAACCTTTCAAAAACAAAAACTTCTTAGGGCAGCTAAAGATACCGTCGAGGCGGTTATCAAGGGCAATACTGTTCCTGAGATTTGCTCTGATGACATGCAGCTTAATGCAAAATGCGGCTGCTTTGTAACGCTGAAAAACGGCGAAGCTCTTCGCGGATGCATCGGTCAGTTTACTTCCGACAAGCCTTTAATCGAACTTGTAGTCGATATGGCAAAAGCTTCCGCCGCCGGTGACCCGCGATTTTTCTCGAATCCTATTACTCCGAACGAGTTAGAGTCGCTTGATATTGAAATATCAGTATTATCTCCGCTAAAAAAAGTAAAAGACCCGTTAAGTCTGAGGCTTGGCATTGACGGTATTTATATAAAACGAGGCTGCTTGTCAGGCTGTTTTTTACCACAGGTCGCCTCGGAAACAGGCTGGACAAAGGAGGATTTTCTTTCATATTGCTGTTCGCACAAAGCCGGGCTGCCCGCAGATGCATGGAAAGAGCCGGAAACTGAAGTTTTCCTTTTCACCGCCGAAGTCTTCGGCGCAGAATACAAGGATATTCGGTAGCTATATCTGTGCATATCAAAAACTGATAATTTGTGCACTCCGCTAATCCCCAAGATTTTTCTGGAGGCGGATTGCCGAAACCTGTTGTCGGCCATCCGGGGCTATGACCTTGCCATTGCGGTATACCTGATGCCGTACATATACCAGTGTCCCAGTAATCTTCAAATTTATCAAAAACAGGAGGGGTTTCCATGAGTCGAGTTAGATATATATCGGGAATTTTTTCGTTATTAGCTCTAATCTGTTCTTCCATCCATGCCTCAAACGGATGCCCGCCTTTCCACCAAGGGTTTTGTGCTTTGGTTATATTCTTATGAAAACCTGCAATTATATGACCATATAAAAAATCATTTCTCGTATGAGCAGGGACACCCATATCCTCTAACAAATGGCATATATGACCTAATACAAGAAACATAGAACCTAAATATTGCTCTCTGTAATATTTGGAGGGTTCTTTCAAACCAAAGTGAAATAAACTCCTTGCATACACCCAGTTATAATAATTCAGATATTCACTTCCCCACTCGCCATCAAGGCCTTTTGCTCTGTCAAGAGTTCCAAGTCCGGTTGCGTCAAACCCCCAGTAATTAGGGTAGAACCATAACGAACAAATTTGAATAGCACTAAGAATATAAGGGTCGGCATCTGAATTATTCAATCCTGTATTTCTAATAGGGTCATAAAAGTGATGGCGTGCCCGCGGGTTCGGCACATCCTCAAGTATGCTACCCCTTCTTAGCCATTCAAGTATTGATACTTTGGTCTTATTGTCCCATTCAAATTTTGGCTCATCTAAAAGTCTCGCATCTATATCGTACTGGAATTGGGCAGTTAATTCTATCTGAGTTGCTATACTTTCATTAAATCCCATCTGATTTTGTAGAAAATCACCTAAAATAGATCTCTCTACGGCTTTTTCTGTTATTGCCGGATGTGTTTTTTGATTTTCCCATGCGATAGCGTTAGGTGCTATTATATAAAAAACTGATATTAAGGAGGGTAACATTAATTTATTGATTACTCCCTCAAATCTACTCATTTTTTCCTCCATGTTTTCTCAGATTTTCTTCACGCGCTCGTTCTTCCTCCGGCTTCAATTCATTTAGCAACAACTTATTTCTTTCTGGTGAACGCATACCAATACAACGTAAATGTCTGTCATGTGATTCACCATCCTTCCATGGATATAACTTCACAATATTATTTTTTCTGTGATAAATCTGCCTATCGTCGGGATATCCAAGAGGTCTGAGAACCGGCATCTCAAGGCTGACAAGGTCAACAATATATGCTACATATTTATCCTTATAGACCAAAACCCTTTCAGGCTCTAAGCTCAATTGGAATATATTGCTCCTTTTAACACGAAGACTGGGAATATGATATTTACCTTCCTTATCAGTCAAAGTTTCGTGTGATACCGTTGGCCCTCCGCCGCCGATGGCATTCTCCATAAAACCTGCTATGTGCCAAGTATAGTTAACAACAGCACCTTCTATCGGTTCTCCTGTTACAGCGTCAATTACGATTCCGTTTCTTACTCCGGTGAAATTTTCCCGATACCAAAGCCATGAAAATAAAACCACCGCTGATAAGATAATTACCACTAAAACTGTCCATACTTTTTGTTTTTTGCTCAATTTCATATCTTTGTCCTATTAGAAACAGTATATTTTCCAAATGCCGTTAGGGTCTTTTGCAAAATAAACGGGAAAGCTGCTTATTACTCCGCCGCCTTCGTCATGGAGCATTTCATATTGTGCAACATTATCATCGGAGTAAATCAATTCCAGTTGCCCCATACCATTAGCCATTTCCGGCAATACGGCTTGCATCTCCGTTAATACAATGGTGTAATCATCTGCGACAGAATCCGCGAAGAACGATACTGCGGCTTGGACATTTCCTGCTGCTAATGCATTTTTGAAGGATACGAAAGTATCGCTGGGTTTAGGGTATGTTTTAAGCCAGCGGCGGCAGATAATCGATAAATCACCTAAATCGATGCTTTCGCTGTTATCAAGGTCATATTTTTCATCCCAGTTGATACTATTCGCATCGGTTAGCCATAAATTTGCGAGGCTTGCTATATCTTTGAAATTGATTTTATAGTCCAGATTAAAATCAGCACTGCTGCATTCATAGCTCTTGAGCCAGTAATGTATTAGGTATTCAAGGTCAGGGGGACCAACCGTACCGTTGCCGTCAATATCACCTTTAAGACCGCTGCCGGATTTATCCCAGTTATTTGCTAAGACCGCAAAATCAGCCAAATTAACAAAATCATCCGTATGCAAATCCGGACACCATAAAGAATCTCCGTAGCAAAATACATTTAATAGAATAACAGCGGCCGCAATTTTAAAAATTTTGCTCATAATTTATCACACGAAAATAAATGATAGTAATGTTTATAGCAGTGTTCTTCGATGCATATATCCTTAGTTATGTCATTTAACGGATGGTAAAATTCATCGTAATGAGTATGTATAACATTTGGGTCGTTGCCCTGCGGAATATAAGAATGAATTTCATTATTACCTATGTAAGTGCCTGCCATTTCCTTATACATTGTGAAGAGAATAGGATTAGATACGTAATAAACCGTTCCATTTTTTTGAGCATATTTTTCCATAAATATTCCGACGTTATTAGGCAGCCAATCTGCAAACGAATCTAACGGCTTGCAATTCGGAGGGACTTTGAATTTGCATTGCATAACATAGTAATCACCCCAATAAAAACTGCTCATATCAATAACCGGAACAGGAACTACTTTATCAACCTTTTCAATTACCCAGTTCATAAGAATATTAGGGTCAGAGTTAGGGTCAAACTCATTATAGCTATCATAATATAAGCAAAATTGATATTCGGCTTTAATCTCTCCTGCGTTTGTTTTCAACGTCATAGCCATTGTATTTCCCTCAATATCAGGCAGTTCTTCATAATTCAGTGACGGTCTTCCATATCGGTTCGGGTCTCCGGGTCGCTGGAAATAAAACGCGTTTACATCTTGCGTTACTACACGATAGAATCCTTTTTGAATAAAACCTTTATCGTGGCGTGCTTTGGCTCTTGATATCTCTAAAATCTTAGGAGGGATATACGCGCCTTCGTTATTAGATTCATCAGCGTTGCATCCGCTTGTTAATATGACGCTCAAGGCCATTGTTATTATGTAAAACAATTTACAAGACATATATTTCTCCTTAAAAAGTTTATTGGTTTGTTCCGTAAAGCCAATTCTCACATAATGCCGTTAAATTTTCAAGATTTGTTTCATTTGGAGAGCCGTTTAGCCATAAATCGGCCAATCTTGCGAAATCAATCATATTAACTTTATTATCATGATTGAAATCTCCTGATGGGTAAACAATCAGAAAACTTTCCCATCTCGTATCGTCCAGATAATAATTTAATAAAAGACTTATATCTTCTAAATCCACCATCCCGTCACCTGTAAGGTCATGTTCATCCGATGACAGATAATCATCTGCCAATAACGCAAATTCCTCTAAGTTAATAATGCCGTTCTGTGTAATATCGTAAGGATGGTAATATGTATCATAATATATAGTAATCTCATCTTCATTTAAAGGGTTCTGCGGCAAAAGTGAATATATTGCATCTGTTCCAATGTATGTACCGGCCATTTCCTGATACCTTGTAGGCAGAAGCGGATTGGATACATAATAAGCTATGCCGTTATTTTCGGCATATTTGTTCATAAATATGCCGACGTTATTCGGCTGCCAGATGGTAAATGAATTAATAGTCTTGCAATTATGAGGAACGACTACCTTCCACTGCATAACATAATAGTCACCCCATGAAAATCCGCTTGTATCAATATGCGGCATAGGAATAACCTTTTCGACTTTTTCTATTGCCCAATCCATAATCTTATTAGGGTCAGAGTTAGGGTCAAACTCATTATAGCTATCATAATACAAACAGTACTGGTATTCGATATTAATATCACCAGAACTTGTTGGAACTGTGACCGTATCTCCATCGACATTGGGCAAGTTATCAGTGTTTAACGGAGGTCTTATGTATTCGTTTGAATCTGCCGCTGTATTTGCGGCACAGATAATAGATGTATCAGTTTTATCATTAGTCAAAAGACGTGCAAAGCCTCTCTGTATGAAACCATCATCATTCTTTTTCGTAGCCTCATTTATTACAAAAGGCAAGGATTTCGCCGTTATTAAAGCTTTAACTTTCTGGTATATAGTTCCGTTTGGGGTAGTTCCCCTTTTTGGCCTTTCTCTTTATGAGTGTATATTACTCCTCCGTGTTCGACTTCTACAAACATACTATATGAATTACCATCATTTGAATACTTGAATTCACCAAAAAAATCCATTATATTGGGATCGTCTGGAATTTTATAAGGATAGTACCGCTTTAAAACATTTTCCTTTATAATAAGCAAGCTTTCCGGGTACCTATCATTCTTTTTATAATATTCTTGCAATTCTTCCGTAATAGTTGCTTTCAATGTTAACATATCCGAGTGATAATTTATGTCTTTTTTTGAATCTACTATTGTTTTTACGACGTATATAGCAAAGAAAAACAGCAAAAATACGACGATAAATGCTATTGCTATAATACTTATCTTTCTCTTGGAAATTATTTTTATCGTTTTCATGATTATATCTCTCTACAATTTTTTCTTGGCTATTTGCAATATTTCTCAATAGCTATCTTCTGGGATTTTTTACAGCCTGTATAACAGCTATCCCAAAATTTCCAAGCATTAATAATGCCTTGAATATTTGCGATTCTATCAGATGCACTATCGATGGGTTCATCGAGATTCATTTAAATGCTTAATTACCTTTTCTATAAACTGGCCGTATGTCAAACTATTCACATCATCCCAAAAATTACCAGATAAAGATAATTCTTTCTTAATATGATTTATGAAAGCGGCATCTCGCCAGTCAATTGTTGGGTCCCAGAACAGAATTTCGCATGGATCATTGGGAATAAAGCAGGTATTTGGCCAATTAAAACACTCTTTCGCAATTGGGGATACGATGCATAAGCATCTGAGGATATTCACATTATTTCCCCATAATTCAAGTGTTTCATGTGACCGACTTTTTAACTGTCTATAAAATGCTTTGCGTAACCGGAAATCCGAACCTATCACGGGTATGTCAGCTAAAAAACCTCGCTTATATTCTATGGGCCACTTTAGTGGTTCAACTTTCATGTTTAGTTATCCTGTTTAATTCGTATTGTCTGATTCTCCTATCAACTTTCCATCGAGGTATTCTCGATAGGTAGCATTTTTTTCCTTGTCAACAAATAGGGTTCTTTTTTTAACTCTTGTTATCTGCTTGAATGGGAATACCCCATAGTTCAATTCTATTTCCAGAGAAAGTTCATATGAAGAACCATCCGTTTTATAGACGAACTTCTTGACAATTTCATCAAATTTTAAATCCCCTGGAAGTCCTTCAATAGAAAGCGATTCTAAACTCTGTGGGTACTGGCCATGTTTGTCATAATAGCCATCAAGCGAAAACCGGACTGCTGTAAAAGCTCCCCACAATTTCGATTCTTGAACAAGATTTTTTCTGACTTGTGCGAAATAATTAATTGAGTACCCAATTATCATAAAAAGCAGTGTGATTATTGCCGCAGATATTACCAAATACTTCCAAAACTTTTTCATATCCTATTCCTCAATCTATGGATTCTTGCTGGAATAATCAAATAATGCGTCTCTGCATCCTATATTACAGGGATATCCTAAGTAAGATATCCTTATCCCGACCCGATTTGCCAATGGGTCATAACGACTACTCGCATCCGCAGGGTCAACAGACCAATCTCCACCAAAAGTCAGGCCAGCAGCATAAGTTATCATTGGCGGAAATATTGATGGCCCAAATAAAGAAATTAAAAATCTATTTAAGCGGCATGAGGCAACACAATGACGATAGAAGCCTTCCGAAGTTTTACCTTTTCCTTCGTATTCCTTGTATTTCATCTCGTCACCTGGCGTCAATAGTCTAACTATAGGATTTGGGTCATTCCAATCAAAGTAACCGGCTTTGGCAAACGCCTGCGCATGTCCTTTAGAATAAAAACCTGTAAAAGTGTATTCCCGAAAAGTATTTATACCTGTTAAGCTGTCTATAATCTGACAAGGACTTCTGGATCCCGATACTGACATATTTAAAAGAAGACCATAAATATTAATTGCCCCTACAAGTCCTCTGGCTCTTGCCACAGCTCCCCATAATTCACCTGACGGGTCGGTTCTGTTGGCAGGGTCATTACTGCAGTACAAATACGGATGCAGGCTCATCGGCTCCTGTAAATCGCCGCGGACAGGATCGCGAGTCGTAAATCTCATCAGATGAGGGTCGTATTGTCTGGCCCTGAGATAATACTGCCCGATTTCCTTATCATACCATTGGCCTGTAAATTTAAACGGATTCTCTGTGTTCTCAGCGGTCTCGGCGGTGAATAGATTACCAAATGGGTCATAGGTATAGGAATTTACCACATCGCCTTGTTCATCTAAAACCAGCCTTATGCTTCCGAGCCTGTCGTGGATATAGAAGTATTTATTCGGCTCGGACTGGCCAACAAAGGCCTGCTTGAGGATTTGACCATCGGGCGTCCGCCTAAGGCGGATAAATATAGATGTATCTTTTTGTCAAAGAGCCTGTTGTATAGTATGTTTCTAGTATTTCAAGGCTTGTATTCTAATATTTTATACAATATATAAACAAGTGTTGGAGCTATTAAGAACAACCATCCGCAAAATTTCACAAGCCAAGTAGGATTCCAGCCGCCTGTTTCTTCTAACTCCTCAGAAACATATTCACTAAACCATATAAATCCCAATGAACAAATTAACCATCCTATTGTTATTAAAATAGTATACTCGGTGTTTTCTTTGTCTGTTAGTAATACATCCCAGTGACCATCTGTTTTGTCAATCATATACATAGCATAAATGCCAACACCTGCTACTATAATCGAAGCAATCTTTTCTAAATATTGGTTCATAAACGTAATCTAAAGTCTTGTAAATCATACAGGTCAGATTCAATGCCAAAATCTTCTCTTAGTATAGCATTTATCATTCCATGCTGAAGTAACCTGTAATACAGAATTACATACATATTTGGACCTGCTTTTAGAAAAGCACCACCCATATTCACTGGAACTAATGCCGTAAGCCCCCTTGATCCCATATCTTTCAAAGTGCCACTGATAGCGTACCTAATTGATATGTCACATACTGGTACCCCTCCTCTCCACAATTCTGTTTTTGGCTCAAAAGGGTCCATTTTTTCATTCCATAAGCCCATATAATCATCAAATGACCATTGGGGAATTCCCTGAGAGGCTGAGCGGGAGCTTAATCCATTCCAGTCAATTCTATTAATAGCATCATTCTCACAGTATAAATACTTATGTAATGTCATAGGTTCATTGTAATCAAATGGAATTAAATCTCTGGCTGTAAATCTCATTATCTGCGGGTCGTATTGTCTGGCACGAAGGTAATACTGGCTGATTTCCTCATCGTACCACTGGCCTGTAAATTTAAACGGATTCTCTGCGTTCTCAGCGGACTCTGCGGTGAACATTTCACCAAAGGGATTATACGTATAGCTGTTTTTCACCATACCGCCGCTGTCTATAACCATTCTAACACTGCCTAAACGGTCGTTAAGATAAAAATACCTCGGCGAGGTATAATCACCGCCATGCTGAGCAAGGATTTCGCCGTTCTTGCCGTAAATATAGGTTTTCATTACCGTGTTATTTGCGGCATTAAGTTCCAAAAGTATAGTAGACAGCCCGCCGCTAATGTCAACAATGAATTTTCTTTGTCCCAAGGCGGTTTCCTTATAAATTCTGCCGCCCGAGGGAGCGTATCTATACGAGCCTATACTGCCGCCGCTGCCGGCAGAACGAAGTTTGGCATCCCAGTCGTATGAGAACATAGACCAAATGCTCGATATCATATTGCCGTTTAGGTCATAAGATAGCTGTCGAGCTCCTTTTTCAAGCCACATCTGCGCCAAAAGGGCAAAATCATCGAAGTTGACAAAGCTATCGCCGCTGTAATCAGAACCAAGACAGGCTGGATCATTGCTCAGCCAACAGCCTGACAAATGTGCCAGAAAAGCAAAATCTATATCTGTCTCAAGCTCAGCCAAAAGGTTGCCGTTATAGCTGCGGTCGAATAAATCGTCATTGAGGTATTGATAGTTCAGATTTCCGTTTTTATGATAGATATATTCAGACTGGCTGTCCGAACCGCCGATATTCGTAATTTCGGCGTTAATTAACTGGCTGTGCATATCATACCCGTAACTGTAGCTGTGATTTTTAGCTGTTTGGTCTGCTTTTGTGAGCGTTTCATCTGCGTTGAGCAAACGTCCAAGTCCATCTATATCAGACGCTTGCGAAGCGTCAAAGGAAAATGCCCCGCTGCCGGTGGTATTATAGCTTCGCAAATTATTTTCCATGTCGTAGGTATAACTCATAGTCGTTGTCGGACCCGCTAAACTGCCGGTACGATAATATTTCAGCTCGCTTCGATTGCCGTTATCGTCATACCCGAATCGGGCAATATAGCTGTTTGTGCCAAGCAGGGGTTCTTTGACCATATACAGCCTTCCCGCCGTATCATAGCTGTATTCAGTGTGATAAACAAGCAAATTATCCGGCTGGCGAACCTTGATATACTGTTTCTGTCCGTCTGCCTGATAAGCATACTCTATCTTGTAGTTATCCTGCTCGGTGAGCCTGCTGAGCCTGTCTAATACATCATATTCATATTCAATTGTATTAGAGCCGCCGATTCTGTCCTGTGAATTTCTGTTATCTGCAGTTAGTATTTTTCTTCCGAATCCGTCATAAGTATGGTGAACATTCCCGCCATCAGGGTAATCGACATCTTTGAGCCTTGCATAATCGTCATAGTAGTATTCGAGCCAGTGTTTCGTATCGTTGGCGTCCCATACCGCTTTTTTCTTTAGCGTGCAATCGGCATTATATTCATACTCTTCGTAATCACCGGATGGATGAAGTACTTTTATCAGCTTGCCGAATGATGATAATTTCCTCCATGTAATTTTGTTTTCAGCATCAGTTATTTTTATATGATACTCATTACCCGGCCCAAATCCGGTGTCGGAATATTCATAGGCTGTTACTGCCTGCTGTGTTTCGTTGATATCCTGCACAACCCTTGTTACTCTGCCCCGCGGGTCGTATTCAAGCTTGCTCCGTGAAAGCAGACTTCCGTCATAATCATAATTGTTTACATCTTTGACCATCCCGTTCTTATAATACGTCATTTCCTTTTTAATCTCTGCGGCCTCTGTGTCCTCTGTGGCAAAATACTCCTTTATTCGTCTATTGGCATTATCATAATCATGGAGGATGATATTTTCCTTGGGGTCCGTAACGCTTATCCGGTTGCCGGCAGCATCGTAATAGTAACTTGTTATTAGATTTAAAGCATCTGGTGAGATAATACTTTCTGAAAGTCCGTCTAAAATATCGTAGTAGTAATTAATCTGCTTTTCAAGAATTAGACCATAACCGTAAATTTCCTCACTCTTTATCTTGCCGCAACCCCAGTAGTCCAGAGTCTGGGCTTTTACAACACTTGTATCATCGTAATCATACCAGATTGTCTGTACAAGTCTGGCGGTATCATCATATTCATAAATTACTGACCAATCCTCTGTTGTATTGGCATCATAACGGTACTCTTGAATTTTCAAACCTCTGCCATCGTAGCTATTTTGTATGAAGCTTCCATCGTTATATAAAGTCTTTTTGTGCAGACCGTTTACGGTATAATCAATGTGTATTTCACCGCCTCCGCAATCACATTTTTGCTCGTATGTCCTGTTACCTTGCGGGTCATATCCGTATATGACAGTTGAAATCGGTGTCATTGCTTCGTATGTGCCGGGTATAAATGTAGCATCAGAGCGGGTCATTGCAGTACTGTCGGAGTATTTCCTGACCCGCCATAACCTGCCAAAGCCATCATAATCGTTTAAAGTAACACCGCCTAAATAACTTGCCTCTAATCGCCTCTGGCCTATTAAATCATTGCAGAAACGCTGTACCGGAGAGTTGCTTATCGCTGTTCCTTTTCGAATCTTTTTAAGATAGCCGTTATTGTCGTAATCATAGAACGTCTTAAAGCCTTCAGGGTCATTTACTTCTGAGATTTGCCCATTACTGATGTATTTGTAGCTCGTAACAGCCCAGATGAAAGGATCATCAGACAGCAGATTTTTTTCTTTTACCAGATACTTCCCGCGCACATCTTCTATTCCGTCAGCAGAACCATAGATGCTTAGCTTTTCTATAATCGAGCCTGTCTTATTTAAATCCTGCCAGCTCAATTTTTTCGTCTCTTAACGCAGAAGAATATCTTGGCTTACCTGTTCTTTGACCTTTCTTCTTGATATTTTTTAATGCGTTTTCTTGGTATACCGGGCCTACGCTTAATTTCGTCTATTTTTATCGGGACAATTTGACCTTGTCGTTCTCCGGCACCGTCAATATCAGTTCCATTAGTAATCTGTATGAAATCAGGGCTTTTTAGGCTCATTGAACCGCTGTATGTCAGAGCCGTGTAGACATCCAGTTCCAGCCCGTCATCAAGATGCGCAAACACATTGCTCCCAAAATTTCCGCCGAAAGTGCCGGAGAAATTTTCATCGAATAAAAACTCCTCCAATCCGGCAATACTGTTCCATCTATGCGCAATTACCCTGCTGACATATGGTATAATAATTATTCCTAAGGTTCCTCCCTGTTCTTCATAGCTGTCATAAAGATATACATCGACAAAATTATATTCGTCTTCATACCAGAATCCGACCTCGGCAATAGTAGGATTTTCGAAAGGAGCTTGATATGACGTAAGCCAGTATTCTTCATTTATATACAAGTCGAATTCGTCATCAATAGATTCGCCGCAATCCCATAAGAATATTGTGCACCAGATATAATTGGTTAATCTAAAATTATAACTATTGCTGACACTTCCGTCGGCTGTTACTTTTGCGTTTGTCCAGTAATAATCAATATCTTCGGCATCAAAAGATGCAAGCTTGACAGTAAGCCATGTACCATCGCCGGCTGCTTCGAGAACAGTTGCATATACAACAGGGAGTATTCCGTTTGTATCCGTGAAACTAACTATATTTTCAGAAGGTATCGGAGAAAAGCCGGAACCTTCAATCAATAAAACCGAACCGGGGCAGCCCATCTCAGGGGTTATATTATCTATGTGCGGAGGCGGTTCGGGAGGGTCGAAAATACAAGTTGCTATTGCATTTAGGTCATCATTATCCGGGTCAGCCGGATTTTGGCTGATTTGACCTTTGTAAACTATAATGTATTTACTTATTTGATGGCCGGATGAGGGAATCGGTTTTGTAAACTGGCCTGTTACAGATTGCCCGTAGTTAAGTATACTGGCCGAACCCCAGCCGGGGACGGTGAAGCTTGTAATCTTTGTTCTTGTTCCTTCTTCATTGTCCCAGTAAAGCTCGAAGATTCCGCCTTTTAATGCCTGCGGAACATTTGTATTGTTTGAATCATTGGTGACGGCAATCTCCATTTGGCTGCAATCGGGATTTGTACAATTCAGCACGGCATTTAACCTCCCGCGGAAAAAGTAATTTATCAGCCCGGTAGTGTAATCAATTGTTCGAGGCATTGTTATTCTTGCATAATCGTAATACACACTTTCATCATCCGGCGTAATAGTACTGTCTACTACCTCAGAGTAACCCCATGCATCTATACAGTAGTGAGTGTAAGATTCACGAGCCAAATGTTGAACACCGTAGCCCGAAAAGTATCGTTTGTCTGTTTCGGTTATAATTGTAGTATATAATTTAGCTGGATTAGGAAACTGATACAATGTGCCCTCACAGTCAAAAACTGTGCTTGACGAAAGAAATTGATAATTTGTCTGTTCTGCAAGTCCCCATATCGACGGAGGAGTTACGCCGCTATAATTGCCATCATATAAATTTGTATCCCAATACTTGAAAAGCTTGTCAAACACTTTTGGCTGCGATATCCAGCCGGTTAACCATGCTGAAGGTATATTTCCATTATTACTCTTAATTTCCTCTTCTGTCCAATTTTCGAATGGATTTCCCCAATCAATAACATTTCTATAATGTCCAAAAATAAAATCATTCCTTGTATGAGCCGGAACGCCCATATCCTCAAGAAGATGGGCTGTTTGTCCTAACGATATAAATGTCAGTGCAAGATAATGGTTTCTCCCTGCAAGGTTTGATTTGGTCAAAGCCCTATAAAGATAGGCCCTTGTATCAGGCCATGCAAAATAATTTTGATATTCCGTTTCCCAATTTGGTTCTTCCGTACCCATTGCTCTTTTTTGTGCCGATGCACCAGTTAAATCAAAACTATAACCTGGGTATCTGACTAGGGTGATAGTATTAAAAAAGATTGCTAAATTAGGATGGTCTGTTTTATTATCTAAGCCGCTATTGGGATTTGGAGGATTTACACCAGTATTTGCAATTGGTGCGTGGAAATGATGTCTTGCCCTTGGGTTGGGAACATCTTCAAGGTTTGCTCCTGCTTTGAAGCAATCTATGATCGAACAAGGATTTGAAGGCAATTCCGGCATTATTCTGGTTTCGAATTGTTTAGCAGGGATCCTTTCGGGCTCTGGAATAAGCGACTGGTCTAAAAATAACATTGTACCTAAACCCTGGCTGAGACCCAATTCACTTTTTATATAGAAATCTGTTTGTGAGTTTATAACCGCCTTTTCAGAAATTGCCTTATGTGTTTTTTCTGCAAATCCCTCTGTAACAGAACAATAAACAGACAATATAATTACGATTATCGAAAATGCCAGATTAATTTTCATACCTTTATCTCCTCGGCTGTAATCAAGGTCACAAAGCATTAGCCCATAATCCTTGCTGTGATATAACAAATAATAGAAAATATAATATTATTCCTATAACGAGTGCCAATATAGAAAGAAGTAAAGAAATTCCTATAAATACTTTACTCCCCGCCTTAAAGATTATTATTATCGCTATCGTTGCCGAAGGCAAAACGATTGCAGGAATCCAACCCCAGTAATAGAAATAAAGCTTTCCCCATAATGTTGAAAGGGGAGAATATGGGAATATAAACATAATGTTCAAAATAAGAGACATTGATGTCATTACAAACCCTATCATCTTTTTACTTTTTTCTTGTAACATAAGCCATCCTCGTAAATCTTTTGTTAAAAATTTTATATCTTCCAGTTTCTATCATCTGCTTTTACAAAAACAAAGGGTAAGCTATAAGAGGCAAAACTATTCTGGTGAGATATTTCATATTTGGCGATGTTTTGGTTCTGCTTCTGTAAAGTCATTCCCATTCCTACGGCAAAATCGGGAAGATTTGAACCGAATGCCTGAAAAACCTCAGAGTACCTGTCTTTAATAGCTTTATGTGCTTTGTTTGAAAATGCCTTCAGAATAGCAGTAAAACTAAAAAGCAATATTAAGGCAGCAAGTTGTGCATTTTGACGTATTTTCATGTTTCTATTACCTACGGATTTAAGCCCGAAATAAAATATATGCCTGCCAGCCATGTAAAATCATATATAAGCATTAATATGGAAGCTGTTATGAGTATTAGTCGTAATATTAGATTGCCGGGTTTCCACAAAACAAGAAGAGTTATTGCAGAAATTAAAAAAACTATTGCAGGCAGCCATCCCCATCGAGTTAACCCGATATTAAATAAAAATCTGGCAAAATCACTTTCATATAAAAAATCAAATAATAAAGATGAGACATTTATTAATATAGCACCCACTAAAAAAACTAAAATCAACATCATCTTTTTTCTTTCTGTAAGCATAATCAGGTATCCTAAATCTTATATCTTTTTCAAAAATTATATATCTTCCAGTTTCCATCATCGTCTTTTATAAAAAAGACAGGGAAGCTGTAAGTAATCGCACCAGCTTGATGAGTCATCTCATACACAGCTTGACTGTCACTCTGCTCCTGCAAAGTTAATGTACCCATGCCTGCAGCAAAATTAGGAAGGTTCGTGCCAATAGCCTGAAAAATCCTCGAATATCTGTCCCTTGAACGATCCGCGACAAAGGTTAATGCGACTTGAGTATTTCCTGCGGCTAATGCATTTTTGAAGGATACGAAAGTGTCGCTGGGTTTAGGGTATGTCTTAAGCCAGCGGCGGCAGATAATCGATAAATCACCCAAATCAATCTTTTGGCTGTAATCAAGGTCATATTTTTCATCCCAGTTGATACTATTCGCATCGGTTAGCCATAAATTTGCGAGGCTTGCTATATCTTTGAAATTGATTTTATAGTCCAGATTAAAATCAGCACTCCTGCATTCATAGCCCTTGAGCCAGTAATGTATTAAGTATTCAAGATCAGGGGGACCAACCGTGCCGTTGCCGTCAATATCCCCTTTAAGACCGCTGCCGGATTTATCCCAGTTATTTGCTAAGACCGCAAAATCTTTCAAATTAACAAAATCGTCCGTATGCAAATCCGGACACCACTGGGGTGATGCATAAACTAACGATAGAGATAAGAATATAAAAATCATTGCAGCCGCGATGGATTTTTCAAGATTCATGATTTATTCATCCTAAAAGGTTGAACATCCCAGTTTAACATATCAGCGCCTCTGTGCTGCTCAGGCGGACAATAAAGCAAAGATTCGGGCTCGTTAGGCTCGCCGTTAAGATAAATATTGAATCGACCCCGACCCTGTGCAGCCTGAGCAGCCAAAAGCAGTATAACCGCGGTAAAAATATGATTTATCCGGCACAATACTGATAACCTTTCCCGCATAATCATCTCCTTGTAGTATTTTCGAAACTATGAACCTATTTCCAAATTGTCAAGAATAAATTGGTGTTCACTGACAGCCTATTGTCACTTCGGGGTGATATTCTTTATTTTCAACTGCCCGATGAATCCTTCGGTGCAGAATATAAAGATATTCGGTAGCTATATCTGTGCATATCAAAAACTGATACCTTTTAAGAAATTCTCAATTTGCCAAAACCGAGAAAATTTTTTAAAAAATAATGTAAAATTCACTTGACAAAATGTAAAGTATCCTTTACATTGTCTTTCCGATTGAAAGGGCATAAAAATGAATAGCTCGCAAAAAATAGCCTTGTGGACACTGATTGGTTTTTTGGTATTGCCTTGTGTAGGTTTAATTATAATTAGTCTGAGAATTTGTGAACCAACGGTTTTATTGATTTCTCTTTTTTTAATATCGCTTAGCTTTTTTCTCTATATGAAATTTTCTGATAGAAAAAAAGGCAGAGTAGCATTTGATGAACGTGATGAGTCTATTAAGAAAAAGGCTTCACATGCCGCACTGACAGCAGTGGTTTTATATATATGTTTGTTATTTTTTATACTGCGATGGAAATTCGGAGAAAATGGTTCAGTGCCTATCAATAAACTTTATACCTACTGGCTCGGAATATTTATAATATATGTAGCGGTTGAATCTATCGCGATTTTAGTTCAATACGGCCGCGGAGGTAAGGAAAATGAATAAACTGCAAAAGCAATCGTGGTATCAGTTAATAGTTGCTGCGATTGGCACCGCCGCAGCCCTATTTTTATATTTGAAAAACTCGCCGGCCATAGCGATTGCTGCCCTTGTAATGACTATGGCACTTACGAGACTGGACGGCTGGTTTCAATTTTTACCAGATAAGAAAACCGATTCCGGTTTAGATGACAAAGAACAAAGCATTGTTTTGGCTGCATACATAAGGTCTCTTCTTTGGGCTTGGCGTTTTGTTGGATTAGTATTAGTTGCCGCATGCTTTATATTTCTCAAACAAGAAGCGGTTCCGATAGGTTGGGTGTTCGCTATTTGGCTGGGAGGCTCGATAATTTGGAGTGTTTTGTATTCGATTATGATTTTATTGCGATACGGCCGCGGAGGTAAAGAAAATGAATAGAGCTCAAAAAAATGCGTTAGCCGCACTGGTGTTTTTATCATCAACATCCACAATATTCGCCTACGTGTTTTTTCAAATATTTATCTTAAAGAAAACTCCCGTCAGTTTTGCAGGTCGCTTACTGCCTCTGATAGTTTTGATTCTGGTGAACGTTCCACTATCGATTTGGGTGTTCAGGCGACAAAGCTCCGGAGAAGTCGCAGCAGACGAACGCGATAAACTGATTGACAACAGGGCGGCTATGGCTGCTTTCGTATCGGCCTTGATAGTGTTTCTCGGCGTCAGCGGAATTCCACGGCTCATTCTCGGCGACAATGGCTGCATACCCGTCTGGTCGCTTCCGCTTATCAACTTTGGCGCTTTCATTATAGTTGCGATGGTTTATTTTGCCGCGATTCTGGTTCAATACTTCTCAGGTAGGGGCAATGGAAAAAGCTAAACTGAAAAACAACATTCGCAGATTGAGGTTTGAAAAGGGCCAGATGACTCAGCAGCAATTGGCTGACAAGGTCGGCGTTACCCGCCAGACGATTATCGCAATCGAAGCCGGAAATTACTGCCCGTCTCTGACGCTGGCTATTAAAATAGCCAGAGAATTCGGCGCCACCGTCGAACAGGTCTTCCATTACGAAAGCTAATCATTTCAACCCACTTATTTAGCTTATTATTTTCAACGCAGTGTCTTAGTCTGGAAATTTTCGAACAATTACGTTAATATGGGGTAGATATAAAATGCGATTTTTTACAAAGACCATATTGATTTCGCTGATTTTAGTTTTTTTTGCCTCGGCTATCCCTGCTCAAGCAAGAAAAAGTAAAAAATCAGCCGATGCATCTCCGGGCGGAGTTGAGTGGACAATCAGCTATCTCAAGTCGAGAAATTTACCTGCATTGCAGAAAGTTCGGGCTTGGGAAAACCAATACGGCCCGGGTCTGATTATAACCACCGGCCATTATAAGATTTATACAACGCTTTTAGACCCTTTGATGCTGTCCCAGATACCCGGCTTCATAGAATCGGCATATAACGGCTATCAAAGACAACTGCCCGAACCATTCGAAACAAGCGCAAAGATGCCGGTTTATTTATTCGCGACTCGGGGGCAGTGGGAGGATTTTACCAAAGAGTTCGCCGGCAATCAGTCAGAGATATATCTCAAGATTAAAACAGGTGCATATTATCTCAAGGACGCGTGGGTCGGATATAATATCGGAAGAGATTTGACGTTCAGCGTATTAGGTCACGAAGGATGGCATCAATTTAATCACAGGCTCTTCAAATATCGGCTGCCGAGCTGGCTTGACGAAGGTATCGCGATGGCGTTCGAGGCAAGCCGATTTGAAAAGGGAATTTTCAGGTTTGACCCGAGTATGAATTTGCACCGGCTCGGCGGATTGAAAATGACGCTGATGAAGAATAAAATGATTCCGCTTCGCCAGCTTATAGCGATGAACCCCGGCGAAGCGATTATGGGAATCGATAGTATCGCCGGCGAGCCGATAGACGGTTCTGATGATGTTATAGCTTTTTACAGTCAATCCTATGCCCTTGTAAGGTTTCTTAAAGAAGATAATCACGGCAGCCGCCTGAAAAATTTCCAGCAGATGCTTTTGGGCGGACTGCGCGGAACTTGGCCGATAGACGAACAGGCACAAAAAATCGCGACTGACAGGAATATTCCGCTGACGGTCGGCTGGAATAGAGTTGTCGGGACGAAATTATTCGAACATTACATCGGCGAAGATATCGAACAGATAGAACAACAATATTTGGAATTCTGCAAGAGGCTGGTTTATAACGTTCATTTCAAGCAGGATGTGAGTCGCTAATATATGGCAGATGATTCTTTTTCTTTTATTCTGGCATCGGCTTCACCAAGAAGACAGCAGCTTCTTAATCAGGCAGGATACAAATTTCGAATCATTCCTTCGGATATCGACGAGTCATATTTGCCTATGGGGACAATGCCGCCAGCGGATTACGCCCGGACGCTGGCTTTGGCAAAAGCAAAAAACATTGCGGATAAATATCCCGAATCACTGGTAATAGGCGCCGATACTATTGTGGATTTTAACGGTGAGATTATCGGCAAGGCTGACGACGATAAACAGGCAGAACAAATAATCCGAAAACTTTTCAGTACTAACCACAAAGTAATCACAGGTGTTGCGATTGTGCAAATCTCGCAAGGCATCGAGATAGTTCAGAGTGATACGACAATTATTTATCCTCGCAAAATGACCGAAGAGCAAATAGCCGCTCATATCAAAGGTCAAACATGGCAGGGAAAAGCCGGAGCTTATGCGATTCAGGAAACCGGCGATGAATTTGTCGAAAGAATAGACGGCAGCCTGACAAACGTGGTGGGACTGCCGATGGAATTGCTGGAAACTATGCTCAACAGCATCGGCAAAAAGCCGCCGAAATGAAATTTAAGATACGAATTTCATACAGTCAACAAAGCTCTTGGGATTGTTCGCCCATTTCTGGGCTTCGAGCAGGTCGATTTTACCGGCTTTGACAAGTCTTGCCAGATGGGCTTCCATTGTTATCATATTTTCATCGGACATTTGCTTTGTTTTGGTTTGAAGCTGCGAGTAAAGCTGCTCTACCTTGCCAAGCCTAATAACATTCGCACTGGCGTAGCTGTTATTAAATATTTCCATCGCCACAATTCTGCCCGAACCGTCTTTTCGCGGGATAAGTTTCTGGCTGACTATATAACGCAGGCCCAGCGATAATTGATTTCGAACCTCGCTTTGCCGGCCTTCGGGGAAATAATCGAGAATTCGGGTAATCGAACCTGTAACATCTCTTGTGTGAAGGGTTGAAAAGACAAGATGTCCGGTCTCGGCGGCGGTCAAAGTCATCGATATTGTTTCGGGGTCGCGCATCTCGCCGACAAATATCACATCAGGGTCTTCTCTTAGCATCGCCCTTAGTCCGTCGGCAAAACTTTTTACATCACGGCCTATCTCTCGCTGAGAGATAATCGAGTGCCGCTGCTGGTAAATGTACTCGATAGGGTCTTCGATTGTTATGATTCGGCAAGCTCGATTTTGACAGATTCGGTCTATCAGCGAGGCGATAGTAGTACTTTTGCCGGCACCGGTAATTCCGGTGACAAGAACAAGACCCTGTTTTCGTTCTACAATATCTTCCCAAGCGTTATTCGGAAAACCGATTTCTTCGACCGGCGGTATATCCAGAGCAAGCGCTCGGACAGCCGCACAAATTCCGTCATTTTCTTTAAAAACATTTATCCGAAATTGAAGGTCGCCCAACCTGTACGAACAATCGACGCTGTATTGATTTTCAAATACCGCAAGGTTGGCATCGGACAGAAGCGGATATATAAGCCGCTCGGCGATTTCCTTGGTAACAAGCGCTCCTTTGAGCTTATGAAGGTCGCCGTGGATTCGATAGGTAATCGGAGCGCCGATTTTGATGTGCAAATCGGAAACCTTCATCGCGCCCTGCTCTTCGAAGTAATTGAGCAAATCGAGAATACTTAATTTTTCCCCGTTATTAGTCGAATAGACTTCTGCGTCTTTTTGATATTCTTTTGCCATTGCCTATATCCTGCCCCAAAAAAGAAATGTTATCTATCTGAGACAATTATACTGACGCTCGAAGATAAAATCAACCAAATGTATATGTTTTTACCGAGACGGTTTGCGGCTGTGCCATTCTTTGAGGTTTTTGGCGAGAATTTCGACATCCTGTTTCTGAATAATATGTTCGACAATAGCCGCAGGGATTTTAAGCTGAACCATTGCTTTTTGAACCCTCTGCCACAGTTTTTTGCGTTTGGCGTCGTTATCAGCCAAATAAAGCTCGGTTACAAGCTCGGAAACCTTATTAAGCATGATGGAATCGAGGTTAGAATAATAGCTTGAAATAACATCTTTCTGGTATTTTGACAGATTTTGGCGATTCATATCGGACCTTGTCATATTTTACCCAAATTAAATAAATATTTTTAATAATCAAAAATTGCGGTGAAAGCAAGTTATTAGTATTATTATCAAGGTTTTTACTGGCCTTGGGCCAAAGTATGGATATAATTATCCGGAACGTTCGGACGGTGTTTTTGCGCGCTATAATGGAGTATGCAAATGCAAAGAGAAAAGGCGTTTGTCATTACCTTGGCAGTATTGTTTATGTCCGGGTTATCAATCGGTCAAATTTTTCCAAATCAAATGGCTGCACCTTTTGCAGGCCAAGATATGAGATTAACTGGTAAAGAACTTATCAGCTATCAGCTTGGCAGCGGTGAACATACGCTGGTATTTACCGAAGGATTTTCGGCTTTAGTCGGTTCGAATCGGCTTGCCAGCAGCAAAGCTGTTGTCTGGATTAAGACAACAACCAGCCAATACAGGGGAGAGGTTTATACCGATTATCAAGCAACTATTTATCTCGAAGGCGATATTTCTTTCGATAAAACAGGTGTCGCCGCGGGTATCCACCAAACACGTCTGGAAGGCGGACAGGCTATGGTGGTTAAATTCGATGTTTCAGGGGAAGTTTATGTCACCGCTGAAAACAGGCAGATTTCAGACCCGCATACGATGGAGCTTTACAGAACCGCTCTTGGTTATGCCCGAAGTATCGATACCGGCCCCAAATTTGTGGTTCAGCCCGGCGCGGTCGTCCCTGATTATCCGGCGGAAAAAACACCCAGACATATCATAGCCGCTCCGGGCGTGCCGACTCAGGAAAAACCAAAAGAACCCGGTCTTATACAGCGAATCTTCGAACCGCAAGAGCCAGTTGTTCCCGAACAAATCGTTCAAAAAGAACCTCAATTTACTTATCCGGTGGTATTCGCGCCGGCAGGACAAGACCCGCTGAAAATCGATTCTGCTCCTTCACAGGAAGGTTTAAATGTCGCGACTATAAGACAGCGCTTTTATGTTTCACAAAGACAGGATGACCGCGGCCGGCTGCTCGAACTTCAGGCTGATAATGCCGTTATTTATTATTCCGGTTCTGAGCAGCGGGAAGAAACAACCGCTTCAGACCTCGATGATTTATTGGCAAGGGCAAGCGTACGGGCGATTTATCTCTCCGGCGACGTTATTATGTCCGAAGGTCAAAGAATCATCAGGGCAGATGAGATTTATTACGATTTCCACAACAAAAGAGCTATTGCAATCAATGCCGTAATGCGAAATTTCGATTCCGATAGAGGTATCCCGATTTATGTACGAGCCGAAAAACTTCGGCAGTTATCAGAGAACAAATTCGCAGCCGATAATATCTCTATAACGACAAGCGAATTTTATCTTCCACAGCTTTCAATAAACGCAGCAAGCATTGTTATCACGGATACGACGACAATCGACGAACAGTTAGGCAAGCTGAGTAAAACCAGCTACGACGCCGAAATGCGGAATATAGCTTTGAAATATTACGACAGCACCATTTTTCTCTGGCCGGGAATGAGAGGAAATCTCGAAAGACCGGACATACCGATTCAAAGCGCTCATCTTGGCTACGATAATACTTACGGAATGTCTATCGAAACCAGATGGTACTTAAATCGAATTCTCGGCCTCAAAGAGTCTCCGGGAACCAACAGCAGTCTTATGCTCGATTACTTCTCCAAGCGAGGCATGGGAGCCGGTTTTGAGATTGATTATAAACGACAAGACCACTTCGGGCGTATGCTCGGCTATATTATGCACGACCACGGCAAAGATAAACTCGGAAGATACGACCTCCGAAGAAATCTCGAACCGCCGAGAAAATTGAGAGGGAGATTCAGCTGGGAACACAGGCAATTTCTACCTGATAACTGGCAGCTTACTGCAGGTATCGATTATTCGAGCGACGAACATTTTGTCGAGCAGTTCTTCCGCAACGAATATAATCTTCGCAGAAGAGAAACATATATTCATCTCAAACAGTCCAGAGACAACTGGGCATTATCGATACTCGGCAAGGGCAGGATAAATGATTTCGAAGATACCCTCGAAGAGCTGCCGACCGTAGAGTTCCACTGGACCGGCCAATCGCTTTTAGATGACAAGCTGACGCTTTACAGCAGCACGCAGGCAGGACATCTTCGCCAGAGAATAGGAAACGAACATATTATTGCGATGAATGAACATGATTTTGCTTTTATATCGCACAGGTCGGAAATCGACTGGCCGATATGGCTTAAGCCCTTCAAAGTTGTTCCCTACGTCGCGGGCTGGTACGGATACGATGACCGAAGCGGCTTTGCGAGGTCTTTAGTAGATGGAACCAATGCAGGCCCTGCCGGAGATAATCAGGTTTGGATTGCCGAAGCCGGTATCCGAATCGCAACACAAATATGGAATGTGTATCCTAACGTCGAATCGAGACTTTGGGATGTTCATCAAATCAGACATATAATCGAACCTCATTTCACAGCCGCGATTTTCGAAGAAAGCGACCTTAATGTCCGGCAGCACGATGTTATGAATTTCGGTGTCAGCCAGCGATGGCAGACCAAACGAGGGCCGGATGATGACAAGCGAACGGTTGACTGGATGAGGCTCGATATTGATGCGACATTTGTAAAAAATCCTGAGGGCGTTACCGCCGGTTCGCCTGCACCGAGCAGATTCCTTTGGAATAGACCCGCTGCTCCGCTAAGAATGTTTGCGGCACCGGAAATTTTCCATGGTGATCTCGAACCTGTTCTGCATAGATATGAAACGTTCGGCCCCAGCAGGGATTACTTCGGATTGGATTACATCTGGCGGGTCAGTGACACTACCGCTCTCTTAAGCGATATAAATTACGATATTCAAAGCGGAGTCGTTCAGCAGGCTAATATAGGATTCTCGAGGTTGGTTTGGCCTAATTTAAGCTACTATGTCGGAACAAGGTATCTTAGAAGAGTCCAAGTGCTCGGTGAAAAAGGGTCGAACGCGTTTACATTCGCGGCTACTTACGAGCTTGACCCGCGATATACTCTTGTTTTCGGACAGCAGTATGATTTTGATTACGGCTCGAACATTAGAAGCGACATATCGCTTATAAGACGTTATCATCGCGTGTACGTCGGCTTTACCTTCAGTGCAGACCATTCAATCGACAGGCAATCTATTGTCTTGAGCGTCTGGCCTCAAGGTATTCCTGAAATGGCTATGGGGCATAAGAGATTATCGAAAGTCGGGCCGATTGAAGGATATTAAAATTAGAGGGTTCCGATGGCCGGAGCCTGTGCATATAAAAAAGTATTAGTTTTTATTCGGAAGGAGTTTTTAGATGGCATTGGTTAATACCAAGAAAATGTTCGAAATGGCTTATAAGAACCATTACGCGATTGGCGCGTTCAACGTCAATAACATGGAAATAACACAGGGCATCGTCGCGGCGATAGCTGAAGAAAAAGCTCCGCTGATTCTTCAAGTTTCAAAAGGAGCCAGAAAATACGCAAGTATTAGTTATCTAAACGCGATTATGAATGTGGCTATTCAGGAAAATCCAGATATTCCAATAGTTACGCATCTCGACCACGGCGACAGCTTCGAAACATGCAAGCAGTTTGTCGATGACGGATTTACTTCTGTAATGATTGACGCTTCGAGCAAACCATTCGAAGAAAACATCGAAGTTACCAAAAAAGTCGTTGAATACGCCCACGCTCGGGGAGTTACCGTTGAAGCAGAATTAGGTCAGCTCGGCGGAATTGAAGAACACGTACAGGGCGTTGAAGATGTCAGCAAACATTTAACAAATCCCGCTCAAGTACAGGAATTTGTCGAGAAAACCGGAGTTGATTCGCTGGCTATAGCCTGCGGAACAAGCCACGGAGCGTACAAATTCAAAACCGAACCCAAGCTTGCTTTTGACGTAATAGAAGAGTGTGCTGAAAGATTACCGGGTTTTCCGCTTGTAATGCACGGTTCGAGCAGCGTGCCGAGAGAATTTTTAGACCTGATTAATAAATACGGCGGAAATATGCCCAATGCTATGGGCGTGCCGGAAGAAGCCATAAGCAAAGCTGCTAAAATGGCTATGTGTAAAGTGAATATTGACACCGATCTCAGGCTTGCGTTAACAGCCAAAATCAGACAGGTTTTCGCAGAGAAACCAAGTGAGTTTGACCCAAGACATTATCTTGGGCCCGGACGCGAAGCTATTAAAGAAATGGTTAAACATAAACTGCATGTTCTTGGCTGTGCGGGCAAAGCTGCCGAGTGCTCGTAAAAGAGAGGCGATTTTTGTAAATTATACTGTTTTTACCGGACTTGTTTCGATTCGGGATGAGTCCGGTTAAACAGAAAAAGGGGCGGTTTAACCCGAATCCCTCAAATGCCGATTTTACTATGGTGATGTAGCGGGCTATTTCACAAGGAAGCATCCGTTAACTTTTGCGTTTTATTTAGGACCGATGTAATGAAACCGATTTTCGGCGTAAATGAAAAAAAATCAATCCGCAGATATTGGATTGCCTGTTTTGCTTGCGTTGTCGTATTTTTGGGGACGTTGGTATTTTCTGCCGGCGCTAACTCCGAAAACCAGAATCATCAAACCTCCATATCTTCGGTTCAAAGTGATGTTTTTGCGCAGGTTTGTCAGCTTATTTATAAAGGCAGTTTCGACGTCGCGGGTAAAATGGTTGCTGACAAAAGCGGCGGCTTGGCTGAGCTTGGTGAAATAGCACAAATCACAGAACAATACAAAGAGATTGACAGCCGACGCCAAGAAGTTCGAGGCAAAGCATATCAGGAAAAATTGGAGCGGCTTGAAAAGCTGCATCTCGGTCTGGATATAAGTGATGCTAATGAAATAGATAATATCGCAGACGCTAATGATGTTAACGATACTAAAACAACATCTATTTTATCCGTTGCGGCGTCTCTTGTAGAAATCGCGGATGAAAAACAAAAACAGCAAATAATTTCACATCCGGCAGTCCAGAAAGCCTTCGAAGACGCAAAAGCCGAAGCTGCCAAATACGAAGCTCAGGGCAAGTGGCTCGATGCTTATATAAACTGCTATTATTGGCTGCCCTTGATTGACAAAAATAACAAACATTATAAACAATATTCCGAAGAGCTGATGGAAAAAGCCAGTATCGTCGCTTCTTTTCAGGATAGCCCCTGCGAAAGCAGAGCGGAGAGATACGACCGTATCGAAAAGCAGATGTTCGAAAGAGCAATAGAGGTCGTTCACAGCCAGTATGTTAATCCTCAGTTTTTAGATTACAGCAAAATGGCCTTAAAAGGCATTCATCGTTCCAAGCTGCTTGCTCAGGTTGTCAGGGCATCTTTCGACCAAATACAAAAATCCAAAAACGGCGATTCGCCTCAGCCCGCTTTGGGCCAAGCGCTTTATTGTCCTGATGTCAGCAGCATTGCCGCATGGGAAGCCGCTTTGGCAGCTATCGAAGCGGAAATAGAAAAATCATCTTCCACAATCAGCAGGGAAAAGTTTCTCAGCTATTTCGATAAAGTCCTGCTGCTGAATAAAACTACAGTAGCATTGCCCGAAGGTGTTGTAATTGCTCATTTTGCCGAAGCAGCCTTGGGGGTGTTAGACCCTCACACGGTAATCGTATGGCCTCAGCAGGTTCAGGATTTCCAAAAAAGCCTTACCGGTGAATTCGCGGGCATCGGCGTTGTAATATCCAGAGAAAAAGGTCTTTTGACGGCGACGAGTCTGCTGCCGGATACTCCGGCTTATACTTCAGGGCTCGATGCCGGAGATATTATCGAAATGGTCGATGATTCGACTACCAAGGATATGTCTTTAACCTGTGCGGTCAAAAAAATAACCGGCCCGGCAGGAACTCAGGTCAAGCTGACCGTAAGAACACCCGGTCAGGATAAAAACAGAGAGATTGTAATCACAAGGGCAAAAATAGTTGTCAAGACAGTCCGCGGATGGCAGCAGACCGAATCCGGTGATTGGCGATATATGCTCGATGAAGACCGTAAAATTGCTTATGTCCGCATAACGAATTTCGCCGAAAAAACCGCCAATGATTTAAGGGGCGTGCTGGACAGCCTCGAACAGCAGGGATTAAGAGGACTAATCCTCGATTTGCGTTATAATCAGGGCGGACTTCTGGAAAGCGCGGTTGAAATCGCGGATAACTTTATCAGCAGCGGATTAATCGTGCGCACTCAGCCCCGCTGGGGAATCGCGACATATCTAAGTGCTCAGGCACGAGGAACAAGGCCGAGTTATCCGCTGGTTGTGCTTGTTAACAATAATTCAGCAAGCGCATCAGAAATTGTCGCCGGTGCTCTTCAGGACCCCAAATATCAGCGTGCGATAATCGTCGGCGAGCGGACTCACGGCAAAGGCAGCGTTCAGGCTATTACCTACAGGCCCGGAGGCGGAGCACAGTTGAAATATACCATGGCGTATTATCACTTGCCGTCAGGGCAAAGAGTCGAAAGCCGCGATGATATGGAACGATTGAACAGAAAAGATTGGGGCATAGGCCCTGATATCGAAGTCGAATTGATTCCCGATGAAATACGAACCATGAGTGAAGTCCAGCGAGATAATGAAGTGCTGGTTAAAGCAGACCACGATGCCGAAACGGCTCCTCTTAAGAAACACACCGCGGAAAAAACACTGGCGTCTGACCCGCAATTAAATGTTGCACTATTGGTTGTCAGGACTAAACTGTTGGAACAAGAACGGCTTGTAGCTGCGACAAAATAGTGTTATTATTGCGGTTTAAAAAATGGAAAGGAACTCTGGTTTGACGGACGCCGAAAAAACAGGTAAATTCGAAGCCCAACGGCTTGAAAAAATCACACAACTTAAAGAACTCGGAATCGAACCTTACGGAGGCAGATATGAAGGCACCGAATCTGCCGCTGCTATAAAAGGAAGATTCAAAGATGATGACCCAAGCCAGACAGCCAATTGCGCGGGCAGGATTGTACTTCTGCGCGATATCGGCAAACTGATATTTATCACGCTTCGCGACTGGACGGGGATAATTCAGGTCGGACTAAGTAAAAAACTCCTCGAACAGCAATGGCCTGTAATAAAGCTTCTCGAGCTCGGAGATATAATAGGTGTATCCGGCCAGTTAGGAAAAACAAAGACCGGAGAAATTACTATCTGGGCAGATAAGTTTACGCTTTTAAGCAAAGCCATTCTTCCTCCGCCGGAAAAATTTCACGGTTTGGCAGATGTAGATCTTCGATACAGGCAAAGGTATGTCGACCTTTGGGCTAATCCTGAAGTTATGGAGAGGTTTAAGAAACGCAGTGATATTCTCTCGACAATCAGGGGCTTTTTGAAGAACGAAGGTTTTCTGGAAGTCGAGACGCCGATGATGCAGACAATAGCCGGCGGCGCCGCTGCTAAGCCGTTTATCACACATCATAACAGCCTCGATATGGATTTATTTTTGCGGATTGCGCCGGAGCTTTTCTTGAAAAGACTGCTCGTAGGCGGAATGGAAAAAGTTTTCGAGATTAACCGTAACTTCAGAAACGAAGGGCTTAGCCGCCGTCATAATCCTGAATTTACGATGCTCGAACTATATCAGGCATATGCTGATTATAACGTAATGATGGATTTGACTGAGCGTATGATAACAGAGCTGGTCGAAAAGTATTGCGGCAGTACGACAATACAATTCGACGAATGGACGATAGATTTCACCAAGCCTTGGAAACGGGCGCGTTATGCCGATTTGCTCAAAGAGCACAGCGGCTGCGATATCGATGATATTGCTGCTCTGCGCGAAAAAGCACGCAGGCTCGGTATAGACGAAAGCACAATGGACGATGCGGTGGTGATAAACGACGTCTTCGAGGAAACGGTCGAAAAAATTCTGATTAATCCGACCTTTGTGATTGATTATCCGGCGGAGTTGTGTCCTCTTACAAGAAGAAATAAAGAAAATCCCAGATATGCCGAGCGGTTCGAGCTTTATATCGCGACAATGGAACTGGCTAATGCATACACCGAGTTGAATGACCCGGCTGTTCAAGAGGAAAATTTCAGGATTCAGCTTCGCGGACAGCAGGATACGATGGCGACAATGGACGAAGATTTTATAACGGCTCTAAAATACGGTATGCCGCCTGCCGGAGGATTAGGAATCGGAATCGACAGACTGATTATGGTTTTGACCGGTGTTTTGAGTATTCGCGATGTAGTTCTGTTTCCGCTTTTAAAACCGACAGGAACCGCAAAGACGCCGAGACAAGAAGAAACCAGTTAAAAGTCGGGCAGCTTTGCACCTTCTCGGAAAAATGAAATGCTGAAATTATTTTTGTGGTTACGGTATCTTCGCAAAAAAAAGATGGTTCTTCTGGCTGTCGCGGCGGTAACGCTGTCAGTATCGCTGATGATAGTAGTTGACAGTCTTTTTACCGGTTATATTAACGCGCTTAAGACGATGACCGCATCGGAAACGGGGGAGATTTTCTTCTGGGCCAGAGGGACAGGAATACCAGAATACGATTTATTTCTAAATCAGCTCGAGCAGCTCGAAGGGGTTAAAGCGGCGGCTCCGTTTAATTTCGGAGCGGGACTGCTGTATCTTGAGGGGGGCGATGTCCGCGAGGTAGTGATTCACGGTATCGACCCTGAAAGAGAGCGGCGGTTCAGCAATTGGGGCGAAAAATTAGTCGGGATTAGAACTCATACTGAAAAACCTGCCGAGCAGGATAATCAGGCATGGATAGGAATTAATATAATCGCCGAACCTGACGAGGTTACGGACGAATATGACCTCGAGCAGGCAAGCAAATATATCGGCAGCGAAGCTCTTCTTATAACGGTCGGGTCGGGTAAAAAAAGGCATGTGGAAAAATTAGTTATCTCCGATATAATATTCAGCAAAACATATTTCGGTGATAAAACACTGTATCTTCCTTACGAACAATTTCACAAAATTCAATTTCCGGATGACGAAATAAAAAATGTACGCTATGTAAAAGTTAAACTTCACGACGGTGTCAACTCTGAAAGTTTAGTCGAACCGATTGAGGCTGTATGGAGAAACTTCGCAGTCGAAGAGCTTGGAATGCATCCGACGGCTGTTCCGGGTTTGAGCATTAAGCTCGAGCAAGATTTGCACAGAGATATTTTCGCAGACCTTTACAATCAATTAAGAGTTACGCTGATTATATTCGCAGTGATTTGCTCGGTAGCGGTACTGCTGATATTCTGCATATTCTATATGATTGTAACGACAAGACAAAAGGACATCGCTGTTATAAAAAGCTGCGGAGCTTCGAGCCTTACCGCCGCCGGGATATTCGGAGGATTCGGAGTTTTTGCCGGAGTGGTTGGTTCGTTATTAGGGCTGGTTCTCGGTACTGTAATAACAAAAAATGTCAATATAATCGAGGAGTGGATTAGAATAATATTCGGAATAAAACTTTGGCGGACAAGCTCGTACGGGCTTGCGTTTATACCGCATCAGGTCAATTGGGTTGATGTTCCGGCAATAATGGCAGCCGCGATTTTAGGATGTTTAATCGGCGTACTGATACCGTCGATTATTGCAGCCAGAACCAAACCGGTTGAAATACTCAGATATGAATAGCGTTTATTATGTATAAATTTATCTTAGCGGCACGATATTTGTTCAAAAGGCGCATAAGCTATCTTGCGATATCTGCGGTAGCTCTGAGCGTTTTTGTGGTTCTTGTTGTCATAACGGTATTGAACGGCATCAGTGAAAACTTCAAAGGTTATATACACCAGTCAATCGGTGACTGCGTTATTCACAGCAAGTCATTAGTCGGATTCGGTTATTACGACGAATTTCTCGAAGAGTTAGAACGCCAGCCTTATGTAGCCGCAGCGTCGCCGGTTATAAAAAACTATGCTCTTATATCCGTTAGAGATTCGGGAGGGCTGTCCGTTTACGGTGATTTCACAAAAGAAATTATCGGAATAGAGCCCGTATCTTACAGCCGCGTTACCGGTTTTTCAGAATGGCTGGGATATAACAGAGAAAATCCCCAAATGGTTTTCAGGCCTTGGTATGACCCGAATCTTCCCGGATGCGTTCCGGGTATCGGATTTTTATTCACACGCGACAAGATGGGAGCTTACAACACAGCCGATTCTGCCAGCCCCGCGGCTTTTGAGATAAACTGCATTCCTTTAACAGCGCGCGGCGCATTAGCCAGAGCCGGAGCAGGTGAGTTCAGCTCCAAGACATTCTATTACAGCGACCATTTTCAGGCAGGATACAGTATTGACTGGAGGCTTTTTTATATCCCGTTCGAAGACGCCCAGTTATTATCCGGCATGGGAATAGGACACAAAAGAATCAGCGCGATACATATAAAATTCACACCACAGACCGATTTGCAGGCAGGCTGTGATAAAATAAAAACCCTCTGGAATGATTTCATAAATACCAAATCCGATGCTCCATATTTCAATTTGCTTGAAAGAGCATCCGTGCAAAGCTGGAAAGAATACAGCCGAATGATGGTGGCTTTGGTCGAAACTCAGCAGACATTAATGATATTCTGTTTTGCTATGATAGGGCTGATTATAGTCTCTATTATCTTTGTGGTTTTCGATATGATTATCAGCCACAAAAGCAAAGACATCGGAATTCTAAAAAGCATCGGAACTTCCAATTTCAGTGTTATTTCGATTTTTATGTTATTCGCTCTGTTTATAAGCATCGCAGGTTCGGCAATCGGAACTCTGGCAGGCTGGAGATTTCTTGTGCATATCAACGAAATCGAACGCTGGGTCTTCGAGAATTTCGAATTTCAATTGTGGGACAGAAGCATCAGCTCAATGGGCGACATACCGAATACTATGAACTTCAATTCACTTTTGATAATATTAATATGCTCGGCCGGAGTATGTATGCTCGGAGCGCTTTTACCGAGCTTCAAAGCCAGCCGTGCTAAATGTGTCGATACTTTACAGGTAGCCCAGTTATGAGCAAAAATATTACGCTTTTGCAAACGAAAGACGTTCATAAATCCTATAAACTCGGCCAAGCCAAGATTAACGTGCTCAAGGGCGTCGATTTAGAAGTCAAACAAGGCGAGTTTGTCGCAATCATCGGAGCTTCCGGAAGCGGCAAAAGCACCCTTTTGCATATTCTCGGAGCTCTCGACAAGCCCGATAAAGGTTCGGTAAAGTTCGACGGAAAAGATTTTAATAAGGCTTCATCCGCAAAACTAAACCATATAAGAAACAAAAATGTCGGATTTGTCTTTCAGTTCTATCATTTATTGGACGAATTAAATGTATTGGAAAATGCTCTCGTTCCAAAAATGGCCGGTACGAGCGTATTCGGCTGGTTTGCCTGCAGAAATCGTGCGATACAGCGGGCAAAAGAGCTTCTAAGTCAGTTCGGACTTGAGGACAGGATGAAGCATAAACCTTATCAGCTTTCCGGCGGGGAAAGACAAAGGGTCGCCATAGCTCGGGCATTGATGAATGAGCCTAAGATGCTGCTTGCCGATGAGCCGACCGGAAACCTTGACTCTCAGACAGGAAATGGTATCTTAACGGTTCTGGAAAGGCTTAATCAGGCCGGACAGACCATTATAATGGTTACTCATGACGAGAGAATCGCCCGTATGGCACAGCGGACAATAAAACTGGCTGACGGCGTAATAACAGAAACTAATTAATTGTTTTGGATGATTTTTATGGCCCTGAAGATTTGGCTTAACGGCAAACTCGTTGACGAATCAGCAGCTAAAATATCGGTTTTTGACCACGGGCTGCTGTATGGCGACGGTGTTTTCGAAGGTATCCGTATTTACAGCGGGAAAATTTTCGAGCATCAGGCTCATATTGACAGGCTTTATGATTCATCCAAGGGCATCCGCATGGAAATCCCGATGACTAAAAGTCAAATGATGCAAGCCGTAGAAAAAACCGTTCAAACTAATGGAATTGTCGAAGGGTATATCCGTCTGATAGTAACTCGCGGAATAGGAAGTCTCGGTCTCAATCCGTTTTTATGCGAAAGTCCCGGTATCATTATCATAGCGGACAGCATCCAGTTATATCCCGAAGAACTGTATGAAAAAGGACTGAAGATAATCAGCGCAACGACTGTCCGAAATCATCCGCTGGCGATTTCGCCGCAGGTAAAAAGCCTGAATTATCTCAATAACATTCTTGCAAAAATCGAAGCTCTCGACAGCAATGTCCCCGAAGCGATTATGTACAATCACATCGGTTACGTCGCGGAGGCTACCGGTGATAATGTTTTTATTGTCCGAAAAGGTGTGGTTTATCTGCCGCCGGTCGAAGCCGGTTCGCTCGAAGGAATTACGCGCGGCGTGGTCATTAGTCTTGCTCAGGCTGAAGGAATCAAAGTCGTTGAAAAGAATCTTACGAGATTCGATTTATACAGCTGCGACGAGCTTTTCCTGACAGGAACCGCCGCCGAGGTTATAGGTGTGGTTGAAATCGACAGCAGAGTTATCGGCGACGGCAAACCCGGGCCGATTACGAAACTGCTGCGCGAAAAATTCTATAAATACGCTCACGGTAAATAATTCTAAACTCGAGTCTGCATAAATATGGAACAGCTTTTTACAGCTTCGCCGCAAGGTGATTCCTCGCAAAAGATAATTCCTGCTTTTAAAATAATCGAAAAAGAGCTTAAGCAGATTATCAGCCTGATAAACAAAGAGCTTGCTCCTTGTCCTTATAAGAGCGATATCGATGAGCTGCTCAAATATATCACTGCTCAAAGCGGCAAGATGCTTCGGCCCGCCCTTGTCCTGCTCGCGGGTAAATGCTGCGGAAAGATTACCGATGAGCATCTGCAAGTGGCTGCGATTTTTGAGATAATTCATAATGCAACATTGGTTCACGATGACGTTGTGGACAACTCGCAGATGCGGCGGGGAAAACAAAGCGTTAATCATATTTATGGCAACGAATCGGCTGTGCTGCTCGGAGATTTTCTGCTGAGCAAGGTTTTTAAAATGTGCGCCGAACTCAGGCCGGAAATCGCCAAAGAGATTGCTTGGGCCGCGATGATAACTTGTCAAGGCGAACTGAACCAGAACCTCCGGAAACATAACTGGAAGATAAGCCAAGCGGAATATATTGAGGTTATCTCGGACAAGACCGCCGCTATCTTTAAAAGCTGCTGCAGGTTAGGAGCGTTTCTTTCCGGAGCTGATGAGCAAACAATTCAAAATCTTACGGATTTCGGATTGAATATCGGAATTGCTTTTCAAATTGTCGATGATTTGCTGGATGTTTGCGGCGATAAAAACCGAACCGGAAAGAATATCGGCAACGATTTCGAGACAGCCAAGCCTACCTTGCCGCTGATTCACTTTTTGGGCTTTGCGGAGAATAAAGAAAAGTCTGAATTATTAACATTGTTACAATCCGAAACCTCTGTTTCAAGTCTTTCTGTCGATATAAAACAAAAGCTCATCGATTCGGGCAGTTTAGATTATTCAAAACAATATGCGGAAAAACTTATAAACGAGGCAATTAATAATTTAGCCCCCCTGCCTCAAAACCCTGCCAAAACATCCCTCATCGAAACCGCAAAATTTATCCTTCATCAGGTCAACTAAATCTAAGCAGGATTCTATGTGTTAGAGATACTTCGTCCCGATAAATCGGGACTCAGTATGACAAGTCTGGTGCAAAAATATAGCAACGACTCTGTCATTCTGAATGCAGCGTCAAAATCGACACCGTCATTCTGAGTAAAACGTTAAGTCACAACCCTGTCATGCTGAGTGAAACGAAGCATCTTTGCGGCTTAGAATCAGGCATAATTGCGAGCATCGTGTTTGGATTCTATGCGTTACAGACTCTTCGCTATCGCTCAGAGCGACCCTTCGGTAAACTCTGGGCAAGCAAGCCGAACATCAAGTATCAAGCATCGAGTATCGAGTATCGAATCTGCATTTTTGATACTGATAATGCGTTTGGATTATTATGTGTCCACCCAAAAAACAGGGGCAACATAGAGCAAGTAGGGTCAAGTTGGGTCAAGTTCTCCGAATTAACAAGCTTGATAAAATAAAAGATAACATAGAGAACTTGACCTATGTTGTCCCATGTTGTCCTGTGTTGTTCATCACTTTTTAGAAAGGGGAGTCTTTATAAATTAATTTCGACAGTTTTATAAATTGTACGTATAATATGCAGTAATGAAAGCCTCTGAGGGTAACAATTCACTTTTTGCCAAAGCTGAAAGACAGCGAATCGGTCAGGTCGAGCCGCTGGCTGTTCGGATGAGACCGCAAAATCTCGATGAATTTGTCGGCCAAGAGCATTTTTTAGGCCCCGGCAAGCTACTTCGGCGAATCTTAGAAGCGGGCCGGCTCAGCAGCGTAATTTTTTACGGCCCGCCCGGATGCGGAAAAACCTCGCTGGCGAATGTAATTGCAAATTATACCAAAGCAGAATTTCATTACCTCAGCGCTCCGGCTGCGAGCGTCAATGATATTCGCCAAGTGATTTCTATCGCCAAAGACAGACTCGCCGCCAAATCAGCTCGAACAGTTCTTTTCATCGATGAAATACATCGTTTCAACCGCGCACAGCAGGATGTTTTGCTCGATGATGTCGAATCAGGGATTTTAATACTGATAGGGGCTACAACCGAAAATCCGTTTTTCTCGGTCAATTCTCCGCTAATATCACGAAGTACGGTTTTCGCTTTCGAACCGCTCGGTGCCGAAGAAATAGTCGAGCTGTTAAAAAGGGCAATCTCCGACAAAGAAAAGGGGCTTGGCAATACTGATATCGATGTTCAGGACAAAGCTTTGGATTTTCTGGCGGCGGTTTCGGACGGCGACGCGAGAAGGGCATTGACGGCTTTAGAGGTTGGGGTATTATCACAAGCTCGCAGCAAAGAAAATAAAGGCAAAGTTAAATTCGACCTCGAAACCGCCAAAGATTCTATTCAGCAAAAAGCAATTCAATACGACGGTACGGGTGATACCCACTACGATTTAGCAAGCGCATTTCAAAAAAGTATGCGCGGCAGCGACCCGGACGCGACGGTTTACTGGCTGGCTCGAATGATAGCTGGCGGCGAAGACCCTCGCTTTATCGCCCGCAGGATCGCGGTCTGTGCAGCCGAGGACGTAGGCAACGCCGACCCGATGGCAACAGTATTGGCTGCGGCGGCGTTTCAAATTTCAGAATTGGTGGGTTTCCCCGAAGCTCAGCTTCATCTTGCCCAAGCCGCGATTTACGTTGCCTGTGCCCCGAAATCAAACGCTTCGGCTTTGGCGATATGGAAGGCTGTTGCGGATGTTAAGAATTCCCCTACAATCGCTGTTCCTAAGCATTTGAAAGACAGCCATTATGCGGCGGCTAAAAAAATGGGTATCGGGGCGGACTACAAATATCCCCACGATTTTGAGGGCGGATTCGTCAGGCAGGAGTATCTTCCCGGACAAATAAAGAAAAATTATTACAGGCCGAAAGACTCAGGGTACGAAAAAAATATAGGGCATTATTTACAAAAGCTTCAAACCTTGTTAAAAGATAGTATAAAAGGCAATTTAGAAAAGGACGGCTAAATGGATAAAGCGGTGTTGCGAAAACAGCTTCAGGCAGTTTTGCTGCAGATGTCTTCCGAAAAAAGGTTGGCTAAGAGCAAAAAGGCCTGCAGAAATCTTATAGAAACAGAGCACTTCCAGAAAGCCTCTACGATTATGGTTTATCTTTCCCTGCCTCACGAAGTCAACACCTCAGAGTTGGTTCTTTGTGCTTGGCAGATGGGCAAAACAGTTGTAGCTCCGAGGATTTCATGGCAGCAAAGACATATGATTCCGGTTGAGATAAAGACTCTTGATACGGGTTTTTCAATGGAAAAAGGAGGACTGAGAAATCCGGTTGACGGGATGCCTATGCCGTTTAACGAAATCGACGTTGTAATTACACCCGGACTGGGATTCGACAAAAACGGCAACAGACTCGGAAGAGGCGGCTCGTACTATGACAGATTTTTTACTAACAAAGAATTGAAAGCTGTCAGATGCGGCTTTGCTTTCGATGAACAATTTGTCGATTCGGTACCTATAGACGAAAGTGATGTGCCGATGGACATGCTTGTTACCGATGAGAATGTAGTGTATTTTAATTCGAAGCAATAATTAGAAAAAGAAAAGGATTTTGTAATGGAACGATTCCCTTCGCGCGGTTATATGACCCCCAGAACAAGGATGATTCGAAAGCTTTATCTGGCAGCGGCAATATTAGTTATAATTCTCATTGTCGGGATTGTGCTGTTTCATCTCTCTGATAAAACACAAGAGCAGCAACCCGCCGCGGCCGCTCCGGAACGAAAGGTAATTGAGCCGGAGAAAAAAGCTGTAATGGTTACCGAGCCGCCTCGGGTGGTTCAGCCTCTTCCGCCGGCGCCGCCTGCTCAGCAGACACCCCCGCCGCAGCCGGAACAGGTTGAGGTGCAGGCTCCTGTCGCTATAGAGCAGCCTGCGGTTACTGCGCCTGTTGAACAACCTGTGCTTCCTGCGTCGACAGGGATTACGGCAATGATTAACGAGGCTTTGGCTCTGCTGAACGAACGCCCTGCCAGAGTCATCGAAGCAAGAGACAGACTAAACGAATTACTGCCGCTGGAAATGACGCCGCAGCAGAGAATGCTCGTCAAACAGCAGTTATCAGCTCTTGCGGATGTATGGCTGTTTTCTCCTACGGTTTATCCCAAAGATACGCTTTGCGAAATTTATCAGGTTAAGTCGGGAGATTTGCTGAAAGAAATAGGAAGAGTTAATAATGTCCCTTGGGAAATAATACAGGAGCTAAATAAAATTTCCCGTCCCGAAGCGCTTCAGGTCGGTCAAACTCTAAAAATCGTAAAAGGTCCGTTCCACGCGAGAGTTTTCCGTTCGAAATTTATTATGGATTTGTATCTTCAGGATACCTATGTAAAAAGTTTTGCTGTAGGTCTTGGAAAACCCGAACACGAAACACCAACCGGAACATGGGTCGTCAAGCCCGGCGGGAAACTGATTAAACCGACATGGACAGACCCTGATACAGGAAAAACCTATCAAGCCGATGACCCGGATTATCCATTAGGTTCGCGATGGATAGCTCTGGACGGAATATCCGGAAACGCCGTAGGACGAACGGGTTTCGCGATTCACGGAACTCAAAAACCCGAAGAAATCGGTTCCGCTACGTCAAGAGGATGTATCCGCCTGCATAACGGCGATGTATTGTTGATGTATAATCTAATGATGCCGGGTGCGTCACGAGTCGAAATTGTTGACTGAAATATAAAAAGTTATTTTGGGTTTGTCACGGAGGGCAAATATTTTGCGCATCGCACGTGCAAAATTCTGGGCATGGACAGCTTCAATCAGCTTGCATCTGATAGCTTTGAGCGTATTGGCGGTATCCGAATTTTCTCCGAAAAATTTCACGGCAGACAAAGAAAAAAATATCCCTTCAGCCAGAATCGAACAGGTAAAACGCATAGTTGAATCACAGCCGAGTATTCCTGTATCGAAGTTTAAACTCACCGAAAATACAGCGTCGATAACCAGCGAGCTGCCGGAGAATATTGATGCGGCTGTGGATATTTCAAAAGATTTCAGCTTAAATTCAAGCATAACAGAACTAAACCAATTCCCCCCTCAAATACCGCCCGGTTCCGTAGAATTTTTCTCAGCCGGCGCAGATGCAAGAAGAGTTTGTTTTGTGGCGGACTGCTCGGGAAGTATGAAAGGGCTTTTCTCAACGGTGAAAACAGAATTACTGCGGTCTATAGATAATCTTCAGCAGGACCAATATTTCAGCATAATCTTTTTCGGCGACGACAAATTGTTTATGTTCGAAAACGGCAGATTGGTGCGGGCCTCGAATCTTGCCAAATCGCAAGCCGCTAAGTTCATTTCGTCGGTCGAGCCGAAAGGCAAAACAAACGCTGCACAAGCTCTGAAACAACTGCCCGCGGTTCGAGACAGCGACGGACAAAATCCTTCGGTGGTATTTTTTCTGAGCGATGGTTTCGAACTGGACACAAAAAGCTCTGCCGGTTCTTTTGAAATTGCTTTAAATACACTGGCGGCAAATATGCCTGATACTATAATTAACACAATTGGTTTTTGGCCGATTGAAGACGACTGTCTGCTTCTGCGACGAATCGCTGAGCGTACAGGCGGAACATTCATACGATTCGGCGAGAAGGAGCAGAAGTGACTTTTTTCGAGCAATTTTTCACAGCAGGCGGGCCGATAGTATGGTTCGTACTGCTGCCGATGTCCCTTGCCGCATTATATCTTGTCTTTGAGCGCGGTTTTTATATACGCAGCACACGGCTGATTCGAAAGATTACCGCCGCCGAGTTCGCTGCGAATATCGAACAGTTCGGACGTGAAAATACGGGCATTGAGCTTTTTGCAAGACGAGACCTCGTAAGCACCGCATTAGCCGATGCTCTGGTTAAAAGCAGAGGAGACTGGCTTAGAATGCGCACAGCGGCTATGGAATCTTTGCAGGAACAGGCCGCGAAATTATTACGCAAAATCGAATGGTTAAATTTAATCGGCTCGGTATCGCCTATGGTAGGTCTTTTCGGTACGGTTTTCGGAATGATTAAATTGTTTAATTCGATAGTTTTATCCGCGGGTCAGCCCCAGCCCGCGCAGTTGGCAGACGGAATTTCGGTGGCTTTGGTAACGACATTTTGGGGTCTGCTGATTGCGATACCTTCTTTGGCAGCTCACGGAATTTACCGCAACAAAATTGAAAGTCTTATCGGTGACGCCGTTAACGAACTCCAAGCTATCATTCCGTTATTAAGAAAACCCCCTCAGACGAAAAATGAGTAATTTCGGAACAATATCACAGCCGAACAATTCCGGCTTACATTCCGGATTTAATATGACCGCGCTGATTGATATTGTTTTTCTTTTGATATTGTTTTTTGTTGTGGTTTGCCAGTTTATCGAAACTGAAAATATTCCCGTCGAGCTTGCGGACAACTGCGGCCAAGCTCAAGATGTTAGGCTGGAAGAAACCGCAAGTTTAATCGTAACTGTAATCGCATCTCAAGACGGCATCGCCAAATTCGCAGTCGGTTCGGAAAAAACACAGCAGGAAAACATCGCCGACAGAATCGATGCGAATCTTAAAAACGTTCCCGACGCCCAAAAATCCGTTACTCTGCGAATTGACAGGTCTATAGAATTCAAAGATGCCAAAAAGGCTCTGGCGGCGATAAGTCAAAGTAAAGCCCGATACGTACATTTGGCGGCCTTGAAAGATATTCGCGGTGAATACGATTCGGCCACTCGGCCAAGCAACTAAGACCTATGCGGATTCTTTTTTCTGAGCTTTATTATTAGATGCAAAAAGCTCGGCCTTTCCTTCTACGACATCCTTAGTGATGGTATAAGAAGTCCCTTTAGGCTCTTCCGGAAGCTGATACATCAAATCAACCATAAGCTCTTCGGTAATAGCCCGCAAAGCCCTTGCTCCGGTGTCACGCTGCATAGCTTTTTTGGCAAGCTTGCGTAAAGCATCATCGGCAAATTCGAGTTTGGCGCCTTCCATTTCGAAAAATCTCTGATATTGTTTAATCAGCGCATTTTTCGGTTTAGTCAAAATATCAATAAGCGCATCTTCATCGAGAGCCGACAATGTCGTTATCACCGGAAGACGACCGACCATTTCAGGTATCATTCCAAATTCGATAATATCTTCCGGAACCACCTGTCTGATAATATCGGAGTATTCCGTTTTACCGTCCTCGGCTCTGGCAAGCTCAGAATCGAAACCTATCATTTTCTTGCCGAGTCTCTTTTTAATAATATTATCAACCCCGACGAATGTACCGCCGCAAATGAAAAGTATCTGAGTAGTATCCATTTGGATATAAGACTGTTCGGGATGTTTTCGGCCGCCCTGAGGGGGGATATTCGCAGTAGTTCCTTCGAGCATTTTCAAAAGAGCCTGCTGTACACCTTCGCCTGAAACATCTCTGGTTATCGAAACATTCTGCGATGTTTTGCCGATTTTGTCTATCTCGTCAATATAAACTATTCCCCGCTGAGCGGCTTCAAGGTCGAAATCCGCATTTTGCAAAAGCCTAAGAAGAAAGTTCTCCACATCTTCGCCGACATACCCGGCCTCGGTAACAGTAGTCGCATCGCAAATAGCAAAAGGAACTTTCAGAAAACTGGCAAGCGTCTTGGCAAGCAGTGTTTTTCCGGAACCGGTCGGGCCTATAAGAAGAACGTTGGATTTGTCGATTTCGACTTCGCTGTCTTCGCTGTCAGCATGAACCAATCTTTTGTAATGATTATGAACTGCAACCGACAAATATCTTTTGGCGTGCTCCTGCCCGATGACATACTGGTCGAGATATTCTTTTATCTGGCGAGGCTTGGGCAGTTCTTCCAGATTTAGACCGCAAACACCTTGTCTTTTTCTGTTTTGCTGAATTATATTATGACACAAATCAACACAGTCCGGACAGATGTAAACCTTGTTCGGGCCTTCGATAAAAGTATCGTTTTGAGTCGAAGCACGTCCGCAGAAATTGCATATCGCCTTGCTTTTCGTGCTGTCTTGCTGTTTATTCATTTAACCTTACGCCTTAAATAACGCTTTTTGCAAATTAATTTCAATGCATTTTAACGCAGACAAGGCTTTATAGCAAGCTATTTAGCAAAATCACCGATTTCCCGCTCGGCTGCGTTTTTCAGTATATCCAGTTTTTTCGCCCAAAGAGCAGGAATATCAGAAAAGCCCGCCTGCAGAATCCGGATTGCCCGAATTATGTCTTGTTTTTTTACCGATTGGCAATTCGACAAGCAATAAAGCTCGTAGTATTTTGCCCGCCACCACTGCCAAGAGTGATTGACCGAACCTGCGATTTTGTTTCTATGAATCAGTGCGATTTCTTCCCATATTTTCGCGGATTCACAGTAATTTCCAAACCGCTGCTGTAATATTGCATAGCATCTCATCTGATTGACGTTTTCCCAGACTTTTTCGGGCGGCGGTTTGCCGATAAGTTTTTCAGCCTGTTTCAATATCTCATTCGAGGATTCGGGGTTAAGCAATATCGATTCAGCAAGAAGCGTTTGGGCGTACTGGGATTTACAGATTGAATTGAAGAATCCGGCTGCGGTTTGACAGGCTTCGAGTATTTGTTTGGCTGCATCGGGTTCGAAATTTTCTATCTGTATCAGCGTATCTTCAACCAAACCAAGGACTTGGGGCTGATATACGCAATCATTCGAATCTTTTAATAAGACGGCAAATTCATTAAGCATCCGCAATCTTTCGGCAGGGTTTTGATTAATATCGTCTCGAACTTCGAAGGCGGCAAGATAGAGTGCGGCTTGTCTTGCGTATGTACCGTTTTTTTGCCGAATTTCTTTGAGTACGGCCAGTCCCGCAGATGCATCAAAATCCTGCAAGTGCATTTGAGCAAATAGCCATTCGATATCTTGGTCGAGGTTAGAATCGGCGATATTTTTATAATCGTAAAACACCGACGCGGCAGATT
>CAYMOE010000010.1:0-87915 GCA_964391985.1 uncultured Pirellulales bacterium
TCACGGGTAATTTTGAAAACTTAGCCGAAGGGCTTGCCGGCGACATGCAGGGAACTGCCACAATGTCTAACAGGCTATTAGGTCATGAAGAAGTTACAACAGGGTTAGCCACTTATATGACTGCAAAAATCCAGCAGTCCTTAATCCTAAGAGGAACCATCAGCAATATAGAATACGAAGGTACTTTTTATACTATCAGATTTCAAGCCCGTATAGATATGATTTCATGGTCTGATGCAGATGCAGGTTATGTAAAATACCAAATACGAAATCTCAGGATATCATACCGCTTGCCCGGCGCAGCTACTGAAAATATTACAATAAGAGCAATCTCCGAACTGACTAATGCTAATATACCTCTACCATAGATAATGGCATTAATTTTTTACAGTTCGTATAGAAACAAAGAAAAACATCCATTATTCAATAACGTGGATGTTTTTCTTTTTACAAATATCCTTTAGGACTTTAGGCCATACGGTAGCTGATACCTCGCCGAGATGAGCTTTTTTAAGAATCAGCATAAAGGTCCGAGATTGGCCTATTCCGCCGCCTATGCTAAGCGGGATAGTATTATTCAAAATAGCCTGATGATACGGAAATTTCATAAGGTCAAGCTGGTCCGACATTTTTAGCTGTATTTTCAGAGTGTCGGCATTGACTCGAATACCCATGCTCGTCAATTCATGGCGTCTTTGAGTAACAGGGTTCCAGACGAGAATATCTCCGTTGATTCCATGTGTTTCTTTGCCGGTTTCTTTGCTTGTATCGGTCGCCCAGTCATCATAGTCGGCGGCTCTTAGCTCGTGCGGATAGCCGTCTTTGAGCGGCCAGCCGATGCCAATGATAAACAATGCTTTAAATTCCTGAGCGATTTTCGTTTCCCGCTGTTTGCGCGGTAAATCAGGGTAACGGTCAAGTATTTCTTCGGCATGCATAAATGTTAATTCATCCGGCAGATCGGGGTATTTATCGGTTTTAAGCTGCGGATAGATTTTCTGGACGTGAAGCTCAGCGCCTCTTATTACCTTCCAGATTCTTTCCACAACGCTTTTCAGGAATTTTATATTCCGCTGTTCCGGCTTTATGGCAAGCTCCCAGTCCCACTGGTCAACATAAGCTGAGTGGTCGTGGTCGAGGAAATAATCTTTGCGGACAGCCCGCATATCGGTAACAAGACCTTCGCCGACATTCATACCGAACTGCTTGAGAGCCATTCTTTTCCATTTTGTGGCTGCCTGAACGAGCTGGGCATTGATTGGTTTTTCCAGTCCGAGTCCGCAGTTAAATCCTATTGGAGTGCGCGAACCGTCGCGGTCGAGCATGTCATTGACACCGCTTTCAATATCCACAATCAGCGGCACGGTGACGCGAATAAGATTAAGCTCTTTGCAAAGATTTTCTTCGATATAGTCTTTGACGGCATAAGTGGCGATTTGAGTTTCCTTGGGTGAAAGAATCGATGAATAATCGCTTGGAAGGATTTTTTCGAGTTCATTGTAGTTGCCGATACCCGGACCGGCGAGGTCTGCTTTTTTCTGCTCGGACATCTTTTTGCCTCCGAAGGTTCACGTTTTCCGGCAGCCCGTCGCCGCCTTTTTAACCGGCAGGGAGTTTCTCATATCCCCTGCCGATTGTCAAGAACGGTTTTCGGACAATCTATGAAGAAGGAAGATATTTTTGATTTCAATTGTTAACGGATAAATGTATGATATTGTCCGATGCAAAGGCATTTTATAAACGGCATTTGAATTAGGGAGATATTAAAATGGACGGTTTATTAATCGGATTTATCGCGGGTATAGCAGGTGCAGTAGCTGTGGTTCTATTTGTGAAAAACCGAAGCAAAAAAGGACTCCGTGGTTCGGAGATTCATCTTCATTCTTCGATAGAAGAAATCCGCAGTGTCGGCGAGCTTGTCGTTTTCAAAATGATAACGAAGGAGATTGTTACGGCTGCGGACCATTGGTTCGGAGAATTCGGAAAACGGTATCTGACTTGGCTGCTGAGCAACAAAAAAATGGCTATGATATTCGAGTTCGAAATTGATTTCAGATATGATTTACGCAGCAATGATTTTGTCATCGAACGCAAAAGCGAAAACGAATATCAATTTAAGATGCCCAAGTGTTTTTACCAAACTCATATCCGTGACGTGAATTTTTACGACGAACAAAGCTCGAAATTATTGCCGTGGCTGATACCGGATTTGCTAAATCGGGCATTCGGGCCAGCATTCAGCGAATCTGATAAAAACCGTCTTAAAGAAGAGGCAAAACAGCAAGCCTCGCGTATGGCCGAGGAGTTTGTGGAGCGTATGCGCTCTGATGTTCAAAGCTCGGCACAGAAAACGCTTGAAATGCTGGGTAAAGCTTTCGGGGCTGAAAAAATTACAGTGGATTTCAGCGACTCAGAACTTATTCAAACCAAAGTTGAAGTAAAAAATTAAGGCTGAATGAACAAGCTTAAACATCATTGAGTAGTATTAAAACGGCAAAAATTTCTCAATTGCGTTCGGGGTGAAATTTTGGTAAAATGCCTACTCAGCAAAAAAATGGGTGTTTGATGCGTAAATCGAGAATTTTAATTTTTTAATCACTTTTTTAAGGGGCATTAAAATGTCATCAAAGGTTCTATTTAAAGCTGTATTGATTTCTGTATGTTTTTGTTTGGTCTATGCTTATGGGGAAAATTTGGTAACCAATCCCGATTTTGAAAACGGCACAAGCGGCTGGAGCGGGAGAGGCTGCTCAATTAAATCAGTAGATTCTCCGGTTCACGGGGGTAGCGGAGCGGCAAAGGTTTTCGATAGAACAGAAGGCTGGCAGGGAATCAAACAGGATATGGTCGATAAAATGCAAGACGGTAAAACATATAAAGTTTCGGTGTGGGTTAAACTGGCTGACCCCGGAAGCGAAACCATAATAGCATCTTTCGAACAGCATGACGACAGCGGAACAAACTATCACAATGCAGCCAGAGCAGCTGTCACCGAAAGCGAATGGGTCGAAATATCCGGAGAATTTAATCTTCAGGTTAGCGGCACATTGTCCGTTTTGGATTTTTACATCGAAGGTCCGGATGCAGGCGTAAGTTTTTATATCGATGATGTCAGCATAACAGAGGTCGGCAGCGAAAAAAGTGAATCAGTATTATTAACTGCCACAAGTATGCCGGAGTTCGAATCGCTTTGCAGTAAAAAATGCGATCCTAATACCCCAAAGAAGAATGACCCAAATGATTCAGGCGGCTGTAAAAAATAGTCGGCACTAAGGAAAACTGCGAAAATCCTGACTGGATATCGTTCGTTTTTTAAAATAATTTAACTTGTATAAGGAACAGCAACATGCATCGGCAGGTAGCGGGTAAATCTCTGTTTATAATAATGCTATTTTCAATTACATTGGCTTATGGCGAAACTAACACAAATGTTCTTGTAAATCCCGGCTTCGAAGAAGGTTTAGAAGGCTGGTACGACCGAAGCTGTCATATCGAACATGTTACATCGCCTGTTTACAGCGGTTCGGGAAGTGTAAAAGTATCCGGACGAGGTGAAACTTGGCAGGGAATCAGGCAGCCGATGATGGATAAAATGGTTGTAGGAGAAACCTATAAGATATCAGGCTGGGTTAAACTCGAAAACGCACTAAGCGCGACAGTTATGATATCTTTCGAGCAGCGGGATGACAGCGGGACGAAATATCCTAATGCAGCACGCGCGACAGTAACAGATAAAGAATGGACTAAAATATCGGGCAGTTTCACGCTGCAAGCAGACGGAATTCTGGCGGGGCTGGATATGTATTTCGAAGGACCACCTGCCGGGGTGAATTTTTTCGTCGATGAAGTGGAGGTTTACGGGCCTCAGTCGGATGTTGTTAAAGAAATAATAAAGCCTGCCGAACCAAACGCAATTTGCCTAATCGATACAACCACCCGCCATCAAAAAATCAAAGGATTCGGAGCAGCAGGTGCTTATTACACTATGGAATTTGTGAACCATAAACAGAAAGACGAACTTTATCGGATTCTTTTCAAAGAGCTTGGCCTTGATATATTCCGAATCAGAAATAATCACGATATGGAACCGAATTCTTTTGTCGAGACCGCTGAAATAGTAAGAGGCGTCAAAGAAACTATGGACGGCGATATTAAGATTATGATTTCATCATGGTCGCCCCCTGCTTATCTGAAAAGTGAAAATAATACTATCGGCGGAACACTCGCCAAAAAAGACGGCGAGTATGTGTATGAGGAATTTGCGAAGTGGTGGTATGAGAGTATCGCTGCTTACGAACAGGCCGGAGTAAAAATAGATTATATCAATATTCAGAATGAGCCGGACTTTTTGGCAAAATGGGATTCGTGCAGATTAGACCCGACAGAAAATGCCGAGTTTGCAGGATATAACAAAGCTTTTGATGCCGTCTGGCAAAAATTGAATACCGAAATGGGTTCGAACATGCCTAAGATGCTTGCCCCTGAAGCTTACGGTATATTTATGACCCGAAAATATATTGATAACCTGATAAACCGCGAACAAGTTTATGCCTATGCACATCATTTATACGATTGCAGCGGCAATACTGACGGCTGCGGTTCGGTGCCCGATATGTATCTAAATGAAATGAAACGATTCAAAGAAGATTACAGCGACAAACCCGTTTATCAGACTGAATATCAGCACCGCGAATCTGATACATGGCGGCAAGCACTTAATACCGCAATTTTGATGCATAATTCCTTGGCTGAAGAAAACGCTGCCGCATATCTTTACTGGGATTTATTCTGGGGATATGGTGATGTCAGCTTGGTAAGGCTGGATGACCCGTGCTCTTTTACTGTTAATCCCCCCTACTACACCTTCAAACAGTATTCGGCGTTTATTAATACGGGATGGCAGAGGGTCGAAGCATCTACGGAAAATACCGGTTTGAGGATTACGGCATTTATCAGCCCCGATAATAAGAAAATGACCGCGGTAATAATTAATACGACTGAAGATATGGATATCAGCACAGATTTATACTTTAAAGGCTGGTGCCCCGCAGCAGGTGAGATTTATAGAACTACTCGAAATGAAAAATGTATTTCAGCCGGAAGTTACGATGCCGGTAAATCTTTAATACTGCCTGCAAACTCTGTAACAACATTATCGTTCGTATCTAAATAAAAAAGAATTACGTTTCAACAAGATTTTAGTTAAGGAGTAACAAAATGCGGTTCGGCAATATTGCGTTTCTTCTTCTGTCTATACCAATGATATGTTACGGCAGTTCCCATACAGAGGGACATGCTAATATACTCGGCAACCCTGATTGTGAAGACGGAACGGAATTCTGGGGAAGACGAAGCTGCGAAATCAGCTCGGTAACTTCACCTGTCCACAGCGGGACAAGAAGCATTAAAGCAACCGGCAGAGATTCTGCTTGGCAGGGAATACGCCAATCAATATACGGAAAAGTAGTCGAAGGCGAGACTTATAAAATATCCGGCTGGGTAAGGCTCGATAATTCACCAAATGATGTTGTCGCTATCTCAGTTGAACAGCAGGACGACCGAGGAACACAATATATTCACGTCGGCTCAGTTCAAGCCAATGATAAAGAGTGGGTTCAAATTACCGGTGAATTTACGCTGAAGGTCGAAGGAGGCTTATCGGTATTGGACCTTTACTTCGAAGGACCGGCACCGGGCGTTAATTTTTATATCGACGATGTAAATATGTTCGGGCCTAAAGTTCTCACCGAAAAAGCTGAAGCAGCCCCTACCGCAACGGCAAAAATCGACGCAGGCACTCGCCGGCAAGTAATCGAAGGTCTGGGAGCATCAGGGGCTTTTTATACAAAAGCCTTATTAACTCAGAATAACAAAACCAAACTATATGAGCTGCTTTTTAAAGATTTGGCCATAGATATATTCCGCATAAGAAATACTCATGAAATAAACCTGACAGACTTTAACGATTCGGTCGAAATAGTCAAACAGGCCCAAGCTCATTTGCCGAATTTAAAACTTATGATTACTCCATGGACACCCCCTGCTTATCTGAAAAGCACTGATTCGGTTATCGGAGGCACCCTTAAAAAAATCGATGGTAAATTCGCTTATGAGCAATACGCACAGTGGTGGTATGAAAGCCTTAAAGCTTACGAGAAGCAAGGGATTAAATTCGATTATATGACATTGCAGAATGAACCTGACTTCGCAGCCAATTATGATTCCTGTGTATTTGCGGCTACGGAAGACGCCAATAATGCCGGTTATAATTATGCCCAAGAAGCGGTTTGGAAAAAACTGAATGCCGAAATGGGTTCAGATATGCCGAAAATGCTCGACCCTGATTCAATGGGCTTTACTAATCTCGAGAATTATATAAGAAACTTTAAAAGTCATGAATATTCTTACGGATATGCTCATCATCTTTACGGCTGTACCGGATGCGCAGAAGATCCGGACAGATATATTCCTCTTATGCTCAGGTTTAAAGAATTTAACGCCAAATACGGCAATAATAAGCCCATGTTCCAGACGGAATTCGAAGATAAACCTGACACTTGGACAGGCGCGATGAATACCGCGATTTTGATGCATAATTCACTGGCAATTCAGGAGGTCGCCGGATATCTGTATTGGGATTTGTTCTGGACTGTCGGAAGCGGATTGATAAGCATTACCGACACGGATAATTATATAATCATGCCCGCCTATTATGCTTTTAAGCAGTTTTCGGCATTCATTCATTCCGGCTGGCAGCGAGTCGAGGCTGCTTCGGACAATTCCGGATTGAGGATTTCAGTATATATCAGCCCCGATGGCAAAAAGCTGACGGCTGTATTAATTAATACTTCACCAAAAACAGATATCGAAACTGAATTAATGTTTAAGGATTTTGCCGTTTCAGAAGGTGAAATTTACCGTTCCAGCGAAAGCGAAAACTGCGTATTGGTCGGCAGCTATGAACCATGCGGCAAGGTAAATTTACCGGCTTATTCGATAACAACCATTGTCTTGTCAGCTAAAAATTAGAGCTTACAAATAAAGGTTAAAATACGGGATTTTTTGTTTGCAATTGGGCTTAATTCCGTCTATACTAAAGGTTTTCGTTAAATTGGACGATTTTAGAGTATAGCATGGCTGCTAAACGTTAATATTTACATAGGTTTTGAAAGGTTATTATTTACATGTTGAAAGTTAAGTCCCGTGCAGGCGAATCGGTACAGCAAATGATCAGGCGTTTTAAGAAGCTTTGTGAGAAGGAAGGTCTGATTAGAGACATGAAGCGGTTAAGTTACTACGAGAAACCCTCGGAAAAGAACCGCAGGCGTATCCGAAAAGCCCAGAGGGGCACAATGATGCCGAACAGCAGGCCTATGTAATTCTGCCTTAGACGCATAACTGCACAAAAATAATTTAAAAAATAACTGAACCGGAGCAGGCTTATTGAAATCAAAGTCTGCCCGGTTTTTTCTTTCCGCACTTATAGTAAACCGCATCACCTGAATAAGCCTGTTCTTTCTATAAACACATCGAAATGGAAAATTATGAACCGATACCTAAAAAGTCATATTTTTCTATATTCGGCTGGCCTTATTCGTCTTTTTTGAACTGCGATTATGAGGTCTCTTACTATCAAACCATTTTTTTCGTGTGTCTTGAGATGGCAGCGGTTTATTCTGAGGCTGTGATTTTTGCACATTCGACTTGGTATAGCTAAAACCATCGCATTTCTCGTACGAAAATCTGCGCCCGATGAATTTCTCGATGCCGTGAAGGTGATTTTGTTCGTCAGGTGAAACAAATGTAATCGCATCACCTTTATTCTCTGCCCTGCCTGTTCGACCAATACGATGTATATAATCTTCAGCAAATACAGGTACATCATAGTTAATTACATGTGATATGCCGTCAATATCAATTCCTCGAGCCGCAATATCAGTTGCAACCATAACCTGATATTTTCCTCTTCTAAAACCATCCATCGCCTGCTGCCGCTGGTTCTGAGTACGTCCTGAATGAATCGATACGGATACAATTCCGGCATGTTTTAGTCTTCTGCTGATTTTGTCGGCGCCGTGCTTTGTACGAGAGAAGACCAGAACACAGAACAATCCCCCTGCTTTTAGCATATGCACCAGAAGGTCCATTTTTAATTCTCTTTCGACCGGATAGATGTGCTGAGTAATGGTTTCAATCGGGTTACGTTCTTTGCCTATCTGAATCATTTTCGGAGATTTGAGAATATCCGAGGCCAAGCCTTTAATTTCCTTCGATATTGTCGCAGAAAACAGCAGTGTCTGTCTTTCTATGGGCAAGGCTCGTACAATTTTTCGAACGTCGTTAATAAAACCCATATCCAGCATTCGGTCAGCTTCGTCGAGGACAAGAACCTCAACTCGTGATAGATTAATCGAGCCTCGCTTCATATGGTCCATCAGTCTGCCCGGAGTAGCGACAATGATGTCCACTCCGCGATGAAGCTGGTTCAATTGAGGATTAATGCTTACTCCGCCGTAAACTGCCAGCACCTTCAACTTCAGAAATCGGCCATAACTGTTTATCGCCTGTTCGATTTGCACTGCCAGTTCACGAGTCGGTGTAAGTATAAGTGAACGGACTGATTTTTTACCGGAGAATCGCTCGTGGCTGAGACGATCCAGAATCGGCAGTACAAAAGCAGCGGTTTTACCTGTTCCGGTCTGAGCGCAGCCTATAATATCTCTGCCCTGAAGTATCGCTGGGATTGCCTGTGATTGAATTTCTGTAGGAGCTTTATATCCGCCGGCCAAAATCCCCTGAACCAGCGGGTCTGAAAGACCAAAAGTATTAAACGGCATCTAATAATCCTTAAATTATAACTTACTGTTTTTTATATTCTGATAGCCTAAAAGTATTATTTTTACTTTTTTAATTCCTATTAGGTAAATAAATTCTAAAAGCTGCTAAGGTTAGTTGTCTTAAATCTGGGGCTTAAAGACTGGCATAATCTTATGCAATGTAATATTTATACGATATTCCTGAGGTTTGTCAAACAAATAATAAACTAATGGCAAGATTACACATTTTTAAGCAATATATACAGAAGCGGTTTGTCTTTGGTTATAGGTACAATTAAAAAAAGATTTTCGTAATCGTCCCATAAAAAACAATCCTGCCTGAAATCATAAGAATCAGTGTCAATATGTCATTTTTTTATCCAAAGGCGAAGATTTTTACCGCCGATACCACAATCGGAGAAAATGAAAAAATAAGCTGCGATAGCAAGCTTAAAAGCCGAATAACGTATAAACGAGGTGGGTGGTGTTTTCGCAATCGAGAAGTACCAAAGTGTTCGCAGCCGCACTGATATCTATCTCTGTCGGAGCGGCCATCCTAAAGATATTAGGCAATAATCCTCCGCCCGCAGGAGCATTCAGCTTATCCGAATACAACCATCTCGGACAGTTTGAAAAATTAATTTTCGCGAATATCGAACAATCAACCGGAAAATGGAACCATATTGACATTAGTTACGACTACACTAAATCGATAGGAACTGCCCGGCGTTCTTCACCGAACGACCCGATTAATTATGATTATATACATTATCATTTTATTGTTTGGGATGGTTTTATAGGAGTTGATGGGCAAATACAGGCTACGAATAAATGGCAAAGACAAACCTCCGCTATACCCGGCAGTCAACAGAATATCAACCAGCAGACGATTCGCATCGGTGTAATCGTTGATAAAAATGTGGCATTTCCGACCAACCTTCAAATAAAAAAGACAGAGGCACTGGTCGAAGCCCTTTCGAGGAGATTCGATATCAATCCGGTAATGATTTCTTATCCGGATAACTGGTGGTAGAAACAGAAACGAGTAAAATACTTTCAAAAATCACTTAAGGCTTATTTTTTATAGGCCTTTGATATTTTAAGGTCCTAAAATAAGCCTCTCCGCAAGGTCTGCATTTCGGCAATCTGAGTTTGGTGAGTTCCAGCTTAAGCACTTTGCCCAATAAACCGAATAAAATAGCGTTATACATAGGTTTAGACGCAATTTGCAAAAATATGAAATGTTACGAAGAAACCTTCGGATTCGAATAGTAAAGGAGTATAAGATGCTGTTTAAAAAAGCCAAGCAATTGATAAATACGGTTAAAGGTTATTTCGACAACTTGTTCGGAACGGTTATCGGCATTGATTTGGGTACCTGTACAACTTGGATCACTGTCCGGGGGAAAGGCATAGTTCTTCGAGAGCCTACCGTAGTTGCCGTCGCTAAAGGAACCAATCAGGTTATAGCAAACGGCGAAGCTGTAGGTGCAGTCGCACATGAAATGCTCGGCAAAACCCCTGCTTCAATCAGCGCGATAAAACCGATGAAAAACGGAGTAATCTGCAATTTCGAGGCAACCGAGGCAATGCTGAATTGTTTCATAAGAAAAGTAATAGGCAGACACATCGGCCTGATGAAACCTCAGGTAGTTATTTCCGTTCCAAGCGGCATAACGCAGGTCGAACGTCACGCAGTGATTGAAACCGCAGAGCGAGCCGGAGCACGCAAAGTATATCTGGTTGAAGAGCCGATGGCCGCGGGTATAGGTTCGGGCCTTCCGATTGCTGACCCGACCGCTTCGATGATTATCGATATCGGCGGAGGAACTACGGAAGTAGCGATAATCAGTCTGGCTGATATTGCATGTTCAAGGTCGATTCGCGTCGGCGGAGACGCTATGGACGAAGCGATTATCGCCTACCTCAAGAAGAAACACAATATACTTATCGGAGAACCCAGAGCCGAAAAACTAAAGATACAAATAGGTTCTGCCGCACCATTGGAAGAGGAAATGGAGATGGAAGTTTCAGGAAGAGACACGCTTACAGGAATGCCTAAAAAAATTATCGTAACCAGTGAGGAAATTCGCGAAGCTCTTCAGGAACCGCTTTTGCTGATTATACATGCGGTAACAGAGACTCTCGAAAGCGCTCCTCCGGAACTGGCAGCCGATTTAATAGACAACGGAGTTCATATCTGCGGCGGAGGCTCGCTGCTTCGAAAAATAGACGTGGTTTTGAAAAATACGACCGGATTAAAAGTTACAAAAGTCCAAAATCCGCTCGAATCCGTGGCAAAGGGGACCTGTGTATACATAGAAAATCTTAATCTTTGGAAAGATGCGATTGTCCATCCTGAGTTCGAAACAGCATAAGGTCAAAGGCTGTTTACAGTAAGACAATCATTTTATGTATATCTGCAGAACCGGTAGAAATGCCGAACTAAAATGACAAAGAAGCAAAAAAATAAAACCAAGGCTCGAATTATATTTACCCTGCTTACTATAGTGGGGCTTGTGGTATTTATTGCTCCTATGGGAATGACAGGAAAATTGCAGCTTGCGTTTATTCGGGCTTTTGACAAACCTCTGAGTGTTTTCAGAGACATAGCAATCGCCGAATCCCGGCGCAGGGCTTTAGAGAACATGGTAGAACAGGATAAATATATCACATTGCGAAATCAGCTCGCTAATAATATCCAATGGCTGCAGCAGGAACGGCAGAATGTAGAGCAGTTAATGGGTTTAAGAAACAGATACGTCTGGAATGGAGCCAGTCTTGTCTTGGCTGATGTTATCGCGGTTTTTATTGATTCTACAAGAAGTGAACTGATAATAAATCGCGGAAAAGAAGACGGTCTCACACAAGAACAATTCGTTCTGGGAAACGACAGCATCATCGGAACTATATCCGAACTCGACGCTTACACCGCGAGGGTACGGCTGATTACTGACCCAAGATCGAAAATTGCAGTATCGATAGGAGACATTGACCTGCAGCGAGTAATGCACGGTAACGCAGATGATTCGGCAGGCATAAAATTTATTTCGAAAAAGTTTCCAGTTGAAAAAGGCAATATCGTTTATGCACAAAAAAAACCCGGCTTTTTAGATATCCCGATGATAACAGGAATAATAGTTCAATGCAGTACAGACCCTGAGAATCCCCTGATTTGGGATATTAAGGTAAAGCCCGCATGCGATATTAGAAAACTTAAAAGCATTACTGTAATTGTAATGAACAACAAGCAGCAGAATTGAAAACGCCGTTCGTCAATTAGGGCGGCTTTAAGATGATTAAGGAGGTATTCAGATGAATTATTACTGTCGAACTTCATCTTCGAGACATAAACATCGAAGCCGAGCATGGATTTTTTACGTCGGTTTGATAGCAGCGTTTTTTATGGTTAAATCTTTTACCAATCGCACCAAACCTTCTGAAGTTATAGGCCGGACAGATGAAGTGAATCCCTATTCATACAGTCGTGAAGTAGAACGAAATTTAATGCCGCCTGCTCAGGAAAAATCTCCCAAAACCGTTGTAAAAACAGAATCTAAGCAGGAATCATCAAAGACAATAGCCGAAGCCAAGATTATCGTAGAAACAAATCCGGCAAAAATCATCGAATCCCGAAACACACTGAACGAAATTTTGACATCTAACCCCAGTCCGGAACAGCAATTTTCCGTAAAAAATCAGCTTGCCGCTTTGTCCAAAGAATGGCTGTTTTCAAAAAATATTTATGATGGGGATACTCTGTGCGGCCGCTATAAAGTTGAAATAGGAGATACTTTTGCGGTACTCGGAAGAAAATTTAAAGTTCCTTATGAAATTCTTATGCAGATTAATAATATCAGCAACGCCAAATCGCTAAGAGCAGGAGACTCAATCAAAGTTATTAACGGGCCGTTTCACTGTATAATATATCGTTCGGCGTTTACAATGGATTTATACCTTCAGGATACTTATGTAAGAAGTTTCCAAGTAGGTCTGGGCAAGCCGGGAATGGAAACACCGACAGGCCGCTGGATAGTTAAACCGGGCGGCAAGCTTATATCTCCTACATGGACGGATCCGGATACCGGAAAAACTTACGAATCTACTAACCCCAATTATCCTCTCGGTTCAAGATGGATAGCTCTGGACGGCGTTGAAGGGGCTGCAAAAGGAGCTATGGGCTTTGCTATACACGGAACAAAAGAGCCGCAGCAAATCGGAAAAGCCGATTCAAGAGGCTGTATCAGGCTTCACGATGAAGATGTAAAACTAATCTATAATTTATTAACACCGGGCCTATCGCAGGTAACCGTCATCGAATAATAAAATTTGAGGTTTCTTCGAACGGGTGCAGATTATAATTCATTATAGCTGCACCTTTTTTATCTAACATAGATTCTGTTAATTTCTCCCCCAGCCGAGACCTATAAAATCACCGTTATTCCCACGTAAAACCGAATAATAGCCTTCCAAAAGCCCCCAAAACCACTTAAAACTTGAATTAAACTGGCAAAAGTGGTATAAATATACTTAGTCCACGGATGGGAACGAATATTAAACCTGCTTTATTTAAATCTTACGGCTTAATATTAATTTTTCAGGGGGGTTTTGAGGTGGAAAAAACATTGGAAAATTGTGGTCAGCCTGGAAATTTTAAACCTGCCGCTGTAATCATTTTTATAATGATTATTTGTGTAATGGGTTTAGTTGCGGGAATAAGCTACGCAAATAGCGATACGAGGATTGTATTGCTTTCAAACACAATCAAAGAAAATATTAATGAAAGTGAACCCGCTGAACAGCAATCCCTTGATAATTGGCATACAGTAAAAATGCGAGTTACAGCATACTGCTCTTGTCCTAAATGCTGCGGAAGTTATTCAGACGGCATAACCGCCAGCGGACATAAGATATTCGAGAATGACCGTTTTGTTGCTTCTGACAGAAAATACTCGTTCGGCACCCAAATGATTATTCCGGGCTACAATAACAGCCAAACCGTCGAGGTTCTTGACAGAGGCGGAGCTATTCGCGGCGATAGGCTGGATGTGTATTTCGATACCCATGAACAAGCTCTTCAATGGGGCGTTAGATACCTCGATGTTAAAATCTTAGTGCAATAAGCTTAAATCCTGCCGCAGCCATTAAATATACCGGTTTTTTAATTAAAAACGTCCCCGAGAGGAGTCGAACCTCTAACCTTTGGCTCCGGAGGCCAACGCTCTATCCATTGAGCTACGGGGACGAAATCCAACTATATCTATTAAGAAAAAAAACAGTATAAGTCAATAGCACTGCTGTACTAATGAATAAATATAAGCGCAGTATATTATTTCTGAAGAAGTATAAGAAAATCATTACTCTAAAAACAGCTTTAGGTTGCTATATCCGCACAAATATAACATTTTCTTATTTTTAAATTCTTGCCGTTCAAACCTGTGCAAAATAGTCAGTTAGATATCACAGGCCGTGAAGGGGGAAGATTTTCTTCTTTATTTCATCGATGGTTTCATCAATTGCAGGGTCAACAATGTCTTTTTGCTGTTCAGTGGGGATTAGTTTTCTATCCTTAAGGCCGCCCTGCCAGTCGGTCGATTCGAGCATAACTCCGCCCATTCCGATATTCAAATCATGTTCTGTATCTTGGCCGCTGAAAATCGACCAAGCATAAGCCCAAGCTCTGACGGTATTTTCGATGTGGTATCCGCCCCCGCCTGTCATCAGAATCGGTTTATTTAGTTTCAGTAAATAGTTTATAACTTTTGCATAGGCATTATTAGTAAGATACAGATTGGCTAACGGGTCGCCGGCAAGGGTATCTGCGCCAAGCTCGAAAACTATAACATCGGGATTGAACTTGTCGACAAGAGGCGGAACGATTTCATTAAAGGCTTTATGGTATGCATCATCGTACGTACCTACAGGCAGCGGAAAATTGACCGAATATCCTTTTCCCTGACCGGTTCCGAGCTCATCGACAAAACCGGTGCCGGGGAACAGCGTGCGGCCATTTTGATGAAATGAGATAGTTAGAACGTCATTTCGGTCATAAAAGGCTCCCTGCACTCCGTCACCGTGATGAACATCTATATCTAAATACAAAACCCGCTTATTGTTTTGGGCCAAAACCATACAGGCAAGAGCAACGTCATTGAGATAGCAAAAACCGGCGGCTCTGTCCGGCTGGGCGTGGTGCAAGCCTCCGGACGGGTTAAACGCAAGTTCAGCTTGGTTTGATAAAATCAGCTCAATGCCTTTTAGCGATGCCCCGCATGCCAGAGCCGAATAATCGTACATACCTTTGAAAATCGGACAATCACCCGTTCCTAATCCGGCATAAAGGGCATCGACATCAATTTTTCCTGAATCAGCATCTTTGAGAATTTTAATATACTTGGCAGTGTGAAATTTTTTCAGGGTTAGTCTGTCGGGCATTTCGGGAGCGACTTGTTTTATGTTCGGCCCTGACAGAAGCCCCATCGAACCAATTATTTTACGCAGTTTTCCTGCTCTTGAGGTGTTAAAAGGACAATCCTTCGGATAGGCAAGCTGCTCCAGTTCAGGACAATGCAAAAATACTGTTTTTCGGTTAGCCAAATGAAAGACTCCGATGATTAAAAGATTTCTAACTGGTCAGGTCGTAGCTTATACTATAAACCTCTCCGTCAAATTCGGTATTTATTTTATACCCTGAATTATAAAACACCGAGAGCATAGCTTTATTTACAGGCAGCACCTTGGCGTAAAACTTTTTAACGCCGCGTTTTTTGGCAATCTGACTTAAATAATCCAAAAGCAATGTTCCCATGCCCTTTTGCTGCCATTCGTCCTGCACGACAAAAGCCACTTCGGCAGAGCCGGTATTAGGGTCGAGAAAATATTGCGCGATAGCAACTATTTGTTCACCCGAGATACTCGGGACAGTACCTACAATTGCAAGATCGCGATGATAATCGATATTTGTAAGCTGCTGAACATCTTTATGCGGGAATCGCATAGTATGAGTCATATATCTCGTTCTGACGGAAGCTTCGCTGAGCGAATAAAGCATTTCCGACAGAGCCGTGTCATCTGTTGGTTTTACAGGCCTGAAAAATATCTCCGTACCGTCACGAAGGGTTTCATTTCGCTCAAGCTCTTCGGGATAGGTGATATATTCGCCGTCAAATTCTATCTGGTCGGCGTAAATATATTTTTGGGCTTTAGCGGCTTTGAGCAAATCTTTTCTAAATTTGGGATGGGCGATGTTAATTAAATCCATAACTCTCTGTCGAATGCTCTTGCCGTGCAGATAAGCAATACCGTATTCGGTTACCACATAATGAACGTCGCCTCTGGTTGTAACAACACCGGCACCTTCGGTCAGATGGGGCACAATTCGGCTGACCGTGTCGTTTTTGGCGGTCGAGGGCAATGCTATTATGGCTTTGCCTCCCCTGCTTCTTGCCGAGCCGCGGATAAAATCAACTTGCCCGCCGATACCACTGTAGAACTGATACCCCAGCGAATCCGAGCAAACCTGCCCTGTCAAATCGATTTCCAGTCCGACATTAATACCGACCATTTTTTCATGTTTGCTGATGACGTTGGGGTCATTGACATACTCGGTCGGATAAAATTCGAAGAAAGGATTATTGTCTATATATTCGTAAAGTTTTTTGGAACCCATACAGAAGCTGGCTACAATTTTGCCGTGATTAAGGGTTTTCTTCGAACAGTTAATAGCGCCGCATTCTATAAGGTCTATTATCCAGTCGCTGAACATCTCAGTATGAACACCGAGGTCTTTCTTAAAAGCGAGAAATTCACCCAAAGCTTGCGGTATTCGTCCGATGCCGCATTCGATTGTGCTTCCGTCCTCGACAAGGCGAGCTATATTCTGTCCGATTCGCCGGAGTGTTTCGTCGGGTTCGGGGACCGGCACTTCGATTACGTCTTCATCGTGAGGCACAAGAACATCGATATTGTTGACGTGAACAAAACTGTCTCCGAATGTTCTGGGCATATTATTGTTGGCTTGTGCTATGACATAACGTGAATTAGAAACAGCAGATTTTACTATATCGACAGAAACGCCGAGGCTACACAGGCCGCTGGCATCCGGAGGCGAAACGCTGATAAGTGCAACATCGACAGGTATTCGGCCTGTTTCGAATTCATTCGGTATCTCAGAAAGAAATATTGGGGTGTAATCTCCGGCTCCTTCGGTAAGAGCATGACGGACATTATCCGCTATGAAAAAGCTGTTCATTTTAAAACGGTCACGGAATCTTTCGTCGGCATACGGAGCACCGCCCATAGTCAGCAGATGAACTATGTGCGCATCATAGATATGGCTCGAATGCTCCACAAGCGAATTTACTAAATGCTGAGGTTGGCCGCATCCTGTACCAATGAAAATACTGTTTCCGGGTTTTATGAGTTTCATTGCCGATGCGGCGGTTCCAACCTTATCGGCGTATTTTTGTTTCCAGTCAAAATTTGCAGTTTTCATAATCCCAATCAATTCTGTTTTATAGTCATTCTTGCGTCAACCGCGACAGGAACCGTTCCTTCGGGTCCGACAACGAAAGGATTAATATCCATTTCCTGAATCTGCGGAAATTCCGTTACTAACTGAGACAACCTTTGCAGGCCTTCGGCTATAGCGTCAATATCAACGCCTTTTTCTCCCCGAACACCCTCGAGCATTTTATAGGTTCGGGTATTTATTAACATTTGTTTTGCTTCTTCTGCGGTAAGCGGAGCCAAATAAAAAGAGACATCTTTTAGTACTTCAACCATAGTTCCGCCCATACCGAACATCATCAGCGGGCCGAACCTTGGGTCTCGATTCATTCCCAAAATTACTTCCTTGCCGCGGCTGCACATTTCCTGAACAAAGACCCCGAGAATATCAGCATCGGATTTGGCTTTGGGAATGCGATACATCATCAAATCGAATGCGTCTCTAACCTCCGAGGCGCTCCTTAGCCCGAGTTTAACTCCGCCGACATCGGATTTGTGCAGAATATCAGGCGACCATATCTTTAAAACTACCGGATAGCCAAGCTGTTCTGCGATGCTTGCGGCTTGGTCGGCGGTTGCCGCAATAGAGCCTTTCGGCGTTACAAAACCATAGGCTTCGAGTATTTCTTTTGAGTCAATTTCGCTGACCTCGCGGATATTATGGCGGATGTGTCTTTCTATAATATGTTCGACTTTTCGGCGGTTAACAGGAAAAAGCTTGACGATTCTTTTCGGTCTTGAACGCCATCTGACATAATCTACCATTACTTTTATCGCTTTAATTGCATCAGCGGGTGTATCATACGTCGGAATTTGACCGTGTCTTAAGACAGTGATAGCTTCGGTAACTTTAGATGCCCCGAGAAAACAAGCCATTATAGGTTTTTCGGGTCTGCGTTCGGCAACTCTTACTATTGCTTGGGCTGTGGCTGTGCATTCGGTCATCGCCTGAGGAGTTAAAAGAATCAAAATAACATTTACATTCGGGTCGCTTAGAACCACATCTATCGCAAATTCATAACGTTCTGCCAATGCGTCACCGAGAACATCGATAGGATTATAGAAGTTTGCCGCCGGAGGTAATTTTTCTTTTAGTGTTTCTACGGTTTTGTCGGATAATTTGGCAAAAGTCAGGCCTTTCTGTTCAATTGAATCGGCAGCCATAATTCCGGGACCGCCTGCGTTTGTTATAACTGCCACACTTGAGCCTTTCGGCAGAGGCTGATTTGCAAAAGCCTGTGCATAGCCGAACTGCTCTTTAATAGAACTGCACCGGACTATACCTGCGCGTTCAAAAACAGCTTCATAAGCGGTTTCTCCGCCGGCAAGACTGCCTGTATGCGAAGAAGCAGCTTTTGCTCCTGCGGCGGTACCTCCGGCTTTGATTAAAAGTATAGGTTTATTATTCGAGATTCTTTCGGCTTCCCGGACAAAGATATTCCCGTCAGTGATATTTTCCAAATAACCTGCGATAACCTTGGTTTCCCTATCAACTCCGAAAGCCTTGATTATGTCTAACTCATCAATATCAGCCTTATTGCCTATGCTGACCAGCTTACTGAAACCGATATCATTCGAATTGGCCATATCAAGAATAGCCGCAAGCAAAGCTCCCGATTGCGATAGATATCCGATAGAACCGACCATAGGAAGCTTGCCGCCGAAACTGGCGTTCAACTTATTCGATGGTACAATAAGACCGAGGCAATTCGGGCCGATTACCTTGATTCCGGCGCGCTTGGCAATTTGAATAACTTTCTGCTCGAGTTCTCTGCCCCGCGGGCCAACTTCTTTGAACCCTGCGGTAATAATAACGACCCATTTGACACCGATTTGGGCGCACTGTTCCATAATATCAGGTACATTTTCAGCAGGAACGACGACAATCACCAGCCCCGGAATCTCGCCGATTGAATTTAGGTCGGGGTAGCATTTTAGACCCTCAATCTGCTCGGCGTTTTTGTTAACAGGGAAGATTTTCCCTGCATAACCTGCGGTAATTAGACCTGTTAGAATCTCGTGGCCGACTTTTCCTTGCTTCTGCGATGCTCCTACGACTGCGACCGAACGCGGATTAAAAAAACCTGAAAGAGCCATGTCATCTCCAAGAAAATTGTGCCTGCGAAGGTTTCCCCCGCCGGTTTTTCACAATTTCATAATATTAAAGCAACGGTAGTATAATACCTTAACGCTAAAAAAGCACTATACTATTAAATATTCCGCCGTAATGCAAAAATTTTCCCCGATACCATTTTCCCTGATAAACACAAAAATAATGTTTCGTTTCATTTTCGCAATTCGGGAATATCCGGTTCAACGTGGACGGTAATATTTACAGGTCTGCTCAATTGTTCGTGAAGATTATTTTCCAAATCTTCAGCTATTTGATGAGCCGCCTTGATATCCAAATTCGAATCTACAAGTATATGCAAATCAAGAAAAATTTCTCTGGCGATTGTTCTGGTTCTCAGTTTATGCCAGTGATGTATCTGATGATTAGAATTAATTATATTTTTTATATGCTCGTACGTATCCGCGTCAACCGCTCTTTCGGCGAATTCATTAACGCATTGGCCCATTATTTTAATCGCAACGAACATAATCATAACTCCGACCGTGACGGCTGCAAGCTGGTCGCCGTAACTAAAACCGAATTTCAAAGCTATAAAACCAACGGCAACTGCAACCGAACTCAATGCGTCGCTTCTGTGATGCCACGCGTTCGCGTATAATGCGGCGCTGTTATATTTCACCGCTGCTAATCGTGTTATCCAATACAAAAATTCTTTTACAATCATCGAAATAACAGCTATAAGCAGAATCGATATTTGAGGTTTTACAACATTTCCCTGTGCGATATCTCTTGCGGCATAATAAACCATCCCTCCGCCGACAAAAATAAGAAATAATGAAATAAAAACCGCTGAGAAAGTTTCAGCGCGTCCGTGACCATAAGGATGAGACATATCAGGTTCTTTAGAACCAAGACGAACTCCGAGAATAACACCGACATCTGTCGCCAAATCAGAGATTGAATGGATACCGTCAGCAACAAGGGCAACCGAACCTGTTAAAAAACCGACCAAGAACTTTATTGCAAACAGAACTACATTAGCCGCAATTGACAATATAGTTACAGATGCAATTTTTCGACTTGCCGTTTTTTGCTTTGAATCTGTTAATGCTGACATTTAAGTGATGTCCCGCTGTATATCGTCGATTATTTTTTGATATTTTTCAGCGGCTTCTCGGCTCTGAGCTTCAACGATTATTCTGACAATAGGCTCTGTATTACTGGTTCTAAGATGAACCCAGCCGTCTGCAAAATCAAATCTGAAGCCGTCTTGAGTATTTATCCTCGCTCCCTGAAATTTTTCTAAAGCAGCGGCAAATAACCGCTGAGCCTGTCTTTTATCGGCGCGGCATTTGTACTTTTTCATATAATAACACGGAATCTCACGTACTAATTCACTGATTTTTTTCCCTGTCTCGGCCATTAAATTCAAAATAATCGCAATGCCGACAAGGCTGTCACGAACAGGCCCTACACGCAGGTCTATAACACCTCCGTTGCCTTCACCGCCGATAACGCATTGATTAGTAACCATAGCCTGAGCAACATTAGCTTCTCCGACCGGAGTTCGTATAACGCTGCTGTTATATTTTTTAGCAATATCGTCTATCATCCGCGAAGTCGATAAATTAGCTGCCGCGGCACCGGGGGTTTTCTCAAGAATATACTTTGCCGCAAGAGCAAGCGTATATTCTTCGCCGATATAATTGCCCTGCTCATCGACAACGGCAAGCCTGTCCGCGTCCGGGTCCTGAGCAAAACCAATATCGACATTTTTAGCTTGGACTACTTCGCATAGTGAACCAAGATTATCCGCCGTAGGTTCAGGAGTATGTTCGAACATTCCCGATGGGTCATCGTTTATAGCGATTGTTTCACAGCCAAGCTCAGCGAGGAGTTTTTTTGTTATAGGGCCGCCTGCGCCATTGACGCTGTCGAGAACCACTTTAAATTTTTTAGCGGCTATTTGCCCGCGATTAACTATCGCCAAAACTTTATTTACGTGAGTTTCGTACGCCAGAGTGTTGATTACAACCGAACCGCACATATTCGAAACCACGAATTTGAAATTTTTACCAAGATAAATATTTTTGATTTGTTCGGCTTTGTTTACAGGCGGAGCTATACCGTCAGAAAGCAAAAGTTTTATTCCGTTATAAGGAATCGGATTGTGAGAAGCGGTAATTACGACTGCGCCGCAGCAATTCAGCTCCCGCGTCATAATTCCCGCCGATGGCGTAGGTATCAGACCTAAATCTATTACATCTATTCCCGTACTGCATAATCCCGACGCTACCGCCGCAGCGAGCATCGGCCCGCTTTTACGCGAATCACGACCGATGCACACTGCGAGCGTTTTATTCTGGACTGCTGCCGATGATTTTAAAAACGTCCCGAAAGCACATCCGAATTCGGCAGCTATAGAGGGCGTAAGATTTTCACCTACGATACCTCTCATACCGCTTATACTGATTATTAATTCTTCAGCCATTTTTACAAACTTCTATATTAGTCCAGCTTGCAAACATAAATCTCGTTTACAAAATCCAGATTTTTCAATTCTTCCACAACTTCGGGTTTAGGTTCTTTGTCGAGACTGACGGCAAGAACTGCTTTTCGTTCTTCTGCTTTCTGGCCTACACCCATTGTGCAGATATTAATCTGATGCTTGCCGCAGATAGTTCCCACCGAACCGATAACACCGGGTTTGTCGTCATTAAATATTACCAATACCGAACCTTGCGGGGTCATCTCGATTTTGAAACCGTCGATTTCAATAATACGCAGTAGCGTTTCGCCGAACACCGAGCCTGTAACGGTACGTGTTACATTTTCAGTCACTACCTTCGCGCTGAAACTCGAAGCTACGTCTTTAGATTCCGGATTCTTTGTCTGGTCGATACTTATTCCTCTTTCCTTCGCCAAAACCGGAGTATTAACCATATTAAGAGGAATATCGAAATGCTTTTGCAAAAGACCTATTGAGAAATTCAATGTTACCGCATCTGTTAGGGCTTCGGCTATCGCGCCGCGATACTGAACCGATACCTTTTTGATTTTTCCCGGGGCAATTGTGCTTAACACCATACCTATTCTCTGAGCCAGTTTGGAGTACTGCGCAACAATCGGAGGCATCGCAGTTCCTGCCGACGGAGCGTTTACAGAGTTTCTAATCGGCCCGCCTTTAATCGCATCAACGATAATTTCAGCCGCTTCTACCGCAACCTCAATCTGGGCTTCTTCGGTACTTGCGCCGAGATGAGGGGTTACAAGGCAGTTTTCAAACTGGGCAAAATTTTTATCTTCCGGCGGTTCTTTGGGGAACACGTCGAGAGCTGCGCCTGCGATTCTTTTTTCCGCAAGAGCTTCGTAAAGAGCTTGCTCATTTATGATTCCGCCTCTGGCGCAATTAACTAACCGTACGGTCGGCTTCATAATTTTGAATTGCTCTGTATTAATCATATTCAATGTCTGCTCGTTCTTCGGAACATGAACGGTGATATAATCAGATTCTTTAAATATTCGGTTCAGGTCGTCCGTAACTTCGACTCCCATTTTATCGGCGTCAACCGGCGCCGCCAGCGGGTCATAGCCGAGAATCTTCATATTAAAGCCTCTGGCCATTTGCGCCACAGCCATACCGATTCTACCCAAACCAATCACGCCTAAAATTTTGTTGTTAAGCTGGTTGCCCATATATTTCTTTCTGTCCCAAGCACCGGCTTTTAAGCTGTTACAGGCAGGAACAACATTTCTGCACATAGCCAAAATCAGCGCCATCGTGTGCTCGGCAGCACTGAGAGTATTGCCGCCCGGAGTATTCATTACAATAACGCCTCTTCGGGTCGCTTCAGGAACGTTAATATTATCGATACCTACGCCTGCTCTGGCTACAGCTTTGAGTTTGCCTGCACTTGCAAGGACTTTAGGAGTAACTTTCGTATCGCTGCGTACGATAAGACCATCGTATTGCCCGATGACAGAAATCAGCTCATCCTCGGTCATGCCGGTTTTCACCACAGCCTCAACGCCTTCCATGGAATTAAGCAGGTCGACGCCCTGCTTTGCCAGCTTGTCTGAAACAAGAATTTTAATCATCTTATGCCTCCAAAAAAGTTAATCTTCCCATTGCTGCCATGTTGACTGACTTTTGTCGTCGAATATCTGAAATTTGGCAACAGAACAGTCATAAAAATATCTGACAACACAATGCGCGAAAGAATTCGCAAGTCTGCTAACAGCAGCATCGTAACCATTTCTCTCTAAATCAAACTCAATCCTCAAATTTTTACCGTCCGGTTCATTAGGCCATAATACGGCACCGCTGGCAACATCTATAAGCTGCGCTCTGCCCGTAAGCAAGCCTCTGTAATAGCGGATTTGTTCCACTCTTACGGACTGCTGCTCAATGGCAACAACAAGAACCAAATCTGCTCCGGCGGCTTTGCCGGAATCACGAGGCGAAAGCTCGACATAATCCGTCCGGCCGTCATAAGTAACAAAATTGTCCGCTTTTAAAATTTTGTTATCCTGAATATTTTTCTGAATTGCTTTTGTAAGATAAGGTTTCAGGTTCGCCGGCCCTGCCGACCATGAAGGCTGATTGACCAGTATAAGCAATTTTTTATCACTTTGGGCTTTGAGATTATATTCAGCGGGGATTTTCTTCTCATCTCTTGTAGGCTTACTCATAAGAGCAGGTATCTGGCAGCCGGAACTCGCTAATAATAACAAAACCGAGAAGGTAAACGCTATTTTATGAAACATATTCATAAATTCGCTCGCTAAAAATATTAATTTTCGGCTAAAACTGTTTTTACCAGTGTTACTGCCCAGCCGAATACAAAAACTGCAAATAAAATTAAAATAATATACAGTAATTTAAGCCGGACAAACAACTTGTCAAGAAGCTTAAAATATAACCCAAAAACCGAAATTGTGAAAGATAAAAATATCGTCAGAATTATTCCCAAGCTAAGCAGCCCCCCTGTCGGCTGAATAAAGAAAGATTGAAGGATTTGACCTCTGAAAAAAGCAAGCATTGATGTTGTTACCCCGCAGGTCGGACAGGGAAGATTATGGCTGACCTTAAACCGGCACGGCCCGACAATTTTGCCTATGCTGATGATGTCATAAGCCGCTAAAATAATAAATAAGCATATTCCCGCAGATATAAACAGTATATAAGCTGTGATTATCCGCTCGTCGTGTGAGGCTTTGCGGAATAATTTGCCCTTGATTTGCTGTTGGCCTAACGAATCCATTCGGTTACAATAGATATTTGTTCGATTTATGTCAAGATACCCGATGGAGGTACTTATTATTATGCTTGAAAATCAGGATTTGAGCAGACTGCTTGAAACAGCTATTGTCGCTGCACGGCTTGCCGGACAGCGGGCTATGGAAGAACTTGATTACGCCAAAGTTTCGATTAAAAACGAAACAGACCTCGTTACGCAGGCTGATAAAATTTGTCAGCAGATTATTATAGACAGGATAAAAGAGACATATCCCGACCATGGTTTTATCGCTGAAGAGGGAAAAGACGGTAATTTTCTTAAGCAGACCCCCCGCGGCGACCAGCCGATATGGTGGGCGGTTGACCCCATAGACGGAACTAATAATTATGCCCATAAACTGCCGCTTTTTTCCGTCAGCATCGCAGCTATATACGAAGGTAAACCGGTCGTCGGAGTAATTTTCGACCCGGCTACCGATTCGATGTTTACAGCTTTTGACCAAGGCGAAGCTCAGCTTAACGGACGAAGAATACAGGCGAGCGAAGAAAAAATCGGACGGTTTTCGAGCATTGCTCTTGACAGCCATTTCGAAAAGGAACTTCCGAATTGGGCTCAGCAGATGATGCAAAGAACAAGATTTCGGGTAATCGGGACTTCCTGCCTGCAATTTACTTATACCGCCAAGGGAAGTTTGATTGCAACCGTCTTGGTTCAGCCGAAACTTTGGGACATCGCGGCTGGAGTGTTAATTTGCGAACGAGCCGCCGCCGTTGTTACCGATTGGTCAGGCAACCCCCTGTTTCCGATGGATATAGATAATTACGCCGGCCGGACATTTAATATTCTCGCCGCCAATAAAACCGTCCACGGCGAGCTTTTGGGGTTATTGACTTCTAAATAATTCCCGAAACAATCAGCTTTTTTATGCCATTTTGGCAGTTAAAAAGGGCAATTTACCCCAAAAAATTAATTAAAATTATTTCCTAAGCCTTTATTTTTACTGCCTTTATCGCAAAAATCCTTACAATCGAATAGTTCTGGCACAGCCTTTGCACTGTGTTTTACGGAAAAAAGTATGACCCCATGATTCGAAAGGATACAAAATGGCAAAGATTATTGGAATAGATCTCGGAACAACAAATTCAGTCGTATCTGTAATGGAAGGTTCCACACCCAAAGTTTTAATAAATTCTTCCGGCTTGCGCCTCACCCCGAGCGTAGTCGGCTTTAGTGATAAAAATGAAAGGCTCGTCGGGCAGATTGCCCGGCATCAGCAGGTAACGAATCCTGAAAATACGGTGTTTTCGATAAAACGCTTTATGGGCCGCAGACATAAGGAGGTTTCTTCAGAAGAAAAAATCGTGCCTTATAAAATCACCGGCGGGCCTGATGAGCTTGTTAAAGTTAATATCCGCGGCAAAGAATATACTCCGCCTGAGATTTCGGCGATGATATTGCAGGATTTGAAGAAAACCGCGGAAGATTACCTCGGCGAAAAGGTAACAAATGCCGTAATTACCGTACCTGCCTATTTTAACGATGCCCAGCGGCAGGCCACCAAAGACGCCGGAAAAATCGCTGGGTTGCAGGTCGATAGGATTATCAACGAGCCGACGGCTGCTGCGCTTGCCTATGGTCTGGAAAAGAAGCGCAATGAAAAAGTGGCTGTTTTCGATTTCGGCGGCGGAACGTTCGATATATCAATTCTCGATATCGGTGATAACGTCTTCGAAGTTCTCAGTACCAACGGTGATACGCATCTGGGCGGCGATGACCTCGACGAAGTTCTGATTAATTATCTCGCTGAGGAATTCAAGAAGAAAGAGGGAATCGACCTTCGCAAAGACCCGATGGCTCATCAGCGTCTCAAAGAAGCCGCAGAAAAGGCAAAATGCGAACTTAGCAGCCAGCTTGAAACTACGGTCAATCTTCCGTTCATAACAGCCGATGCCTCAGGGCCAAAGCATCTTCAGATTACAATTACACGCAGCAAGTTCGAGCAGCTTGCCGAGCCGATTTTAGAACGTCTCAAATCGCCCTGCATAAAGGCTATGAAAGACGCGAAATTATCTAACGGCGATGTAGCCGAAGTACTGCTTGTCGGCGGTTCGACCCGTATTCCGAAGATTGTGCAGATTGTCAAAGAGCTTTTCAGCAAAGAGCCGAACAAAAGCTTAAATCCCGATGAAGTCGTAGCTATCGGCGCGGCGATTCAGGGCGCTGTTCTTGCCGGCGATGAGGGAGTAAAAGACATTTTGCTTCTTGATGTAACGCCTCTTTCTCTTGGTGTCGAGACGCTGGGAGGAGTTATGACAAAGCTCATCGAGCGAAACACAACGATTCCAACAAGCAAAAAGGAAATTTTCTCGACGGCTGCCGATAATCAGACCAGCGTCGATATTCACGTACTTCAGGGGGAGCGCGAGTTCGCCAAGGATAACCGAACGTTAGGCCGATTCCAGCTTACCGATTTGCCGCCTGCTCCGCGCGGGATTCCGCAGATTGAAGTAGCTTTCGATATAGACGCAAACGGCATACTGCACGTCTCGGCCAAAGATATAGCAACCGGCAAACAGCAGTCGATTGAAATTAAATCCAGCTCCGGTCTCAGCGACGACGAAATCAAAAATATGACCAAAGACGCCGAAGCCCACGCAGAAGAGGACAAGAAAAAACGTCAGTTAATCGATTTGAAGAATCAGGCAGACCAGATTATTTACGCTACTGAAAAGACTCTTAAAGAACACGGCGATAAGGTATCGGGGCAGACTCGCGGAAATATCGAAAACGCCATCAACAGCTTAAAAGAGGCTGCTAAGGGCGAAGACGGCGAAGCTATTAAACGCTCCATTGAGAATTTGAATAACGCCGCGCAGGAGCTTGGCAAAGTTCTTTACGAAGAGGCTGCCAAGAAACAGGCTTCTCAGGCTCAGCCCGGCCAGACCGCAGGCCCGCGCCCGCAGGATGCACCGCCCGCTGAGGACCAAGTTAAACGCAAAGGCGATGATGTCATTGATGCGGAATTCGAAGCGAAAGGATAAATAAGATAGTCGATAGTCTTTAGTTAATAGTGAATAGTCGTTAGATTCTCGATACTTGATTCTCGCTTAGTATAAAAGTAGCGAAAGGTGGTTTTAAACGCTGATTCCTTCGGCGGGCTCAGGACAGGTACGCGGAAAACGCGGATTTTTAGAGATTCTAAAAATTAGGATCAAAGATGGGAAAATTATCTAATCCTCAAATCTTGGAATACTTTGATAAGCATTTGCTCTACCGGAATCAAATCCTATTAGCACACAAAAAACTATGTGACAAAGGATCTTATGAAGGGGATCCTGCAATACTTAATGCTTGTTTTGAAGCATCCTTAATTACCGGAAGAATGTACCTGAATGTTCTTGGTATATCAAAGAACAAGCACGATATCTTAATCCGAAACTTATTTCGAGATGATGATGTCACTGCGGAAGACTTGGGAGGAAAACTGGTTGATATTTCAAAAATTCCACATACCGACAGGGATTTATTTGTCGGATTTCTTAAGATGGCAGATAAAGGAGCAGCTCATCTTACGCTACCAAACAAACATCCATGGGAGAGGACACATAAGGCAATAGATAGTATCGTATACTATCTGGAAAAATATCTATACATACCTTCGGGCAGGAGCAGCCCTTTCAATACAAAAGGATGCCCAAAAAAGTTAATATAAAGCAAAAATGGCGGATGGAACTATTTTTCGCTCGGAGAATCCTAGTATGAGCATGCGAAAGAGGTTTAATGAAGTATTTGGCTTAGAGGATGGCATTGAAGAGGAAAGAAAACGATTTGTTCAAAGAGTGAATCAGTCAATCTTCCACAATATAGATACAGACGATAGGGAACATTTTGATTATTATAAATTGTTCGAGTTAATTTGTTTTGAATTGGGTATCAATGCTCATGATGTTCCAGAGAGAATACTTCGTCATACTCAGGAATTACCCGCTAAGATAAGAACTTTGACAAGAGATGATTTTACTCAGACGCTTCTTGTGTTATGTATATTGTATCGTTGTGTTGTATATCTTTCCGATGAAAAGGAATGTCGAAAATGGTTGTCCAAGCGCATTGAAGCTGCTTTGTCTCGAAGCAGTTGTGATATTGGTGTAAGATGGAAAGATGGATTTTTCTATCCAGCCGGGGCCGAGGAACTGGATAAGCCCCTTATTGAGGAAACACTGACTTGGTTAAAGAAGTATCCCAATGAAATGAAAGACTACCAGACAGCTTTACAATATTATTTAGGAGGGAAGACCTTAGGTGATGTGGTAAAAAATTGCTATTCTGCAATAGAAGGCATCGCAAGAAATATACTTGGAAATAAGAAAACTTTAGACAATAATAAAGATGAACTTCTGTCTAAAATAAATTTGTCGGATAGCTGGAAGTCACTATTAGCAAACTATATTAAATATGCTCATGATTACCGACATGCCTCTTCAGAAAGACATGGTATAAAGAAACAAGAAGCCGAAGCCTACTTGTATATGACAGGTTTGATTATACGTTTGGTCATTGAATCCAAATAAAGTTTTCTCATATAGAAAAATTGTGATTGTTCATAGTTTTATTTATTATTATATTGGGCCACAAATGTATGACTTCAGAACAAGACTCATTTGAAAAACAGATCCATGATTATATTTCGTATCTTGACACACTCTTTGGGCGAGCATATAAGAGCAATCCACTCGAACTTCTGTTTGCTATACTCAGAGTGGGATACTTAGTTGATCAAGACTGGGATCCTTTTGAAGAATCTCAAAGAGCATTTAAGGAACTCAATTGGCTTATGGAGAAAGCTGATAAAGAGCTATCTGATATAGCTTCATCACGAATAGCTCTTCTGATGTATTGCCAAGTAGTCGAAATGACCGTTCCTCATATCCTTCTGGCTAATTCATTGAACATTATTGCGGGAAAACCATATGTCATGGACCCGTTCTTTGATCTCTCACATCAAAGAAAGAAAGGTTTTCTGAATCGCATACCTGCAAGTGCAACTGTGAAAATGCATCGTATAAAAAAGCTTGCAAAAGAAGTCCAAGAATTAAAGCTTATCGAGACAATTGAATCTTTTTTTGATGATCGTGTACGTAATGCGTTTTCACATTCTGATTATATTTTCACTAAAGACTATTTCAGATGGACTGAAGGTGGTCCTGCCTCTCAAATGTCTATGTCAGATCTTGAAGATAAAATCCGCATATGCTTTGCATTTTATGGTGCACTTCTCGAATGTGGTTCACGATGGCGCAGAAGCTTTGGAAAATTCCCCCGATATCATAAGCTTCCAAACTATGAAGTTCTTGAGCTTCTAAAAGATGAAGAAGAACTTGTTACAGGCTTTAAGATACATTTTTCTAATGGTTCATATGCTTCATATTCGAGAGGACCAGATGGCTCTAAACCAATGAATGTCAGACCTAACCAAGATGGATCAATAAATTTCTTTGTCGGGGATCTCGATAAATTCGAGAAGGTTTGGAAGATTGATGGTAAGCCTGTTACTAATTGGGATAAAGTTAATAACAATTAATAATAGGGACAGCGAATAATTAGGGACGTTGGGGCTGATGAAAATGATAGTCTAAAACACGGGCTGGAAGCCCGTGCCACGACGTAACCGCGGAAAGCAAGCCCGTGCCACAAATCAATCAAACACGCAAATAGCTGAGGGGTAAAAACAATTTTTTTGAAAAAAATTTTGTCCTTATTTTACAAGGACTTACGGATTATTTTTTCGAGAAAATTGTGAAAATTTCAATCAAACACGCAAATCCGTCCAATTATAGAGAGGGGTTTTTTGGGCGAGGTGAAAAAATATCAAATATCAAAAATAAAAATGCAAAATTACATAGCAAAAATTAAAAAGACATAGAAGCAGACTTTTGAATCAGGCGATGGTTCTAACCACAAGTTATACTCTGGTGCACATAGATTCTTCACTTCGTTCAGAATGACAAATTGCTGCGAACAGGATGACCCGTCTTCGTTATACAACAACTACGACGCGGCAGGCCCTTCTTCGTATCTGATGGACTACGGAGGGCAGGTCCTTCGACAGGTGCTCAGGACAGGCCCTTCTTCGTTATACAACAACTACGACGCGGCAGGCCCGTCTTCGCTGCGGTTCTACGCAGTGAGTAATATCAATTCTAATTTCATATCTATTAAAGGAACACACCATGTCTACATTCACAATTAAAATATCGATACCGGAACGGGTTGAAAAAGTTTTCGTTTGGCCTTTGATGTTATATCGGAAATTGAAGTACGGATATTCTTTTCGGCGGATACCGCTGACCAGAGGTGAGCATGCGATTGTTGACCCGGAAGATTACGAATGGCTTATTCAATATAAATGGCATACAAACCGCCGCGGAGAGAAGATTTACGCAGTGAACAGCAGGATGGAGAAAATGCACCGGATGATAATGTCCAAAGAATTAAGAATCGAGAATTTAGAATGTAGAATTAAATCTAAAGAAGTCAGCAGCCAGAATTCAGAAGGCAGAAGGCGGAGTGAGATTTTTGTGGACCATATTAACGGGGACGGGAGGGATAACCGCAGAGCTAATTTGCGGCTTGCGACAGCTATGCAGAATGCGTGGAACGTTAGAAGGACGCGAGGAAAATCGCGGTACAGGGGTGTCAAGTGGCACAAGTATATGAAAAAATGGACGGCTGTAATCAGCGTTTGCGGAAAGAGAAGGCATCTGGGTTATTTTGATGATGAAGATGCGGCTGCGAGGGCATATGATGAAGTAGTGAAGCAGGAGAGAGGGGAGTTCGGGGTGCTGAATTTTCCTGATTAATTGATTCGCCAAACTGCCGTGCCGTGTAAATCCGCGTCTGAAAATTAGTTAATAGTGAATAGTCGTTAGATACTCGAGACTGGAAGGAGAAGTTAAATACTAAATCCTAAAACCTAATTTCTAAACAAATTCTAATTACTAAAAATACAAGGCTCAAAAATTTAGACGCGGATTCCTTCGGCGGGCTCAGGACAGGCCCTTCGGCAGGTGCTCAGGGCAAGTGAGAAATTTTGGATGATATTTAGGGCGCTAAAAATATGTCGGTATCGCATGCAGGAAACTCGATACCTTCGTAAAACTTTTTGCCCTGCAATGTAAAAATATCGTCATCTGAAACACCTACACGGCGGCCTCTTATAAACCTCGCACTTCCATCGGAGAACAAAACATTTTGACCTTTACGCTGATGGTTGGCACTATTGAAATTCGCCAATTCTTCGGTCAGGGGAATATGCAGGGGTTTGCTGAAATCACCGGGTAAATGCTCGAACAGAGGGTTCAAATCGGACATCATAACTTTTGTTCTTAAAGTTGAAATTTTGACAGGCTTATCGCCGATTAGCTGAAAACTGTAGGTAATATATTGGCGGTCAGGAAAATCTCTCAGTTTGTTAATTTGGTCTGCATTAATTTGTTCGAAATGCTTGGTTTTTGCTCCGGGGCAAACAAAATCTTGGGCATTAACATATTCTCCTTTGGGTAATAACCAAACCCCGCGGGTATTTGAGTAGTTTTCTTTGCCCTGATAGCCTATCATCCACCATGGCGTTCCGGCGGACATAGCAACAGCAGGTATATTTTCGCTATTGTCGTTGCTGTATCTGTTTACGCCATTCCAAATTCCGACAAGCTGGGCTCGACACTGGGTTTCCCAATATTTATGTCGAGCATAGTTCATACTGCTTAAGAAAATACTTCCAACAATCATAAACATAGCTGCCATTGCAAGTCTTCTGCCGGCGTTGGCCCAAAAAGTTCTTTTTGACATGCCGCTGCGGGTCTGTTCGTCGGCAATAAGAGCTTTAAGCTTCAAGTGGCTTTGTTCGCCGGCTTGTTTGAGCCGATTGAGGGTTTTCTCGAACAACTCATCCGGGCAAGATTCAACTTCCCAAGAATCCAGCGGGCTTAAGCCTTTTTTAAGAGATTCGTAAAGTTTCGAAGCTTCGAGGCTTGATGAGATGAGTTTTTGGGCGGCTTCTAATTGCTCTTGGGAGCAAATGCCCATAGAGTAATCAAACAATAATTCTTTATCGTATTGAGTTAATGATGTCATCTGTCTGTCCTACTCCCCAATGCGGTCTTATACTCCTTTGCAAACCGTGCCACAGCCGTATGCAGTCTACTCTTAACTGTACCAATAGGTATACTTAGAATCTGGGCCATTTGTTTGTAAGAAAATTTATTAAAATAGGCTAAAATTAAAATTTCTCTGGCGGGCTGAGGCATATTAGCGATAACATCGCGTACCAGCTCGGCAGATTCATTCTTTTCGACTCCGTCATAAGGTCTTGATTCATCAGAACTTATAGCATTAAGTACGTCATTAAAAGACATCTCGTCATCGTCCGATATAGTTCCTATCGGCAAAGCTGAAGTTCTTTGTTGTTTACGAAGGGCATCCTTAGCTTTGTTCGCAGCGATGGTAAATAACCACGGTCTTAGAGGACGTTCGGTATCAAAGCTTTCGCGGCTTGTAAAAAGCTGCAAGAACGTTTCCTGCAGGACATCTTCGATTAGGTCCTGACGTCCCAAAAAACGCTTCAAAAATGCGTATAGTCCGTTTTTATAACGGTTTACGACTTCTCTGAATGCATCTTCACGGCCCTGTGTATAAAGCTGTAAAAGCTCAGCATCATTCAATTTTGTGATGTCTTTACCCATAAGTTAGTATATGTCTTCTTAAAAAACCTTAGTATTTAAGCATGTTTACTAAAATTTGGCAATTTTCTTCTGGAATTATGCTAAATAATTATCAAAACAATACCAAATTTTCGCATTTTTAGCCACTTTTCTGCCGATAATCTAAATCATTATAGTTTAAAGTGTTTAGCTGCGGACTGTTATAAAAAATCCGCAAAATTTTTTGCTTGACCAAACGCTGAACAAAAAATACGATATGATGTACAGTAAAATGATTATGAAAGGTTGTGAATAACCCGGTTTTATATATATAACTTAGATCTGTACCGGGCGATAAAGGGTGTAAACCCATATTTCAACAATAGATAAGTTACAGGAAATTTGCGGCTGACCGCTTCTAAGCAAAGAAAAACAATAAAAAATAACCGCCGCAAATAAAAATCGTGTCAAAAGGAAATTTTGTATTAATGTTAAGCGTACCCGCGAGGGATTGCCGGTAGTGAAAATAGGTTCGAGACTATCGTTATGAAAATTTACTGCTGGAATTACAATAAAATACCTGTTTCGCTGACATATGATAAGTGCGGATGATAGTGCTTATTCTCTACGGTTTCCAACTTGACAAATCCTTGGCCTGAACTGTTCTATCAAATCACAACCCTTCTGTATCAATGTATTCTTGATAAACGTATAAGAAATTAGAAGGGTTAATCATTATGAACACATTATTAGGTCAGTTCTCAGACCTTCATCCCGGCGTGCTAATCATTATCGGCTTTGTGCTCGGAATTTGCCTTATTTTAATAGGGTATCAAATTTACGCCCGAGCCAAATCCAAGACATTTCAGGAAGACCTTCAGCGGCAGATAGACGGCGCTAAAAAGGAAGCGGAAAACATTCTCAAATCAGCCCAGCTTGACGCGGCTGCAGAAACTATAAAGAAAAGGGAAGAATTAACCGCAGAAGCCAACCGTATTCGCAATCAGCTTAGAGAAGCCGAACAAAGATTAAGTAAACGTGAAGATGTTCTTGAAAAACAGGTTGAGCTTGTTCAGCAGCGTGAAAAAACCACGGAAAATCAGGAAAATGAAGTAAAAAGACGTCTTGAACATGTTGCTGAAAAAGACAGGCAGCTTTCGAATATTTTGGCTCAGCAGAAAAATCAGCTTCTCAAAATATCCGGTATGAATATAGAAGCTGCCAAAGAATTGCTCTTAAAACGCCTCGAAGACGAGTGCGAGCACGAAATGGCAACCTTAATTCAGCGAAAAGTCGAGGAAGCTAACGAAATAGCCCTCGAAAAAAGCAGGGAAATTATTAACGCCGCTATTCAGCGTTATGCCGCCGAGCAAACCTGCGAGGCTACGGTATCAACTGTTGAGATTCCAAACGATGATATGAAAGGCCGGGTCATCGGTCGTGAAGGTCGTAATATTCGGGCGTTCGAAAAGGCTACCGGAGTCGATGTTATTGTCGATGATACGCCGGGTATGATAATTGTGAGCGGATTCAATCCTGTAAGACGAGAGGTGGCTCGTCTGTCGATGGAAAAACTAATACAAGACGGACGAATTCATCCTTCTCGAATCGAAGAGCTTGTGGCTCAAACCAAAAAAGAAATGAACCATAAAATCCTGCAAATCGGTAAAGATGCCGCTGTCGAAGCAAACGTAAGAGGTCTTGCCAATAAGGTTCTTAGTCTTTTAGGAGCTTTGTATTACAGAACCAGCTACGGACAAAATGTTCTTCGCCACAGTATCGAAGTGGCATTCCTTGCTCAGGTTATGGCTGATGAGCTGAATCTGGACGGTTCGATTGCGCGGCGTGCGGGACTTTTGCATGATATAGGAAAAGCTATAGACCACGAAATCGAAGGCGGACATCCTGAAATCGGAACGAATTTCTTAAAGCGGTTTAACGAGTCTCCGATAATTCTAAATGCCGTCTTAGCTCATCACGGCGACGTTCCTGCCGACAATCCTTACACCCCGCTGATTGCCGCAGCTGATGCTATAAGCGCATCTCGCCCCGGCGCCAGAAGGGAAACGCTCGAAAGATATATCAAGCGTCTTGAAAAGCTCGAAGAAATCGCAAACGGATTCGAAGGTGTCGAAAATGCATACGCCATTCAGGCAGGGCGTGAAATACGTGTAATTGTTAATGCCGAAAAAGTTCCGGATGAGTCTGCAATGAAAATCGCTCGTGATATAGCTACCCAAGTTGAAAATGAAATGACTTATCCGGGTGAAATTATGGTTACGCTGCTTCGAGAGCTTCGCTGCATAGAGTATGCCAAATAAATCAAGGAACTATAATGAAGCTGAATATTCTGTGCATAGGCGATATTGTCGGAAAACCCGGCAGACGCGTTCTGTCGGAAAAACTTAAAAATCTAATCAAAGAACATAATGTCGATTGCGTTATCGCTAATGCCGAAAACGCGGCCGGCGGTTCCGGTTTGACTCCGCAAATTTACGACAAGCTAATGAAGTACGGCGTTAATCTCGTAACTTTGGGCGACCATACATTTCGAAAAAGAGACATAATACAAATACTCGAAACTTCGGATAATATTGTCCGCCCTGCTAATCTGTCTGATTCTGCGGCAGGACGAGGATACGCGATTTATCAAACAGGCAAAGGCCCGACCATAGCTATAATCTCGCTTCTCGGCAGAATATTTATGAAACCTGCCGACTGTCCTTATTCGGCTGCTGATAAGATTATTTCTCAGCTCAGCAATAAAGCTGATATTATTTTTGTCGATGTGCATGCCGAGGCAACCAGCGAGAAAATTTCTATGGGATATTTTCTTAACGGCAGGGTAAGCTGTGTTTTCGGAACTCATACCCATGTTGTCACTGCCGATGAAACCATACTTTCCAAAGGAACAGCCTATATTACAGATATTGGAATGACCGGCCCGCACGAATCCATTTTAGGCAGAGGCATTAATAACGTGCTGAAATCTTTCAGAACTCAAATGCCCTATCCGTTCGAAGTAGCGACCGGCGATGTGAGATTAAACTCTATTCTTGTAACCATTGACAGCAATACCAAACAAGCTGAACGAATCGAACGAATCAGAGTTAATGCGGACTTTATAGAAGACAAAGGCTATGACAGCGACGACGGAAAGCCGGAGTATTTCAATAATTTTACCTAATGACGGTAACTACAAACCTATTTATAACTGCATTTTTACAACTTTTTTCGGCATTAGGTTTATGCGAATGCAAATAACCTGCTCATCTTAAAAAAGGATTATACCTGCGCTCTTGTGCTATTGTTGTTTGCGGGCCGTGGCCGGGATAAACAATCGTATTATCAGGCAGCGTTAAAAGCCTATTTTTGATGCTATTCAATAAATTTTCTTCACTGCCTCCGGGGAAATCAGTTCTGCCGACACCGCCGGCGAATAAAGTATCACCGGAAAAAAGTATATTATCCTCTTCGGCATAAAGACAAATACATCCGGGCGTATGGCCGGGTGTATGAATAACCTCAAATTTCAAATCCGCTTGTTCTATGGTATCGCCGTCTTCGACAATCAAATCGGCTTTTGGCGCAACAATCGCCCCGCCGCTTATGACCGACAGATTTGCCTGAGCGTTGCCGAGCATAGGAACGTCCTGCTTGTGTATGTATAGCTTTACATCTTTAAAATGATTCTTTACTAAAGCGGCTCCGGCAATATGGTCGGCATGGCCGTGAGTCAGAATTAAGGCCGCGGGATTGAGATTATTCGATTGAAGATAATCTGCCAGCGAAGACGTATCGAGTCCTGTATCAATTACTATTACTTTATCTGTTTGCTGATTATGACGAACAACATAACAGTTAGTCTCATAAAGCCCTAAAACCAGACAGTCAACATGCATTTGGTATTCTCCTATCAAAACGGCAACATTAGCAAAAGACTCTGTTTGGGTCAACAGCCGTTTGTTCTTGACCGCAGTACATATCTCTGTTATTGTTCAGCGGTTTAAATGAATTTCTGATTAATTGCAAGAAGGAACTAATGGTATATTTAAAAAGGATATTCGGTTATGTTTGGCCTCAATGGCACCGGCTTATTGTTTTATTTGCATCAATAGGCTTCATCACAGTTTTCCTTTCGCTGAATTTCTTAATGATAATTCCCATGCTGAAAGTAATGATGGGGCAGGAAGGTCTGCACGGTTATATCGACAGAAAAGTCAGCACCGACCGATACGGATTAATTTTTTCTGCTCCTGACCAAGTTGATTTTTCAGACCCGAATCGGCTTGATGCTACATATCATCTACTCATAACCGGAGTTAGAAGGAACAGTCAGGCAGAAGCTTCTGGTTTTAAACAATATGATTATATCGTCGGTGTTCACAACAAACTTATTAATGAGGTTAATAAAAAAATACCCTCTATACAACTGCTCGCTGAATTAGCGTCAGCTCCGCCCGAAGACGTGGTAGAGATTCAAGTTAAACGTCTGAACGAAGAAGAACAATTCGAATTATTAACGTTAAATTTGGAAACAGGCAAAGAGCCTTATTATTTTGATTTAATCAAAAAGCTTCTGGCTTATATCCCCTTAGAGCAAACCAGCGATACAAAAATTAGGGCGATGTCGGTAGTTATTATTCTTACAACCATTTTAACCCTTATAAGATGTATAGCTACTTTTATTCAAAAATATATCGGCGCAAAAATCACTTTTACCGCCGTAGCTAATCTTCGGGCGGATACATTCGCACATATTATCAAAATGCCTATCGGATTTTTTGCATCGTGTAATCCGAGTGATTCAGTAAGCCGTTTAAAAATTGATACATCTCTGGTAGGTCTTGCCATAAATACCTTACTCGGTAAAGCTCTGCGCGAACCGGCTAAGGCTATCGGGCTTTTATCAGGAGCGATTTGGATAGACTGGAAACTAACTTTAATTTTTCTATTCGCCGCACCGCCGACTTTTTGGGCAGTTGCCAGATTGGGCAAAAGAATAAAAAGAGCTACTAAAAAATCTCTGGTGAGTTCTGCCGAAATGATAGGAAAGCTTACGGAAGCATTCCACGGCATAATGGCGATTAAAGTCTATAACCGGCAAGATTATGAAAAGCAGCATTTTGGCGATATAAACCAGAACCTGCTAAAGCATCAGTTGAAAATAAGCAAAATCGATGCCGCAACCAATCCTATTATGGAAGTTTTGGGAATGACCGCAGGAGCAGTTGCACTTCTGTTCGGTATTCACTGGGTCATAGAAGGAAATCTTGAGGCACCGGAATTTTTAACTCTCATTGCTTTACTTGCAGCGGCGGGAGAATCACTCAGAAAAGGAAGCGATGTCTGGAATCAGCTTCAGCAGGCAAACGCTGCCGGTGAAAGAATCTACAGTATTCTTGACCAAGACATCGAAAAGGAAAAGGCCGATGCCGTTGATTTGCCGAAATTAAAAAATAAAATCGAATTCAAGAATGTCTTTTTCACTTATCCAAAAACTCAAAACCCCGTACTAAACGGAGTAAATCTGGCTATATCCGCAGGCAGTACAGTAGCTATTGTCGGGCCGAACGGTTCGGGCAAGACTACTCTTGTAAATCTGCTGCCGAGATTTTACGATGTCGATTCGGGCGAGATTCTTATAGACGGCAGCAATATACGCAATTGTACTCTGCAAAGCCTTAGAGAACAGTTTGCTCTTGTTACCCAGAAAACCATTACATTTAACGATACTATCGCGGCAAATATAGCTTACGGAAGTAAAGACGCAACTACCGAGCAAATCATAAATGCGGCAAAACAAGCCTACGCCCATGAATTTATAACAGGACTGCCGAAAGGGTATGATACTTTAATCGGAGAAAGCGGCGCAGGTCTTTCCGGCGGCCAGCTTCAGCGAATTATAATTGCCAGAGCAATTATAAAAGACCCGCCAATTTTGATTTTTGACGAAGCTACGAGTCAGATTGACGCTGAAAGTGAAGCCAAAATCCATAAAGCGATTGAAAACATAATGCACAACAGGACATGTCTGATAGTCGCTCATAGATTCAGCACTATTATAAGTGCTGATACTATAGTTGTTATGGATAAAGGACAAGTTATAGCATCCGGACGGCACGAGGAGTTAATAAAAACATGCCGGCTTTATCAGGGGCTTTATGAAACACAGCTTATCCAATCGTAAAATACAGCGGATTGGAATGTTAATTTACAGTAAAATGCCTGCTATGCCGATTAAATTAGTAACAGGTAATATTAAATATACAGCCATACAGAGGTTTTTATGAACGAAATCGAGCGTCAGCAGAAAGCGTATAATTTATTTAAAAGATACGAAGGTAATCCTATATTAACTCCGGACGCATGGCCTTATCCTATAAATGCCGTGATGAACCCCGCAACCATCAAGCTTAATTCAGAAACGCTGCTTTTGGTTAGAGCCGAAGATTTAAGAGGCTTTTCCCATCTTACCGTAGCACGAAGCGAAGATGGTTTTACCAACTGGCAAATCGATTCAAAACCTACTATGGAAGCTGATTTAAGCAGCAGAGAAGAACGCTGGGGTCTTGAAGACCCGAGAATTATATGGCTGGAAGAACAGAAACAATTTGCGATTACATACGTTTCTTTCAGCGAAGGCGGGCCGACCGTTTCGCTGGCAATAACTAAAAATTTCAGAACCTTTGCAAGGCTTGGAGCTTTACTGCCTCCGGAGGATAAAGATGCCTGTTTGTTTCCGAGGAGATTCCGCGGAAGATTCGCTTTGATACATCGGCCTATCGTTCGCGGCGAAGCTCATATGTGGATAAGTTTTTCGCCGGATCTTAAGCATTGGGGAGACCACCGTATTTTAGTTAGAACCAGAGCAGGCTATTGGGATTGCCATCGCGTCGGACTTGCCTGTCAGCCAATAGAAACACAGCATGGCTGGCTGGTTTTTTATCACGGCGTCAGGGTTACCGCGGCGGGACAGATTTATAGGCTGGGATTAACCCTGCTCGATTTGGAAGAGCCTTGGCGGGTTCTTCGAAGAAGCGACGAATGGCTGCTTGGCCCGCGCGAATTTTATGAACGAGTTGGCGATGTAGGAGACGTTGTTTTTCCAACGGGCGTTACTGTTATCAAAGAAACCGACCATCTGAATCTCTATTACGGAGCAGCCGATTGCACAGTCGGAGTCGCTACGGCAAAAATCAGCGATATAATCGAATATATACTCGAATCTCCTGAGGCTGAAGATTAAATCGAAGATGATTTGGTATATGTTCGAAGCAGTTTATCTTCGGCACTTTTGGTCCATAATCCGCCGCAAAGACACCCGGCAATTTCGGGATGTTTAACTTCTAAATCTTGCAATCTTAACAGAGCCAGCCCCCGGCAAGCCGGATATACTACAATCTTGCCTGGAATCGAGCGGTTTTCTACCATATAAATTGCATCGGCTGCGAATTCCAGTCCACATACCGCAGCCAATGAAACATTTGTGTCCAGCAAACCCGATTGCACTTTAAATAGAACCGTTTTCATATCATCAGCAGTCGACCCGCTCGAACCGACGGCATATAATTTTTTGGAAATATATTTGTTCAAATCAATTTCAATATTTGCTGAAGGGGTTATTCCGGCGAAAACATTTATTATTGCACCATCGGATGAGCTTTCAATCGCGTCAGATACAAGTGACGGAACCGATGCAGACAAAATTGTATAATCAAATGTCACGTTGGGCTTATAGACATTCGGATTATAAAAAATAACTTCAACGTTTTTGTTCTTAGCCAAGGGTTCAGCAATCTTGCGCAGATTTTCTAATCGCTTATCATCGATATCTCCGGCAAAAATACTTATTCGGTCAAATCTCTGACAAATATTTCTTATAATATGCATCATCCCCATCGGGCCGCCTGCGCCGACGATATTTATTTTATCACCTGAACGTATATCGGGTGTTCGCGGTATAATTTTCATTGATTCGGCAGGGTCGCAGCCTTGCGTGCCGATAATTCTTATCCGGCTGTAATGCAGACGCCCTACCGCAGCCGAAATATTTCCGCCGAATTTTTCGCCGCATTGAACGATATTAAATAATCCCCCAATTGCAAGTTTGCCGAATAACCGCTCGACTGTGCTGCTGTCAGCTCCGAAATAAATAACATCATCGAAAGCAGCATCAGGCAAAGATTCTATGTCATTTACTATCTCGCTTTTAATTCGAACACACGATGGGCATTTACCAATCCACTTACAATCCGATGGTGTATCGTATCGCTCAAAAAAATGATTAAGCTTTTCGCCATTAATTTCAATATCGCAAACAATGAGCGTTTTTCCGTTTGTTTTTAATTTTTGCCGCTCTTTCATCGCGTAGCAATGTTCCACACAAGCCCAAGGTTCTATCATCGCAATCGCTGAGGCGCTTAAATCTTCAGGAACAGATATAAGCATTGATTGCCCCTCAGGTGAAGTTATAACACGCTCGTCCATCAGTACATATTCCTGCAGAGCGCCTTCGAAGTTATAACCGAAAGAACCGTTGGAATTTTCACTTGTAAGCCAGCGATAATCCGTCTCTACCAAATAACGCTGTCCCCCTTTGAATTTCGTTACCCCCCGGCCGACATGGACAACTTTCACACAAGCTTCATGTCCGGGAACAGTAGGTTTCGCATCCGGCGCATAGCTGGGGATTTCACAGAGTACATTCAAATCGATTCCTGAAAGTATTTTCTTTTTTCGGGGATGGTCGGAAAATTGTTTAAGAAGTTTTAAATCCGAGAAACACAATCCCACAGCCTCTACTTTGCATAAAATCTGATTCGGTCCGGGGAGATGAACTTTTTTATCCTCGCTGAACACAAGTTTATTCGGCCCGATTAATTGAACCGCTCTTTGCAAAGTCGGTATAGCTGTCAACTGTGTCACCTTTTTTCGAATAGTTTTTTTATTCGTTTATATTTTTTATCCCACTTCGGAGCATCCTGCGGCTGATATCTTGATGATTCAAATGAATTGCCGCAAATCTCTCGCAATTGCTGCATCGAGCCGATTTGGCCTGTTGCTTTTGCCTGCATAAGGATATTTACACTAAGCACCGCCTCAGCCGGCCCTGCCAGAACAACTCTTCCCGAAGCATCAGCTATGAACTGACATAATAATATATTTTCCGCTAAGCTGCCGACTATTTGAATAACATCTATCTTTTTCGCCGCGGCTTTTTCCAATTCTTCGATTATATATTTTGTTTTAAACGCTATCGCCTCAAGTATAGTGCGTACTAAAGCTCCTTTATTTTGAGTCTTTTTTTGGCGGATCTGTTCAAGATATTTATTAATTGTGTCAGGCATATTTGAATTTGTTAAAAAAGCTTTACTGTCAATATCAATCAGCCCTGCAAAAGAACTCGCCTGACTTGCCGATTTAATAAGCGATTTATCGGATAGCTCCGATTCGTCAATTTCCCAGTGCTTTTTGCATTGTTCGAGCAGATATAACCCCGAAAAGTTTTTGAACAATTGAACCTTTTCATCGATACCGACCCGAACAGTAAAACCCGCTTGGTATGTTTCGTTGCTGCTTAAAAGGTTATTCACCTCAACCCCAATCAAGCCGGAATTACCATAGTACATATAAGCTTGGTTTTCGGGTGAACAAACACAGGCAATCGCCAATGCCTCGTCGTTACCACCTACAGCTGTAACCGGTATCGGCCCGCAGCCGAATTCCAATCCGACTTTGGCTGTAATCTGGCCTATAATCGTTCCCGGATTTATTATTTTAGGCAAGATTTGCGCCGGCAAAGAAAATTTCTCTAATATCTCTTTTGACCAATCGCCTGTTCGGATATCCATTAACTGACTCGCACCGGCAATCGTATAATCGGTAAAACGTTTTCCGCATAAAAAATAAGAAAACAAATCAGCTATAAACAGCAGATTAGTCGCCCTTGCCAGCGCAGCCGAGCGGGACTGGCGCATAGAAAATAATCGATATAATGAACCGGACTGGGAAAAATGCATTCCGGTGCATTCGAATAATTGCTTTTCTGGTATTAATTCAGATGCCTTTTGCAGAATAGTTTCATCTGGGCTGCTGTTGTAATAACGGGGGTTTTCAATCAATTTGCCGCTGGTATCTAATAATCCGAAATCATTTCCGAAGGCATTTATCCCCAAGCTCCAAACTTGTGTTCCGGCTTGTTTGGCGGCTAATCCGATTCCTTTTTTAACTTCACTGTATATTTGCGAAAAATCCCAAAAAACCAAATCATCATCCTGTATCGGTTTATGACTAAACTGATAAACAGGGGTAAGTACGACTTTTTCGGCGGAAACAGACCCGAGAACAATTCTTGTGTTTTCAGGCCTGATATCTATAGCTATATATTTTTTTATCTCTGCCATACTTATTCCTAAATTATGCTTTTTCCCTATGTTAATAATTATCAGAAATTTACAGGAATACTCTAAGGCAGGTATTTTACAGCTTTTCGGTAAGATAAGAAAACCCAAATTATCCCTGTTAAGAAGATAAAAGTGTCCTTAGAAATAAATATATCTCGCTCCTCGCCGGGTAATAGGTAAAAATTCGATAATATTTCTTGGCAGATGTATCCTGTAAAAATCTTCTGATTTTTTAGTTGTTTAACGGCGAGTATTACATTTTTGCTCTCCCTGCAGAGATTCTTGTAATCGGCATCCGAAACGATATAATGGGCGGATAACGATTTTTAACTAAGATTAGGAAGGTGCTATGGCGAAGATTACTAAACTCGATGACATCGTATCCTTATGTAAACGAAGAGGATTTATCTTTCAGTCCAGCGAAATTTACGGCGGGCTGGCAAGCTGCTATGATTACGGGCCGCTTGGCGTGGAATTGAAAAATAACGTCAAAAAGGCATGGTGGAAATCGACCGTCCAGATGCGAGATGACGTGGTAGGCTTGGATTGTAGCATTCTTATGCATCCGATGGTCTGGAAGGCATCGGGACACGCGGACAAGTTCGCCGATTTAATCGCCGAATGTAAAAAATGCAATACCCGAACACGTGTCGACCATTTGCAGGATAAAGACGCTCAGCACGCCGAAGAACATACTGCCCATTCTGATATTACGGCGGAACAAGCTTCTATGCATAATTTGAGTAAAAAGGTTTGTCCCGGATGCGGCGCGGTCGGACAATTCACCGAGCCTATGCCTTTTAAACTGATGTTCGAGACGCAGATGGGCGCTAATATTGACGACGCGATGACCGTGCAGCTTCGCCCTGAGACAGCTCAAGGCATTTTCGCGAATTTCAAGAACGTTCTGGATACTACGCGGGTAAAAATACCTTTCGGAATCGCCCAAATCGGAAAAAGCTTTCGTAACGAGGTAACCACAAAAGCATTTATTTTCCGAACACGCGAATTCGAGCAGGCGGAGCTTGAGTTTTTCTGTGAGCCGGGTACGGACGAGCAGTGGTTCGAACACTGGAAGGAAAGACGCTTTAACTGGTATCTTGAGCTGGGAATAAAAAAAGAGAATCTGCATTTTCGCGAACACGCAAAAGATGAGCTGGCTCACTACGCGAAAGGCTGTGTCGATGTCGAATATAAATTCCCGTTCGGTTCGGGCGACTGGCAGGAATTAGAAGGAATCGCCAACCGTACCGATTACGATTTAAGACAGCATCAAAGGGGTATGAGGTCGCTTAACCGCTGGTTCGAGAACGGCAGAAATGTCAATAAAGTTCAGCTTGCCGACGAAGACCCTGATTATATCAAAGGGCCTTTGGCATATTATGACGACGAAAAGAAATCCCGCTTCATACCGTATGTCATCGAGCCGAGCGCCGGGATAGATAGAAGCACGCTGGCGTTTTTGGTCGATGCTTATGACGAGGAAGAGGTTCGCGGTGAACAGCGGAATTTATTGCGGTTTTCAAATGCTCTTGCGCCGATAAAGGCGGCTGTTTTCCCGTTGGTCAAAAAGGACGGTATGCCTGAGATTGGCCGTAAAATTTATGATGATTTGAAAAAATATTTTAACTGTGCCTATGATGAAAAAGGCGCGGTCGGCAGGAGATACCGCAGGCAGGATGAAGCCGGCACGCCCTACTGCATCACGGTTGACGGGCAGACGTTGCAGGACAGCACTGTTACTATCAGAGAACGCGATTCAATGGAACAAATCCGAGTCTCGACAGACCAGATTAAATCGTATATTCGCGAAAAACTCGATATGTAAACAGCATCTTTTATTATTGCTGTATTGTGAATTGAACCAAAATATGATAAAATATATATTATGAACCTTACAATTCACAACAGCAGAGAATATGAAACAATAGAAGCTAAAACAAGGTGGTTCCGGTCATTGTCTATGGCTGAACGAATGGAAGTTTTTTGCAGCTTCACCGACCTTGCTTTATCGACCAACCCTGCCCTGAAGGAGCCTAAGCATGCTCAACCGATTACAGGAAGTATTCAAGTTCTTTCAGCAGCACAATGTTAAATATATAGTCATAGGCGGCATCGCGTCAGTATTGCATGGAGTACCTCGTGCCACATTCGATTTGGATATTCTTATCGAGGCCACGGAAGAAAACGTGCAGCATCTTTTAACCGCCCTTAAAAACGCAGGGTTCGGAACAGCAACAATGACAAATACCAAGGATATCCTATCTAACGAAATTACTGTATTCAATGATAGAGTCAGGATTGACGTTCAGACGCGCACGCCCGGGATTTCTTTCGATACAGCATGGAACCATAGAAAAACTTTGACTTATCAGGGGCAGGATTTTTATATCCTTTCAAGAGATGACCTTATAAAATCTAAGCTCGCTTCCGGTCGCGACATTGACAAAGAAGATGTGCGGCTGCTGGAGATACCCGAAAATGAAAAACCAAATAATGAATAAGTGCAATAGCATGGAAAATTCGAGTCTCGACAGAACAAATTAAATCCTATATCCGCGAAAAACTCGATATGTAAACAACCATCGAAACATTTAAAATATCGATTTAGGGAAAAAGTAATGGCAAAAAGTGACAGAACCGCTGTTTCAGAATTGAAAAACAATGTCGGCCAAGAAGTCTCGCTGTACGGCTGGGTATATCAGTCCCGAGCCAGCGGCAAGGTGCAATTTATTATCCTCAGGGACGGGACAGGGCTTTGCCAGTGTATAGCGGAAAAAGGCAAAATCTCAGATGAATTATTCGAACAGCTCAAGCACGCGGGACAGGAATCATCTGTTTGCATAACCGGAACAGTCCGGCAGGAACCCCGCAGCGTGGGCGGATATGAATTGGCTGTCACAGATGCCAAAATTGTTCACTGTACCAGCGATTATCCAATAACGCCTAAATCACACGGCGTCGATTTTCTCTTCAAAAATCGTCATCTTCACCTGCGAAGCCAGAGACAATGGTGCATCGGCAAAGTTCGCCATACGGTGATAGACGCGATTCGCAGATTTTTTAATAATAACGGTTTTACTTTAGTTGACACTCCGATTTTTACTACGATAGCCGGTGAGGAAGTCGGCTCGCTTTTCGAAGTTGACTATTTCGGCGAACCGATACATCTTACTCAGACGGGCCAGCTTTACCTTGAATCGGCGGCTATGTCTTACGGCAAAGTTTACTGCTTCGGCCCGACCTTCAGAGCCGAAAAGAGCAAAACCCGCCGCCATCTGACCGAATTCTGGATGGTCGAGCCGGAAGTAGCGTTTATCGAATTAGACGGCTTGCTGGAGTTGGCGGAAAATTTCGTTTCTTTTATCGTTTCACAAGTCCTCGCTAATAACCGCAGTGAGCTTGAGAGCTTGGGCGCCGACATAGCCTCGCTTGAAAAAATAACACCGCCCTTCTATCGGCTGACTTATACCCAAGCAGTGGAAATTCTAAAAGGCGAAAAGACAAAGCAATTTATGGCATCGCAATTAGAGCAGCTGTTAGAAAATAAAAAACAGATAGAAACTCGAATAGCCGAGCTTGAAGCACAGCAAAACCAATCCCTAAAGCAATGGCAGAAAGATAAAAACGCCGCCGAGCTTATCGAGCTTCGTTCGGAATTGGCAGAGGTCGATACCAAAATAGAAAATAATCCCAAACACGCCCGATTGGCCGCCGATTTCGTATGGGGCAAAGATTTAGGCGGCTCGGACGAAACCATTATTTCTCTGATGCATGACAAACCTGTTTTTGTAACACACTATCCAAAGCAAGCTAAAGCCTTTTATATGAAAACCGACCCGGATAATGACAAGGTCGTAAGAAATTTCGATTTACTTGCGCCGGAAGGATTCGGAGAAATTATCGGAGGCTCGGTTCGAGAAGACAATTATGATTTGCTGCTCGAACGAATGAATGAGCAGAAATTAACTCCCGAAAACTATAGCTGGTATCTCGACCTTCGGAAATACGGTTCGGTACCGCACGGAGGATTCGGGCTGGGTGTAGAAAGGACAGTCGCTTGGATAACAGGCGAAAAACATATCCGTCAATGCATTGCTTTTCCGCGAATGATGGATAAGGTTTATATATAAGAATACAGCAGATATGATTCTGAAAATTAATACTAAAAAACCGTCATTTATTACAGCGATTGTTTTGTCGATATTTATTATTGCAGGCTGCGGGCAATCTCCTCAGTTAAACAATATCTCTATGAATAATCGTTTGACCGAAGACAGATTCAATATTCCGCCCAAAATAAGGCTCGGCTCCTATGCAAGCCCAACACTCGGAACATTTTTCTTAGAACCGAATCAACTAGGCACTCACAGCTATAGATTCGACTTCAAAGAAAAAAACGGGATAGTCTATACCTGCAAGGCAGGCCATGTAGATATATCCCATGTTCGAGAGGCGGCTGACTGGACAGCCTATCTTGCTGCGATAACCTACAAAAACCTATGCAGCGGCAATTGCGACTTTTCTTTCGTGCTTAAAGAAGGTTCTGTATGTTTCGTGCATTTGTCGTATCCGGATAGATGGCAGATTATGTCACCGGCGGAGAAAGAAAATCTTGCTTTCGATATCGCAGTAAGACTCGGTGAATATTTCGGATACACCGCGGGCACATGGCATGAAATACTAACATGGTACGGCTATAAATCAAAAATGGTCTTTTCGGAATTTCCGTCCGCGTTTTCATGGGAAGACACCTTTTCGAACCTGCTCGGCTGCAATATCGGGGCTTATGCACTTAGAGACACAGATTTATCCTATGAAGATTCCGTCCGATACACCATCGACAAAGCGATTCAGGAATTAGACCCTCAGTCTGCCGAGGTCGCCAAAGATGCTGCAGAAAAAGTAAGAGGGTTATGGTTTACAGGTAACATCCCCCCGTTTGTTAATATGCTCAAGAGAAATTTCGATACCGGTCTTGGCGATGGTTTTGTTACTCCGATGCTCGTTGATGCTGTCTGTCCTTGTCAAAACGCGGCAGCAAAATCTTATCCCGTCCCAAACCTTGATTTTCTTGCCGAAAAAGGTTTTAAAATGAAGCTCCAAATTGAGCCGAACGTATGGGAGGAACAGAAAATACTAAAAGTTGTGAGCGATAATGCAAACCGGCTCCGTAAGTACATCGAACCTGAAAGAGATTTCGCCGTCATAATGAACCACATACAAACAGAAACCGCAAAAAATATAGCTGCTGTTTATAACTCGGGTTTTGTCTCCAAGCCCAAAACATAATTAAAAATATCTCTGTTTTACAATAGCGTTTTACAAATTATAATTCCAGCGTAATGCCGAACACTGAAACATGGACAATTCAAAAACTGCTGAACTGGGTAAACCAGTATCTCCAAAACAAAGGCGTTGATTCGCCCAGACTCAGCGCGGAACAGTTATTATCTTATGTCCTTGGTCTAAAACGCATTGAACTTTACACGCAGTTCGACAAGCCGGTCGATAAAACACAGCTTGACAAGCTTCATGATTTGGTCAAACGGGCAGGCGAACACGAACCTATCGCATATCTCACAGGAAAAAGCGAATTTTATTCGCTCGAATTTTATATTACCAAAGACTGCCTGATTCCAAGACCCGAAACCGAACTGCTGGTCGAAAGAGCGGTTGAATTTTTAAGAACGAGAAACAGCGAGCAATTGGTCTGCGATTTATGCACAGGCTGCGGATGTATCGCCGCTGCAATAGCCAAAAATTTTTCGAATGCCAAAATTATCGCTACTGACATCTCAGACGCCGCATTGGCAATAGCAGAAAAAAACATCGAAAAGCATCAGCTTTCTGAACGCATAAAACTACTGCAAGGCGATTTATTCGAGCCTCTTATCCCGCAGTTGGATACTTCTAAGTTCGACCTGATTTTATGCAATCCTCCTTATGTAGCTTCGGGTGAATATGAAAATCTTGACAAAAACGTACGGCAATACGAACCTAAAATCGCTCTCGATGCCGGTGCGGATGGTCTGGATATTTATCGAAGAATCATACAAAAAGCCCAAGACTTTTTAAAAGACGATTCACTGATGATTCTCGAAATCGGTTATAAACAAGGCCCCCAAGTCAAACAACTCCTTGAAGAAACCTCGTTTTTTTCTATGGTAACCATCCAAAAAGATTATCAAGATAACGACAGAATAGTTCTCGCCCGCAAGGAGCCGTTCTTTCCGTCGTAACGCCAAAAAATTATAAAAACCTTTTAATTTCTTAAAAATTCGTTGATTTTTAAGAAATTTTTTAAAAATTTTGCAAAATTACTAAAATTAACAGGTGATTACAACTACTGTTATTTACTAAGTTTATGGCTTTATCATCAAAATTAGGCTAAAAAATTTAAAAAAAACAAAAAAACCTTTGACTTTTATCGGTACTTAGGTCAAAATGTTATCTAAGTGAGGTCGTATACTAGCGAAGTTAAGGTGGAGAAAGCTCTGAAAGGAGGAGCGCATGAGGGTAAAGTTAGTATTGTTGGCAGTACTAAGTGCATTTCTGATTTCTGGAAACGTTTTTGCTCACGATGAAATCTTTGGGCCTATTGACGTAGACACATGGAGTATTCAGACTCTTGATCATTACGATGATGACCCATGGAAAGGCTGGGCAACCATCACTGTAACAAACACAATGTTTGAGGATTGGGGTGATTTTCATTTCTGTATTTTCGAGCCGATGACCTACAGCGTCATTTTCTCGGAAGCTGACGGGCCATTCGTAATGCTCGACAGTTTATCTCAACCGTATGCCGGCGTCTCTTATACACTAAGCGGCGACAGCAAACAGGTGGACTTCGAATTTTACAGTAATCCCGTAACTTACGGCGAGACGGTAACATTCAAAGTTTATACAGATAACACCGCCGATAAGCATGCATGGTTCGGCTTGTGCTTTATGCCGACACCGGTACCGGAACCGGCTACGATGATTCTGCTGGGACTGGGTGCATTAGCAGTGATTAGAAAAAGATAAACACCGCGGTAGAGGAGTAGGGTTGATGAAAAGAAAGGACCCGCGTCCAACGACGCGGGTCTTTTGATTTGACCAAACCGAATTTTTATCTGTTAGTATTTTAAAACACTTGTGATTTTATAACCGTTAAGTTTTTCGCGGCCTTTCAATTCTGACAGTTCAATCAGAAACGCAATACCTGCTATTCGGCCCCCGAGCTTTTCGATTAATTTACATCCTGCAACCATAGTCCCGCCGGTTGCCAGTAAATCATCGACCATAAGAACCTTAGAGCCCTTCTTGACCGCATCGATATGGACTTCGAGGGTATCCTGACCGTATTCGAGGTCATAAGTATAAGTCTCGGTATTAAACGGAAGCTTGCCTTTTTTGCGTATCGGAACAAAACCGGCTTTTAGATGCTCTGCAACCGCGGAACCAAATATAAAACCGCGTGCCTCAATCGCAGCAACGTAGTCTATCTTCTCAATGTCGAAATCTTTGGTCAGAGCTTTAACCGCACATGAAAAAGCTCCGGCATCATTAAGAAGCGGCGTTATGTCACGAAAAAGTATTCCCTGTTTAGGCCAGTCAGATATGTCGCGGATATATTTTTTAAGATTTGATTCCGTATCAGTCATATTATCAAAATTTCCCTGTATAAAAGACGGATAACTGTTTAAAGCGAACATACAAATCTTAGAAAAAACTGTGTGAAATGCAAGCAGGAAAACCATCGGGCGAAAAGATTATTCGTTCATCTGTTCATAAAGCCTTGTAAGAGCCTCACGCTGAATTTGGCGAATTCTTTCGCGAGTCAGATTAAGTTTCTCGCCTATTTCCTTCAGACTCATAGGTTTTTGGCCATCAAGACCATAATGCATCTTTAATACCAATGCTTCTCTTTCATCTATACCTTCGAGAAGCTTCATTGCTTTGGCCTGCTCTTCTTCGGCTACCATATCATCGTGCGGCTGAGCGGCCTGTTTGTCGTGAAGAGTCGCTTCGAGATTATGACTGTCATCAGCACCGTCATCACCGGCTGTATCACGAACAGAGCTTATTATATTAACGACCTGTTCGATAATCCGGGCTTTGCGAAGCGGCATCTTCATAATCTGTGCCATTTCTTCGAGGCTGGGGGTCCGGCCAAGACTGCTCTCCAGCTCAACCGCGGTATGGCGCCATTGATTAATTAAAGCAACCATATAAGTCGGAACATGCATCGGCTGAATGTTATTCAATAACGCCAGCTTAATACTCTGCTTTATCCACCACGCAGCGTAAGTGCTGAATCTGGTGCCTCGGGAAGGGTCGAAATAATCCACAGCTTTGATTAAACCGAGGTTGCCCTCTTCAATCAAGTCGCCGAGGCTTATCCCTCGATTGGCGTATTTTTTGGCGATATTCACGACAAGACGAAGATTGCTTCGTACCAACTGCTCTCTTGCCTCGGGGTCATTATCTTGGATTATTCGATAACCGAGTTCCTGTTCCTGCTCGATATTCAGAAGAGGAGCTTCGTCAATTTCTTTCAGGTAGTCTTTTATGGTAATATCAAACGCCATTGGAATCTCCTGCCTTTTGTTCATATGTCAGTCGGACACTTACAATAAGTTTATAGGACGTCCGCACTGCTTTTCATTACCAAGCTAAGGTATCGGTATATACACAAAACAGGTTTAGACCATAATCTCTATAAATAAAACACGAGGCAAAAGACGCTGAAAAACAACAAAAAACGGCATTGAAGCAAAAATAATCTGCACTTCAATGCCGCTGTATGCAAAAAAGGTTTTTATCAGGACTGTTCGGAAACCGGTTCAGCCTGACCATCGGTTACATCATCAGGTGAGTCATTTTCTTTATTTTTCGACTTTGATATTTCATCGACATTAGCATCTGACAGAACTGTCTGAACAGCTACGGGTTTTGAGGGTTTAGCTTCGGTTTTTTCGACTGTATGCTCTTCGGCTGCCCACTGAGCGCGACGCAAAGACAAACCGATTTTGCGGGCTTCGGTATCAACCTTCAGTATCTTAACCTCGACCTCCTGACCGGAAGCAACAACTTCCTGAGGATTATCTATTTTATGGTCGGCCAATTCAGATATGTGTAAAAGACCTTCCAGTTCCGGCTCAAGTTCCACAAAAGCACCGAAATTTGTCAGCTTTGTAACTTTGCCTTTAATAATCTGGCCGGGGATATACTTATCCGGAATCGCTCTGACCCACGGGTCTTCCGTCATCTGTTTGACGCCGAGAGAAACCCTTTGTTTTTCCTGGTCAACATCGAGCACTACGCATTTAATAATTTCATCTTTCTTCAGGGCTTCGCTTGGATGGTTATATTTTCTTGTCCAGCTTAAATCAGAAATATGAACCATGCCGTCGATACCTTCTTCTATTTCGAGGAAAGCTCCGAAATTAGTGAAACTGTGAACCTTGGCATTGACAATCGTACCCGGCGGATATTTCTGAGAGGCAATCGCCCAAGGATTTGTCTCGGTCTGTTTGAGACCGAGTGATATTTCCTGTTTTTCCTTGTTCACATTCAGAACGACAACCTCTATTTGGTCGCCGAGATTTAGCATTTCATTTGGATGAGCAAGACGTTTTGTCCAGCTCATCTCGCTGATATGAACAAGACCTTCGATTCCGTCTTCGAGGCGGACAAATACGCCGTAATTCATCACATTAACTACGGTGCCTTTAACGCGCGAACCCATCGGATATTTCTGCTCGACCGATTCCCACGGGCTTTGAGTTTTCTGCTTCAAGCCGAGTGATATTTTCTCGTTAGCTTTATCGACTCCGATAACATAACATTCGATTTCCTGGTCAAGCTCGACAACTTCGGACGGATGCGATATTCTTCCCCAGCTTAAATCGCTGATATGAAGCAGCCCGTCCAGTCCGCCGAGGTCAACGAATACTCCGAAATCGGCGATATTCTTAACAATACCTTTTCTAAGCTGACCTTGCTCGATTTCATTCAAAATCTGCTCTTTGCTGCTCTGACGCTGTTCTTCGATTAATTTGCGTCTTGATATGACAATGTTTCTGCCTTCGACATCAATTTTAAGGACTTTGCACTTAACTTCTTTGCCTATGAATCTGCTGATGTCACCCGGCTTTCTTATATCGACTTGAGAGGCAGGTAAAAATACAGGCACTCCTATATCCACAAGCAAACCGCCTTTGATTCGGCGAATAACTTTTCCGGAAACGACATCGCCTTCTTTTTTGCTGGTGATAATTCGTTCCCAGCCTCTGATTCGGTCGGCTTTTCTTTTGCTGAGAACGACCAAACCTTCGCCCGAATCGGTATCTTCAAGCAGCACTTCTATATCAGCGCCGGATGTAATTTCACCGGGGTCATCGAATTCACTTGCATCAACAATACCTTCGCTTTTCAGACCGACTTCGACGATAACGTCATTGCCGATTTGAGAAACGATTTTGCCCTTGAGAATTGTGCCGGGCAGCCTCGAATCAACCCTGTTTTGCAAAGCAGCTTCAAGATATTCCTGTTCCTCGCTGCCGAACAACTGGCTTAACTGATTTTCCAACTCCTGCTCTGAAAGACCAAGCTTTTCCGTAATGTTTCTATCAACCATAAAACTCTTTTCCTTTGCGGTATTTTTGTCGCGGATTTACAAAGCCCGCATTTGCTTCATAAATCCTCTGTGCCGTCCGGCACAACTTTATTAAAACACAAAGCATCCGCATACACTGCCGACGCTGCTAATCATTTTTATAACTGCGCAATTTTTCGACAAACTCGGTAATAATCCATTCAGGGGTCGAGGCCCCTGCTGTTACACCGGCTGTCTTTTTGCCCAGAAGGATATTTGTATCAAGTTCCGAGAAGTTTTGCAAGTGATATGTGTCAGGATTATGAATTTTGCACAATTCCGCCAATTTTCTGGTGTTTGCGCTTTCTAATCCTCCCAGAACGAACATAATATCCACTTTTTTACATAATTCCACAGCTGATTTTTGGCGTTTGATGGCCTCTTTGCAAAGGGTGTTAATCGCTTTAAGCTCGGAAAAGCCGTATTTGCATATCGCACAAAGCATTTTGCTGAAATATTCAGGGCCTTGAGTTGTCTGGCAAATTACACCTAACTTACTGTCAATAGGCAGCTTACAGAGGTCCGATTCGTCCGCCACAACAATAACATCTTTAGCCGAGCCTACCACCGCTTTTACCTCAGGGTGGTCTTTATTGCCGATTACGATAACCTTATAACCTTCTTTGACTAATTCTGCGGCTATTTGCTGTACCCGCTTTACAAGAATACAGGTAGCGTCAACGATATCCCTCCCCTGCTCTTTGAGTTTTGCGATTTCCCCCGGAGCGGCTCCGTGACTGCGAATAAGCACTGTTCCGGAAGGTATTTCATCGATATTTTCAACGGTCCTTAGACCTTTATTCGCTAATTTTTTTACAACATCGTTATTATGAATTATAGGGCCGAGACTATAGACGCATTTTTCGTGCTGAAGCACTTTTTCGGCTGTGCTTATCGCGCTTTTCACTCCGGGACAGAACCCTGATTTGTCAGCAACAAGTACTTTCAATTTTTAACCCCCTGCAGCCGCGGACGGACAGCCGGCTCTGACAACTCGTAATCATAAGGCTGTTTGCGCCGATTTATCCGGCATTCGTTGTGCATTTTGCGTAAAATTGACGTAATATATTCCGCAAGCTCGTCATCGCTCATAGACTTAACTTCCTCCGGCGGGATACATCTGCCGTATTTAACAGATATATGGTATCCCGGAGTGAAGAACTTTTGGTGTCTTGGCCAGCATTCGAACGCTCCGTCAACAACAACCGGAACTATCGGGACTTTAGCTTTACGAACTATAAACGAAAACCCTGCCTTAAGCGGTGCAATTTTACCGTCGCAAGTCCGTGTCGCTTCAGGGAACAAACACAACCCCATCCCGTCGGAAAGTCTGGCAAACATTTTTTTAATAGCCGTCAAATCCGCTTTGTCTCTGCGAATCGGAATTGTTCCGACTGAGGCAATGATAGTTTTAAAAATCATACTTCTAAACAATGTATCTCGTCCGACATAAGCCATTTGTCTTCGCAAAGGAGCGCCGCAAAAAACAGGGTCAAGATAACTTTGATGATTGCATATCAGCAGAAAAGCTCCTTTGCGGGGAACATTTTTCTGCCCTCTGATGTGCATTCTGAAAAACACCACAAGGAACATTCTGCAAACCCACAGGGCAAATGTGTACCAGCATCTACCTAAGTATTTTTTAAACATCTTTCCCATATTATTCCAAAAAGTTTATCAACCACCTGTTCAATTGTCATGTTCGTAGTATCAACAGTAACCGCATCAGCAGCGGCTTTCAAGGGGCTATACGTCCGCTGTCTGTCGCTCGCATCGCGTTTTTCTATCGCCTGTTTAATTTGTTCGAAACTCCTGCCTTTTTCGCCAAGCTCGGCCAAACGGCGTTTGGCACGTTCTTCGATATCCGCATCGAGAAAAAACTTCACCTGAGCATCGGGAAACGCTACCGTGCCTTGGTCTCTTCCTTCGGTAACAACTTTATGCATCTTTTCAGCGAAATTACGCTGCATTTCGACAAGCTTGGCTCTGATACCCGAAGCTGAGGCAATAAATTTCGCATTCGCGGTAACATCAAAGCCGCGAATTTGCTCAGTAGCATCGCAGCCGTCGATAATAACCTTCGTCAGACCGCGCACAGGTTCGAACTGAAATTTAGTATCTTCTAAAAGCTTAATCAGAGCAGCCTCGTCACTCAAATCAATCTGCCTGTTCATGGCCGCCAAAGTTACCGCACGGTACATCGCACCTGTATCGAGAAACTGCGCGCCTAATTTTTCCGCAAGTTTTTTGGCAACAGTACTTTTGCCGCTTCCTGCGGGCCCGTCGATTGTAATTATAAGCTCGGCCATATTACGCTATGCTTTCGCCGGTCTTTTATTAATTTTCACTGCGACTATACTGGTATCATCCACCTGCTTTGCAAGCCCGACAAACCGCCGCCTGTATGCAAGAATATTCTGTACCATTAAGACCGCAGATTCACACGAATAAGTCGAAGCCGCAGCCAGCATCCTTTCACGGCCCCAAAGCTCGCCATCGTAATTAACCGCATCGGTCAATCCGTCAGTGCAAAACAAAAGAACATCAGAAGGTTTGAGTTTTATTGTCTGGATTTCATATTCGCTATTAGGTTCGACGCCGAGCACTATACCGCCCTTTGTCAATTCGGCAATTTTTCCGTTTCTTATCAAAGCGGTCGGCTCATGGCCGCAATTGCAATATGTGATTCGCATCTTATCGACATCGATAACCGCGTAAAACAGCGAAACAAACTCTCCGTCCCGGCATTCCTGACAGGCCAGATTATTCAGCTTTCTCACAATACCCGCGATATCCCGCTTGGTGCCTTCGCTTTCGGAGTACGCCCGAATCGCCCCGCGGAACATACTGGTCATTATCGCGGCGGGCATACCCTTACCGATAACATCGGCTATGACTATTACAAGCTCACTTTCTGAAAGAGACAAGAAATCATAAAAATCACCGCCGACATCGAAACACGGAACATAATTCGCCGCGACCTCAAGCCCTTTTATTTTCGGCGCTTTTTCGGGTATCATCCTTCTCTGCACTATTCCGGCAAGCCTCATCTGCTCGGATATTCTGGCTCCCTGAATAGCCTTTGCGTACAGCCTTGCGTTAGTAATCGCTACAGCACACTGCGAAGCTATAGAACGGGTCAGCTTGATATTATCCTCGGTAAAAGTCTTAGGCTCGGGGCTGTAAAGCCTAAGAACTCCGATATTTTTATTGCGAAACCGCATAGCCACCGTCATTTGGCTGATAAGCCCTTCTTTTATTGTAGCTTGGCGGTATATTACCCGGCTGTCGACCCGCATATCGTCGATTATTACTACCTCTCCGGCAAATGCAGCCTTTACCACAGGGTCATCTTTGGAAACAACCCCTTTATTTCGGTATTCCTCGCTCAAACCGTATGTACTGCGCATTTTAAGGTCTTCGGATTGCTCATCTAATAGACGTATCGAGCAAGCCGTAGCCTCGGTAATCTTCACCGCCGCCTCTGCCAGCCTGTCCAGAACCTCCTGCAGCGAAAATTCACCGGCTACCAGCGTAGTCAACTCGTATATCTGCTCATCGCGTTCAATTTGTTTTTGGCTTTTCGTTTGCATAATATCCTTCAAAAAATCAAGCCAAGTATTATAACCTAAAGCAGGCAATTATTGAATAGCAAACCCAAAACAAAAGACTTTCTTGCTAAAACAGCCCCAAACCGATAAAATACGCAGAAGGGTTAATTGATGATTAGTGTTCGGTTAAGAAATGACAAGTAAACATATCATATTCACCGGAACAGTTCAGGGTGTAGGCTTCCGCTTCACCGCTCACAGCATTGCGAAACGCTGCGGGCTTTGCGGATTCGTAAGAAATTTATCCGACGGCTCGGTCGAAATGCTCGCTCAGGGCGATGACCAAGATATTAACGACTGCATAAGAGACCTCAATGAAACATTCCGCGGCTCAATTCGGGATACTAATATCAACGACGCAACTTGCGACGAAAAGCTCACTGACTTCAGAATAACCTTTTAACCCCCTGTTTATCGGCGCCTGATATTATCGAGACAAACCGCCGCGTTCCTTTTTAAAACTTCAGCCCCGCTTCGATGTATCGGCGAATCATCGAATTTCGCGTCGAACTGCTCACTGCTCATCTTTAAAATATCATTTAAATCCAGATGACCCCTTTCCGGATAAAATTTAAAATTCTTATTTGCACACACAGGCCCGCGCTCATAATACGGACAAGCAAGCACGCACTCATCACATCCGAACAATCTGTTCCCGATTTTCTCTGCAAGCTCAGCAGCTATCTTTCCTTTATATTCGATTGTCAAATAGCTGATGCATTTATTAGCATCGAACCGCCCGTCCGCCATTAACGCCCCGCTCGGACAAGCCTCGATACATTTATTACAGCCTTCGCAATTTATTTTTAGAGGCTCATCAGCATCCAAATCTATCGTTGTAATTATCTCTCCCAAAAGCATCGCCGGCCCAATCGACGGATTTATAAGCATATGATTTTTACCGATAAAACCGACCCCTGCCCGCTGAGCGACCGCCCTTTCTGCGAGCGGAACGGAATCAACGCAAATTTTGAAATCGATTTTTCCGCCGACTTGTGAAGCCGCAAAATCCGCGAGTTTGTGAAGAAGTTTTTTTATAAAAATATGATAATCGTCGTATCGGGCATAATTCGCGACACGCCCGTTTAGTTCCTGCCGAACAATTTTTTCTTCGCGAGGCTTTATATTCAATGCGCATACAATTACGCTGCTGGCCCCTTCGAGCAATTCCGCCGGATTTATCCGCTTCTCGAAATTGCGATGCATATAACTCATCTGCCCGGCGAACCCGGCTTTAAGCCAATTTTCGAGATATTCCTGATGCTCGAAATCAATCGCCGAAGCATCGGTAATCCCGACCGCATCGAATCCCAGCTCCAAAGCCTTTTGTTTTATCGCTTCTGAAATACCCATCTTCTGTATTATACAAAAAATGATGATATTTTACATCAGTGGGTACTAATCGATTTGCATCGGGAAATACGCCGCGGCGTTATTAAAACATATATCCTGAACCATCCCGCCTATAAGCTCAAAATCATTCGGCAGCAGTCCCTTCTCGATGTCTTGCCCGAGCATATTGCACAGGATTCTTCTAAAATATTCATGCCGCGAAAAAGATACGAAACTCCTCGAGTCGGTCAGCATCCCGACAAAACGGCTTAACAAGCCGAGGCTGGAAAGAGCTTTGATTTGTTTTTTCATTCCGTCCATCTGGTCGAGAAACCACCATGCCGAGCCATATTGAATTTTGCCCGGTATCGAGCCATCCTGAAAATTGCCTATCATCGTAGCGAAAAGCTCATTATCGGCAGGATTGAGATTATAAAGTATTGTTTTAGGCAGCTTATTATTCGTATCCAGCGAATCGAGGAACTTCGCCAAAGCCAGCCCCTGCGGATAATCACCGATAGAATCGAACCCTTTATCCGGGCCCAGACTGCGGAACAAACGAGTATTAACGTTTCGCAGAGCGCCCAGATGAAGCTGCATCACCCATCCGGACTCGGCATCCATCAAAACACATTCGTAAAGCATTGCCGAGCGGAATTTTTGAAGCTCGGTATAGAATTGCTCTTTGCCGGCCCTGATATCGGCAAATATTTTTTCCACTTCGGTTTTCGTATAATTCTCCGCAGGCACAGCTTCGAGACCGTAATCGCTCAGCCGGCAGCCGTTTTCGTGGAAATAATCGTGCCGCTTTTTCATGGCTTGGAGAAAATCCGACAGCGTTTTTATCTCCACATCGGCAGCTTCGGCAAGCCGGTCTATCCATTCGTTGAGTGACACAGCATCGGACAATACCAGAAATCTGTCAGGCCGAAAAGCTGTATGAACATTCACCTCAAAATCATCCTGACGTATTTTCTTGTGATGCTCGAGTGTATCCAAAGGCCCTTCCGTAGTGCAGACAACTTTAACATTAAATTTCTTCAAAAGATTTCTGACGCTGAAATCAGGGCTTTTCAGCAGCTGGTTACACTGGTCATAAATCTTTTCGGATGTTTGGGGGTTAAGAAGCATATCGGTAATACCGAAAGGTTTTTTCAGTTCCATATGAGTCCAGTGATACAAAGGATTTCCTATGGTATATGGAACCGTCTGTGCCCAATTTTCAAATTTTTCGCGGTCGCTCGCATCGCCGGTGCAGTATTTTTCATCGACGCCGTTTGTCCTCATCGCCCGCCATTTGTAATGGTCTCCCGCCAGCCAAAGCTCGGTCATATTTTTAAACTGATAATCATTTGCGATTTGCTCGGCGGGTAAATGATTATGATAATCGTAAATCGGCATATCAGCTGCGTACTCGTGGTAGAGTTTTTTAGCGGCTCTGCTTTGAAGCAGAAAATCTTTGTCGATAAAAGGCTTAGACATAACAAACCCCTTGCCAAATCAGTTTATAAAATCGGCAGCTATACTACATAAGTCGAAGCCGCCGTTGTTCCTCCTCTGCCTGTCCAGTTCGTATGGAAAAATTCACCTCTGGGTTTATCAACGCGCTCGTAAGTATGCGCCCCGAAATAATCCCGCTGAGCCTGTAACAGATTTGCCGGAAGTCTATCATGGCGGTAGCCGTCGTAATAAGCCAGTGCCGAACTAATTGCCGGAACAGGAATGCCAAGTTTAGCTGCACCAATTACAACTCGGCGCCATGATGACTGGGCTTTTGAAACCGCTCTTTTGAAAAATGGGTCTAAGAGCAGGTTTTCAATATTCGGATTTTTCTTAAAAGCTTTTTTAATTTCACCTAAAAAAACCGAGCGAATAATACATCCGCCGCGCCAGACAAGCGCTATTCCGCCGTAATTGAGATTCCAGCCGTATTCCTTTGCGGCGGCACGCATAAGCTGATAACCCTGAGCATAACTTACGATTTTCGAAGCATATAAAGCATTCTTCAAATCGTTGACAAACTTAGTTTTGTCGCCTTTGAATGCGCTTTTAGGCCCTTTTAATATCTGCGAAGCTTTGACTCTCTCATCTTTCAATGCCGATAAGCAGCGAGAGAAAACCGCTTCGCCGATAAGTGTTAACGGCTGACCCAAATCAAGAGCTGCTATAGCGGTCCATTTTCCTGTTCCCTTCTGGCCGGCAGTATCGAGAATCAAATCGATTACCTCGTTGCCCTGCTCATCTTTATAGCCCAGAATATCGCGAGTAATTTCAATCAGGTAAGAATCAAGCTCACCTTTGTTCCATTCGGCAAAAACTTCGTGCATTTCTGAATTGCTCATTCCCAGACCTTCTTTCATCATCTGATAGGTCTCGCAAATCATCTGCATGTCACCGTATTCGATTCCATTGTGAACCATTTTAACGAAATGCCCCGCGCCGTTTTCACCTATCCATTCGCAGCAAGGTTCGCCTTTTTCGGTTTTTGCGCATATCGCCTGAAAGATCGGTTTAACATGAGGCCATGCCGCAGGTGAGCCGCCCGGCATAATGGAAGGACCTGTTAAGGCACCCTCTTCACCGCCTGAAACTCCGGTTCCGATATAAAGCTTGCCTTTGCTCTCAACATATTTTGTGCGGCGGATAGTATCCGGAAAATGCGAGTTGCCGCCGTCAATAATAATATCCCCGTCCTCCAGAAGAGGAAGAAGCTGCTCGATGAAATCATCAACGGCTTTACCGGCTTTTACCATCAGCATAACCCGACGCGGCGATTTAAGATTATCAACCAATTCCTGCGGCGAATGACAGCCTATTATTTTTTTGCCTTTGGCTCGGCCGTTAGTAAAATCATCGACCTTAGCAAGCGTCCTATTATAGCAAGCTACCGTAAATCCACGGCTTTCCATATTCAGTATCAGATTTTCACCCATCACCGCAAGCCCTACAAGGCCAATATCAGCTTTTGACATTTTATTTGCTCCTTAAGAATAATAATTGCTTGGAATTTCACTTTTATATCAATATTTTTTAATTTTTCGAGTCGAATCTCTCTTTTGTTGACCAAAGCCCAAGGCCTGGATTGGAAATGAAAAATATCTCATCTCCATCGCTAAGCTTGTTAAAACCGTCTTTTAGTTTTTTTACATCGTACCACCTGAGCATATCAGCAAGCTCGGCAAAGTTAAAATTAACCGACTCAATCTGCTCTCTACCAAGTTTGCCCGGACAATATGTTATTTTGAATCTTCCTTCACTTGAACCATGTATTAAATGAGCAGCCGCTCCCAAATTCTGCCGGAGGTCTTCGTTGTCTTTTACAAGCTTAAGTACCCGTTCAGTGCCGACATAGCCGTACTTGCGTATTAATTGGTCTATCGTTTTATCCTCTCCGAATTCACAAACACCCGGAGCTAATATAATAAGCTCTCCGCAGTCGGCCATTGCCATTCGCGTTCTGTATATGCTTTTGTTGCCCAACCATGTGCTTTTATATTCATTAGGGTCAAGATAAACCACCGCTTTTTTAATAGGTTCGTCGAGCATCTCGAAATTCACTTTCAAAGACAGCTCGGCTGCCAGATTGAAACACTCTATATCATCGCCGATAAATAATCCTCTTGTTTGAAGATTGCCCTGCTTATCCCGACCGACAACCGTTTGGATATAAACTATCGGCAGACCACTGGCAAAATGCTCGCTCGCATAATTTATAACTTTTCGAACAGGCGTATCCGCCCTGCCCATAATTTTTTCCATACCGTAAGCGGCACCAAGAAAATGACTTTTGTTTATTCCCTCCGGCCCGCCGGTACCTACGAAAATATTTTTATTATAATTGGCCATTCCGATTACTTCGTGCGGAACAACCTGACCGATAGAAAGAATTAAATCAAAGCCCCCTTGAACCAAAAGTTTGTTCACCTGAGCAGGCCAAGCATAATCGACAACACCGCCGCTTACTTTGTTAACATAATCAGCAGGAACTTCGCCTAATGTAATAACATCCTGCCGCCAGTTATGAACCCGAAATAAATCCAGCGGCGTGAAACCGAACATATGCTTTAACTGCTGCTCGGTCATCGGCGAATGCGTCCCGACCGCGGGCAAAATATCGGTCAGTTTATCTCCATAATAAAACCATGCCATTTCAGTAAGCACCCCGGCTTGAGAATGCATCCGTGTCAAATCAGGCGGAACCGCAAGAACCTTTTTGCGAGGCCCCAGAGCATCGAAAGCCGTTTTAAGACCTTTCAAAAGGTCGTCTGGACTTAATCGCTCGTTTTCACCGCCGCGGCTGAAATAAAGCATCGAATCACCTTTGCCAAATCGGTTTTTCCGGAAGATATTCTTCAAACTCTTGTATTAACTGCTGCTCGTATTGTCCCTCGTACTGCCGGCTGAGGAATTTAGCAAGCCCTTCGTCATAAAACCTTTTCCAAGATTGAGCCTCGTGTCCGGGGTTTATGGGAAAAAATAAAGCCTTGTTAGCTTTGGCGGCTTTCATATCACCAAGAGCATCGCCTATCATCAGAACATGATTTTTCTCATACCGCCCTTTAGCAGCATACTCGATATGCTGGGCCTTTGTTCCCATTTCCTGACCTGCAATAACCTCAGCATATTTTGCTATATCGTTTTCGTTCCATTCTCTAACCAGAGCTTCGCCCGGTGTCGCGGAAACAACTATACAATCGGCTACATTCGAAATTTTTTCGAGCGATTCCCTTACATACGGGAAAGGAGGTATACCCCGGACTATATCCTTGACGGCTTTATTAACTTTGCGGCTCCAATCAAGAACCTTTGAGAATTCATCTTTGGCTGCCTGTTCCGAGACGGATTCGAGTGCCTGTTCCAAACCAGCGTCACTTAAAACACTCTTAGCATCATTTACCCAAGCGGTATAAAAAGGCATCTGAGGAACTTTAAAACCTCGCTCTTTAACCATAGGATGCGAAGGCAAAAGCTCATTCAGAATTCGAACAAGTGTTTTGTGGCGATTCGCGCCGCGGGTTTTGGAAAATAAATCCGCGAACTCTTTGCACTCGCGCGCTGCCTGCGCGACAGGCTGTAAATTAAAACAGGCTATCATCCACGGACAAAAACACTCGCGGTGTTTTATTCCCATAGAATCAAAAACGCACCCGTCAGAATCGATGCCTACAAAAAATTCCTTGCGGGGCTTGAATTCTTTTAATGGTTTAGCTGGTTCGAAATCTTTCATCTCAACACCAAAATATTTTTTCAAACTCCGCTGAACGCCGAAAAACCGCCGTCAACAGGAACTACTATTCCGGTAACAAATTTCGCCGCGTCACTGACAAGCCACAACACCGTTCCAACCAACTCCTCGGCAGAGCCGAATCGGCCCATCGGAGTATGGCCGATTATTGTCTGGCCGCGAGGGGTTAATTCGCCCGTCTTTTCATCAGTCAGCAGGAAACGGTTTTGTTCGGTCAAGAAAAACCCCGGAGCAATAGCGTTAACGCGAATATCCTTAGAATAATTTTGGCACATATGAACCGAAAGCCACTGCGTAAAATTACTTATGGCTGCTTTCGCTGCCGAGTAAGCCGCGATTTTTGTCAAAGGACGAAATGCGTTCATACTCGAAATGTTAAGAATAATCCCTTTGCCGCTCTTCGCCATATCCTCACCGAAAACCTGACTTGGCAAAAGCGTCCCGATAAAATTCAAATCGAATACGAATCGAATCGCTTCGGGCGGCATCTCAAAAAATGACATTTGCGGCGAAGTCGTAGCCTCTTTTTTATTCCCGCCTGCCCCGTTTATAAGAATATCGACCTTGCCGTATTCAGCCGCAATTTTATCTCTGGCTTTTTTCAGTGTATCTTTTTCAAGCACGTTACAGGCCACGGCAAGCGCTTGGCCGCCCTGCGTCTTGATATTATTCGCAGCTTTTTTTGCCGATTCCTCGTGTAAATCGAGTATCGCGATTTTAGCGCCTGCCCGAGCCAGCCCCTGCGCCATACTCGAACACAATACCCCCCCCGCACCGGTAATCGCTGCTACTTTATCTTTTAAATTAAATATATCCTGCATATCCGCAGCCCTTTCTTTAATCTATAAAAATCGGTTTAATATGCCGCCTGTAAATATTTTCAGTAACATGCTCCGATATAACAGACTCATATTTTTCAACCGCTGTAATGTACTGTTTTCCCATTTCAGCCGCAACCTTATAGCCGACATGAAGAAGCTGCCGTAAATGCGGATTATATTTTTCACAGGATTGGTCATGTCTTAAAGCCTGAGCATAATCCTGACCGCTCCATTGCATAACCGTTTCCGCCGACGGCAGTTTTGTCTTATCAATATCTATGACAGTTTTATAAGGCCCGCAAAGCTCGTCCATTCGAGATAATGCCTTCTGGTAAACTTTCTTTGCAATATCCAGCCCTTCCGAACCGGCCAAAGCAAGACCGATTAATTCCTCAAGCCAAGTCGTACCCGCCGTTTTAATATGCAGACCGGAATCGAATTTTTTCAAAGCTTTTTTAATAGGTTTGTAAATTGAAAACTTGTCGCTTCCGGAGTGTACGCTTAACTTAAGATTTTCAGCAAGACCGAATTGTTTCACCGCAAAATCGATAACCGCCAAATCCGCATTGAATTCTTTCTCGAACTGGACAACATCGCCGACATAATCGACGCCCTTATTAAACCGTCCGGTAAATTTCGGAGCTATCGTCTGGGCAGCAATGCCTTCGTCGGAAATCGCAGCCAGAATAAAAAGCATATCAATAGGACTTTGCGGCTGGTCGGTTTCGTCCATTGAAACTTCCGTTACGAAATTGTTTGTGCCTTTGATTTTTTCGATATGACGGTAAATTTTCCCGGCTTCTTTGACGGCGAAAAGCACCTTTTGGGCAATACGGGTTAAATCATTTTTTGTAACTTTTACAGAATTGTCAATTCCGGCAATTTCAATCGTGCCGGTGTATTTCTCGTATTTTTTAACAAAATTATTTATGTCACTGTCCGAAGCACTTTGTCCGATGAAATCCGCGACATCAAGAGTAAAAAAATCACTCGATTCAACAAATAAATCGACATTTTTTAGGCTGATGTGGTCTGCATCAACAAAATACGACGATTTAAAACCAAGCTCTCTCACCGCCCGGTCGGCCTCGCTTCGAACATCAGCAGCAGATGTACCAATTATCGAATGTTCCCTATGAGATTTGTTCCAGACAGGTACGATATCGACACCTTTTTTGCCAGCATCGATAACAGCCTGAAGCTGTGCCTTGCCCTGCCGTCCAAATCTGTCACCAACACCGATTGAATATTTGCCCAATTTCATAATATCCGCCCATTATTTAAAAGTAATTAACCATCTTAATTACTCACGCCCTGAGCAATATCTTAGCATACCATAAGATTATTTTCAAGCAGTTATAAATAAATATACTTATCTCCTTTTATTACAAATACTTATGTTTTTTAGCTAAATATAAAAACTGGCTCTTGAAAAAACTCCTGCTCTGGGGTATCCTGTCGGCGGAATATTAGGATGCAGATATGAAATCTATGCGGACAAATCCTATAGACTCGAAAAACGCGGGTCTAAGAAACGAAGAGCTGATACTTAATCTATTAAGAAAAAGAGGCCCGCTTTCACAAGCCCAAATATGCAAGCTGACCGGATTGGGAAGCTCTACGGCAAGTTATATAACCGGCAGACTTAGAGAAAAAAATCTCATACTTGAAAAAACCGGAGACAGCGCAAAACGCGGCGCAAAACCGATTATTCTAAACATAAATCCGCAGGCACGGTTTATAACCGCGGTATCACTTCAGCCGACAACATTTACGATGGCTTTGTTTGATTTTAACTGCCAAATGCTCGAAGAAATACACACCACCGCCCAGACGGATAATTCCGTAGAGCATCTGTGTGATAAAATACAAACAAATCTTTCAGAATTACTGAGCAGACACAATATAGAACAAAAAGCATTGCTGGGAATCGGTATTACTTTGAGCGGCTCGATTTCTCCTGACGGTATTGTGAAACTGTCGAGTCCTTTAGGCTGGAAAAACGTACCGCTTAAAAAATTGCTTTCGGAAAGACTTAACTGCCCTGTAAGCATTTACTCCACCCGAGTTCGTTTCCTTGCAGAAATAGCCGTAAATGACAGCCTCGCTGCGAAAACAGTTTTATATATAAATATCGCCGACGGCGTCGGAGGAACTTTATACAGCGAAGGAAAAATAATGGGCGGAGCAAGCGGACGTTTCGGGGAATTGGGACATGTGGTAATAGACCCGCAAGGCCCTATCTGCGGCTGCGGACAAAAAGGCTGTCTCGAAGCCTTCATCTCCGGACCGGCAATAAGTAAAAAAATTAAAACAGACATTGCTCAAAGCCGAGAAACAAGTTTAAAAAATACAATCAATGAACCTGACAAACCCGAAGAAGTAATAAATAAATGCTTCAAAGCCGCTGAACAGAATGATGACTATGCGATTTCCATCAGGAATATGCTCACAGAACGTCTTACAAGCGCAGCTGCCGCAGCAATAGATTATTATGACCCCGACATTTTGATGCTCACCGGCTATGTTGTCAAACCATGCATGAATTACCTGATAGACTCGATAAAACAAGTAATTTCATCGGGCATTTACGATAGTGCTTCCAGAAATATTACCGTCTTACCTGCCCAAGTAGGCAAAGATGCTCTTATTAAAGGGCTGGCTATGGCAGTACTTCAGAATTCGGCCCCGATAGTATAATTTCTCGCTGTTATTCACCTCCGCCTGCCATATTGGCATATTGGCTCACAACAAACAATTTTATAAACCCTTTAATAAAAAGCAGTTACAACTAAGACTTTCGCGGTACGGTATTTGCTGTAATATCTATAAGCAATTGATGCTCTAAAACCGCATTCGAAGGGAATAGAAATGAGATTCGACAAATTCACAGTAAAAGCTCAGGAAGCCTTAGCCACAGCACAGCAGATAGCTATGGCTAAATCGCATACTGTTTTAACTCCGCTGCATTTGCTAAGCGCAATGATTGACGACAAGCAATCAATAGCTTCACTTGTTCTCAAAAAAACAGGTGCTAACTTCAGCCAAATAGAATCTATGACCCAAAGTGAGCTTAATCGCCTGCCTCAGGGAAGCACTTCTCAGATTATGCCCGACCCTGCGCTAAACCAGATTGTGCTCGACGCGCAGAATCGGGCCGATGCCATGAAAGACGAATATCTCAGCGTTGAGCATTTGCTTCTTTCTCTTTCAGCGGTTGCCTGCGATGCAAAAGAAATTCTTCGCCTAAATTCCGTCGATACCGAACAAATTCAAAAAGCTCTTAAAGAAATCCGAGGCAACAGCAAAATCACCGACCAAAACCCCGAAGATAAATATAACGCACTCAAACGATACGGAATCGACCTGATTGAAATGGCCAGAAAAGGCAAACTCGACCCGGTTATCGGAAGAGACGAAGAGATACGAAGATGTATGCAGGTTTTAAACCGAAGGACAAAAAACAATCCCGTTCTTATCGGCGAGCCCGGAGTCGGTAAAACCGCTATAGTAGAAGGTCTGGCTCAGCGAATCATTTCAGGAGATGTACCTTCGGGTCTGAAAAACAAAAAACTCATCGCGCTTGATATGGGAGCCCTTATCGCAGGAGCAAAATTCAGAGGTGAATTCGAGGACCGCCTAAAAGCCGTTCTTAAAGAAGTCGTCTCCGCGCAGGGACAAATCATACTGTTCATCGACGAACTTCACACCGTCGTCGGAGCAGGAAAAGCTGAAGGAGCCGTAGATGCTGGAAATCTTTTAAAACCGTCGTTAGCAAGAGGCGAGCTTAGATGCATCGGAGCGACAACCTTAGACGAATACAGAAAATATGTCGAAAAAGACGCCGCCCTCGAACGAAGATTTCAGCCTATCGTCATCGACCCGCCTACTGTCGAAGAAACAATCGCCATTCTAAGAGGACTAAAAGACCGATACGATGTTCACCACGGAGTAAGAATAACCGATTCGGCATTAGTCGCCGCAGCGACTTTATCCAACAGATATATCTCTGACAGATGGCTGCCCGACAAAGCTATCGACCTTGTCGATGAAGCAGCGTCGAAATTGAGAATCGAAAACGATTCACTCCCTGCCGAGCTTGACGATATCCGAAGAAAAATTATGCAGCTCCAGATAGAACAGCAGGCCCTTAGAAAAGAAAATGACAGTGCAAGCAAAGAACGTTTGAAAATAATGGAAAAACAGCTCGCCGAACTGCAGGAAAAAGATAAACAGCTCACAGCCCGCTGGGAATCCGAAAAAGGTGAAATCGACAAAATTAAAAAACTCAAATTCGAACTCGAACAGGCACAGATGCAATTCGAGCAGGCCCAGCGCAAAGGCGATTTGGAAACCGCCGCAAGATTAAAATACGATACCATCGTAAATCTAAAAAAACAAATCGAACAAACCGAAGCCGAACTGACAAAATCAAATCAGCATAAAATACTGCGAAACGAAGTAACCGAAGAACATATCGCTCAAGTAGTCTCGAAATGGACTCATATTCCCGTCTCACGGCTGCTCACCGGCGAGCGAGAACGTCTTATGAAAATGGAAGAACAAATAGCCAATCGCGTTGTCGGTCAAAACGAAGCCGTTACAGCATTGTGCAATGCCGTCCGCCGCAACCGAGCCGGACTGGGTGACCCAAACAGGCCTATAGGAACATTTCTGTTTCTGGGCCCGACCGGAGTCGGCAAAACCGAACTTACAAAAGCACTCGCCGAATTTCTTTTTAACGACACCAACGCGATGATTCGAATCGATATGAGTGAATTTATGGAACAGCACAGCGTCGCCCGTCTTATCGGGGCTCCTCCGGGATACATCGGTTACGATGAAGGCGGAAGATTGACCGAAGCCGTCCGAAGAAAACCGTATTCCGTAATACTGCTCGACGAAGTGGAAAAAGCTCATAGAGACGTATTCAATGTATTATTGCAGGTCTTTGACGACGGCAGGCTGACAGACGGAAAAGGAAGAACCGTAGATTTCAAAAACACCGTAATTATTATGACAAGCAATATCGCCGGTCAGGAAATTCAAAAACTCACGGAAGAAAAAGGGCCTGACTGGGAAATAGAAGCCCATGTAAAAGATATGCTGAAAAATTTCTTCAGACCCGAATTTCTCAACCGAATCGATGAAGTTATAGTCTTCCACTCCTTGAAAAAAGAACATTTAAAAACCATAGTGGATATTCAGCTCGGCTATCTCGCCCAAAGGCTTAATTCCAGAAATCTTCAAGTACAGTTCACAGACGCCGCGAAAGATGCGATTATGCAGGAAGGTTACGACCCGGCCTTCGGAGCAAGACCGCTCAAACGTGCCATTCAGCAGCAAATCGAAAATCCTCTGGCTGCCGAGATTTTAGCCGGAAAATTCGCCGAAGGAGATACCATAAAAATCGACTCGACAGGACGCCAATTTACTTTTGAAAAAATCTGATTATAGTTATTGAATGCAAAAAAACCTATTCATATCTTAAACGGCATTTTGCCGATAATACTTCATAAGCATAAAATATATGTTAACTTAACCGCTGTGACAGGAAAATAATTATGAATAATCATTACGATTCAGACAACAACGCCAATCAAGTTCAGCGGCAAGGTTTCGGATTGGCAATTACAGCTTTGATTCTCGCTGTCCTGTCAATTCCTCTTTCTCTGGTTATCATAGGAGGAATTTTAGGCGCTATCGGTTTTATATTAGCTGTCGTTCATATCGCCGCAGGATACACGTTGCGAAGGATAGCCTTATGGGGCTTGGGACTTTCGATATGCGGTATGGCATTAAGCTTTATAGCAGCTTCGAAAATTAATTATAATATCAGCAATATACGAGATTCGCTTTTAGATTTCGGCGGTTCCAAATCCAGCAGATGGGTCGGCAAACCGGCTCCGGAGCTTGTAATAAAAGACCTCGATGGAAAAATAATTAGACTTTCCGAGTTAAAAGGCAAAAAAGTGATAGTTGATTTCTGGGCAACCTGGTGCCCCCCCTGTCGAAAAGGAATACCGCACTTTATAGCATTGGCAAATCAGTATGGAAAAAATGAATTGCTCATAATAGGAATTTCATCAGAAAACGAACAGACCGTACGCAATTTCGCAAACCAGCACGGCATTAATTATCCCTTAGCCGCGACTTCAGCCGATTTACCCTCTCCATTCGGTGATGTAACCGCACTTCCTACGACTTTTTTCATAGATTCCAATGGAATTATCAGGAACGTCGTTGTCGGATATCATGATTTTAATGAACTGAAAAAAATGACAGACAAAATGAACTAACACTGGGATTCTAACAGATAAAGAGCGTCTTGGCGAACTCAACAGCAGCAAAAACTTAAGGCCGCTCTTAATGCAAGACTAAAGAAAACTGTGAATAAACCGCGAATGAACACGAATAAGTTTAGCCACAGTATTCCAGCTAATCAGAAAATCAGGGAGCAGGGTTCAGAAAACAGGTTCTCAGCCTCAACCTCCCCTGTATTGTCCGTTTCCATAAGAACCTGAACAAGTCCCAACAGATGCAGTGCACTTGTACTATTATAATTATTTTTAGAAATAAGAAGCAAAATTTCTTCGATTTCTAACTTTTTCTAATTTTCATAATTCGAATAAAAACTATAATTAACAAACAACAAAAATGCACGCCTATAATTACAAGAATCCACATGGGATTATCAAATACTTCAAAAAACCATTTAGAACCAAGAAGTATTGCTTGTATAAATCCAAAACATATCGCGATAACGACAGCCAAAAAGGCAGAGATGCTTGGGCTACAATGAATATCTTTTAACATGCGCCATATCATCAACATTAAGGCTGCGGTGTTATTATTTACGCGGGGTGGTGTGAGAATTCGTACTTTTCGACTGCTTGTTTATAAATTTCATGGACAATAGTCTGGTCGTATTCGATAAAAGCATCCTCCACTTTATCCTGCTCTTCCTGGTTAAAATACTCCATAATCACGGGGAGAAAAAGCTCAATTACTGCGCTAAAGGCAATTGGCAATTATTACTTTTTATATTGCGCTTTATGCCGAACTATTCTGCCCTCGACCATATAAATTACATCTTCGGCTATGTTAGTAGTATGGTCGGCTATGCGTTCGAGCTGCCGTGAGACAGAAACTAAATTGATATAAACCTGTATCTGTTTAGGGTTGCGCACTATGCTGTCCTGAATTTTTATGTACGCCTGTTTGTGCATAAGGTCCACATCGTCGTCGGCGTTGCAAACCTGATGAGCACGTTGGGCATCCATATCGACAAGAGCATCGAGGCTTTCGGTAAGCATCCATTGTGTTTTTTGGGCCATCGCATCTAAATCGAAGGGAAAATCAATAGCAGGCTGAGTGATAAGATATTCGCCGCGTTCGGCAATATTCACCGCCAAGTCGCCTATGCGTTCGAGGTCGTTGTTAATTTTCAAAGCCGTTACCAAAAAACGCAAATCTATTGCCACCGGCTGATGCAAAGCAAGAATCTTAAGACACTCTTCTTCCAAATCAACTTCCATCAGGTCTATTTCTGTGTCGTTGTCGATTACACTTTTGGCAATATTCGAGTCTCTGTCTTTTATTGCCTGAACTGCAAGGCAGAGACTTTTTTCTACCGCAGCGCATAAATTTAACAGCTTTGTTTTGACATTATCAATTTCTTTCTGCATATGTACTGTCATATTTTTCCCCTGATTAGCCGAATCTGCCGGTAACATAATCTTCTGTCTGTTTTTTATCCGGTCTGCGGAATATTTTTTCTGTCATGCCGTATTCTATCAACTCGCCCAAACAGAAAAACGCTGTTCTCTCGCTGACGCGGGCTGCCTGCTGCATATTATGCGTTACGATAACAATTGTATAATCATTCTGAAGCTGGTCAATCAAATCTTCTATCTTTCCGGTTGCAATCGGGTCCAGAGCGGAACATGGTTCGTCCATAAGCAGCACATTCGGCTTGGTAGCCAATGCACGAGCGATGCATAGTCTTTGCTGCTGGCCGCCGGAAAGGGCCATTGCGGATTTTTTTAAATCATCTTTTACTTCATCCCACAAAGCGGCGGATTTGAGGCTTGTTTCTACAATCTCCTGTAAATCCGAGTGCCTTTTTATTCCCTGAAGTCTCGGCCCGTAGGCAACATTTTCAAATATACTTTTAGGAAACGGATTCGGTTTTTGAAACACCATTCCGACCTGCTGTCTAAGTTTGACCAGATTAGTGTTTTTCTGACAGACATCATGCCCGTTAACCAAAAGTTTTCCTTCGGTTCTTGTATGCTGAATCAAATCATTAATTCTGTTAATGCTCCGCAAAAAGGTGCTTTTCCCGCAGCCGCTCGGGCCTATTATCGACGTAACACTGCAAGGATATATTTCCATCGATATATCTTTAACGCCGACTTTAGAACCGTAATAAAAACTGAAATTTACAGCTTCTATCACAGCACATTTACATTTGGCGTCCGCCGGCTGGACAGCAATATTACCCATCTTAGTATTCTGCCCTGAAATCGGTCTTATCACACTTTTTCCTGAGTTTTTATTCAGTATATCAGCCTGCATATCACCGTAACCTTCCTGCATCGTATATTCTCTCAGAATTTTTTAATATTATTTACTGTCCTCTTAATTTACGGGAAACTCGCGACCTTATAATAATAGCTGTTGTATTAAGCAGTAAAACAAGCACAATAAGCGTTACAACCATTCCATACTGCTGATGCGGAACCAGCATAGCAAGCCTGTCGCCGACTGCAATATCATAGCTTCCGTAAGACAATGTTCTTGTCGGCTCAAAAATAGACTTGGGTATAGGGCCGAAGGCTATAGCGCCTGTAAACAAAATAGGAGCAGTCTCGCCGGCTACACGGCTAAGGCTCAATATTGTTCCGGTTAGAATACCCGGCAAAGCAGCCGGCAGCGTAACACTGATAAATGTCCTAAACGCACTTGCACCAACGCCTAAAGAAGCTTCTTTATATGTCTGCGGTACGGCACGGATAGCTTCTTCACTGGCACGTATCATAACAGGAAGAGTTAATACAGCCAGCGTCATAGAAGCTGCGAGCATGCACGCTTTCGACGGCGCTCCTATCAACGGCAAAAAATAAAGTATGAAAAAAGCAAGTCCGAAAAGCCCGAACACAATACTCGGAACACCGGCAAGAGTATTAATACACAGCCTTATAATTCGCACGACAAAATTATCTGTTGCGCACTCGACCAGATACGCAGCGGATATAACACCTAGAGGAAACACAAAAATCATAGCCATGCAAGTCAGCAGCAGCGTGCCGAGTATCTCCGGGCCGACCCCGCCGAAATAATGGCCGGGTATGCTTGGGTCTATAAAATATTGTCTGTAAAAGGTAAACCTCGGCTTGAGGATTTCCTCGATGTTCTGTTCGACAAATTCGAACAGCACTGCAAGTTCTGTATCGGCAAAATCCTCTGCTCTGCTGATGCGTATCTTAACAAGCGGCTTGCCCTGTTCCTTTTGAACCCATTTTTCTTTCCAGAAAAATTCGTCAAGAAGTTTCTGGGCTCTATCCCAGCGGGTTGCTCCATAACGAAGCATTGTCAAAGCAGGCTGAGGTTCACCGGGACGAGGACCAAAAAGCCCGGGGTTTTCGTCAGAGCGAAAAAGAATGTCCTCGATTTTCTTAACGGAATCGGCATATTCCTCTCGTTTTGACATATCGTATTCTTCGACTAAAGAACCATATTCCCGCGCCAGTTCGAAAAATGCTTGAGCAGAAGTATCCGCAAGCTCCTCAGTGTTGCTATATTTAAATACCTCGTGCAAAAGCTTCTGAATTTCCTGCTCATCATTTGATTCGAAAGCCGATATTAATGTATCCCGAATCGTCCGTGTGAGATTTCTAAGATTTCTGAACTGCTCGCCTTGTATATCTTTATCCCGAAGCTCCTGTCCGAACCGGCTATAAATCTGTTTGGCTTGGTCGGTAAGGGTTCTCGCATCCAATCCCTGTTTGAATTTTTGTATTTTTTCGAAAATTTGCTGCTGAAGTTTCTTCGATTCTTCGATTTCCTTATTTAGTTTCGCAGAATCTCCCCTGCCGTGCATATCCATCTGCATTCTGCGAAACTCGACCGTTCCCATAAATACAACGGCTTGCAAGCCCCGCCATAACATCGGGCCGAGTATTAAGCAAAGAACAACCGCCAGCAGTACAACACTTGTGCCGGACACAATAGTAAACGCTTTATCTTTTATTTTCCTGAAAGTCATCGGCATAATTAACTTTTACCCAATTTTTTCTTAGCTGAACTCAAAAAATATTCGCTTATCATATTAAGAACAAAAGTCATCACCAGGAGCACCGTCCCTAAAGCAAACAAAGACCAGTAATGCGGCGAATCTTTAGGCGTCTCGCCCATATCACCGGCGATGGTCGCTGTCATCGTTCTTATAGACTGACTCAAATCCCACCAAGGTGACGGAATTTGGTTTGCGTTTCCAGAAGCCATCCATACAACCATCGTTTCGCCGACAGCCCGCATCATCCCCAAAATAATCGCGGCAATAATTCCGCTGTGAGCCGCAGGTATAACAACTCTGAAGATTGTTTCGAATCTTGTAGCTCCTAATCCGTAAGATGCTTCTCTAAGCTCTCGTCCGATAGCAGAGATGGAATCTTCGGCAACACTGATAATAGTCGGCAGCGCCATTACCGATAGTATAAGCGATGCGTTAAGTGCATTGGTTCCTGTAGAAAAACCGAACCGGCTCTGCAGCCAAGGCGATAAAACCAAAATCGCGAAAAAACCATATGCAACCGAAGGAATCGCAGCAAGAATTTCAATTACCGGCTTGATAAAATCTCTGGCTTTGAAGGATACTATGTCGCTCAAAAATACGGCTGCAAGAATCCCGACAGGAACGGCTATAGCAATTGAAATTATTGTTACATACAGCGAACCTGTTATCAAAGCTAACGCTCCGAACTTAGGTACATCGGCTTCGGGATACCAAGATGTACTTGTGAAAAATTCGACTAAATCAAAATTGGTAAAAAACGGCACAGCTTCACGAACTACAAAAAAGAAAATCGCCAGCACCGCCAAAACCGAACTGCAGGTAATTAAAAACAAAAGCAGCCGAGATCCGTGATGCAGTAAAAATCCTCTTAAATCCTGCAGCGGCGTAAGAGCCAGCGACCGACTTGCGTCGGTCACTGGTTTTGACTGCGTTAAAATTGCTTTGCTAATGTTAGGCATTTGCAGTTTACTTTAGTAATTGGTTAATGGAATAAAACCCTTTGCTTCGACAATCTCCTGACCGACTTCAGACAGATAAAATGTACAGTACTGATGGGTAACAGAACCGAGTTTCGGATAGCCATTAGTAAACATAAATAACGGCCTTGCAATCGGGTATGTCCCGTTGGCAATCGTTCTGCGAGATGGTGTAACCCCGTCAACAACTACTGTTTTTACATTACCATCTAAAAATCCGACGCCAACATAACCTATCGCACCGGGGGTAGTTCTTACCCGTGCGTGAGCCTGAGGATTTGCGTTAACATATTCCACCTTAGAACCCATTTCCTGTTTATTCATAACAAGCTCATGGAACGTTTCGTATGTTCCCGAAGATGTGTCGCGGCTAATCGGGATGATTGCCATATCAATCCCGCCAACCTGATTCCAGTTCGTAATTGCACCTTTATATATATCTCTAATTTGAGCGGTAGTCAATTCTTTTATCGGATTAGACGGATGAACTACTATACAGACTCCGTCCATAGCGACAACATGAGCTACCGGATACACACTCTTCTCGACAGCCATACTGAATTCTTTATCCTTCATAAATCTGCTCAAAATTGCGATATCGCATCGGCCGTCAATCAGCGCCGCCGCGCCGTTACCGCTTCCGGTTTTATTAACCGAGATGCTCAAACCGGGATTGTCCTTTTTAAAAACCTCCGCAAAGGCATCGGCAATCGGCCCGACAGTAGTCGAACCTTCTATCTGAAGAGTTGTCTGTTCGGCTTTTACAAGCTCTGTTGCAAGGACAAGCACCAGCATTATTAATCCGTACACAATCATTTTTTTCATATTTAGTTCTCCTTAAAATATTTTCTAATTTAGAATTTCCAAACAAGGTCAGCCTGAATGACATCTACTTTTTGCGTTCCTAAATTATCTCTATTTCTATATCTCTGTGCCATCAAATAATTAACACCGGCCTGCAGATTTTTGGTTAACTGATAGGTAAATCCGAATGTATGCCCCTTACCGTCAGTACCGCCGAGCATGAAATCCGAATCGCACAAACCGGCAAACACAGCGTCGGAATCGACGTCTCTGTAATTATAACTGAATTCCCAGCTTCCGGGTTTGCTTGCTTTATTAATAGAAGTTCCGAGCATCCATGCCGTATTTTTCCCGCTCGGCGCGGCTAAGTTGTTAATATAATTTCCAAACAGAGCAAGCGGCATATTACCCACCTTAAAGCCGTATTCAGCGAATCCTTCGAGCATATCATAATCATATCTGTACCTGTTGCCGGGCGTAGCCGTGTTGCCAAGAAAATCTACGCCTGCAATTGCAGCAGAAGGACTTTTAACGTTGCCAAGGTCATAATAACTCAAGCCGCCGAGCAAGTGAGTGTCTTTGTCAAAATTGTGTTTAATCATACCCTGAAACCCGAAGTAGCCGGCATCGGCTGCATTATTCCGCTCAGCCAGCCAGAAACCGCCGGCAGTAATAGTAACTTTGTCTTTTTCGGTCAGGTCGAAAGAATATTTTGCCGCGATACCTTCAGGGCTGACGTCGCTATCCCAGATAAGCTGGTTCTTGCCGACCGCATAAAACGGATTTCCCATTTTACCCATCAAAACATTCAATCCTGCGATTGATTTCGGACGCCAGCTCGCATAGGCCCAGTCAAGCCATATCTGTTTACTGCTGAATCCGTCACTGCCGCTATCACCCAACGTCTGATTTGTTGAAGTCGGCGAATCACTGCTTCCCGTAGCTAATCTGAAAATCGCATCCCATTCGTCATTAACTTTAGCATCCAGTCTCAACCTTGCTCTGATTCTGTCCCTTCTTCTTTTTTCATTACCCGCATCAGTATTATCGAATTGTTCGTGTCTGTAACGCAGGTCCCCGCTCCACTTTATGTTCTCTACCCATTTCATGCTATCGGGCAACTCGAAGGTTTTCTGTTCGACCGCCTGTGCGATTTTTGTATCCATTTGCTGAACCTGCTGAGTTTGCTGTGTTTCGAGATGTTCGATTCTGGCCATCATTTTCTGCAGCATTTGATTCTGCTGTTCAATCATCTGCTGCTGTTTAATTAACTGCTCTTTCAAATCCCCCAATTCATCTGCATAACCCTGCACCGCAAAAAAAAACATAATACTTAAAAACAGCAAAAATCCTACCCTCATAACTGTGCCTCCTTTCAAATAAAATCCAAGCTTTTAAAATTTAATGACGATTAGCTGAAAAGAACAATACAATTTAAATGTGAGATTATTGTGAAGATATTGTGAAATTTTTGTGAATAAACCTTCTGCAAAATCAAAGCCAAAAAGCATAAAAAGAGCTCCCGTCTAAACACCAAGACGGGAGCTTTTGTACGGGCACAACCTTAATAGGCCTTCAAAAATCAATATTCGAACCTTATTGTCGTGCCCTCCATTGACGAAATGCTTGAGCTGGAGGCCTTTTTGGCTAATCGTCATCGGCACAGTTTAATCAGCAAAAGCAATCATCTTTGGCTCGCTCGAAAAATACCTGTAAGGCTGACGTGCAGAACTTCAGAACCGAAGCCTAAAGCATTCTTAGGGCTATAAACTATTGCGCTATTATGAAAACGAGCCAAACACTATTTACTTTTGTACCTTCTTCGCTTAGGCATTCGGATGATAATAAATTAGAAATGTTAAAAAATTACGCTGGAATTATTTGATTTTGATGAAAACTAAAAAAATTTTAATATTTTGAAATGGTTACTATAACTTTCGTTCCCTTGTTGGTCTCACTTTCGATACAGATATCGCCCTTATGAGCCATAACAATATGCTTTGCGATGCTCAATCCAAGCCCCGTCCCGCCAACAGCACGAGAACGGGCTTTATCGACACGATAAAACCTTTCAAATACTCGCTCGACATCATTTTGGGGTATACCTATGCCGTTATCTTCGACTGTCGCTGCAACCGAACCATCCGTTAAAGCAAGTTTCACCTTAATTGTGCCGCCTTGCTTGGTGTATTTTATCGAGTTGTCGATTAAATTGACAAAAACCTGTTCGAGCCTATCACGGTTTCCTACAATATGAAAATCATCGTCAGGAATTTCGGTCATCAATCGCTGCTGTTTAGCGGAAACCGCATGGCCGAAACCCATTACAATTTCATTAATAAGGTCTTTCATATCGAACCGAGCCATCTCCATCTCTGAACCCGACTCAAGCTCGCTAAGCCGCAGCAAATCTGCGATTATATTACCAAGCCGCTGGGCATGTTTTTTTATTATTTCAATAAATCTTTTAGCATTGTCCTTGTCGTCTATCGCTCCGTCTTCCAGCGTTTCGATAAAGCCCTGAATGGAGGTCAGCGGCGTTTTAAGCTCGTGCGAAACATTCGCAACAAAATCAGTACGGACGGTATCCATATGTCTGAGCCGCTCGATTTTAGCTTTCAGCTCGGATGCCATCTTATTAAGAGCAGACGCCAAATCGGACATTTCATCACTGCTTTTTATATCGGCTTTTTGGCTGAAGTCGCCTTGTTCGATGCACTGGGCAATGTATTTCATTTGTCTTATCGGAGAACTGATGCTGCGAGCCAAGAAGTATGAAATTATCAAGGCTATGCAGATTACCATAACAGAGCCAAATATCACGGCAGTATAAAATTCCTTTAGCTGAACTTGAACTTGCGACAAAGGAACGGCTATGCGAACGGCCCCGAGAATCTCGCCGTTATTTCTTACGCATACAGCCGCGTATTTCATTGAAAAGTCCAATGTTTGACTTAAACGCGTGCTTTCGCCGAAACCTTTTTCAAACGCTGTTTTAAACTCCGCTCTGTCTTTGTGATTTTCCATCGCTGAAGAATCTTTTTCAGAATCGGCAATTACTTTGCCGTCTCTGTCGATTACCGTAATTCGAAAATCCAACCGAGCCGCGAGTTTATTGGTTTCCGACTGAATAGCGTCCAAATCACCCTCCTGCAAAGATTTTTTAAAAATCTCACCGGCAAGGATTGTACTGCTTTGCAGTCTCTGAATAATTTTGTTCTCGACCTCATCTTGAAAACCGAAAACCAGAAAGCAAGCCAGAAAAACAACGGTAATTATCGTCAGAAAAGCAAAGGCCGCGAAAAATTTCCACATCATATTAAGACGCATTTATCCCTCTCTAAACTTGTATCCGACACCTCTTACTGTTTCGACATAATCTTTGGCAGGGCCAAGTTTGCGCCTAAGCGATTTTATATGGGCATCGATTGTTCTATCGTAAACCATAGATTCATCGGCACCGAGGGCATCTAAAAGCTGATTTCTCGAAAAAACAATCCCCGAACGCTTCGCCAGAGACTGCAAAAGACGAAATTCGGTTGTCGTAAGCTTAATTTCTTTGCCTTTTACTAAAACTTTGTGCTTGGCCGAATCTATCGTAATCTGGCCGGATTTAATCTCGCCAGAAGGCTGCTCTGTATTCCTCCGCATAACCGCTTTTACTCTGGCAATAAGCTCTCTCGGACTAAAAGGCTTGGTTACATAATCGTCGGCTCCAAGTTCAAGCCCGACTACTTTGTCGGTTTCAAGAGATTTTGCGCTAAGAATAATTATTGGAATATGGGCAGTCGATGCCTGCTGCTTGAGAACACGGCACACTTCAAAGCCGTCAATAACAGGAAGCATCAAATCGAGGATAATAAGGTCGGGTTTTTCCCGTGTCGCAAGATTAATACCCGCCTCGCCGTCGAATGCTATAAAGGTCTGATAACCCGCCTCTTTGAGATTGTACTCAATCATTTCGGCGATATCGCGTTCGTCTTCAATTATTTGGATTATACCTTTTGCCATTTCTTCTCTATCAGTTCGTTCTGATTAGTTGGATTTTATCATCTATTCCTTACAAAAGGAAATACTTTTAGACCTCAGCCTCAAGGCCGATTTAAACATAAATGAACTCTGTCTGGACATTATTATAACATCTCCTGATTTACTCTGCCTTAAAGTCTCTCTGTACGTATTTCAACTTGGTTTGAATCGGGATAGTAAACTACTTTAATAAAATCTGATTCGTTGCCGGCTCTATCATAAGATTAAGCAACTTTTTTCTGTAAACTTTCTTATTTGTTGAATTAGCGGATTCGCTTTCGTTCTCCATTTCCATCGTTAAATACCTTTTCTCTGTCAGCCTTGCCCCATGTGCTTGCACCGAGATGCTCATAATCAACAGCCGCATCGGATAATTGATTGAACATTTCAGGGCTGATGAACATTACCCAAGCCAGCAATACGCACATCCCGCGATGGAAGAAGCCGAGCTCCCTGCGGCTGCGGCGGAATATAACGTTCGGCAAGAAGAATAAAATTATGGATAAAATCAGCACTGCCATAAAGACATATCTCGACCAAACCACAGGCAAACCTATAAAATATGCTTGCAAAGAGCCGAACGCCTTGCCGCTTGAATCAGCCGAATAATTCCGAATGTGAGCCGGTGCGCTCGAGAATCAGTTCGGTATCAGTAACGCGGTAGATAAGAAGCCAATCACCTGTGATATGACATTCCCTGTGTTTGTTCCATCGGCCTGAAAGTTTATGGTCTCTGTATTTATCAGGCAGGCGTTGACCAGCTAAAAGCATCTCAATTACTGTCTTTATCTGCGATTGCTTTTTGCCTTGCCTTATTATTAATTTGAGGTCTTTTTTGAATTGACCGGTAGTAAGTAATTTCAACTTTTCAATCCTTGAAAAGCTCATCTATATTGGAGACTTCGTGAAGGTCTATGCCTTTTTCCGAATCTTCGAGAGTTTTTGCTGTAAGCTTATTCGGAATTTTCACTTCAAAGGGAATGCCTTTGTGTAAAATAACCTGCCTCAAAAACATGCAGATTCCCTCAGAGATATTGATGCCCAAACTCGCTAAAATACCCTGAGCCTTGTTTTTGGTTTCCGGGTCAACTCTTGCCTGAATTGTTGTTGTTCTGCTCATCTTTATTACTCATTACAGTAGTATTTATTGTATTGACAATGCCACTACATATAATATACATCATATTTCGTCAAAAGTGCAGTAAAAATTGATATAAAAACAGGAAATATTAATGAGATTCTCATAAGTATCTATATTATAAGCAGATATGGCAAATAAAATATCTAATATTGTAAAGCTTATCCAGCATCGAGAATCAAGAATATTTAATTTTCAAAGAACTACAAAGCCTTGGTTCACTACAACTTTCTTGGATACTCTTTTTGTAATTTTTCTAAGATATCTATGGCTTTTTTAAGATTGTCTTTTTTTGCGTATTCTAATGGTGTATCGCCATTTTTATCACGATGGTATAAGTCCGCGCCATGTTCAACAAGCAGAGTAATTACATCCGTCTGCTTAAAACCAAACTTTTCTACAATAAAACAACTCGTTGCTGCAAATATAGGGGTTCGGCCATTGTTATCTGATGCATTAACATTCATCCCTGCATCAAGCAAAATTTTTACGATTTCCTCGTTCCCCATTCCTGCAGCCATGTGAAGTAAAGTTTCTCCATTTGCCCATACATAGTTCGGGTCTGCACCGCGTTCAAGGAGCAACTTAACTATATTGGTATTGTTATGACGAACAGCTTGATCAATAGGAGGTTCGTTTAAGCGGTTCGATAACGCATTAATGTCTGCTCCATAGTCAAGCAGCATATTCACAATATCTTCTTTTCCTCTTGCGGCAGCATAATGAAGAGAAGTCCCTACAAGGGGGTCTTGTAAAGACGGATCGGCCCCGGCATCAAGCAAAATTTTGATGACTTCGATATTACCGCCTTTAACCGCCATCCAAAGCACCGGCTTACCTTGTTTATTTATTGCATTTACATCGTAGCCTTCTGAAATGAGTCTCTTAACAGCCTTTACATTACCTTTTTCTGCCGCAGAATGCAGTTTATTTGAGCAGCCGGAAGCAATGAATATAAGTGCTATCAAAAAAGACGGTAGAACATAACACTGTAACACCGAAAAATAAACGTCTTTTTTATACAACTCCACCTTATTTACTCCTTCCACTATACTTTCAAGTTATAATTAATATCCATTAATCGCATTGTGTCAAGCAGCAATCTTTTATTCAAAACTAGGGTCTTGGACAAGAACCTCATTATACGAAAGTCCGAGATAGAATTGAAGACCGCCTTCAGGATTCAAAAGAAGTGCTGTAGGCTTACCACCAGCAAGATCAAACGCTGTTGAAATTCTATTTATAGAGTCATTTATTTTCTCAAGTTGCTTAAGACGAATATATTTCACAAGCTTAACAATATCTTCTGTGTGTAAACCAGTTCTTTTAAGAATCTTTATAGCAGATGATTCCGGGATAGGATCAAGGAAATCAAATGAAATTTCGGGATCCCAGTATCCAATCTTAGTAATATCTTCAAGAGTATGTGCATTAAATATCAATATAGCACCACCGCCAACTGATACGCCGGCTCCAAAACCAAATCCTGCACCCAGAACGGATATTTTTGTATTGATAGAACTATCACGTATGTTATAGATTTTCCCCTCAACGCCATTCATACGAGCGAATAAAAAGCTTACGCTGCCGCTGCCAACCCACCCAGCCCAAATACCGTATTTATTTACATTTCTTCTGTATAATTCAGGTCTTTCAGAAATTTGCTTTTTATGCCAAGAACGATTGCTATACATCCCAACTATGGTAGGTGCCCAAATTGCAGCCATAATACCAATAACCGCAACTCCAATAGTAAATCCAACAGAAAATTCACCGCTGGGATCTATTCCGTTAATTGGATTTGCATGGCAGTAGAGGTATTTGTGCAGGCTCTGCGGGTCGTGGAGATTGCCCGCATAAGGGTCAAGCTGATAAAATCTGCCGTTGAACGGGTCATAATCTCTGGCTCGAAGATTATACAACCGAAGCTGCGGATCTAAATATTCACCGCAATATAACAGATTAGTCTGCGGCGTACCTGTATAACCAACCATAACACCATAGCCGTCATAACTGAACGTCTGCTCAGGAACTAACGAACCGCTTTCATCCGTAAGCTGTCTGGTCGAACCGTGACCGTCGTAGAGAAGATACTGAGTTGTACCGTTGACGGTCTGAGCAATTACATCGTCGCCGAGCAGATACGTCCGCACCGAGTCCGGAGTATCAGTCTGCAAATCAGGAGCAGCTTTATTAAATGTCAGCTCCTCCAAAGCCTGCGAATAGCCGGTATGATTATAGGAATCGGTTAAGTATATAACCGTCTTTTCATTTTGCGGAGGTCCGGCCAACAGCCGTGGCCAGTACCGAAAATATTTACTTTTCAAAGAACATCTAAAAATCACTGGACTGCGACAGTAAGAGAATACATAGATATCTTTATTTATTTTGAATCACCAGTGTATTTTGGATTCAAACATTCAAGGTACTTATCAAAATCCTTCCACTTTTTTTCGTACCCAACATCCCAATACCACAATCCGTCCCGAAGCATCTTATGCCCACCGCCCGTGACGCCAACAGGATAAGCTACCACACAGACAGAATAGAAGCTGGCTACGCACTCAATCAGTACCCTGTCGTCCTCATATATATATATAAATGCAGGGTTCAGATTAACTATAATTTCGGAAATGCCAGCTTCGCGGAAATTGTCATTGATTCCAAAGATGTTTTCCCTCTTAATTTGCCAATAATCCATATTGAGAGAATTGCTGTGTTTTTGCTCCATAAGTAAACGGCAGGCCTGCAGCAAAGCTTCATGGTCTGTTTTGTAAAGCAACTGAACTCTTTTTTCATCAGCAGATAAATTACCTAAACCCTTAATCAATAGCCACCCTAACCATAGAAAATATACACATGCAATAAGTATCAAAAAAATTTGGGTTGGGGTCATCTTTCTCATAAAGGCAATCTTTGAATACATAAACCACTTTCCGAAAAATGCGATGTTATCATATAATATATAAATCTGGTGTCAACGATTAATCTTTCTATACTCCATCATACCCCTGTTAGTCCAGTAATGCTCACCTTGAGTTCCAAAATGTCCATATCCTCCCATGTTTGAACCTTGGCTGTACACCTTGTCCTGTCAACAAATCTTAAGGAATGATAAAATAAATAATCAAAACTTCATTTGATTAAAAACTTTCCTATACGGGAAGGGATGCATCAATTCCTTTAAGAACATCATTAACACGTTTACGGGTAGCAACCCAATCATAATTTTCACTGAGAGGACTTGGATTATGAGCATATATTGCCACTTCAATTTTCTCAAGAAACTTTACTCTTTCAAGGCCTCCTAATAATATCAGCTTATCTTTCGGCACGAGTAATTCTGTTATATAATGACATGGAAATTCATGATCAAACCATTCGTTCTCACCTGCTAAGTCATCTGAATGATGCTCTTCTGCCCAAGAAATTGTTTTTTCCTCAGACCATCCAAGCAAATTTTTTAATGCTATCACCCATTCTTTCAGATATTTTCGACCTATACTTCCAAATGGCTCCTGTACAACTTTGAAATGAGCGTATTCAGGAGGTAACTCTTTAATAAATTCATTTTCCTTTAAAGACGTTGTAACAGATATCCATGGTTCAGTTGTTAATCTAGATACCGCATAAGAAGGAGTCACCGATTCACATCCATAAGCAGGATTAACATCTGAAATCTCTTGGATTTCTCCATACTTATCTTTGAAGCTTTCAATCGCTTCATCTAACAAGTAACACCATTCATTCCAATTCTCTTTCCACTTCTCTTTTATCTCATCTCGTTGTTCCGAAGACAATCGTATCCATTCATCCAAAGTTATTTTTTTCATTCTAAAATCCTGCTTGTTGATATCGTTGTGGCAAAGGCAAAATACCAAATATTTGCATACCTTTATTAATTCCAGTTTGTTCAAACTTGTGCTGAATAGGAAGATTATGGTTTATAGCTATACCACCTCTTAACTTTGCTGTCCATCCAAATACTTCATCATATCCCATTGGGCTAATCCTCCCCCAAGTCCTATAATCTTTGACAACATTATACCATTGGGATGTATCAGACATCAAGTCTTTTCGAGATAACGAATTGTACCTATCTAAACTGTATCTTACAACTATTAGTATGGGCTGCCCTATGCCGAAATTACCACTTTGATAAGCCCTCTTTGTGGCACTTGGAACACTTCTTGGATCAGTCAATGGGAAAGTGTAAAATCCAGGCCCAAAATCATTAAAGCTTCTGCCCTCTGCGCTTATTCCCGTTGAAAATATCCACTTTTCCGAATTTGTGCCATGTACAAAGTAAACGTATCCACCTTCACGTTTATCCAAGTCTTCTTCGGATATGACCCTTGCATGAAGTCTTGCAGCTGTAACTTTTGTCGCCGAAGCAAGTTGTAGCGCCGCTTTAGTGAGTATCGCGGTTGCAGCTATGCTCATATGAAGTTGCATCGTTGTCATTGTGGAGACCGAGAAACTAACTTCAGTCATAGTTGCAAATTTTCCGCTGGGGTCGATGGCGTTAATCGGATTTGCATGGCAGTAGAGGTATTTGTGCAGGCTTTGCGGGTCGTGGAGATTGCCCGCATAAGGGTCAACTTGGTTGAATAAGCCGATTAGCGGATTATACCATCTTGCCCGGTTGTAATACTGCTGAGCATTAAAGTCAAAATGCTCGCCGGCATAGAGCAGACTCGCAGCTTGCGTACTTACCTTACCTGGATTAGCTGAGGCTATCATCTCATCCTGCAGAAGCACACCGTATCCATCATACGAGAAATCATCAACGATACTTGTACTTCCAGCACTTCCGGAAACCAACTGCCTTGTAGAACCGTGCCCGTCATAAAGAAGATGATTGGCTGTGCCGCTGCCGACTGCCTGACTTAGCATATCATCCCCGATAGTATAGGTCTTCAAGACGCCATCGGCATCTTCTTCGAGTGTCTGGGCATAACCGGTATGATTAAACGGATCTGTAAGATAAGCAGTAACTATCGGAGAACCATCCAGGTCGTCAATCTTCTTTACCCGAATTCCGTCATCGTTGTACACATACCCGACAACATCCGTCAGCGTATGCGTATCATCATATTTCTCAAGTCTGGCCAGACGGTTCTGCAGATTGTAAATATGATGCTCATAAGCAACCGTAGGATTATTTGCGATGATATATTCAGGCGAATAGGTTTCGACATCTACATCAGCGTAGAATTTATAGACAAGTGATCCATTGGCATCGTAACAATAGCTGATTACATCTC
>CAYMOE010000011.1:0-83056 GCA_964391985.1 uncultured Pirellulales bacterium
TTCTCGAAAATCAGGCTGGTACGAAAAATTATTCTCCGCTTATATTGCTAAATGCCGGATATCACTTTGTGAACTGGTCCGATGCATCTACTGATAACCCAAGAACAGATTTGAATGTAACAGACAATATAAGCGTCACAGCCAACTTTGCAATTGACACCTTCACTCTTGATTATGCGGCCGGTCTTGGCGGAACTTTAACCGGAGATACTTCACAGGTTGTCAATTATGGTGAAAACGGAACGGCAGTTACAGCGTTGCCGGATATCGGATATCACTTTGTGAACTGGTCCGATGCATCTACTGAAAATCCGAGAACAGATTTGAATATAACAGCTAATATCAATGTAACAGCCAACTTTGCAATTGACACCTTCACTCTTGATTATGCAGCCGGTCTTGGCGGAACTTTAACCGGAGAAACTTCACAGGTTGTCAATTATGGTTCAAGCGGAACCGCAGTTGTAGCAGTGCCGGATACCGGATATTACTTTGTTAACTGGTCCGACGCATCTACTGATAACCCGAGAACAGATTTAAATGTAACAGCCAATGTTAGTGTAACAGCGAATTTCGCTGTCTATACATTCAGTCTTGATTATGCCGCGGGTGCCGGCGGAAGCCTGGAAGGCGATGCTGCTCAGGTTGTTGATTACGGCCAGAATGGAACGGCAGTTACGGCTGTTCCTGACCTTGGATATCACTTTGTGAACTGGTCTGACGATTCGATAGAGAACCCAAGAACAGATTCGAATGTAACAGCCAGTATCAATGTAACAGCCAATTTTGCAATCGATACTTTCACACTTGATTACGCAGCGGGTATTGGCGGAACTTTGACCGGAGAAACTTCTCAGGTAGTAGACTATGGCCAGAACGGAACGGCGGTTACGGCTGTACCTAATATCGGATACCACTTTGTGAGCTGGTCCGATGATTCGATAGAGAACCCAAGAACAGATTTGAGTGTAACGGCCAATATCAATGTAACAGCTAACTTTGCAATTGATACCTTTGCCCTTTATTATTCGGCCGGAGCAGGCGGAAGTCTGATGGGCGAGACTTATCAGGTTGTCAATTACGGCGAAAATGCAACGACGGTTACGGCTGTTCCTGATACCGGTTATCACTTTGTAAGCTGGTCTGACGATTCGATAGAGAACCCAAGAACAGATTTGAATGTAACATCCGGCATTAATGTAACCGCTAACTTCTCTATCAACAGATTAGTCATATACGGTTATATTACAGAACCCGACGTTAACGTACCTATCGAGGGTGTATTCGTACAATCTACTAACGACGGAGGTTCGGATACAACTGATGCTAACGGTTTTTATCAGTTAACAGTAGATTACGGATGGGCTGGCGATGTCGAGCCGAGCAAGACAGGCTATACATTCGAGCCGAACATTATCAATTACAGCAGTGTTACCTCCGACCAGAGTGATAATTACATCGCGATACTGGATACCTTCATAATTTCCGGATACGCCATAGATTCAGAGCTGTTGACACCGATGGAAGGCGTATTAATGACACCGGACGATGACGGCGGGCCGTTCACAAGCAAGTATTATGGCGGCGCCGATACCACTGATGCCAACGGTTATTATGAGGTCTTGGTCGATTATAACTTTACAGGCAAGGTTACGCCGTCTAAATATGCGTATGCTTTCGAGCCTAACAGCATAGATTACAATGACGTTACCGCTGATATCACAGACCAGAACTATAGCGGGTTATTGCTGACCTATACGATTACAGGCTATATCAAAAACCAATGCGACGTGCCGATAGCTAATGTAACAGTATCTGCCGGCAGCGGAGGAAATTCGGTCGTAACAGATGCGAACGGCTTCTATGAAATATGGGTAGATTACAACTGGTCAGGCACGGTAACCCCGAGCAAGGAAAATTATACCTTCGAGCCGGACAGCATCGAATACTCTGATGTTCTGGATGACATTACGGGCCAGAATTATCTCGCAGTTAATATTTATGACCTTGACTGCGACGGTTCGATAGGGCTTGGCGACCTCGAAATATTCTGTGATTACTGGCTTAATACCGGCATAGGTTTGCCTGCTGATTTCTTTGTAGATGAAAATGATATTGTGGATTTCTTCGATTTCGCGCTCTTTGCCAATGTTTGGGTAGATTAAGGTACAGTTATTGAATGAATTACTAACGGCCTGCAGGGAAAATCCTGCGGGCCGTTTTATTTTATTACACTTAAAATAATTTAAAGAATTCAGCACGGACTCAATAAATCTGATAAAACCTGTAACGTGATAAAAATGTTGGGTATCTCTAAAAATGCGACTTGTCATTGCGAATCCCGATATCGTCAGTTGCATCGGGATATCGGGATGAAGCAATCTCATTTCTAATTCAATAACAGGGATTGCTTCGTCGCTTGGTTCGACAGGCTCACCACAAGTCGCTCGCAATGACATTTTTAGAGGTTGCCTGTTGTTTTAAGCAGTCTCATTTTTGTTCAAACCAAAAAGCAAACTTGAAATATTCGGCTCAAAGGTTAAAATGCATAAATGGAACTTAGGATTTCACTTTATCAAGAATCATCCTTAATATAAATCACGATGGTTACTTAATACGGGTTTATGGTCAATATGACAGAGGATATATTCAATATCGAAGTTTCTTTAGAGCTCAAAGACCGTGCTTTGGCTTCCGCTGCGGAGGGAATAACAATTAGCGATGTGTCGAAACCGGATAATCCGCTGATATATGCAAACAAAGGTTTTGAAATATTAACAGGTTATTCAGCTAAAACGGTTGTGGGACGCAACTGTCGGTTTCTTCAGGGCCCGCTGACAAATCCCCAAACCATAGAGCAAATCAGGCAGGCGATTAAGGCTGAAAAACCCTGTACCGTAGAGATACTTAATTACAGGAAAGATGGAAGTACATTCTGGAATAGATTATCCATCACACCCGTTCGGGATATATCGGGTAAAACGAGCAATTTTATAGGAGTTCAATCTGATATAACCGCACGAAGGGAAGCTGAGGAAGCTTTGAAGGGTGCAAACAAAAAGATGAAGGAAGATTTAAACGCTGCCGCCGAGGTGCAAAAAGCCCTTTTGCCGCAAGTATTGCCTGAAGTTGAAAATATAGAGTTTGCATGGCGTTATAAACCTTGTGAACAGCTTGCGGGAGATATTTTAAATATCTTTAAGCTTGATGAAACACATATAGCAGTATATATCATTGACGTCAGCGGACATGGAGTTTCGGCTTCACTTATGGCGGTTATGGTAAGTAAGCTGTTATCTATAAATGAGAATACAAAGTCCAAGAAACGAGCTATACCCTCGCCCAAAGTTGTTGCGGAACGTCTGAATTCTTATTTTCAAATGGGCGGCGACTCATCTAAATTTTTCACCATGGTATACGGTGTTTTAGATATTGAGAATTATACGTTTGATTATGTTTGTGCGGGTCACCCTCCGCCGATTCTTTTATCCGCTCAAAAAGAACCTGTTTTTCTTTACGATGAACAATTTCCAATAGGAGTTGTTGATAAACCGCGATATAGCCAGAAAACCATAAAATTAAATGCAGGTGATAAGCTTGTTTTATATACGGATGGAGTTATCGAAGCCTGCAATGATAAAGATGAGGTTTTCGGAAACGATAGGCTGATAAAACAATTAGTATTATTGTCTGAATCAAAACTGGGAAGGATATTTTCTGCGGTAATAGAAAATCTGGAGCAGTGGTGCGGAAAAGAAAAAATCCGAGATGATATATCAATGTTAGGTTTTCAAAGGCTTGATGATTAGTTTTTGATATTGATTCAAATTGGAAAATACGACAGTAATCTTTTAAAAAAAATCCTTTAGCTTAAGATTGCTTTTAGCCTAATTTGTTACAGTCATATGTCCAAACATATGAAAAATAGCCCCAAGGGGATTCGAACCCCTGTTGCCGGGTTGAAAACCCGGTGTCCTAGGCCTGCCTAGACGATGGGGCCTAAAAAAGTCAAAATTAACGAGCGAAACTGCGAATATAATAGCATCGCTGCCGGTTTAAGGCAACGAGTTCTTTTTATTTAAACTTTCGGTTATTCCATACTTATGGCTTCGACCGGGCATACATCCACGCAAACACCGCAGTCAACGCAGGCATCGGGGTCAACCTTGGCCTTTTCATTGGCCATACTGATAGCTTCGCTTGGGCATTCGCCTACGCACGATTCGCAACCTGTGCATTTATCTTCATCAACTTTTGCTGGCATTTAAAAATCCTTTCAAAACGACATTTTACAATTTACCTTCGAAAACGGAGCATTTTTACAAAAACGCCTGCAAATTACAACCCAAATTTCAATAAAATTGTTACTTTTTAATCAGCCTTAACCCCGGCTGGCCGGAGGGATTTAGGGCAGATTTCCTCTATACGAATGTTTTTCGGATTGGTTTGAATCGGGACTTTAATAAGCCGTTAATTATTGGGAGTCGTGCCGCCAAGAGCTACAGCCATATCTCTTACCAAATCGCCCGAATCGAATTTGGCAGTATAATCCAGAACTTGTTTGAATCCGGCGGTTTGGTTTTGGGCAAGAAGATATAAAGCCATAAGCCTAACCGGCCAGTGTTCGTGGTTTAGGTTGCTCGATACAGCTTCGACCAGCTCGAAATCCAGCGGCAAAGGCAATAAAGATGTCATAGTATGTATGCGTCCGTCCCAACTGTCGCTGGTGAGATTGTATGCGATTGAGGATTTCAGCATTTCGCTCATCCATTCTGCGTACATAAGATTATACAGGGGCCCGCTTTTTGACATTTCGTATTCTTCTATAAGCAGTCCTGAGAATAGCTCGGCAGTACGGTAGCTTTGCCGTTCTCTTCTTATGGTGTTCATTCGATTTCTTAAAAATTGGGCTGTAAGCTCAACCGCAGGCCTGTGGACCTTGGAGGTGAGCGGCTGTATGTCTTCAAGCCGGTTTGCGATGCTCGCATCGGCCAGAATAATCGGGTCTAAGTAAACCGTAAAACTTATTTCCAGCGATGCCTGAGGATATTTGGCGAGAAGTTCTCTTAGTTCACCTGTCATAAGTCTTAATGGTACGATAAGGCTTGCGTTTCGTCCAATTGGCGCCGAAGGCCGGATTCTTTTCAAAATTAAATTATTTATTTGTCTTTTTATATCACCGCTGACCTCGGTGTCGATTCGGATATATCCCTTGAATAATCCGTTATCGCTTATAACCAGCGGTTCCGGAGATGTATTTGTAATGACCAGCGAAGCGTTAAAATCAGAGCCGTAGCTGAACTTATCGCCGCGAATATTAAGCTGGGTTCTGAGTATTTCGTTAGGCTTGCGGAAAATCGGAACAATATTCGAACCGAATGTTCCTTTAAGGGCGATTTCGGTTAATTTCGGGTCAATCGCCGGTATATATGTACTTCCGATTGATTTTAATATATCACGGGCTTCATTCGCTTCGATTGAGGCAGGTGACGAATCGATAATTGCTTTAAGAGTTGCTATTGCATTCTCTTTTTTATCCTGCGACAAATCGATTCTGGCTTTGACCAAATTAAGAATAGGGTTTGGATTATAGCTTTCTACGAAGGTCTTTGCCCATTCGAGATTGTCATTCATTACAAACGCATACGCCAGCAGTGCCGCGGCTGTGGAATTATTAGGTTCCTGAGCGTAGGCTTTATTTGCCCAGTCAATAGCTTTATCAGCCTGCGGCGAGGCGAAACAGTAAAACCATGCAAGCTGGGCTGTTAAAAAATCCCTGTCCGCATCGGTTTTTTGTATTTGAGCAAGAGCTGCCTTTTCAGCGGCATTTAAAAGGCTTTTAGCTTTGTCCGGCTGTCCTGTCTTAACAGCCGCTCGAGCAGCGATTGTTTCGAGCAGCAGGTCATTAACGCCTTCCCGTGACAGTCTCTCGGCCACCTGAACGGCTTTTAGCGGATTGCGTTCGGTGTTATAAGCGCTCATAGCCAAGCCGAGATAAATATATTCCGGCAAAGTCTGCTGAGGGTACAAATATTCGAAAAGTGAGGCGGTATATTCATAAGCATCACAGGCTATTTCGAAAAGCTGCAGCTGCTGAGAGTAATCTGCGAACGCAAGGGCTGCCTGAATATCTAAGGGATTCTCTCCGAGCATATAACGCAAATGTTCGAGGTACATCACTGCTGGTATCTGATTCGGTTCAATCTCGAGCAGCTTTGTAAAAGCCGTTCTATTATATCTATTTTTTTGATAAGCGCCGAAGAACAAAATTTGCGCTTTGGCGAAATCAGCTTTTTCAGCGGTTAGTAAGCCTAATGTTGAAGCAAGTTCCGATTCGAGGACGTCGTTTTTATTTCTGAATGCAGTTAATAATTCCGCGAGCAGCTTTTCTTTTTGCTCGCGTGTGTCTTTATGGCTCAGCAGATATTGTATTGCCTGCTCGGCGATTTCCAAATCAGCGGAACGATTTACATAGGCTTTAAGAGCTTGCATTATCAATTCGCTGTTATCGCGAGGCGGGGCGGGTTTGGCATTCGGGTCGTTTACGTCGCGAATTAAAGCTTGCCTGCTGTACGGAAGCCCCAATAATAACGGTGATTCAATCTGAGATGCCAACCGTATCATATCAGCAAGAACATAATGGCTGTGACTGTCAAGACGTGTTACCGCTGTCATGAAAATCAAAGCCTGCTGGGCTTTAGCAGCCTGCTCCTGCGGGCTGACGGAAGGTTTATTGGCCAGTTCATAGCCGATATCGTAGAATTTTAAGGCTGTCGAAGGACTAAAAAGATTATCCGAAGAACCAAACTGCTGTGATCTAGCGCAGAAAGGCTGCAGTAATAGTATAAAACCAATTAATAAAATCCTTTTTTTCAACATCTAAATCTCCAGCAAGGCTGTATTAGAGCAATGCTGTTTTTATCGGGCAAATTTACCCTCGGCTTTAGGTAATATAACCCCCAAAAAGCTATACTATTTTCGGACGTTATTAAGGATTACTGTTCTGATATAAGCGATGTTCGTTTACCGGAACTTATGCGAGGGTTTATTTAGCTATTTTACCTGTAAGCAGCCCTAACATTTCCATCTTAAGTATTTTAGCTATAAGGACATACACCGCTCCGCCGGTGAACACCATAGCTAAAAGTCTTGAAATTTCAAATATAAGACCGCTCGGTAAATATTTGAGCATAAACGACGAAACCGCCATGCCCGCTGCGTACATTATCGCTGTAGCAAAAGCGGTTTTTAAAAGAGTATCGAAAAGCCCTTGGGTGATAGGGCCTTCGAATCGCTTGTCTAAGAACATTACTAAAATTACTACCTGTAAATACGAACAGATTGAAGTCGAAAGCGCTAATCCCGGAGCTCCCATGAACCAAATCAGTGTCAGGTTTAAAATCAGGTTCGTAAATACCGACAGTATCGCTGTGCGAGCGGGCATCTTGGAATCCTGTATGGAATAAAAAGCCAAAGTTACAATTTGCTGCAGGAAAAATCCGCACATTCCGATAGCATAAAACCCCAAAACCGAAGCAGTCATCAGAGAATCATGTGACCCGAATCGACCTCGCTCGAAAAGTACCGATACTAAAGGTTGGCGAACGAGTATCAGTCCTGCCGCCGCGGGAATAGATATGAAAATAGCTCCTCGAAGACCTCTTGAAATCGTAAGACGTAATGCTGTCATATCTCTTTTTGCTGCGTCGCCGCTCATAACAGGATAAATCGCCGTTGCCAGTGAAGTACCCAGCACGCCCAGCGGGAACTGATAAAGCCTTTGCGAATAGTACAACTGCGAGACCGAACCGTCCCACATCGGATAGCGAATCTGATGGCCGAACCATGTGAAGAATTCACCTTTTTGCGCCGAACCTGAAAACCACAGCGCAATAAAATCATCGGCCAAGGTATTGATTTGTGTTGCCGTAAGCCCCAAAAGCATCGGAGCCATCAGCCAAATGATTCTTTTAAACGCGTCACTGCGCACTTCCCATGCGGGTTTTATATAGATTCCTCGCTGATACAGCGGCACAAGCTGCATAACCAATTTGGTGAAGGCTGCTAATATGACGGCTACTGCTGTCAGATATACGAGTTTTTCAGGTTTTAGAGAAAGCACCCATCCGCCGAAACACAGCGAGCCGACAAGGAATATATTCAAAACCATCGGAGCCATCGCGGGCATAGCGAAATGACGATGCGTATTGAGAATACCGCCCAATATAGCGACTATGCAGATTAAAAGCATGTGGGGAAGCATTATGCCGGCAAGCTCTAATGTTCTGTCGGTATCCGGATACTGGCTGAAGAAAAAGTAATACCCCCAGATAATTCCTTCGCCGATAAGGACTATCGACCCCAGAACTATGAACAGCACGGTAACTACGGTATTGGCTAATTTGGTAGCTTGCTGGGGACGTTCGTGAAGCTCTTGGCTGTAAACTGGTATGAATGATGCCGAAAGAGCACCTTCACCGAAAATTCGGCGGGCAAGATTGGGGATTTTAAACGCGATGGCCCAGCCGTCAAAAAGCGCGCCTGCGCCTAAGAAGTACGCAAACGCCATATCCCTGAGCATACCGAATATCCGGCTGCCCACTGTCAGTATCGCAATCTGCCTGAATCCTTTCACCATTTGAGTCTATTTACAATAATAAATGTTATTTTGCAATATTACCGTATCAAACATCTGCTTGGGTTTGGTTTTAAGTTTCGGATTTATTTAAATTTTCGGGGGGGCGATTGAGAATGGTCTGGCTCGGCCGATGTTGTTTAAAAGGCCCAAAAGCAAGGCACTGCCTAATAGGCTCGAACCGCCGTAGCTGACAAAAGGTAATGTCAGGCCTGTAATCGGCATAAGGCCCAATGTCATGCTTATATTGGCGATTACCTCGACGGACAGCGTAGCTATGATTCCCGTAGCGAGCAGCCGTGCAAACGGGTCTGTATTGCTTGCTCCGATTTCAATACCGCAAAGAATAATTATTATATAAAGCGAAATTACCCCCACAGCTCCCCAGAATCCCCATTGATGGGCGATTGTGGCGAATATGAAATCGTTGACGCGGTAGGGCAGGAAATCGTATTTGATGAACGGGCCTTGTGCAAATCCCTGTCCACTTGCTCCGCCTGAGGCAACAGCATATTTTGAGCGGATAAGATGAAATCCTGTTTCATTATGCCAAGTGCGGGGATTGAAATTTTTTCCGAGTAAAACTCTCGCCAATTTAGGATTATCTACAGCTTTTTGCTGAACAGCGGGACTTTGCAGCAGAACGCTGCTGATTCTTGCCCGCTGGTAGGGACGCATAAGAGTCCACATAACAGGGCTGACCAGAACGGCCATCAGTATTATCAGCAATAGATGTTTAACGCGCGCTCCGGCTACGAAAAGCATTATGAAAAGAACCGGCATCATCAGCATAACAGTACCTAAATCCGGTTCGAGCAAAATCAGCACCATCGGAAGCAGCGTCAAAATAAACGGGCCTATTAGCGCCTTGAAGCTGCGGTAATTGCTGCGATACCGCAGATACCACGCCAAAGCCAATACATAAGCGACCTTGCACAATTCCGAAGGCTGAATCGCCGGAAGTTGTCTGCCTGCGATGGTGAAACGAATCCAGCGGTGTGTTCCGTTTATCATCGGGACAAAAGGAATATCGATAATTTTGCCGAGCAGCAGCAGGGCTAATAGCCCAAGCACGAATAGATATATTCGGAAACTGTATTCTCCGAGCTTGCGGTAATTTATCAGATTTATTGCAAAAAAGGCAACCGCAGCAAGTATGGCGAAGGCTACCTGCCTTTTCCAGAAATCTGCGAACATAGCGGCTTTGCTGGCAGGACTCGGCTCGACCGGATGGCCTACCGCGTAAATTGCGGCGATTCCGATAGCTGCCAAACCCAGAGCCGCGGCTATTAGCAATAGCCGCACTAATAATAATCTGCCTTTGAGAAATTCGTACATATCAGCAGAAAATACCAAAAAAATGAAAAAAATGCACAAAAACCGGCAAAAAAACTAATAAATTTGGAATTTTTTTAGTTTTTCTAATATTTTTTCGGTTTTTTTACCGTGGGCTGTTGAAAAAACATAAAGAATTACTTGGATGCCCTTGAGATATTGACGATAGTCCGGAAAAGATAACCCTGCGGATAAAAGAAAAAGATAAAAGGCATTCAGAAGGTTAAATTAAGACTGGGAACCAGCGATTTATAGGCCCTGTTAAAAACGTTTTTTTTTATTCAGTGTAAACTAAAGCGCGCCCCAATGCTGTCCGAATTTGAATACATAACCCGAAGATACTGTTCAAAGTGCAGGAGAAGGGCTAAATGCAAAATAACCAGCGCAATAAAAAGCTGCTGAGCTTTGTTAAAGGCATCAATCGAAAACGAAAGGCCCAAGCCAAACAAATAGACATACTCTGCAATGATATAATCAATATGCATAGGGGTTTTCTTCAGACACTGAACAAGCTCGCGTTTACAGCCGATTTTTGCGAATTAATGATAGGCTGCGAAGAACTTCCGAAGCTTTTAGCAGAAGCATCTTTCAGGATAAATCGTCAAATAGGACCATGTAATATTGTGTTTTTCCTTCCGCAGGCCGAGAACCAAAGAATCTATGTATTCGAGTGCGAAGGCTCTGAAGAGGAAAAACCTTCCAAGCTCGAGCAGGCTTTCAGTCACGAACTTATCGACAGTGTTTTCAAGTCGAATAAAATTTGCATGCTTGACGAACTTTTAACGATGGGTCTTCAGGTTGCCCCTGCTGCTCTAAAAAATATATCCGCCGCGACGGTTCCGATTTGTGAAGACGGTATGGCTGCGGGTTTGGTTCTGGTGTATAAAACCCCTCGCGACAGCATCAAGCGGGAACAGCTTGAATATATCACTGCCGTAAGAAGTGCTCTTTCACGGGCTATACGAACCTGTGTCGTATCCGAACATACAGGCAGTTAGCTTATTCATTCCGAAAAGACTGTTTGTCGAAAGCGAAATAAATGTAGAAAACAGCTTTGCCGGCGATGTTTGGCGAAAGGATGTATATGGTTTTTTTCTTGCCTTTTGAGCGGGTTTGTGTAGATTATCAAGGTTTACGGATATTGACGGAGGTTTAAGAATGATAGGCAAAAAAATCAGGCTCGAAAGAATAATCAACCGCGAAAGCGGCAGAACCGTAATCGTACCAATGGACCATGGTGTTACAGTCGGCCCGATACGCGGTTTGGAAGTTATGTGCGATACAGTTACCAAAGTTGTCAACGGCGGAGCAAACGCGATTTTAATGCACAAAGGCATAGTCCGCGTCGGGCATCGCGGCAGCGGTAAAGACATCGGATTGATAGTGCATCTTTCTGGAGGAACAACGATTAGCCCCGACCCGAACGCCAAAGAGCTTGTCTGCACAGTCGAAGAAGCTTTGAAACTCGGAGCCGATGCGGTCTCGATTCATATTAATTTAGGAGCCGATACCGATAAAGAAATGCTCAGACAGTTCGGCAAGGTTAGCGAGCGGTGCATGGAATGGCAGATGCCTCTTTTGGCTATGATGTACACGCGGGGACAGAAAATTAAAAGCGAATATGACCTTAAATATGTCAAGCACGCCGCCAGAGTCGGAGCCGAGCTTGGTGCGGATATAGTCAAATGCGTATATACCGGCAGCGTCGAAACCTTCCAAGAAGTTATCGAAGGATGTCCTGTTCCGGTAGTTATCGCAGGCGGCGAAAAAATGGGCAGCGACGAGGATATATTTAATATGGTTGACGGCGCATTGAAAGCCGGAGCAGCCGGAGTGTCAATCGGACGAAATGCCTTTCAGCATGAAAAACCCGAAAAGATAATCGGGGCATTGAGCAAAATGGTTCATGATGATTACACTGTCGAGCAGGCGACAAAATTATTAAATAATTAAAAGGCAGCGTAATGAAGAAATTTTGGGTAAACGCGGTACCTTACGAAAAGGAAATAGTAATATCCGCTCTCGAAAGCGGAGCAGAAGCGGTGATTCTGCCCGACGGTAAAACGCCGACCGTTAGAGAGTTCGGTAAAATCAAAACCGTCGAAAAAGACGGTGACATAAAGCCGGGAACCGACGTCGAATTTATAGACATAAATAGCAAAGAAGACGAGAACAAAGCCGCGAATGTCCCCCAAAATAAAATCGTAGTTCTGCGCATGCTGGACTGGACGATTATTCCGATTGAAAATCTTCTGGCGCGGCGAGGCGGAAATATTATGGTGCAGGTCGAGACCGCCCAGCAGGCCAAACTTATGGTCGAGATACTCGAAAAAGGCGTTGACGGGGTCGTTCTTAATTCCAAAGATATAAACGAAATCAAAAAAACATCGGAGCTTATGCAGGGCATCAGCCAAAAAGTAGAGCTTGTTACTGCGACGATAACCGTTACCCGACAGCTTGGGATGGGTGACAGAGCTTGTCTTGATACATGCACGCAAATGACGCTTGGCGAGGGAATGCTTGTCGGCAATACCGCCTCGGGGTTTTTCCTTGTTCATTCAGAGTCGATTGATAATCCTTATGTCGCATCGCGTCCTTTCAGAGTGAATGCCGGCGCTGTTCACGCTTATACGCTGACGCCTGACGGCAAGACAAAATATCTTGCAGACTTGAAATCCGGTGATGAAGTTCTGCTTGTAAAATTCGACGGCAGGAGCGAAATCGCGTATCTGGGCAGAAATAAAATTGAAAAAAGACCTATGATGCTCATCGAAGCCCAAGCTCAAGGCAATTCTGTCAGCCTTGTTTTGCAGAACGCTGAAACGATAAGATTAGTCGACCCTCAGGGCAAAGCTGTTTCTATTACTAAATTGAAAGCAGGCGACAAAGTGCTTGCGCATATCCAGACCGGCGGACGACATTTCGGCATGCAGGTCGATGAAACCCTTATAGAAAGATAAACTTCAATTTTTAACCGGAAAATAAAATGCTCACTAACCATGATATTATAGGTTTGCTGCTTGCGGTTCTTTGCGGCGCGATAATCGGATTGGAACGTGAATTCAGCGGTAAAGCCGCGGGTCTTAGAACAAACACGCTTATATGTCTGGGAGCGGCGGTTTTTACCATCGTATCGAAATACATGGGAGCGCCTTCTTTAGATTCTCAAACCCGAATCGCAGCCGGAATTGTTACGGGCGTTGGATTTCTCGGTGCCGGAGCAATTCTGCACGACCGAGCGGGAGTACTCGGATTAACTACCGCTGCGACTATTTGGCTGGTTTCGAGCATCGGGCTGGCATGCGGTGCGGGGATGTATGAGCTTGCCCTTGTGGCTACAGGTATATCATTGATTGTTTTATTCGGGCTTAGAAGAGTCGAAGGTTTTATTAACAAACTGCGAAAAAATAAAAAATCACAGTCCGAACAGCGAGCCGCGGATTAAGATAATTTGCTCATTCTTCTTGAAGCGAGAATCGACACAAAAGCAATCGCAGCCGTCTCGACCCTGAGAATATTTTCATTCAGCCGGACTGGAACAGCACCATTTTTTGCAAGCAAATCTTCTTCCTGCCCGCTCATTCCGCCTTCAGGGCCGATGAAAACTATAATATCTTTATCACCGAAATCTAAATCGGCAATAACTTGTGATTTGTAATCGCAGCTTCCGAAAATAAATTTTCCGTCTGCGTAATCGGATTTTAGATTTTCAATGCTTTCTTTAAGCGATACTGGCGAATCGAGTTTCGGAAGGAATAATCTTTTGCACTGTTTGGCAGCTGCGATTATTTGGTTCTGAAGCCGCTCTTTTGTTTTGAGATTTTTTGGCTGCCGGACGGTTCTTTCGAATATCACAGGAATTATCCTGTCGGCTCCCAGTTCGGTACATTCGGTAATAAGCCGGTCGAAACGTTCGCCCTTTGGAATACTTGAAGCGACGACTATTTGCGGCTTGACGGGTTTTGCAATCTTCTGCAGATTTTCAATTCGGCATACTGCTTTTTTAGAGCCGGCTTGCTCGATTCGTGCCGCTGCCAATGTCCCGTTACCGTCGAACAGCTCGATTATATCACCTTTTTCGGCACGCATTACGGAACATATATGATTAGCTTCCGAACCGGTGATTTGGGTTATCGGCTCGCTGATTGTTTCACTATAAAATCGATGTATCTGCATATAAAAAATAGTACATCAGCAGCTTGGAAATGTAAAAGAAAAAGATGAGCGTTCTTAATTTAAGACTGTTTATCCGGTGAATCAGTTTTTTGATAAAGCGAGCTGAAATCAAGCCCCATCGGTGAGCCTAAAATATTGCTGCTGCACTTCAGCAATTTATCTTTTTCATTAAAAGTAAATACAGCCTCTATTACATTCGGCGATGTTTTTGAACCTTCCGGCAATTTCCACATATATTTATAAGTATAATTTCGGCCTTCTACCGAATACGGTTGGCCTAATAATCTTAACACCTCGTTCGAATCCGGTAATTGCAGTTGGGCCGCTTTGCTGCCTGCGGTTGCAGAAACGCTTTGGCTGCGGGTATCGACTTTAGCGGTGCCGAATGCCTTTACAATATCGATGAAAGTTTTCTTAGGTATTGCCGCGAATAATCGCTGGTCAATCAGCGTTTTTGCGAGCTTGTCATCTTCGAATACGAACGCTATGGTTACGCTGTAATTTTCAGGTTCGCTGACATTCTTCGGATATTTTTTTTCTAATGTGTAATAGAAAACAAAATTCGGTTCGTTTCCGTCGATTAGACTCGGCGGGCATCGCATGAGACGAACTACGTCGGCTGAAAAAAGAATAGGTTCTTTGGCGATGAATGATAAAAATTCACCTTCTTGGATTTCGTAGTAATGCTCGAAATTACCTAATTGTTTTTGGACATGATGAAGACGAAGATAAAAGCATCCGCTTAGAAAAAGTACGGATGTAAGCAATAACATCAAAATGATTTTCTTAAAATATCGGGCCATCTTGTTTTTACCTTGTATTAATATAGACACTTAATCGGCGGTTATCTTGTTCGAAAAAAGTAATTTCTCAGCTCTATTTCAGGTCCTGTGCCGTTATTTTTATAAATAACTGTTTTGGTGCATAGATTTTAAGCAAGACCGCAAAAAAGGCCGATAACTTGATATATGCAAACCGCGCAGATAAAATCAGTTAAAGAAAAGATTTATGAACTGCCTCTTGGTAAATTAACCGGTCAGTTTCTCGATTACCTTACCATCGAAGCCGGGCTGGCGGAAAATACCGTTTTAGCTTACGGGCGAGACTTAAAAGGATTCCTTGGTTTCTGCAAGTCCCATAAAATAAATGAGTTAAAGCAGCTCACAGCGAGAGATGTGCAAGCTTATATGGTCATTTTGGCAAAAACAAGCATGGCTGAAAGCTCCATTAAGCGGTCTTTGGCGGCTATTCGGATGCTGCTGCGATACGGCAGACTGATTGGTATCCTGCAGGAAGATTTCAGTCAGATTCTCGAAGGCCCTAAGCTCTGGCAAAGACTGCCCGTTACCGCAAACAAAGAAAAAGTAATTGCTCTTCTACATGCTCCTGACCCGAAAGAAGAGTATTATTTTAGAGATAGAGCTATTCTCGAACTGCTTTATGCAACAGGACTTAGAGCAAGCGAGCTTGCCGGATTGAGGATTTCGTATGTAAACCTTGATATCGGTTATCTTCGCTGTATAGGCAAAGGTTCTAAAGAGCGCGTTATTCCGATAAGCAAAGCCGCAATTGCCGCTGTTAGCGAGTATCTTAACAAGCAAAGACCGGCTTTAAACAAGCCTTCAAGCGGTGATTTTTTGTTATTGAGTCGAACGGGCAGGCCTTTGGGACGTATTGAGATTTGGCGGCTGGTTAAAAAATACGCCGCAAGAGCGGGTATGCCTAAAAATCTTACCGTACATACCCTAAGACATTGCTTTGCAAGCCACCTTTTAGCCGGCGGAGCAGACCTTAGGAGTGTTCAGGAAATGCTGGGCCATGTTGATATTGCTACGACACAAATATATACGCATGTTGACCAGGAAAGGCTTAGAAAAATACATAAGCAATATCACCCCCGCCAATAATTTATAAACTTTCTGCAGATGGGCTTTGCGATGTTATAGTTTGCAGGATATTATGACGATGATTAGTATGAGAAAGTTGTTTCTTTAACATTGCAGTTTGAAAGAGTTATGATTAACAAACCGGCTATATTATTGATTACAGGAGTTTTTTCGATTCTGGCTATTTACGCCTCTGCACTTCAGCCGGACAGCAATGCCGTTGACGAACAGCTTCAAATTAACAAAGAAGCTTTTTTACGCGGTTCCAATGAGCAGATAAGAATAACCGCCGCAGGTTTGCTGCTGGAAAGTAATAATCCTCGGGCAAGAGACACATTAATTTCCGTGCTTTCTGATGTGAATCAGCCTGCTGCGCGTTTGGCATTGTGTAAAGCTATTGCCGGTGATACTAAAGACAAAATACCAAACAAAGAACAGTTAATCGAACCTTTATTGAATTTTCTAAGCTCGGCTAAGGATGCCGAACTCAGAACGGTTGCCGAAGCGTTGCTGGTATTCCGATATGAAGCTATAGAAATGCCTCTGCGGAAAATTGTTTTGGACCCCGCAAATCCGATCGAAGTTCGTCTTAACGGCGTGTTTGCTCTTCGCTTGCAGCGGGATATGCGAGCAATAGTCTGGCTGATAAAACTTCTCGGTGATGCCGAATCGCAGATTGTAAACGCTGCTTCCGAAGCTCTCAATTCTCTGGGGATACCCGCTGTCGGAACAGATGAAGCGACTCGCCGACAGATGATAGATGAAATACAGCGAATAGGAAAAGATGAATTCCTTAGATATTGGGAAGTCAGGCAGGGCTATGAGAAACAAATTGCCGCTCTTAAAGAGCAGCGGGAGTGGTGGAAACAGAAATATATGGCTTCTATCGACGAGCTTTATACTATGTACGGCGGTGATGAATCGGCACGGACTAAATTCTTGGCAAGCCGTCTTTCCAGTACCGAAGCCGAGATAAGGCTATGGGCTTTGGCGAAAGTTACGCAGTGGTGGGTCGGGACCGAGCCAAAGACAAGGCTTTTAGCTGAGCTTGGGCCGAGTTTGATAAAACTTATAAGCGACCAGAACCGCGAGGTAAGACTTAATACTGCCAAACTTCTGGCGTTAATGAGCGAGCTTGACTCATCTTCGGTTTTACTCGAGCAAATAAAGGTCGAACCGGATGATGCGGTTCGTACAGAACAGTTTATAGCTCTGGGACAAGTTTGCCGTTTTGCTTTTAGTCCCAAATCTCCTATTAAGCTCGATGAATCGATACGCAAGGAGACTTTGGATTTGGCGGTGCAGTACCTTGAATCGGCGGACCCTTTCAAATCTCAAAAAGGAGCCGAAGTTATAAGAAATCTCCTCGAATTCGGCGGTCTTGCCGATGACCAAGCCGAGATTTATTTGATTGCTTTGGCAAAAAGGTATGAGAATGAAAATCAATCCCAAGCACTTAGCGGCTCGCTGCTGAATTCGATGGCAGCTCTTTGCGGTCAAAGCAGTTATAACGCAAGAGCTGTGAGGCTTTATGAAAGATTTTTCGTCGAAGCTTTGTCTAATGAATCTGACCCCGTCCGCGAAGCTGCCGTAAACGGACTAATTAATATAGATAAATCCGCGGCATTGCGGCAGTTAAGAAATGACCATGTTAACGACAAAAATATAAACATTAGACGGCAGCTAATTGCTTTGGCTGAAGAAGTTGGAACGATAGACGATTTGACGTGGCTTGTAGAAAAAATTAACGCTAATTCCGAAGGGCCTTTGGCGTGGAGAGCTATGATGAGTATTTTTGAGCATAGCTCGGCTGCTACAATCAACGAGTGGATACCAAAACTTGAGGAAAGAAGTCTTGCAGGCGCCAGAATGATTTCTTTTCTCGAGCTTGCGGAAAGAAAAGCTTCTGCCGATGCGAGAACCGAGATGCTAAGAAGTATCAGATATAAATTGGCAAGCCGATATATCGAAGCCGCAGACTTAACCCGCGCCGCTGAGTATCTTGGTAATCTGCTTAGAGATGATACCGACCAGAACCGGCGCAGGCAGCTCAGAGCGGAGCTTATGAGTGTTTATATCAATGCCGGAAATCTCAAAGCCGCAGGGCTTTTAGTGGCAAATCGGTTACTTGAAGCCGATATTAGCGCTGAATCACCTCTGGCCAAAGTTATAGATGATTACATCAAAAATCCAAACGGAGCAATCGAACCTTCTGCTCTTCTCGAGGAGCTTTCAAAAATAGATGCCCGAACAGCCGGAGACAGACCTAAGTGGAAGATGCAGCTTACCGGCTGGGCAAAATATCTCGCGAGCATTCCAAAACCAGCCCCAGAACCGCAAGAGGCCAATCAGCCTGATTTTATGAAAACTTCCTAAGTTGTAAGGCCTTTTAAATAAAAGGCTTACACTTAAAACCAGCAAGTCTCTGCTGAATTTTCCGTTATTTACCAACTGCCCAGTACCACAGAATGTTTCTTAAGGGCGGCCCTTAAATCCTAAATTACCCATTTTGCCCTTTTTAAAGTGAAGCCTGAAGGAAGTATGTAGAGCAATTTTTCCTATAAAGGACAATTTTGTGAAATTTCGGGTTTTTTAAAAAAAACTGTAAATTTTTAAAATTTTTCACATTTTTCTCTTTGCACTTATGCCCTTGAGAAGCTAAACTACTGTGCTAAAATTCGTAAAAAGCGGTATATTAAAATGTTCCCTGCGTCTTGATCTTTTTTCTGTTGAGACTGGGCGAAAGGTGTAGGGAGTGTTTTTGTAGCTTTTAGCGGAGCTGGTTTTATTTTAAGCCCTGCTGAAAACCGCAATGCGAGTTAATTTAGTTCCTGCTTGTTTAGGAATTTTCACAGCGTTGATTTTTGCTGCTGTAGCTCAGTCGGTAGAGCGCGTCCTTGGTAAGGACGAGGTCATGGGTTCAAATCCCATCAGCAGCTAAGTGCAAAGAAGAACTCCTTGCCGAGTTATAGGCTGTTGCAGGCTTGAAATAAGGCAAGGGGTTAGTAGAAGTGTTTGGCGTTTTAAAAAATAAATAAATGGAATTAATTATTAACCTGCGCATATTGGAGGTTTGAACGGCAATGGCAAAGGCAGTATTTGAAAGAACTAAACCGCACGTAAATGTTGGTACCATCGGTCACGTTGACCACGGTAAAACTACGCTTACTTCTGCGATGACCAAAGTTATGGAGCTTAAAGGGCTTTGCTCGTTTAAGAGCTATGATGACATCGCAAAGGCATCTGAATCTCAGGGTCGCCGCGATCCGACCAAGATTCTGACAATCGCTACTGCTCACGTTGAGTATATAACCGATAATCGGCATTATGCTCACGTAGATTGCCCCGGTCACGCCGACTATGTTAAAAATATGATTACCGGTGCGGCTCAGATGGACGGTGCTATTCTGGTTGTAAGTGCTTATGACGGCCCGATGCCTCAGACAAGAGAGCACATCCTTCTTGCTCGTCAGGTTAATGTTCCTAAGATTCTCGTCTTCTTGAACAAAGTTGATTTGGTAGATGACCCGGAGCTTGTTGACCTTGTCGAAATGGAAATCAGAGACCTGCTTAATAAATATGAATTCCCGGGTGATGATACCCCGATTATCAGAGGCTGTGCTATTAAAGCCGTTCACGCAACAAGCCTTGATGACCCGGCTTGTAAGCCTATTATGGAGTTGCTTGATGCGATGGACAACTATATACCTATTCCCGAGCGTCAGGTTGACAAGCCGTTCTTAATGCCGGTCGAAGACGTTTTCAGTATTAAAGGCCGCGGAACAGTCGGAACAGGAAGAATTGAAAGAGGCAAAGTTAAAGTCGGCGAAGAAGTTGAAATCATCGGCTTGATGAAAGATACAAGAAAAAGTGTTTGTACAGGTGTCGAAATGTTTAATAAGACACTCGACGAAGGTCATGCCGGTGATAATGTCGGCCTTCTTTTGAGAGGCGTTGAAAAGAAAGACCTGCAAAGAGGACAAGTTATCGCCAAACCCGGAAGTATTACCCCGCATACGAAATTCATGTCAGAGGTTTACGTTCTGACAAAAGAGGAAGGTGGTCGTCATACCCCGTTCTTCGCCGGATATAAACCTCAGTTCTATTTCCGTACGACAGATGTTACCGGTGGTGTAAACGCATTGCAGAGCCGTGACGGCAAGGCGGCGGAAATGTGCATGCCCGGCGACAATATTGCGATGGAAGTCGAGATTATATCTCCTATCGCGATGGAAGACGGATTGCGTTTTGCAATTCGTGAAGGCGGCAGAACTGTTGGTGCCGGAGTCGTAACAAAAATACTTCAGTAGTCGGCTTAAGGTCAGAACAAGTCGGTTTTAATCAGACTACTAAGACGATACGCAGATTAGCTATTGTCGGATAGGCTCGTTTTTTATGGCTAAGAAGAAAAGTAAACGTGAAGATATTTGGCTGGAATGCCCTGAATGCGGTGAGAGAAATTACCGCACCAACGTTAGTGTCGCAGAGGGCACGCCGAAGATAGAATTAAAAAAGTATTGTAAACGCTGCCGAAAGCGCACAGCACATAAGATAAGACGAAAATAAGTTTTCTGTGTGCAAGGCGGAAAAATACGAGGCGCGAATAAAGAGACTGAATTAGGCCAGTAGCTCAATTGGCAGAGCATCGGTCTCCAAAACCGAAGGTTGCGGGTTCGACTCCCTCCTGGCCTGTATTTAAAGCGTTCGGAGTCGCCGTATTAGATAACGTTTATTGAATTTAGGGATTTCAAATGAAATTCGAAATATATAAACGCGGACAGGGCAAAAACACAAGACTTTGGAGTGCCTTAGGTTTGGGTTTGATTGTCGGTCTAGGCTGTTACACTTTGTATAACAAGTTTCAGGCTATGGATGTCATTGGGTTGGACCCTAAAACGTGGATGTGGCTGCAGACTATGATTCCGGCGGTTTTGTTTGTAGTATTTGGCCTGCTGATATTCTGGATGGTCAATAAGCCTTCTGTCGCGGATTTCATGATTAGCGCCGAAGGTGAATTGAAGAAAGTAAGCTGGTCAAGCCGTAAAGAAATAGCTGTTTCGACGGTCGTCGTGATTGTCGTAGTGGTTCTTATGGCTTTGTATCTTGCTTTTGTTGATATTGTGTTCAGCATGTTCTTCACTGAGGTAGTTGGCATTTAAATGCTTTGCAGGGATTGCTAAGCTTAAATTTACAGGCAGGTTTGTTTATGCAGTGGTATGTTTTACGAGTTCAGTCGAATAAAGAGATGCACGTCAGGGAAGCCCTTGAACGTAAAGTTCAGGCCGAAGGTTTGACTGATATAATCGGGCGGATAGAAGTGCCCATCGAAGCGGTTAAGCGAATTCGCGGAAATAAACAAACTGTGCATAAGAGAAAGCTTTATCCGGGCTATGTTTTTATGGAAATGGAAGCGACCGAAGAAGGGCGCGTTCCCGAGCGGGCATGGTTTGTGATTAAGGAAACAAGCGGTGTCGGTGATTTTATAAGTACCGAAGGTATTCCGACTCCGATGCGTGATACAGATGTAGCCAAGATGCTCAGCGAAGCTGAAAAACCCGAACAGGCTCCGAGCATTAAGGTCGAGTTTGCTCCGGGTGACCAGATTAAAATTCGCGAAGGCGCGTTCGAGAATTTCGAAGGAGTTGTCGAAGCGATAGACCCGGAACGCGGGATAGTTAAAGTTGTCGTAAGTATATTCGGGCGAAGTACTCCGCTCGATATCGAATACTGGCAAATTGAAAAAATATAACGTTTGGGATTTTTAAATGGCAAAAGAAATTGTTGGTCAAATTAAGCTTCAGGCACCCGGCGGTCAGGCGACGCCGGCTCCGCCGATAGGGCCTGCTTTAGGCCAAAGGGGTGTAAATATCGGACAATTTGTCTCGCAGTTTAACGAGCGGACAAAAGAATATAACGGAACAGTCGTACCTGTAGTTATAACCGTATATGCGGACAAGAGTTTTACTTTTGAAGTGAAAAGTCCTCCGGCTGCTGTGCTTCTAAAGCAGATGGCACAGGTTGCCAAGGGCAGCGGTGTTCCGAACAAAGAAAAAGTCGGCAAAGTTACCTCTGCACAGGTTCGTGAAATCGCCCAGCAAAAACTTCAAGACCTTAATGCCTACGACGTCGATGCCGCAGAAAAGATTATTCGCGGTACCGCCCGAAGTATGGGTATCGAAGTTGTAGATTAAACCGAAATAAAAAAACTTAGCTTACCACGGCATAGAGTGGGAGCGATTATTAATCGCGTTTTAAGGAGTTATTAATGGCAGATAGAAGCAAGCGTTATAGAGCTGACGCGGAAAAAGTCAGCAAAGAACTGCTCAGCCTGCCGGATGCGGTTGCCAAAATTAAGTCGTTCAACTCTTTGAAGTTTGACCAGAGCGTTGAATGTGTTCTTAATCTTGGAATCGACCCTAAGCAGGCGGACCAGATGGTTAGAGGTTCGATATCTCTTCCTCACGGAATAGGCAAACAAAAGAAAGTCATAGCATTTTGTGACGACACGGAGGTCGAAGCCGCAAAACAAGCCGGTGCTATAGAAGCCGGATGCGATGATTTGGTTAAAAAAGTTACTGACGGCTGGATGGACTTCGACGTAGCCATAGCCTCACCTAAGGTTATGGGCAAAGTCGGCAAGCTTGGAAGAGTTCTTGGTCCGCAGGGAAAAATGCCATCACCTAAAAACGGAACGGTTACGCCGAAAGTTGCTCAGGCGGTAGCCGAATTCGCGGCAGGCAAAATCGAGTTCCGTAACGATGCAGGCGGAAATGTTCATGCGGTTGTCGGAAAGCAGTCATTCGACAAGCAAAAACTTATTGAAAATATCGAAGCGTTTGTAGCTCATATAAAGAAGACAAAACCTGTTTCTGCAAAAGGTACATATATTAAAAAAATGTGTCTTTCAGCGACAATGAGCCCGGGCGTTTTGGTCAGTATATAGATAAGGGGATTTTATGAGCAAGTATGTAAAGGGTTTACTTCAGGCCCAGTTAGAACGAAGAATATCTGACGATAAGATTAGTGATTTTCTGGTTCTTAATGTTACTGGTCTGAGCGGCGTTGATAATAATATTATCAGAGGCCAGTTGAAGCAAAAAGGGATTAAAATGGCCGTTGTTCGCAATGCGCTGTTTAGAAAAGCTCTGGCCGATAAAGGTATGGAATCGGCAGGGCCGTTATTTGTCGGACCTTGCACGATTGCTTATGGCGGAGATAGCATTATCGATGTAGCCAAAGAAATAGCAGAGATGGGTAAAAAACTCACCGTTATAAAAATTAAGGGCGCTTATCTGGAAGGTTCTGCCCTTGATGCCAAAAGCGCCGAATTGCTGGCTACGATGCCCAACCGTGCCGAACTTCAGGGACAGGTCGTTATGCTTGTGCTTTCACCGGCCCGGAAAATCGCATCTTGTATTACGAGCCCTGCAAGTGCCATTGCGGGCTGCATTAAATCGCTGATTGAAAAGAAAGAAAAAGAAGCCGCATAGCAATCAGTTGGCTAAGCGGATTAAAAGTGATTCAAGAAATAGAGTTGCTGATATGGTTGCCCCCGGATTAGGGGTTAAATGGGACGGCGTAGTCTCGGCTACCGTTCGGCAGAGATAAAATAGGAGTTTTTAAAGATGTCAGAAGAAACAGCCAAAAGTTGGAGCGCAGAGATTAAAGATTTAGGTGATAAGATTGTAGCTCTTACATTAATGCAAGCCAAAGAACTTGCGGATTATCTTAAACAAGAGTACGGAATCGAACCTGCTGCGGGCGGAGCGGTTATGGTTGCCGGGCCTGCTGCCGGCGGCGGTGGTGAAGCGAAGGAAGAAAAGACTTCTTTCGATGTTATTCTCAAAGCCTTCGGTGATAAGAAAATTCAGGTAATCAAAGAAGTCAGAGCATTGACCGGTTTGGGTCTGAAAGAAGCCAAAGACTTGGTTGAAGGCGCACCAAAGCCGATAAAACAGGGTCTTAGCAAAGACGAGGCTGAAGCTGCAAGAAAACAGCTTGAAGAAGCCGGTGCGACCGTTGAAATAGCATAGTGCTGATAATAAAATAATTTTTTAATTATGAACATAATTATACCCGGTAGAATTTACGGGACAGAAAAAACCCGTATTAAACGGGGATGGGGTTACACTGTGATAGGGGCAAAGGGCCCGATTGGAAGTGTTTTGCTCGATTTTGGGAGTATAAAATGATTGCGCTACCGGTTCGCAATTTCGGCAAGGTACGTGACGCGGTTGAAATACCAGATATGGTTGTTCTTCAAAAGGGCAGTTATGATGCATTTTTACAGCCCGAAGTGGAACCTTCAAAGCGTAAACGTCGCGGTCTTGAAGACCTTTTTCGAGAAATTTTTCCTATTGAAAGCTACGACAAAAGTTTAAAGCTTGAGTATCTTTTCTATGAGCTGGAAGAACCTCGATACTCGATAACTCAATGCCGTCAGCTTCGTCTGACGTACGGTTATCCGCTGAAGATAACATGCAGGCTTAAGAGTGCCGACGGCAAGGATTTGGCTGAGCAGTCGATATATCTCGGCGAAATGCCGGTTATGATAGGCGGCGGCGAATTTATCATTAACGGAGCCGAGCGCGTAATTGTCAGCCAGCTTCACCGCTCGCCCGGTGTGGATTTTCTTATCGAGAGCAAAGAAGGCGACCGTATTCTTCACGGCGGAAGAATTATACCTGAGCGAGGAAGCTGGGTCGAAATCAGTGTTACCAAAAAAGATGTTCTTGTCGTTAAAATCGACCAGTCCAGCAAAATTCCGGCTACGGTTCTTCTTAGAGCCATCAGCAGTGATTACGGCCAGACTGAGCAGATTATTAGAGCGTTTTATCCTACCAAGAACATCTCGGTAGATAAACTAACGCCGGAAATGTGGACGGTCGGTGCGATTGTCGATACAACAAGCGGCGAAATCATAGCCAAAGCCGGAACGCAAATCGGCGACAGATTAGGGTTGATTCGCAGCAGCGACATTAAAAAGATAGAAGTTATAGAAGAACTCGATGATGCGCTGGTACTGAATACTCTGGCGGAAGATGATTGCCAGAGCCATGAACAGGCTCTTCTGAAATTTTATATGCGTCTTCGTCCGGGAAATCCGCCTAACGAAGAAAAAGCCAAGACATTTTTCCATGAGAAATTTTTCGATACGAATCGCTATCGTCTCGGCAGAGTCGGTCGGTTCCGTCTGAATCGAAAATTCGGTCTTAGTGTCTCAGAAGATGAAATGACGCTGCGGGTTGAAGATTTTCTTAATACTATGAAGTACATCATCGGACTTCGCAATGGAGAAGGTGAAGTCGATGATATTGACCATATGGGTAACCGCCGTCTGCGGACGATTGATGAGCTGGCTAGTGATGAGATTAGAAAAGGCCTGCTCAAACTTCGCAAGACCGTTCAGGAACGAATGAGTGTTAAAAAGGAAGGCGAAGAACAGCCTCGAATCGCCGATTTGGTAAACAGTAAAAGTGTTGCCAGCGCGGTCAATTATTTCTTCGGCCGCGGCGAGCTTAGTCAGATAGTTGACCAGACTAACTCTCTTAGTCAGCTTACGCACGAACGTCGATTATCGGCGTTGGGTCCGGGCGGTCTGAATCGCCGAAGAGCAGGCTTCGAAGTTCGAGACGTACACATTAGTCACTATGGTCGAGTCTGCCCGATTGAAACACCCGAAGGTACTAATATCGGTTTAATTGCTTCTTTGGCTATATTTGCCAAAGTTGATGAATACGGATTTTTGCTTACGCCTTACAGAAGAGTCGAAAAAGGCAAAGCAACCACTAAAGTCGATTATCTGCGTGCTGATGAAGATATGCAGGCTGTAATCGCAGCGCCGAATACTTTCGACCAGAAGACCGGCGAAATTCAAAAGGGTATGGTTCTTGCGATGAAAGGCGGAGAACTCGCGCAGGTTTCAAGCGACGAAGTAAACTATGTCGATGTTTCAGCGAAACAAATAGTCGGTCTTTCGGCATCGCTGATTCCGTTTTTGGACCATGATGACGCTAACCGCGCACTTATGGGTTCTAACATGCAGCGTCAGGCTGTACCGCTGCTTAAAACGGAAAAACCGCTGGTCGGGACAGGTATGGAAGATGTTGTCGGTCAGTATTCGAGTATGGTTGTTCGCGCTAAAAACAGCGGTACGATAACGGCTGTCGATGCGACACGGATAGTAATTAATCAGACAGATGAATATAAGCTCGAAAAGTTTGTCGGTCTGAACGAACGTACTTGTTTGAATCAGCAGCCGGTTGTTAAGCTTGGAGATAAAGTTAAAAAAGGCCAAGTTATCGCTGACGGCGGCGGGACGAACAACGGAGCTTTGGCTCTTGGACAGAATGTTTTGGTAGGGTTCGTTTCGTTTGACGGGTTTAACTTCGAAGATGCTATTATTGTCAGCGAAAAGCTTGTTAAAAACGACAGCTTCACAAGTATTCATATAGACGAATTTACCGCCGAAGTACGCGAGACAAGATTAGGAAGAGAAGAATTTACCAGAGACATACCTAATGTCAGCGAGAAATCTCTCAGAAATCTCGACGACCATGGAGTAATACGTGAAGGTACTCGTGTATGTCCCGGTGATATTCTTGTCGGAAAAGTTGTTCCTAAGAGTAAAACCGAGCTTACTCCGGAAGAAAAACTTCTGCATGCGATATTCGGAAGAGCCGGAGAGGACGTTAAGAACGATTCTCTCGAGCTTCCAAGCGGTTATGAAGGCGTAGTAATAAAAACAGAAAGATTTACCAGACGCGGGGCAGGCGGCGAAGAGCAGAAAAAAGTGATGAAAGCTCAGATAAAAGCCGTCGAGGAAGAAATACGAACAAATCAGTGCGGTATGTTCCGCGAGATGATAGATGCAATTCACAATAAGCTTGAGGTTGCTATTGTTGACCCTTCGACACGCCAGAAAGTCGGAGCAAGCTCTGATGACGAAGTTATCACGGAGCAAATACAAAACTTCGATATAAAATGGGTCAAGCCCGCTGCGATGCGCGAAGATGTCCAGAAGATTATCGATAAATTCTGGGATAAAATTACAGCTTTTGACGAACAGAAAAAGCGCCGCATCGAAACAATTAAACATGGCGATGAACTTCCCAGCGGCGTTATGGAAATGGTTAAAATTTATGTCGCCACAAAACGAACACTTTCTATCGGTGATAAGATGGCAGGCCGCCACGGCAACAAAGGTGTAATTGCTAAAATTATGCCGGAAGAAGATATGCCGTTCCTCGAAGATGGTACTTCGCTGGATATTTTACTGAATCCTTTAGGTGTGCCGAGCCGTATGAACGTCGGCCAGATTCTGGAAACGCATCTTGGCTGGGTTGCAAAAGTTCTTGGATTTTCGGCTGTTACCCCTGTCTTCGACGGTGCTTCGGAAAAACACATACAGGAACTTACCGCCGAGGCGAATCAGCATGTTAAAACAAGGGCGCAGCAATTGCAGGATGCGGAAACGGCTCCTCCGCACGATGAGTTGTTTGTTAATATTCCGGATTCTCTTAAGACTCAGCTTTATGACGGAAGAACCGGCGAACCGTTCGAGCAGCGGGCGACAATAGGATGCATTTATATGATGAAACTGCATCACTTGGTTGATGATAAGATTCATGCCCGTGCGACCGGACCTTACAGCTTGATTACTCAGCAGCCGTTGGGCGGAAAAGCTCGTACAGGCGGCCAGAGATTCGGCGAAATGGAAGTCTGGGCTTTGGAAGGTTACGGAGCTTCGTATACACTTCAGGAAATGCTGACGGTTAAAAGCGATGACGTCGAAGGCCGAACGAAGATATACGAATCGATGGTTAAAGGTGAAAATACCCTCGAAGCGGGAACTCCGCTGTCATTTGATGTGCTCTGTAACGAAATCAGAGGTTTGGGATTAAATATACAATTGGAAAAGAAGCGATTAGGCAGCGCTTTGTAGTAATAGCGTAAGGAATATTTTGAATCGACACAAAAAACTATAAGGGGTCGGTTTGATGCTTAGCAATATTTATGACAGAATAAATGATTATGGTTCAGTAAAAATTGCCCTTGCAAGTCCGAATGATATTCGCAGCTGGTCTTTCGGTGAGGTGCGAAAACCTGAGACGATAAATTATCGTACCTACCGGCCGGAAAAGGATGGCTTGTTCTGCGAGCGTATTTTCGGTCCCGAACGTGACTGGGAATGTGCATGCGGCAAGTATAAGGGAACAAAGTTCAAAGGTATCATATGCGACCGCTGCGGGGTGAAAGTTACCCACAGCCGAGTTCGAAGAAAACGCATGGGCCATATTAATCTTGCGGCGCCGGTTGTTCATATATGGTTTTTTAAAGCTATACCCAACCATATAGGCACATTGCTTGCGATGAAAAGCTCCGACCTCGAAAAGATTATATATTTTCAGGATTATGTTGTTACCGATGCCGGCCAAAGCCCGCTGAAAGTTGGTCAGCTTTTGAGCGAAGATGAATTTCGTGATGCCAATAATAAATACGGAGCCAGTTTTAAGGCTCTTATGGGCGCCGAAGCCATAAAAACTCTTCTGCAGAATCTTGACCTTGACGCATTGTCGGGCGAGCTTAAAGAAGAGATAACAAAAACCAGCAGCCAGCAGAAGATACGCGACCTTACAAAGCGTCTTACAACAGTAAACTCGATAAGAAACAGTGAAAACAAAGCCGAGTGGATGGTGATGGATGTTTGTCCTGTAATCCCGCCTGATTTAAGGCCTCTGGTCTTATTAGAAAGCGGTAATTTCGCGACGAGCGATTTGAATGATTTATACAGGCGCATCATTAACCGCAACAGCCGGCTGAAAAAACTCATAGACTTAAACGCTCCGGAAGTAATTATACGCAATGAAAAACGTATGCTTCAGCAGGCGGTTGATTCACTGCTCGATAACGGCAGATGCCGCCGACCTGTTCTGGGAAGCAATAATCGTCCTTTGAAAAGCCTTACGGATATGATTAAGGGCAAACAAGGCCGATTCCGTGAAAATCTTCTCGGTAAGCGAGTTGACTACTCGGCGCGTTCGGTAATTGTTGTCGGTCCGAATCTTAAGCTTTATCAGTGCGGTCTTCCCAAGCGAATCGCACTGGAATTATATCAACCTTTCCTTATTCGCAAATTCAAAGAGCATGGTCTTGCCGATACGATTAAAAGCGCCAAAAGAATGATTGAGCGAAGAGACGAACAGGTATGGGATATTCTCGAAGAAGTTATTCACCAGCACCCTGTTCTTCTTAACCGTGCTCCTACGCTGCATAGAATGGGTGTTCAGGCGTTCGAACCTGTTCTGGTCGAAGGAAACGCTATTATGCTTCATCCGCTGGTTTGCAAAGGTTTTAACGCAGACTTCGACGGTGACCAGATGGCAGTGCATTTGCCTTTGAGCGTACAAGCTCAGGCTGAGGCTCATACTCTGATAATGAGCACTCATAATATTTTTGCTCCTTCAAACGGCTCACCTATGCTTGGCCCGTCTCAGGATATGGTTATGGGTAACTATTATCTGACGGTTATTAATGACCAGCAGCGCGGCGAGGGGATGATGTTTAAAGACCCGTTCGAGGCGATACTTGCTTATGAAATGGGCAAAGTTGCGATTCATGCCAAAGTTAAAGTCCGGGTACAAAAACCAGTCGTCGATGAGGATTGGGATATAACCGAAATGCCCGAGAAATCCATGACGATTGTTACTACGCCCGGTAGGTGTATTTTTAACGATATACTTCCGACCTCGATGCCTTTCTATAATGCTTCGATGAGTCAAAAGAAGCTCGGCAAGGTTATTAGCGACTGCTTCAAATATGCAAAAAGCGCAGAAACAATAGATTTGCTCGATAGAATTAAGGACATAGGATTTAAATATGCGACACTGGCCGGATTAAGTTTCGGTATTTCAGATTTGAAAATTCCTCCGAAGAAAAAGGATATTATTGCCGAGACAGAAAAACGTGTTGCAAAAATCAATAAAAATTATCAAGCCGGTGTTCTTACGGAAGGTGAAAGATACAACCAGATAATTGATGCATGGACTCACGCAAGGGTTGCCGTTACTAACGAAATGATGCGTGGTCTTAAGGAAGATAAAACAGCCGACGGAAAACCGTATTTGAATCCGATTTATGTTATGACGGGTTCCGGTGCAAGGGGAAGTGTTGACCAAATTCAGCAGCTTGCGGGTATGCGAGCGTTGATGGCCAAGCCCAGCGGTGAAATTATCGAAACGCCGATTAAAGCGAATTTCCGTGAAGGTCTTAATGTTCTCGAATATTTCAGTTCTACGCACGGTGCTCGAAAAGGTCTGGCGGATACCGCTCTTAAAACAGCCAACTCGGGTTATCTTACACGCAAACTTATCGACGTAGCACAAAATGTTATTGTTACCGAACGTGATTGCGGAACCCTTCAGGGCGTGACCAAAAGTACTATAAGCAAAGGTGACCAGGTTGACATACCTCTAAGTCAGCTTATTATTGGCCGTACATCGAGAGACAACATCAGAAATCCTATAACCGGTGAAATGATTGTACATGAAAATGAAATTATAACGCCGGATATAGCCGAAAAAATCGAAGAGCTTGGCGTTGACGCTCTTCGTGTAAGAAGTCCGCTGACATGCGACAGCCCGTATGGTATTTGCGCAAAATGTTACGGGTGGGATTTAAGCACCAGTCTGCTTGTCGAAGAAGGTTCGGCAGTAGGAATTATTGCGGCGCAATCAATCGGTGAACCCGGAACGCAGTTAACCCTTAGAACATTCCACACCGGCGGTATTGCTTCTCGAGCGATTCTTGAAAGCGACCAGAAAGCCGGAGCTAACGGTTCGATTAAATTAAAAGAGCTGGGAATTGTTCCTGACCCTAATATAAGTATCGAATCCGAAGATGATAAATTTAGGACCGATGGCTCGGAGCAGAAAGATGTTTCCGCGGAAAAACGTATTTTGAGGTCAAAGGGCATAGCACTGAAGCGCAGCGGCGAAATGGCTATCGTTGACGACAAAGACCGAGAAATTGAAAAATATAAAGTTCCTTATGGTGCGAGTATCGAAGTTGACGACGGCCAGCAGGTAAAAATAGGCCAGAGATTATTCTCTTGGGACCCGCACCGAACCCCGATTTTGGCTGAAGTTGCCGGAAATATCAGGTTTGTTGATATTATCGAAGGCGAAACAGTTCGTATTGAAGAAGAACGCAGAGGTCAGATTGGAAGACCGGTTGTTATCGAACATAAAGGCGATAAACATCCGCAGATTATGGTTGAAGATTCCACCGGAAAGATTCTTGATGTTCATTACCTTCCTGCAGGCGCACGAATAGAGGTTAATGAAGGACAGGCTGTAAGCGCCGGTCAGTTGTTAGCTCATCAGCCAAGGGCTTCAGGTGGAACTCAGGATATTACAGGCGGTCTGCCGAGGGTTACGGAAGTATTTGAAGCACGTAAACCAAAAGACCCTGCTGCTATGGCGGAAATCAGCGGTCGCATCGAGCTGAAAAGCGATAAACGTAAAGGCAAGATGACAATTATTGTTAGAAGTACAAGCGGAATGGAAAGAGAGCATCATGTTCCTCGCGACAGGCATCTCAATGTTCATACCGGAGATATGGTCGAAGCCGGAGACCCCCTTACAGACGGCCCGCTTGTTCCGCATGATATTTTGAGAATCAAGGGCGAAGAAGCCCTTCAGAAATATCTTATTGCCGAAATTCAGAATGTTTATCGTTCTCAGAACGTTAACATTAATGATAAACATGTTGAGATAATCGTTTCTCAAATGATGCGTAAGGTTGAAATCGATTCGGTCGGAGACAGCAATTTCCTGCCCGGCGAGGTTGCGGATAAGTTCGAATTCCGCAAAGAAAATGAGCGGTTGGCCAATAGTATCAAAATAGTTAAACCCGGTGATGCCAGAGATATTACCGAAGGTCAAATTGTTAATAAAGATGAGCTTGCTGCTATTAATGAAAAAATCGAAATGATAGGCGGCGAAGGTTCAAAAGGCAGAAAACCCAAGCCCTCAACCGCTAAAACACTGCTTTTGGGTATTACAAAAGCGTCACTGCAGTCGGACAGCTTTATTGCCGCAGCCAGCTTCCAAGAAACAACTAAAGTCTTGACGGAAGCGTCTTTGTCTGCTAAAATTGACGAATTGCGCGGCTTGAAGGAAAATGTAATTCTCGGTCATTTGATTCCGGCTGGGACGGCCTTTAAGCCTTATCTTGAAATGCAAGTGAAGCATTTGGCGGAAGCTCCGCTGCCTAAAGCACTTAGGGAAGAATCTATCGAGGCTGCCAAGGAGGCCGAAGCTCGAGCGGATGCCGCTATTAAGGAAGCTCTTGGTATTTAAATAGGTCAGATTAGTAAATAGTTAGACGGGAAAAATTATGCCGACAATAAATCAGTTAGTTAAAAGACCCAGACAAAAAGGTAAAGGTCAAAAACGTGTTTCGGATATAAGCGGCTCACCCCAGAAACGGGGTGTCTGTCTTATCGTAAGGACTCAAACACCGAAGAAACCGAACTCGGCTCTTAGGAAAATTGCTCGTGTTCGTCTTACGAACGGAAAAGAAGTTACGGCTTATATCCCCGGTATCGACCATAACCTTCAGGAGCACAGTACAGTGGTGATTCGAGGCGGTCGTGTTAGAGACCTGCCCGGTGTCCGATACCATATCGTACGCGGTGTTTTAGATTGTGCCGGAGTTGAGGGACGTAAAAGAGGCAGAAGTAAATACGGAGCAAAGAAATCGAAGTAGTGTTTATTTGGTGAGCTAATGGCGAAAAAGTTAACAGCATCAAGCGTTCAATTACAGGCCGAGCCTAAATATAACAGCAGGCTGGCCGCGAAATTTATCAACTGTCTTATGTTGGATGGAAAGAAAAGTGTTGCTCAGCGGATTTTTTATGATGCGATGGACAGCATAGCTAAGAAAATATCCGATACCTCTCCCATTGAAGTTTTCGAAAAGGCTATCAATAACGTCAAGCCGATGATTGAGGTCCGAAGCAAAAGAGTAGGCGGTGCTTCTTATCAGGTTCCTATGCAGGTTAATCCCAAACGGCAGCAGTCGCTTGCTTTTCGGTGGATTCTTGAGTCATCAAGAGGCAAAAAAGGTAAGCCGATGGCAGACCGTTTGGCTTCTGAGCTTGTCGATGCGTATAACGGACAGGGCGGGGCAATGACAATGCGTGAAAACGTCCACAGAATGGCCGAGGCTAATAAGGCATTTGCCCATTTTGCGTGGTAAAACAATAGTTCTTTAAGCGGATAGCTGTAAAAATACACTATCCGCTTTTTTTTCGTCTTTTATTTCAGTTTATTTTGTTTTTTGAGAGTGAAAACTAAATTCGATGCCTGCTAAATTACAAAAACTTCGAAATATCGGGGTAATGGCGCATATAGACGCCGGAAAAACTACGGTTTCTGAACGAATTCTTTATTACAGCGGAAAAATTTACAAAATGGGTGAAGTTCATGACGGCACTGCGGTTATGGATTATCTCGAAGAGGAGCAAAAACGAGGCATTACGATTACCTCGGCGGCGACGAAATGTTTCTGGAGAGATTCTGAAATTAACCTGATAGATACGCCGGGACATATCGATTTTACAGCAGAAGTTGAAAGGTCTCTTCGAGTTCTTGACGGAGCGGTTGCGGTTTTTGACGGTAGCGAAGGGGTTCAGGCTCAAAGCGAAACCGTCTGGCGGCAGGGACAAAAATACGAACTTCCGTGTATTTGTTTCATAAATAAGATGGATAAAATCGGAGCCGATTTTGCCATGAGCGTGGATAGTATTCGTGAAAAACTTCAGGCACATCCGGCAGTTGTTCAGATACCAATCGGAGCCGACAGCACTTTTGCGGGACTGCTTGATTTAATCAAACAGAAAGCTGTTTACTATAAGCCCGAAAAACTCGGAGTTTCCTTCGAAGAAGTGGAAATTCCCGAAGAATTGGCTGAAGTTGTTCAGAAGGGTAGGCACGATTTGCTCGAAGCCGCCGCTGAGTTTGATGAAGAGCTGATGGATTTATATATCCACGATAAGCCTGTCTCTGAAGATATTATTAGAAGAGCCATAAGAAAAGGAACTGTTGCCAATAAGCTGAATCCGGTTTTCGTAGGTTCAGCGTTAAAATATATCGGCGTACAAAGGCTTATGGACGGAGTGATTGATTATCTTCCTTCGCCGCTGGACAGGCCTAATATCGAAGGACACGACCCTGAAAACAAAGATAAAAAAATAATAGTTAAATGTGACCCTAACGGCAGTCTTGTTGCGCTGGTTTTCAAAATTGTCGGTGATTCGCACGGCGATTTGAATTTTCTTAGGATTTATCAGGGCAAAATAAAATCCGGTACCAGAGTTCTTGATGTTACCACCAAGCAGAAAGAAAATATTACCCGGCTTTATGAGATGCATGCCAAATCGCGTAATCCGCTTGAGTCTGCTCGTGCGGGGGACATAGTTGCTGTAATCGGGCCGAAGAATACCCTGACGGGAGATACGCTTTGTGATACCAGACATCCGATTTCGCTTCCGAGCATAAGTTTTCCTGAATCTGTTATAAGTATGTCAATCGAGCCGAAGACCGCTTCTGACCGAGCTCAATTATCCGAAGCTTTAGGGGTTTTAAGGCGCGAAGACCCAACCTTCTCATGGAAGCAGGATGCCGAGACGGGGCAAACAATTATCAGCGGAATGGGTGAGCTGCATTTAGAAATTTTACAGCATAAGCTTATACGTGATATGGGAGTCGATGTCCGAGTAGGCAAACCGCGCGTGGCTTATAAAGAAGCTATAACCGGCATAGCCGAAGGTGAAGGTAAATTTGTCCGTCAAACCGGCGGGCGAGGTCAGTACGGCCATGTTATTTTACAAGTCGAACCCATTTTAAATGAAGACGGTCACTGGGAGAAAGAAAGTCAGTTTATCAATAAAGCCGGCGGCGATAGAGTACCTCGCGAGTACGTAGGAGCTGTCGAACAGGGATGTAAAGAAGCTTTTACCAGCGGTACTCTTGCGGGCTATCCTGTTGTCGGGGTTAAGGTGACATTACTGGACGGTTCTTTCCATGCGGTAGATTCGTCTGATATCGCTTTCGAACAAGCTGCGATATTGGCTGTTAATGAGGCGATGAAAAAAGCAGGGCCTGTCCTCTTAGAGCCTGTAATGAGACTGCAAGCTATCGTTCCCGAAGCTAATTTCGGTGCGGTGCAGGGACATCTTATGGCAAAAAGAGGGCTTATAACGGATTCGCATGTCCACGGCAATTTAAGGGTAATTGACGGCAAAGTGCCTCTGGCTGAAATGTTCGGTTATTCGAGCGAACTTCGCAGCGCCACAGCCGGACGCGGGACGTTTACCCTCGAACCGCTTGCATACGAAAAAGTGCCAGAACAGTTAGCGGAAAAAATTCTGATTTGATTTCTTAAGCAGATATTTTTTCGAGATGGTCAACGCATAATCCCGACCATGTTTCCATCGAATCTTTTGCCTGCTTGAGTTCGTCAAGACTCATAAATCCCATTTGAGTAATCATCTGCTCGCGTCTATTAACTTTCGGCTCGTCTAAAGACCATAAATGCACAATTCCCAAGTGCACTTGGCCGACCTCGTTCGAATCATCGTTCAAAAGGGCGACAATTTTGTCTTTATGTTTGGTTTCGATTATTACTTCTTCGTCAATTTCCCGCTTAACGGATTCGAGATAAATTTCATACGGTTCTGTTGTGAACAGATTGCAGTCGATAGGATTGATATGGCCTCCGATTCCGATAGACCTTAGTCCGAGCAGCCTTTTTTCGCCGGCTTTTTTGCCGCGGACATAACTGAGAAATTTTCCATTATGACTCATAATAACATAAGGAATAATTTGTTTATAAGATGGGTCTTTTTCGGCTTCTGAGCGATTCATAAAGCGAGTTGCACCCTGTTCGAAAATCCGCGGGAGATATTTCTTGACATCGAACATAAGTCCGTTAAAAGCTCCGAGTTCGTCGAATAGGCTTCGTTGAATTACGAGTATTTGTTCTTCCTGAGCCATTTGTGCTCCAAGTTATTCGAGTATGATTTCCTGTTCATATTCCGGAACTTCAGCCGGAAATCCTGTGCTTTGAGTAATGAATTCAGCGAATGTCGAGGCGCTGTCTTTTTCGCCGTGCACTATGAAAATTTTTCTCGGCGGATTTTGCAGATTTTTCAGCCATACTAACATTTCCTCTCGGTCAGCGTGTGCGCTGAAGCCCTGCACTCTTGCTATTTTGGCTTTGACTTCATGTTTGGTTCCGAGAATTCGAACCTGAGATTCGCCGTCGAGAATTCTTCTTCCTAATGTTCCTGCAGCCTGATAACCTACGAAAATAACCGTGGTGGAAGGATTGTTGATATTATTGGCAAGATGATGTTTTATTCTTCCGCCGGTGCACATTCCTGAACCGGCGATAATAATATACGGGCCTTTTAATTCATTAAGAGCCTTCGATTCATCAGTTGACTGAACAAAATTCAGTTGTTCGAATTCAAAGGGTGATTTGTTATTTTTCAAAAGCTTGGTCATCTCGCTGTCGAACATTTCCGGGTGCTGCTTAAAAACCTCCGTAATTTTCGAAGCCATCGGGCTGTCGAGAAAAACCTTAATCGGCGGGATTCTTTTTTCCAGAATAAGAGCGTTTAGATAATAAAGAAGTTCCTGCGCTCGCTCGAGAGCGAAACTCGGTATGAGAATTTTACCTCGCTTGTCATAAGCTTCGTTAATAAGAGCAGCCAATTTATCTTTTATGTCTTCGGTCGGCTGATGTGTCCGGTCTCCGTATGTCGATTCGATAAGCAGATAATCAGCCTGCTGAAACGAATCAGGGTCCGATACGATAGGGCGGTTGGGTCTGCCGATATCTCCTGAAAAAAGAATGATTCTCTGGAAGCCGTTAGCCGATGCGGTAAGCCTTATTATCGAAGAGCCAAGCACGTGTCCGGCGTTGAAAAAACAAGCTTCTATCGTGGAATCTATCCCTGTACAATTTTTATATTCAATCGGACTAAATAACGGAAAAACCGCTTCTGCGTCTTCGGTTGTGTAAAGCGGCACCACCGGATGAGGGCCTTTTCGTCCCTGTTTTTCGTGACGTTTTCTTTTGAAAGCCGCATCTTCTTCCTGCAGTTTTGCCGAATCGAGCAGGATTATTTTCGCTATTTTGGCAGTCGGAGTTGTAGCGTAGATTTTTCCGGAGAATCCTTCTTTTACGAGTTTAGGCAAAAGTCCGCAGTGGTCAAGATGTGCGTGGGTCAGAAATACTGCATCGATGCTTTTCGGCGGCACCGGAAAAGGCTCCCAGTTTCGTGAAGCAAAATGACGTTCCTGATACATTCCGCAATCGACCAGCGTTCGAGTTCCGTCAACTTCGAGCATGTGGCATGAACCTGTTACGTTCTGGGCTGCTCCGAGGAATTTTAACTTTATTTTCATAAACTGCCCTTATAAAAAAGATGCTGGAATTTTAGCGGTATTAGCACCGAATGACAAGGATTTTTAGAAGTCATTTACCTTGCAAAGTATTGCACTTAAAAGCTATAATAAGCACTATGAAAAAAATAATAGCTTCTATATTAATCGGGTTGTTTTTATTAATAGGCTGTGAACCTCAGCCGAGTTCCAAGCCACGGCCTGTTGCGGCCCAAGATGTTGTTCAAGAGCAAACTAACGAGCAATCGGCTCAAACAGAACCGCAGATACAAGCAGTAGAACCGGAAAATCTGACGGAATTTGAAATTACAATGAAGATTCTGACTGTCGATAAGACGGATTATCCTGCTGTAGATGGTATCTGGGAATCTGTTACCAGAGGATATGTTACCGCCGACCTCAGTGAAATTCTTAGCGAAACACAGCTTGAGATTGGAATGGCTTGGCCTGATTTTGATGAGAAACTCAACGCTATAAAACAAAACATTGATTCGATCAGCCAAAGCGAAATAACAGTTTCGGCACATGAGTTAAAACCTGTTTACTTAAAGGTTGGCGATAAGATTTCATCTGAGAAATTTTTCTATTACGGAAGATGGTATCGAGCGGAAAATTTCAACTTCGAATCAGCCGAAAGAATTTTAAAAATCGTTCCACGTAAAGTTCCGGGCAGAGAATTTATTAATCTTTTAATAACAATAGTATTTTCTGATTTGCTGCCGGATGGCGGGAAAATGGAATTTGTGCAAATGACTGCCGGAATCACTCTAATGCCGATGCAGCCTGCGGTTATAGGGATTCCTGTAGAAGCGGACGATTATCTCGGCAAAGCTTTGTTAATAAGCAAAGATAGCGATAAAGACAAGCAAAGCCTGATTGTTTTGACAATTAAACCAGCAACTTCAGATTAAACCGTACAGCGAATTAGTATTGCTTTATGATGATTTCTTCGAGCGAGCGTTTGGGGACATGATGAACGCCTTGGCTGTCACGCCAATATTTTATCTCATTTGATTTAGCTGCTTCGAGGGTAATGCATTCTTTGGGTTTTCCGATGGCGATTACCAAAAGTATTTCATAATCAGCCGATATTTGCAGCGTTTCGGCGAGTTTATCTTTTTTTATCGTAGCAATCATACAGCCGCCCAGCCCTATTTCAGCAGCTCCCAGAAGAATGCTTTGTGCGCAAATACCATGGTCGCATCCGAAATTTTTACTTATTTTGGTGTCTCCGAGAATTATTATATATGCTGATGGTCTTTCGCCTTCTGTCGGGCCGGGCCAGTCTTTGAGATATCCTGCCCAGCCGAGGGTTTCGAATATTAAAGCGTTGGTTTTCGAATTGCTTGAAGTGATATATTTTAACGGCTGAAGATTGGCTGCTGATGCCGATAAACGAGCTAAATCTATAAGCTCGCTAAGGGCTTGAGGTTCTATTTTGAATTTTTGGTCGAATCTGCGATAACTTCTGTTTTTAAGAACCAAATCTTTAAACATATTTTTTTGAGGTATGGTTATTTTATTCTGAGAAAGAAAAATCCATAGAACGTAGATTCGGGTCAATCATTGATGCGGTATTTTGCAGATTACCGATAGTCTGTTCGAGCATTTTGATGCGCTGGTTTGCTTTTTGCAATGCCTGCTGTGCTGCGGTTTTAATTTTCATATTTTGTTCGGCGGCCATACTAAGTTTATCTGTGGCCTCGGTTTTTAATTTTGCATAGGAATTTTTAAACGCTTTGGCTGTGTCATTCACAACCGTATCGGCTCCGAGCTTGGCCATTCTGCATTGTTCGAGCAGCCTTGCGTTTAGTTCTTCGGCTCTTGATGCCAGCCGAGCTTTAGCGGCGATTTCTTCCTGCGCCTGAGCTAATTCGGCTTTTAATTTCTCAAGCTCCTGCTGCTGGGCATAAATTTGAGTGTTATTTTGATTAATTTTCTGTTCGTAACGCTGTTTGAACTGAGCCAGCTGCTGCTGATGCTGTTGGTCGGATTGAGAATTTTGAGCAACCGCCTGTTCGAGCTGATGGATTCTATCATTCAAAACCGCCTGTTGGTTTTGAGCATTGGCGGTTAGAGCCTGAATTTTTTGATTGGCCTGAGCTCGTAATTGTGTCATTGCATGCTGCAGTTCGGAATTTTTCTGATTATGCTCGTTTATTTTTTGCTCATATGACATTCTCTGCTGTGTCAGATGGCTTATTTGCTGGTTCAATTGGTTGATTTTTGATTGAGCAGAAGCTTTTAATTTTGCCAATTGGTCATTGCAATGCAAGGTCGCTTTTTGCAATTCAGCTTGTGCTTGAGTTTTCTCTCTGACGCATTGTTCGATGAATCTTTCATCGAGTTCCGCAGCCTGATTTTTAAGCTTTTGGCTGCTTTTGAGCTGAGAAACAGCCTGTGCAAATGCGTTTGAAAGTTCATTTAGCTGATTTTGCAGATGGGCAATTTTGGCTAAATGGTTTGCGCAATCAGGGCATTGACCGTAGTTATTATCGGACTGTACCGGTGCTTTATTTGATTTTTGATTAAATAGTGACATATGTAAATATATTCGGCAAATAAGGCTTGGAAACTGAAGGATTTGCGTAAATTAGCGGGAATTATCGCAAAAATATTGTCAGGTTTGAAAAATAACGCCTCAGCGATTTGTTAAATAAAAAAATCGGGGCGACAGGACTTGAACCTGCGACCCCTTGCACCCCATGCAAGTGCGCTAGCCAAACTGCGCCACGCCCCGAAAACATTCCCATTCTAACGGTTCAAGAACAAAAAAACAAATAATTTTCCCATATAAGCAGGTTTGTAAGTAGCTGATTTTGCTGAAGATGCGGCTATGACGGCATAAAAAATATAAATTTATTTGCATTGTTAGGTATGCCTAACTATAATAACTCAGGTAGTTAGGGTTAACTAACATGCAGATAACTTCAAAAAACAGCTTGAGTTCTTCGCTTGAAGATTATCTTGAAGCGATAGTGAACCTTGCGGATAAAACCCAAGCGGTTCACAGTACTGATATTGCAAAGGCTTTAGGCGTTGCCAAGCCTTCGGTAACAGGTGCGCTTCGTGCATTGAAACAAAAAGGGCTTGTTTATTATAAGCCTTACGGCTGTGTTACTCTTACCGAAACCGGAAGAAAAGCCGCTTTAAGAGTAGCGCGAAAACATGAAATAATTAAGTCTTTTTTTGTTGATATTTTAGGGGTTGATGCAGATACGGCTCAGCAGGCTGCCTGCAAAGCCGAGCATGCCTTTGGGCCGGAGCTTGCAAACAGACTGTTTTTATTTGTTGATTTTGTCAATCATACCGGCAATGGCGATGAAAATATCGCAGAGCAGTTCAAGGTTTTCTGCCGCAGAAAATTAAAAAATATTCAGCCGAAGAATATTTCTGATAAGGATTAAGAAAAAATATGATTAATACCGCATTGAAACCGTTATCGGTGATTAAATCAGGAGCCACTGTAAAAGTCGCCCGTATAGACGCGGGCAAGGGGCTTAACGCCAAACTTGCTTCGATGGGACTGTTTCCGCATGTTAAAATAAAAGTGGTAAATAACGGTCATCCGGGGCCTTTTGTCATAGCAGTCAAAGATTCGAAGGTGGCGCTTGGCAGGGGAATGGCCAATAAAATCATCGTATGCGATGTCTAATTTTCAAAAGGTGCCGCCTTGAAATCTGCAAAAAAAATTACAGTAGCTTTGATAGGAAATCCCAACAGCGGTAAGACTACGATTTTCAATATGCTCACCGGAGCCCGCCAGCATGTCGGGAATTATCCGGGGGTGACGGTTGAAAAATTTCAGGGTGTTTGCAGATATAAAGATTTCGAGATGCATATCGTCGATTTGCCGGGGACATACAGTCTGACCGCATATTCACCCGAAGAGCTTATCGCCAGAAATTATATCATTGACGAGCATCCTGATGTTGTTGTGCAGGTTGTTGACGCCTCGCATATAGAAAGAAGTTTGTATCTGACGATGCAGCTTATTGAAATAGACGCTCCTTTAGTGCTGGCGTTTAATATGAGCGATATTGCACGGCAGAAAGGGCTTGTATTCGATACCGATAAGCTTTCGACTTTGCTCGAAGCGCCGATAGTGCAGACCGTAGGCAGTAAAAATAAGGGAAAGCAGGAGCTTTTAGATATGGCAGCGTCTGTTTCGCAAAAGCCAAAAACCCGGCGAATACATACGGTAACATACGGCGATGAAATTCAGCGGCAGCTTGAGGTAATAGAAGATTTACTCAAAAGCAAAGAGCCGCAATTATCCGAGAAATATACCGCACACTGGCTTGCGGTTAAACTGCTCGAAAACGATACCGAGATTGCAGCAAAAATTTCCGATAAGAGTGTTCACGATACGGTAAACTCCGCCGTAGCTCATTTGAAATCTTTGTTTAAAGATGAGCCGGAAATCATTTTAGCCGACCGCAGGTACGGTTTCATCTCCGGAGCCTGCCAGGAAACGATTAAGACCACAGCGGAAGCTCGGCATAACCTTAGTGACACTATCGACACTTTTGTGATACACCGAATATTAGGTCTGCCGATTTTTTTGATTTTGATGTATATAGTTTTTTCTTTGACTTTCAGGCTCGGAAAATATCCGATGGACTGGCTGGAGTCGTCTTTCGCATGGCTCGGAACGGCAATCGGTGATGTCTGGCCTGCGGATTCTATGCTGTGGCTGCAGTCGCTTTTAGTTGACGGTGTTATCGCCGGAGTAGGGGGAGTAATAGTATTTTTGCCGAATATACTGCTACTGTTTTTGGCAATCGCGTTTTTAGAAGATACAGGATATATGGCAAGAGCGGCTTTTGTCGCAGATAGAATAATGCACAAAATCGGGCTTCACGGCAAAAGTTTTATACCGATGCTTATAGGTTTCGGCTGTTCGGTTCCGGCGATTATGGCCGCGAGGATTCTCGAAAATAAACGCAACCGCTTGACTACGATTATGGTTATACCGCTGATGAGTTGCGGAGCTAAGCTGACGATTTATATGCTGATTATACCGGCATTTTTTGTTGACACGATACTTTTAGATGCCGGAATAATTACAATAAGAACACAGGCACTGATGCTTTGGCTGATATATCTTATTGGCATCGTAATTGCTGTAATATGCGCCAAGCTGCTGAGGGGGACACTGTTTAAAGGCGAATCAATACCGTTTGTGATGGAACTGCCTCCTTACAGAATGCCGACTCTGAAATCACTTACCATACATATGTGGCAGCGGGCATGGCTGTATCTTAAAAAAGCCGGTACAATCATACTTGCTATTTCCATAATTCTGTGGTTTGCAGCCAGTTATCCGAGAGTTTCTGCCGATTCACTCGAAGATTTGCCAGTCGAGCAAGCCCAGCAGACGCAATTGGAGTATTCTGTCATAGGGCGATTCGGAAAATTTATAGAGCCGCTAATAAAACCGCTTGGTTTCGATTGGAAAATCGGGACAGCTCTTATCGGCGCGACTGCCGCCAAAGAAGTTTTTGTTTCTCAAATGGGAATTATCTATGCGGTTGGTGACACATCCACCGATACCCATACTCTTCGCAGCACCTTAAAAAATACCTATACGCCTTTAACCGGTTTTTGTATAATGCTGTTTTGTCTTATTTACGCACCGTGTTTTGCTACATTGGCTGCTACTCGGATGGAAACGAATACATGGCGGTGGCCGATATTTCAGTTTTTTGCTCTGACGTTGATTGCGTATTTTCTGACGCTGCTGACCTATCAGTTCGGCCGATTACTTTTATAACGCTTTGTAATACCGTGTGATTTTTAAAGGGCTGACTCAATGAAAATAAAAATTTCATTGGCGGTATTGGTGTTGTTTCTGCAGCCGTTATACGGGGACATCGACCGCTGTGAGCTGGTTAACAGGCATAACGTATCACTGACTGACTTTAATCCTCTTTCGCCGCTTTCGGTTGGTAACGGCAACTTCACTTTTACAGTCGATTTGACAGGTTTGCAGTCATTTCCGGATGTCTACGAAAAAGGTATTCCGCTGTCGACTATGGCCGAATGGGGCTGGAATACTTTTGCCAATAAACATAATTATTCTTTAGAAGATACCTTTGTTCAGGTCGATACTTACGGCCGAAAGGTGCCTTATAATATCATTCAGCAATCGCCCGCAGCCGATTATCTTCGCGCCAATCCTCATCAGATTAATCTTGCACAGCTCGGTTTTATACTGCTAAAAGCCGACGGTTCTAAAGCCTCTGCCGAAGATTTAAAGAATCCTAATCAGGTTCTTAATCTCTGGGAGGGAATTTTATACAGTAAATTTCAGCTTGATAACGAAAATATTTATGTCAAAACTTGCGTTGATACCGAACTGAAAATAATAGCTGTTAAGGTCAAATCGAATTTACTCAAAACCGGCAGACTTCGTGTATCGTTGAAATTTCCCTACGCATCTGCCGAGTGGGGGCCGAATCCTTCGAGCTGGGGACATCCCGATAAGCATACAACCAAACTCACCAAGCACAGCGGAAGAAATGCTTATTTGCTTCGTGAAATGGATGGCCTAAAATACAGGTGCGTACTGAAATACTCGGATAAAAGCCGTATCAAAGAAGTTTCACCGCACAGCTTCGAAATAATCCCGCCCGGCGACTCGAATTCTTTCGAGTGCTGTCTGTTAATCACCAGAAGAAAGATTGATTTGAGCGGTTATGATTTTTCCGTAATTAAGAAAAAAAACAAAGAGCACTGGAAAAAATTCTGGAGCGGCGGCGGGGCGATAGACCTTTCCCAAAGCAAGGACCCCAGATGGAAAGAATTGGAAAGACGTATAGTTTTATCTCAGTATCTAACAGCCATTCAATGTGCTCAGGCATATCCGCCTGCCGAGACCGGGCTGACCTGCACAAGCTGGTTCGGTAAATTTCATCTTGAGATGCACTGGTGGCATGGAGTCCATTTTACATTATGGAATCGTCTTGCAATGTTCGAGAAAAGTCTCGACTGGTACAATCAAATTATGCCCGCTGCGAAAGAGATTGCACAGCAGCAGGGTTATCAAGGGGTTCGCTGGCCGAAAATGGTCGGGCCGGACGGTCGAGATGCTCCGTCTACAATAGGGCCGCTTTTAATCTGGCAGCAGCCGCATCCGATTTATTACGCCGAATTGATTTATCGGCATAAACCGACTCGGCAAACGCTCGAAAAGTATCAGGAAATAGTCCGGCAAACTGCGGAATTTATGGCTTCTTACGCGCACTGGAACGAAGCGAAAAAATGTTTCGAGCTGGGGCCTCCGCTGCTTTCGGCCAGAGAGTTTGAGGTGGAACAATTTGCCCGGACTAAAAATCCGGCTTTCGAATTGGCTTACTGGGCTTGGGCTTTGGATAAAGCCAATCAATGGCGGCAGCGTCTCGGATTAGAACCTGAGCCCCAATGGGAAAAAATCGTTAAAAATTTGGCTCCGCTGCCGGTCAAAAACGGTATTTATATCGAGCAGGAATATCCGCCTGTTTCCGACGGAGGCCATCCGGCTATGCTGGCGGCGTATGGCGTTTTGCCGCAGACATATTTGGTTGACAAAGAAACGATGCGAAGAACTCTTGTCCATGTGATGAAAAAATGGAACCACGACCAAACGTGGGGCTGGGATTATCCGATGATTGCGATGACAGCCGCGAGGCTCGGCGAGCCGAATCTGGCGGTTGATGCGCTGCTGATGGATGCTCCGAAAAATACCTATTTGCCTAACGGGCATAATTTTCAGGATGCGCGTTTGCCGGTTTATCTGCCCGGCAACGGTGGTTTATTAACGGCTGTCGCTATGATGGCTGCGGGCTGGGATGATTGCCCTGAAAAAGCCGCCCCCGGTTTTTCTGATGACGGACAGTGGATTGTTCGGTACGAAAACCTCGCCAAAATGCCTTAAGCTCTATAAAATGAGAATAGGTTAATTGGTTAAATTAGTAGATTTTAAAACACAGCGGTAGAAATTAGCCCTGTCTTTTATTATTATCACAGCGGCCATTTAGGCTCGTCAGAGATTATGACCGATAGAGACGGCAATTTGATTCAGCATTATCCCGATGTATGGGGATTCGGCAGTGTTATTACTCCAGTGAGCTTGGCAGGTTCCTAAATCTTGCGCAGCGCAAAATCAGACAGTAAAAACAAAACTGTTATTGTTTACAGCTGAGCTTTAATCCGGCACTTGCTGTTATAGCCGCAGCCAAAGATAATCAGAATTTAATTTCGGCGCATCCTGATGCGTATTGCCAAACCGCTAAGGCAGAATAAAATTAAGCTTGCCGGTTCGGGTATCGCCGCGTAATAACTGCCGGGATTGCCTGCATCGCCGAGATTCGATATGTACGAGCCGTATATATCGCCGTTTGCTGATAGAACCGCTTGAGTCGCGTCATTTTGACCGAGATATTCGAGTAAAATATTTCCGCTGAAATACCTTGTCCGCGGGCCGCCTGCTTCTGTGCTATCACCATAGGTTAAACGGTCAACAAGATTGTCGAAGCTGTCGTAAAGATTTATCTCATCGGCACGGCCGAGGTTAGACCCGCTCTCGACGCCCAAATCGCCGACAACTTTTATTGACGAATCAAGACCCCAAGCATCCCTAAAATCCGATGCACTGACTTCCGTCAATATTACAGATTGTCCGGGCTGAACAATCCCGAATCCGCTTAAGTCGAATGCTCCGGGTGTTTGGTGGTCATCGTCGAAACTCCAGCCGGTCATATCAATCGCCGAAGTGCTCATATTGGTGAACTCAATAAATTCATAACTGCTGTCTTGCGTTCCCTGATACATCCACTCGGTGATATACATCTGCGCCAAACAAATCTGTCCTGTAAAGACTACTGCCAATACTAATGCTAATTTTTTCATTTATCACTCTCCTAAAAAAATGCGTTAACTATTCACTTGTTTATAGCAATATTACTTTTATAGCGATTGTGCATCTATCCATTGTGCTGCAAGGATTGCGAAGTCGTTGAAATCAACTTGTCCGTTGCGGTCTAAATCCGCTCTGTTGCAGTGATTGTACAGGCCGCATTGATTATTCAGCCACCACGGAATAAACAAACCGAGATCTTCGAATATATCCAGCACGCCTGATACAGAGATATCGTCCAGCCGAAGCTGCGCTCTTGCTCCGCTGGTTACGTCAATGTGATAATATCGCCACAGAATTTGAACATAGGGCTTATCGGCTGCTTCTGAGGGAAGCTCGAACGGCCCGAAATCCTGAGTGTGATTATCGGTTTGCACAATGTATTCTATAGGCTCGTCGTTATGCAGCACATCAGCGAACGGTGCGTCTATTCCGATACGGTATTGCAGTCGGATGGCATAACGCCGGTAATTTTGCAGAATTGTGCCGGCGAGCCAGCTTACATTGATACCATCGAGGCCTGTTGTGTCCAGAGCAATTAACGCACCGCCTAAATCCCGCCCGCGCCCTGTATTAATGAAAGAAATACCATCTTCGTCAAGACCGTTGAGCCTTGTCCTGCCGGTCGTTTTATACGGATAGCCGATGATGCTTTGGTCATCGGCGTGGTAATCATCGTGCGGAATAAAATAAGCATACTCCAATGCCTGAGTTAATCCCGGGTCGGTTACATCACTTTGTAAAAACAGCATATGATTCGGGAATGTATGCTCAGGATATTCCGGCGACCATTCGTTAAAATTAAATACTCCCAGACGAAGTGTCTTTGCCGGAGGATAAACTAAAACACGGAAAGAAGTCTCAATCGCGGGATTGTGACCATCGTCGGCGGTTATAGTAATCAAAGAATCACCCTGATACAGCGGTGTTAAGGTCAGTACGCTGCCGGATACAGATGTATCAATGACAAAAGGTTTGTTGGCGTCGGCTGTAAAGGTCAGAATATCGTTATCAGGGTCACTGAAATGCTCCGAGAGATTCAGCATAATCGGATTATTGACGATAGCCTCAGTGAATTGTATCGGCACGTCAAGTTGAGGCGGCTGATTTGTCCCCGAAAGAGGTAAACCTTCTAAGGTAATGTTGTCGAATCGGTTGTTGCCGGATGTCCCTGAGGCGTTAGAGCCGCCGAATAAAATCCGAACCGCGAATTCGGGATTATTGCTGACACCGGAAATCTCGGAAAAATCAAAAGAGAACAACTGGAAACTTTCCGTAATTACAAGGGTATCATCGAACAGTACCCACGGGTTTGTGTCGCTCAGGCGATAATATACGGCTTGCTGCTGCGCACCGTTGGAGGTTCTCATTGCTGCGTAAGATAAAATTATATTTTCATAGCCGCTCGTAGGAATCTCCAGCAGCAGCTCTCTGGTATGAGAGGGATTTCTGACTCGCAATGCGTATCCTTCAGGTTCGAGCATTCTGGCGTTTAGCAGGCTGCCTTCGCTTACTCGGTCCATATATCCTGCACCGCTGCCGGGATAGGTTATCTGGGCGTTTGAGGCGATAGAATAATCCGCGGCAACGGTGGTTAGTGTACCGCTGGGAAGATTGTTAAAATGCCAGTAATGCATCAATGTCAGCTCAGGTGCTTCTTCGAAATTCGCAGTTAGTGATACGGTTCCAGTCAGCGAAATCGTAAGTGTTTGTGCTTGCGGGTCAATACCGGCAGGGCCGTCCCAGTGTGAAAAAACATACCCCGGCTGGGCAACCGCTGTTACCGTAACCGGAACGCCCTGAAAATACAGGCCGCTCCACGGATATGGCGAGACCGGGTCAACCCCCGGCGTCTTAGCGTTTATATCCGTCCGGTTAACCCGAATAAAACCGTGTTCGACATCAGAAACATTCAGCGTCAACTGCCTATCAACGCCTACTCCGAGGCGGTTACGAAGATGCGTACGAACATTGCTCGGACGCTGATTGGCAAACGTCTGCAGCTTGGTCTGTTCATAGCTGCTTACAAGATTAGTGCGCCAGCGGTTATTATGTTCGCTGCGCGAAGATACAAGACGGGCATTATAGGTATCTATAACACTATTAACATAAGCGGGCTTGAACGACGTATTCATAAGGTCCGCCATCGCGTTGACGAACAGATTGCTAAATTCAGTATTCAGCCTCATCCGGTTGAACAGGGTATTGGTTTGTCCGAACGAACCTGTCATCACCCTATCCAGAGAGTCTGTTGTATAATTATCCCCGTACAAACTCATCCCGAAATCCAAATCATACACCATCCACCGCCAGCGTCCGTCATGTCCATAAGGTGCATCCGGCTCGTAAACTTCGGTGCGTTTGCGCCAAAAATCGATGTTATTATGCGGCCAGTCGGTGTTAACATAGTAAATCTCAATTGCATAATAATCGGCCAGATTCTCCGGGTCCACTCGCTGGCAAAGCCATTCGTAATGAACTGACTGCGACGTATCGTTGTTCTGAGCATAACTGACTGTCGCGAGGAAATGATCTCTATCCGTCTCAAATCCCGTATCCAGCCATGCACCGCTTCCTGTCAGTATAACCGCGTCATCGGCGTCCATTTCATAATGATTCGCCAGATAATGCTGGTCCAGACGTTCGCGGATATTTATCATCCCCCAATACTCGCCGTTGATGAAATGCACGGCGGGACGATAGGCCTGTATATCCAGCCGAAGATGGCTGATAAGCTCCTGCATTAGAGCATCGCGGAAATATGTGTAGCTGTAGTCGTTGCCAGCACCGCGCAAAATCAAACGGCGAAATGATGTAAGCGGTTCGCCCGGATGTCCGCGTTTTTCAAGCCCTTCAAATATCGGATACTCAAAAGCATTGGTATTATCATAATCGCTGCGGGCATACATTCGGATAGATTTAGGATACCAGCTCCGGCTCCAGCCGCCGTGGATGCGAGTTCCGATATTTTGTGAAAGCATCAGCGTTCCGTCGGTATCGAACATCTCGAAATGCGATTCTCGTTCCCACTCAATCCCTCGCTCTTTATAGTTACCCGGCTTACCGCCGTCCCACGTAGCCGACGGATTGGCAATCCGCCAGTCGTCGCCGATTTTTCCGGCAACATAAATGCCTTTTTCATAATCAAAGAAGTTGTCTTCATTGGTTACGATTGAAATTACCGGCAATGCGTACTGCGTCATTATATCCGGATTAACAAAATAAGTGTTTGTAGCGCAGCGGCTTGGAATGGCATCTGTCTTGAATGCACGCGCACGCACGATTGTCCCTTTGAAAATATTGCTGTAGGGCGTACGTACCGAATTTGTAAATTCGACATTGATACCCGCGAGCTGATACGCTTGAGAAGACCTGTCCGTGATAGAAAGCGGCGTGGAATAGACATATGTCTGCATCTGCCGCGTCAAAAATGTGCTTGTAGGAGATTGCCCCGGGTTCATCGGATACCAGTTTTTATATTGATAGGTTGTACCGGCCAGGTTTTCCGGGTCTGGTTCGGACCCGTCGAGCGTATAATATATAGTGACATTAGGGTCGCTGTGACTTATGGTCAGATTGAACGGAGCAGTATAAAAACCGCCCTGATGAGAAACCTCAAGCTCACCGAGAATCTCCGAATACCACGTTGAGCCGTTGTTATTTGCGCCCGGCGTCGGTTCTTCGAAAAATCCCCACGTTCCCGCGCCGTCAGCAGTACGCCCGTATGAAACGTCCCGCGGAACCGCAATTGGTGAAACCTCGTCGGCAAGCGTCTCGTTCGGCCGCGTCAGCGTCAGCGGTTCTCCATCAGTGCTGATGGCAAAATTGGTATGCAATTCTGCAACCGATGCGTTCGCCAAAAGCCGAAGGTCAAAAGCAAGATCGCTGCTTGTCTGAGATACCTGATGAACCTCCGCAGCCAGTACGTTTGTTCCCTGCTGAAGCGCATCGACCGGAACAGCATAATGCGTCCAGTTGGGCCAATCGGGGACATAAGAAGACGCTGTCGTTAAATAAGTTATGGTGCCTTCCGGCATCAGCTCGCGAACCAGCTCAACTCCGTTCAGATACACCACCGCGCCGTCATCGAGCCAAAGCGATAGCGTCAATGAGGTAATGCTATCCAAATCCGCTACTTCGAAATGCTTGCGAAAATATGTCGTAATATGTTTTAAATTGCTGTCGCCCCCGTAGCTGACCGTTGTTGTTACGTAATTATCCAGCGGCCCGTAACCCAAGGGAGCTATGCCTGAGGCCCAAGATGAATCATTAAACCCTGTTGAACGCCACGCCGTACCCTGATCCGAACCGTCATCCAGATAAAGCCACTCGGCTGCCGTTTCGATTAGTACGGTTTCGGCGGCATGAGGGCTTTTCGGGCGATTTTTCCCGCTGGCCCAGACTAAAAGATAATCACCCGGCTCAACCGTTATCTCCGGAAATACCCACTTGAAAGGATTCGAAAGGCTATCCGAAATTCCCCAGCCTGCCATATTAACCGGCTCGGCCCCGGCGTTATACAGCTCAATCCAGTCAGAGTAATCCCCGTCCTCATCGGCAATCGTATTGCCGTTTGAAGACATAAACTCATTGATGACAATACTTTGCGATATTGCCGGTGCTGTGAAAAAAAACAAAGCTGTAAGGAAAAACACTAAAGATTTGGCGGTCAAATAACGCATAAAGGCCTCCTGACAATTGTCAATAGCACCCCTTATCCTACCCCCGATACGCGATTTCGCGTTTTATTTGCTGATTTTTGACAAATTAGGCTAAATAGCAGGGTTTACTATAACATAAGATGCGGTTTTTTTCAAGAATTTATTCGAAAATTAAGGTTAAAAGCCGAAATTGTCAAAAGTAAGCAGTTTACCGGTATATCTTGCATTTACCGGAATTTTAACTTGTTTTTCGTCGTTTTTGGCAAGATAATCAATAAAGTTCGAGCGGTCGTGATAAGAGGCATTTTATCAGGGTAAGGATTATGTACTCGAAAATTATTACAGCAGGGCTTCTGATGATAGTTTTCGGGTTTATTTTGGGATGTTTGCCTTTTGTTAACCAGCACCTGCACCACAATCTTTGGTATGTTTTTCCTGTCAGCGGTTTGATAGTAGGACTGGCGGCGGGCTTGATACAGCTTGGTTATCTGTTCGACGTAAATCGGCAGCTTACTAATACGGCGATTATAGTTTTAGTGTTTTTTGCGGTATTAGGGTATGTATCCGTCGAGTATGGAATATACCTGTCCGTTAAAATTCCTATCGAAAGGCACAACAGCCTGCCCGACGGGTTATATAATATTTCGAGGCTGATGACTTTCGGGCAATTTATAAAGCTGGTTTATACTGAAACGACGGGGAGCGTTATTTCTTATATTATTGATTTGACCGGAGCGGCTATCGGAGCTGCGGCTGTCTGGCTGTGTTCGCGGCGTATGGCGTTTTTCCGCAAAGACACAGAAAAATTCGAATAGAACTAAGAATCCAGAATTTAGAATTAATAATTTAAAATTAGAATTTTCTTCATGGTATTCATAGTTTTACTCTTTTAGACTCAGTCCTATGGACTCCTGACGGAGATTCTGCGGTTAAAATGGTCTAAAAATCACGGTTTACAATACAGATTTTCGGGGGTAAAATTTGATTCTCGATATTTGATGTGAAAACAACGGCGGATTAGGCGGAAGGAAGCAAAAAAGCGGCAGCGGAAGGATAAAATGGCAAATTAAGCTATAAAAGCCCAAGCCTTTTATAAAGCTGCGGGATGCTCTTTTTCCCAAGCTTATGAAGTTGGAAATAAGAACGAGAAAATAAAAAGTAAAAATGAAGAGTGAAATCGAAAGCCAGCTTGGTGAAATAAAATAAGCTTCGAAATATAGGAATTCAGATGATGGATTATATTCAATTAAAAACCGCGATACAAAGATACGGTGAAATGCTGGACGCATATCGCAACAACGCCTCTCGCAAGCCTCTGGAGCAGGAGGCTGTGCAGGATTCTCTAATAAAACGGTTCGAATATACTTTGGAAGTGGCATGGAAGACCTGCAAAAAACATCTCGAAGAAGAAGGTTTTGCCGAGGCCGCAACAGGCAGTCCCAAGGAGATTATCCGTCTGGCAGCACAAAGAAACTTGATTAGTAATCCTGAGGCATGGTTTAGCTATCTGCGATTTAGGCAGGATACCTCTCACGATTATTCCGGCAGCAAATCCGAAGCGGTTTTAGATATCACGGAAGATTTTTATCAGGATGTAAATAATTTATATCAGGAGATGACGGGTGAATCCGCTCAATCTTAAAGAATTAGCCGAGCAAATATCGGTTCCAGTCCCTCATTTACGGTATTTGCTGAAACAGATAGAATTTTATATCCCCAAGGAAACGGTCTGGGCCTTCGGTTCCCGAATTAAAGGGACTCACCGTAATGCCTCTGATTTGGATTTGGCGATTATCTGCGGTAAAGAAATCGCTAAAAAGGTATTGCCTAAGCTTAATGATATATTCATCGAAAGCAATCTGCCCTTTAAGGTTCAGCTTTTAGATTTCAATCGACTGCCGGAGAATATGCAGGAAAATATCAAAAAAAAATATGTTGTGCTGTATAACCCAAATGAAAAAAATAATGAAAAATGATGAACAATCATTTCCCAGAGACAAATGTACCGCTGTATGTTAAGCAAATTAAAAATTAAGGAATTTTTTGTAATATGCATTGTTTAAATGTTTTAGTTTATCAGGTAATCTTGGTTTTTACTGATAAGCTGATTTTTTAAAGTATTGTGCATAGTAATTCTCTGTATTTTCTTGCGGTAAAAAATATTCTTCGTGAATCTTTATGCTCTTCATGGTAAAAATTAAGCAATGGTACGCTTTAAACGAATCTTGATGCGGTTAATGCTCGGATTGATAGTTCTTTTCGCGGGGCTTTCGGTTTACAGTGCTTTTATAGGCCCGGCGGCTGCGAAAGAATTATTCGGCAGTTCTGCTATGCTGATATTCTGGGGGCTGTCATTAATCTGCATTTTCGTTTGTCTTGTTTTATTTCCGCAGCTGACCAGAAGACCGCCGCTTGCCTTAATTCATATCGGAGCGTTATTGATTATTTTGGGCGGGCTTTGGTCGTCTGAACAAGGCCACAGCATTCAGCGAAACCTTTTAAAAAACGCAAAATACCAGACCGGCGAGCTAATCGTCGAAAAAGGAAAAATGCAGAATATTATGGCGGTGCAGAACTACAGCGAATGGGCGTGGCTGCCTTTTTATCTCGCTCTCGAAGATTTTACAATCAAGCATTACGAGCCTGCTGATGCCTGCGAGATGCCTGTGGTTAGGCAGTATCTCAGCAGCGTGAAAATTATCGAGCAAGACCAAGTTGTGTCATCTAAACAAATCAGGGTAAATAAACCTTTGCGTTACGGCGGATATTATTTTCTCCAGCAGGACTGGGGCTTGCGGGAAGGGAACCCTTACTCTGTTTTTACGGTTGTCTCGGATAGCGGAATCGGTCTGATTTTCGGCGGATATATATTTTTGGGTATCGGGCTGTTCTGGAGTTTGTGGTCTAAGGCGTTTAAGAGAATCTGATGGCGGTTAAATATTCAATTTTGGGCGTGCTTATTTATGCGGCGATGGCAGTTTATCTGCTGGCTTTCATCGCGGGGACATTAAGACAGCGAAAAGCGGGGCGGGGATTATTTTTTATCGCTTTTATTATGTCCGCCGGCGCTTTTATTTATCGCTGGATAAATACCGGACATGTTCCTTTGCAGAACTTGTTCGAAGTGTTTATAGCTATGGGTGCGGCGGTATATCTGCTGTCGGTTATTTGCGAAAAATATCTGCGGATTAATCAGCTTCAGATTGATACGCTTATCGGTTTTTTTGTTTTGTTCCCAGCCGGTTTTGTTTTTAGTGAAACCGCCAAGCCTCTTGCTCCTGCTTTGCAAAGTCCTTTTTTTATTCCTCACGTAGCCGTGTATTTGTCGGCATATATAATAATGTTTAAAGCTGCTGCGGCTGCGGCTAAAACCTTCTCCGGAAAAACCGACCCTTTGCAAAATGAGGATTCGGTTTATCGTTTGGTATGTCTTGGATTTCCATTACTTGCTTTGGGATTTATTCTCGGCAGTATCTGGGCGCACTATATATGGGGACGTTATTTCGGTTTTGACCCTAAAGAAATGTGGTCTTTGGCGACTTGTCTGGTCTATGCGGGATATTTTCATTTTCGATTTATATACGGGACTAAATATCCTCGAATAAACAGTCTATGGATTTTGGCCGGGCTGAGCTTGATTCTAATAACGCTGTTTTGGGCGAATTTGTCGAAACTTTTTGCTGGTTTACATAGTTACGCTTTGTAGTTATGATGAACCTTATGAATAGGTTTGCAGGCATTTTTCGATTTGCAATTTTCGGATTTAAGCGGCGGGGGGCTTTTACGTTGATGGAGCTGCTTGTCGTTACGGGCATTATCTCGCTGCTTCTTGCTATTACCGTGCCTGCCCTTAATCGCGTAAGAAATATCGCCAAATCGGTATATTGTTCCAGCCAGATGAGGCAAATAGCGATTGCGATTCATTCGCATTCGGGTGATAACAACCAGCAAATTACCAAAGCCGGTTCGATGCCGGCAAATCCGAACGAAGAGCAGCTTAGGGAATTTTGGCTGATTGCGCTTCTTCCTTATTTCCAAATTAAAATTAATCCGATGGATATTTTTACCGATAGTCCGAAATTCTGGATTTGTCCTGTTGATAAAGACCCGTATCCCGAGGGTTTCGGTGTTTGTTCCCATGGCGGGATAACAAGCTATGCTCTGAACGGTTATATTGACGAACGTATTCGGCTGGGGCCTGCGGGGGGATATAAATTAAATGAAATAAAACAGGCTTCTTCATGTATGCTCATAGCCGAGACAAGTATGGCTTCGCAGATTTATGATGCGCAGCATTCTTCTGTGCTGCCGTACAATCTCAGTCCTGTTGGGCATCATCGTGCAACGAGCGGTTTTTATCATAATAATTCGATGAATGTTGTTTATGCCGATGGTCATGCCTCAAGTATAAAAGGAACAAAAACCGATGTTCAGGTTTGGCCGGTTGTTAACAGGGCGGCTTATCAAGCCGGGCAGTATATGTATTGGTCTGATTTGACTTTGCCGAGTGCGCGAGAGGATGTGGTTTTTTGGGGGCCGGGGTATTAGGCGTTTGTATTATTGTTGATAATAGGCGGGGTCGAATAATTGCCAGCTATCCGCAAGCACCGCAAAATCCTTCAGATTGATAATTCCATCTTCAAAAAGCATCTCGTCGATTATAGGGTTATTCAGTAACCAGTTTTTTTTTAACAGGTCAAGGTCGTTTGCGTCTACGATGTAATCAAGATTTAAATCGGCAGGCACGGGAGGTATTAATTCGAATGCCAGTCCGTAGTATCTGCTCTGATTAATGCCGGGATTTGTGAGGTTAATTGTATATGTATCATCGGCGGGCAGGAGCAGGTCAACCTTTTTAAGATTATTATTAGAATCACTTTCGGCAAAAATGACCGTACCATCCGAACATTTTATTGTGAGATTCAGGTTGAATTTAGGTGTATCTTCGCTATAGTTGAAAGGTCCAGACCTATTGATTTTGCGATTCCATGTTACAGTAAGCACAAGTCTTTGATTTTTAGAGCCGGCAATAAAATAATTGTCTTGCTGGCTGCTGTTATTTACCAGTGCATAATTCCAGCCTTTAAATTGCTCAATTGGGGTATCTTTCGAAATTTGTTCGGAACTTAATAATTGATACGCTCTAAAAGCGTCAATTCGGCCATAGCCTCTATCAGGATGCCATGTATTATTAGAGTTTGCCGGATTGGTTGTATTGCCGTATCTGTCTTGGATATTCGGAAAAGCTGAATTAACAATTACAGCCCGTATTACTTCGCTGCAGCCGTCGTTTGGATTTTCTGTCTGCTCTGCCGAGCCGACGAGCAGGGCTGCTGTACCGGCGGTATGAGGTACCGCTAAACTTGTTTCGCCGCTGTTATAAGGAGGTATTATCCATGTGTTTGTTCCGGAGTGCGGTACTCGCTGAGCATTTGACGGAGCAGTTATATCAGGTTTTTTTCTTGCATCGGCAGTCGGACCTTGGCCGCTGACGATTCCTACACGGTCATAGATACCGATGCCGGTTTCGATTAATCCTCCTGTTGTTATGCCGTTAAACGCATCTCCTGCTACCTGTATCCCGCCAATACCGTTATTTCCGGCGGCATGCGCAAAGACAACCGTGTTGTATGTGTAAGCATAGTAATCGTATATAAGAGAGATTATCGACTGGCCGTCTGCGGCTGCATCTAAAGCAAAAGCAGCAGTAATTACCCGGCAGTTTAAATCATTTATAAGTTTATCAAGTCCTTCTGTTAATTTTATTTGGTTGCTGTCCGCGATGACCCTGACGCAGTGAATATTGCAGTCCGGTGCTGTGCCGGTATCATTCGGATGCATTGCTCCGCCGCGGCTGGCGATGATGCCTGCCATCCAAGTATCGTGGTCAAAAGGTGAAATTCCGCTGCCGGTAACATCATAATTAAATGCATAAGAATTACCGATTGGGTTGCCGTTTGGGTCTTTTTCGAAGAAGGCTTCATGCTGAGTATAAATATTTTTAGACGCAAGCAAGCCGACATTTATGCCTGCTGCGGTTTGGCCGATTTCATGAACGGTTTTGGCGTTGGAGCCGTCTATTGTTATAGCTTCTTTAAGGGCAAAGACTTGCGATGTTAACGGAAAACAGAAAAAAACCGCCGCTGCTAATGACAAAAACGAATTGGAAAACTTATTTATTGCCACATCACCCTCAATTTATATGCTGGCTGCGAACTGCTATATTATAACAAATTCCGCTTAGGGTGAACAACCGAAATCTAAACCTTCTGCCTTGTTATCGGGTCCTATAAGCCCTGCCGTAACCATTTTACGAATTTGACAAGCCCGTCTTCAATCTGAGTAGCAGGCTGATAACCGAGTTCTTTTTGTGCTTTACTGATATCAGCATAGGTTTGTTCGACATCACCGGGCTGAGCGGGCAGGTGCTGCTTGATTGCTTTTTTGCCCAGAGCCGATTCGAGCAGCTCTATAAGAGATGATAATTTTATCGGCTGTGATTCGCCGAGATTGTAAATATTAAAACCGCAACATTTGTTCATTGCAGCGATAGTGCCGTTGATTATATCGTCGATGTATGTGAAATCACGCATCATATTTCCGTCGCCGAAGACCGGAATCGGTTTATTTTGTTCGATTAATTTTGCGAATTTGTGGATTGCCAAATCCGGTCTTTGCCTGGGGCCGTAAACAGTGAAAAATCTCAAACAGCTAATCGATATATTATAAAGACTGTGATATGTGTGACAGATAAGCTCGCAGGCTTTTTTTGTGGCCGCGTAAGGCGATATCGGGAAATCAACGTTGTCATCTTCCGAGAACGGAACTTTTTTATTATTTCCGTAAACACTCGAGCTTGAACCGAAGATAAATTTACTTATGTTATTTTTTCTTGCTGATTCCAGCAGAACCATCGTTCCATTGATATTGACATCGGCGTAAAGCAGCGGCTGTTCTATTGATGGTCTTACTCCGGCTTTCGCTGCCAGATGGACGATGATTTCTATTCCGCCGGATAAAGCTTGTTCCATTTGCTTGCTGTCGCGGATGTCGGCTTGGATTAATTTGAAGCGATTATTCTGAGATGCGCGTGTGAGATTTTTTCGTTTAATTTCTGGGTCATAAAAATCATCGAAATTGTCGACGCCTATAACTTCAAAACCTTCGCTTAGCAGCTTATCTGTCAGGTGCGAACCGATAAACCCGGCCGCGCCGGTAATAAGTACTTTCATAATAATATCCTAATATAAGCAATCAGGCTTTCGGTATAACGGGCGGCCTTCCTATGCTGTAATATTCGAATCCGGCTTTTGAAATTACGGCGGTGTCATAAAGATTTCTGCCGTCAAATATTACCGGTTTTTTAAGCTGTTTTTTAATTAACGCAAAATCAGGATTCCTGAATTCCTGCCAGTCTGTCAGAATTACGAGGGCATCGGCTTTGGCAAGAGCCTCATAACTGTTATGGCAGATTTCTATTCTCTCGCCCAGAGCGGCTGAGGCGGCTGCGTTTGCTTCGGGGTCATATGCGTTAATTTTGAAACCCCATTCGATAAATTTTTCGATGCAGTAAATCGCAGGTGATTCACGGATATCGTCGGTTCTGGCTTTAAAAGCCAACCCCCAGACTGCCAGCGTTGTTTGGGTTTGGTGTCCTGAAAAATAATTTTTAACCTTTTCGGCGAATCGCTGCTGCTGGGCGATATTAATATTTTGAACAGCTTGCGGGATAGCCATATCCAGACCTGTTTTACGCCCCGTGTCAATCAATGCACGAATGTCCTTGGGGAAACAGCTTCCCCCGAAGCCTATTCCGGCGAAAAGAAAAGACCTTCCTATTCGGCTGTCGCTTCCGATTCCCTGCCGCACCATTTCTATATCAGCTCCGACCATTTCGCAGAGTTGAGACAGTTCATTCATAAATGAAATGCGTGCAGCCAGCATAGTATTAGCAGCATATTTTGTCAGCTCCGCTGAAACATTATCCATGAAAACAATCCGATTGCCTTTTCGCATAAAAGGGTTGTAAAGCTGATTCATAAGCTCTCTGGCCGCGGGATTTTCTGTGCCGATTATTATTCTATCTGGACGCATACAGTCTTCTATGGCGGCGCCTTCTTTTAGAAATTCAGGATTACTTACATAATCGAACGGCACGGCGGTTTTCGATTTTATTAAATCCGTAACAGTTTTATATGTACCTACAGGAACAGTGCTTTTGGTCGCTATTATGCGGTATTCGGTCATATATTCGGCTATTTGTGAGGCTACGGATAATACAGCCGATAAGTCAGCCGAACCGTCCGGCAGTGAAGGTGTTCCGACTGCGATAAAAATAAACAGGCAATTATCGATTCCTTCTTTCAGATTATTCGTAAAGTGCAGTCTTCCTGCTTTTTGATTGTGCTGCACTAATTCAGCAAGACCCGGTTCATAAATAGGTATTTGGCCGTTTTTGAGCATATCGATTTTTTCTTTGTTGCTGTCAACGCAAATCACCTTGCTGCCTGCCTCTGCCAAGCAGCTTGCTGTTACCAAACCGACATATCCTATTCCGACTACGCAAACATTCATATCACGTCTCCTGTTACAGTGGAGCTTTTCAGATTATTATTGTTCTATCTCAATCACGTCAGTATCAACTTCGACGCTGGCCGCTTGACCAAGCATTTCGATTTTCAAAATCAGTCTCGCACTTTTGGGTGTTGCCTGAATAATTCCTTCCAAGCCCCGCAGCGGGCCGGAGGTTACTTTGCAATGCTGTCCGATTTTTATGTACTTGTGCTGTTCCAGAGGCGCTCCGGCTTTTATAGCCAGCTCTATATTAGATAATTCTTCCAGCAGTTTTTGCTGGTCTTTGACTTCAATCAGATTCGCGACTCGATTAGTTCGCAGCAGTTCCAGCCGCTGAGATTGGTCCCCGCAAAAAAATAAATACCCGCTGAAAAGAGGTAAGAGTGATTTGATTTTTCTTCCGCGACAGTGATGAATCTTCCATGTCATAGGCAAAAAATAGTTTATATTTTTTGCTATAAGGTCATTAGCAAGAGCTTTTTCATTCCTGCTTTTGGTATGCGCAACCAACCATGTCCCATTGAATTCACGGACGGACATAGAATCCGGCCACGTTACAGGAGGATTCTCACTTGCTTTAAGCAATTTTTCCCTCCTAAATATTAAGCCTTAACAATTTTATTCGCAGCTCCGCGGACTTTTGCAGTCGCATTACGCGTATCAATGACCGATTTAGATTTTTTCACTATCATATTATAGTCATAGCAGCTATGGTCTGTTGATATTAAAACTACGTCATACTTAGAAAGCATTTTGGCAGAAATCCTTTTGCTTGTCATTTTCAGGTCATGCTCTCTTTGTTTGTGTGTCTTAGGGATATAAGGGTCGTTATAATCGACCTTAGCTCCTTTTTCTCTGAGCAATTCTATCAGTTCAATTGAAGGGGACTCTCTCAAGTCGTCTATATCCTTTTTATATGCAAGCCCGAGCACTAAAACCTTCGAGCCTTTTAGACTTTTTTTGCGTTCGTTTAGAGCTTCCAAAGTTTTGGTAATTACATAATGCGGCATACTTGTATTGACTTCCCCGGCCAGCTCGATAAATCGAGTCGGCATTCCGTATTGTCTTGCTTTCCAAGTCAGATAGAACGGGTCTATAGGTATGCAGTGCCCGCCCAGGCCGGGGCCGGGATAGAAGGGGTTGAACCCGAAGGGTTTTGTGGAAGCGGCTTTTATAACTTCCCAAACATCAATTCCCATTCTGTCGAAAACCATCTTAAGCTCGTTTACCATTGCTATATTAATACAGCGGTAAACGTTTTCGACGATTTTAGCGGCTTCGGCTGCTTCGAGACTGGAAACCGGAACCATAGTATCTATAGCTTTTTCATAAAGCTGTTTGGCCAATTCTTTGCATTTTTTAGTATATCCGCCGACAACTTTCGGTATGGTTTTTGTGGTATAATTTTTGTTGCCCGGGTCTTCTCGTTCAGGGGAATAAGCAAGGTAAAAATCTTTGCCTGCCTTTAGACCGCTTTGTTCGAGTATCGGCAAGACAAGCTCGCGTGTTGTTCCGGGATACGTGGTGCTTTCGAATGAAATTAACTGATTAGCTCTTATATACTTGGCTATAGTTTCGCTGCTGGCTATTACGAACTGCATATCAGGCTCGCGATTGGCTGTAAGGGGCGTGGGGACACAGACTAAAATCGCATCAGCCTTTTTTATCTCTGCCATATTGCAAGTAGCTCTGAACAGGCCGCTATCGACCATTCTTTTGACTTGCTGATGAGGCAGATGTTTGATGATGCTTCGGCCTGAATTAAGAATCTTGATTTTATTAGGGTCTATGTCGAAACCGATAACCTTCATTCCCGCAGAAACAAATTCTCTTACAAGCGGCAGCCCTACATAACCAAGGCCAAGCACGCCGACTACAGCTTTTTTACTTTTGATTTTCTCTTCGAGGGTTGTTTTTGCTTTCACCTTATGTCTCCAAAAACAAATTAAATATTAATTAGACCTGCCTTAAAACAAGCAAGAATCAGCAACAGCCGCAATAAATAAAAACATAATTTTAGTTAATTTAAACCCAAAAGTCAAATAGGCATGTTTAGTAATAGTATATTTGGCTTTTTAATGCTGATTTGCAGCTAAAAACGGATTACTTGACAGCATTGTGCTCGATGGTTAGAGTTTCCTCGGGAATACAGGCTTTTTAGTCTCGACAGGTGAAGAATATATGTACAAAGATAAAAAAGTTATCGTTGTAATGCCTGCGTATAACGCGGCTAAAACGCTGCAGATGACTTATGATGAGGTTATGTCTCAGGGGATTGTCGATTTAGTAATAATCGTAGATGACGCGAGCCGTGACCATACCGCTCTTGTGGCGGCTAAGCTTGATAACAGCATTCTTCATGTTCATCCTCAGAACAAAGGTTACGGTGCCAATCAGAAAACCTGTTATAATCTTGCTTTGCAGTACTCGGCTGATATTGTAATAATGGTTCATCCCGATTACCAATATACCCCCAAACTCATACCGGCGATGGCTTCTATGATAGGCAACGGACTTTACGATTGCGTTCTGGGCTCGCGTATTTTGGGAGGATATGCTCTTAAAGGCGGAATGCCTTTATGGAGATATATCTCGAATCGTTTTTTGACGTTATTCGAAAATATTATGACCGGAGCTAAACTTTCAGAATATCATACCGGTTATAGAGCCTATTCACGAAAACTGCTCGAAGAGTTGCCCCTCGAGGAAAATTCCGATGATTTTCTCTTCGATAATCAGATGCTTATGCAGATTTTGTGGTACGGTCATACGGTTGCCGAAGTAAGCTGTCCGACGAAATATTTTCCGGAAGGCTCTTCAATAAATTTTAAAAGAAGTATAAAGTACGGGTTCGGATGTCTTTGGACGGCGATACTGTTTCGTTTGGCAAAAATGAATCTGATTAATTCGAAATTAATGCCGAAAAAGAATATTAAGAAAATCGCTGCAAATTAAATATGGCAAAAAGTCTTTACATAATCGACGGCCACGCGCACATCTACGCGTCGTATTTTGCGCCGATGAGTCAGCGACTGAGCAGCCCGTCAGGCGAACCTACCAAGGCGACCTATATTTTCACTACGGCTTTGCTGAGGCTTATCGAGCAGAAAAAACCGGATATGCTGGTAGTGGCTATGGATTCTAAGGAGCCGAGTTTTCGGGTTGAGATGTATCCGCAATACAAAGCTCAGCGGCCTGCGATGCCCGACGATATGCCGGTTCAGATAAATCGAATCGAACAGATTCTCAATGCGATGCGAATACCGGTTTTGAGAAAAGGGGGCTTCGAAGCCGACGATTTAATCGGCACACTGGCCAAAGAGGCTTCGCAAGAAGGAATCGAAGTTTTCATTTGTTCTAAAGATAAGGATATGCTTCAACTTTTGGATAAGCGTGTTAGCGTATATGATATTAAAACCGGCAGTATTACCGATACGGAAAAATTAATGGCCGAAATGAAGCTCAGGCCGGAGCAGTTCATCGATGTTTTAGCATTACAGGGTGATACATCAGACAATATTCCTGGGGTTAAAGATGTCGGGCCGAAAACGGCTGTCGAATGGATGCAGAAGTACGGTTCGATAGAAAATCTTTTTAAACATGCCGATGAAATTAAAGGAAAACGCGGCGAAAATCTTAGAAACTCTAAGGAAATTATAGAACTCAGCAGGAAACTTGTCATTATAAATTGCGATGCACCTGTTGAAATAGATTACAAAGAATTCGCCTTAAAGCAGTACGATGAAAAACGGCTGGCAGAGATATTTAACGAGCTTGGTTTCAGCCGGCTTTTAACTCAATTAAATTTAGAAGGGGTTCAAGTAAAACCATCTGCCCCTGACAAATCTGCAAAACAGCCGGCTGGGGTTCAAGCAATTTATCAGCTTGTTGATACACCTGAAAAGTATAAAGAATTTCTTGGAGAATTAAAAAAACACAAGCTTTTTGCTGTAGATACAGAGACAACCTCCGTTTCTGCAATGAGAGCTGATTTGGTCGGCATCAGTATTTGTTTCGAATCGGCAAAAGCTTTTTACCTGCCTGTAAAAGCACCTTTGGGAACGGCGCATCTTGATATTGCTGATGTTAGAAAAACATTAGGGCCGATTCTTTCGGATTCGAAAGTTAAAAAAATCGGACAGAATCTAAAATATGATTTATTAGTTCTTCGCAACGCCGGTATGCCGGTAAACGGAATATATTTCGATACTATGGTTGCTTCTTATTGTCTGGACCCGCTGCGCACAAGCCATTCGTTAGACAGTATGGCGCAGGATTTTTTCAATTATGAATGCATGCCTATTTCTTCATTAATCGGCAAAGGAAAGAATCAGCTTAGTTTCGATATGGTCGATACAGGAGCTGCGTGCAGGTACTCTGCCGAAGATGCGGATATAACGTTTCGGCTGTATGAATATCTGAAAGAGCACTTGGATAAGCAGCCGGACTTAAAAAAGCTTTTCGAAGAGCTTGAGATGCCTCTTGTAGAGGTTCTTGCTGAAATGGAATTTAACGGAGTTTCGCTCGATGTAGGACTTTTGAAGAAAATGTCCGGTCGGCTTGAGGAAGAAGTAAACACCCTGACCGAAAAAATATACGCTCAAACCGGTGTTGTTTTTAATATAGATTCACCGAAACAGTTAGCGGAAATTTTATTCGACAGGCTTGGTTTAAAATCATTGCGAGAAGGTAAGACTGGCCGCAGTACCGACGCATCGGTGCTTGAAGAATTGTCCGAACAGCATCCTGCAGCTGAGATGATATTGCAGTATCGCCAATTGACTAAGCTTAGAAATACCTATGTCGATAAACTTGGAGCCCTGATAAATCCGAGAACTCGCAGGGTTCACGCATCTTTCAATCAAACCGTTACAGTAACAGGGCGTCTTAGCTCCAGCGACCCCAACCTGCAGAACATTCCTATTCGTACAGAATTAGGAAGGCAGATACGAGCGGCGTTTGTTCCGGGCAGTAAAAACGATTGTATTTTGAGTGCCGATTATTCTCAAATTGAGCTTCGTCTTTTGGCTCATTTTTCCAAAGATAAAGCTTTGCTCGATGCTTTTGCCAAAGATATGGATATTCATAGCTTCGTAGCTTCGCAGATTTTCGGTGTTGCTGTGGACGAAGTAACGGAGCAAATGCGTTCCCGCTGCAAGGCGGTTAATTTCGGTATAATTTACGGCCAAGGCGCGTTCGGGCTTTCGCGAACAATAGGTATAACTCAAACCGAAGCACGAAAGTTTATCAAAGACTATTTTGCCAGATACAGCTCAATCAAAGCTTTTATGGAGCATATTGTAGCCGAAGCGAAAAGAAACGGTTATGCCGAGACAATTTTAAACCGCCGGCGAAAAATACTTAATTTGACCAGCAAAAACGCAAACAAAAGAAATCAGGCCGAACGCCTGGCTGTTAATACGACGATTCAGGGTTCTGCTGCGGATTTGATTAAAGCGGCGATGATAAATATACATCGCAAAATAATCCGAGAAAATCTTCCGATCAAGCTTATACTTCAGATACATGATGAATTAGTTTTTGAGCTTCCTTTAAAAGATGTTCAAAAGCATGCCGAGTGGATATCCGAAGAAATGACACAGGCTATAAAATTAAGTGTCCCTTTAAAGGTAGATGTTAAATACGGCTCGAGCTGGCTGGGGGAATAAAAATCTTTTCAGTTTTTACCGCTGTTTACCCAGCGGATAGCGTATTGCAGTAATTCGCTCGCATCGGCCAGATTAAGCTTGTCCTTTATATGTGCCCGATATGTTTCTATTGTTTTGATGCTAAGATGCAGCCTTTCAGCTATTTGCCGTGTCCCGAAACCCTCTCCGATAAGCGAGAAAACCTCAAGCTCTCTGTCACTGAGATTATCGATCGCTGAACCGAATGCTTCCGGCCCGCCTCCGACAAGTTTATGCATTAATTTACCGGCCATATTTTCGCTGACGAAGATTCTGCCGCCTCGTATTTTGCGTAGTGCGTCTATAACTTTTTCTATTGCCTCTGTTTTCATGACATAACCCTGCGCTCCTGCCCGCAAAGCGCGTTCGGCATAGAGAGTTTCGTCGTGCATCGAAAGAGCCAGTATCATTATTTGCGGATAGTTGGTCTTAATATCTTTGATTAAATCTATGCCGCTTGTTTCTTTAAGTGAGATGTCAACAATTATCATCTGAGGCTTGAGGGATTTAATCAGAGCCATAGCTTGATGGGCATCTTCTGCCTGTCCGCAGACATTAAAATCCTCTTCGTTGTTCACAAGCTCGCTTAATCCCTGACGTACTATAGGATGGTCATCTACTATAAGAACGGTGGTTTTTGAACTCTTGTCGTTTTGAGGTTTACTTTTTTGTACCATTTCGAATTATTCTCCTCAATCTATTCGAGCGGGAAAGTGCAGGTAACTATCGTACCTTCCTTCGAACCTTTGGATATTTTAAGTTTTCCGTTAATTAAATCAACTCTGTGGTTCATAATTTGCAGACCTATTCCGGGGCTGTGAGTCCCGTAATTTTTTGGAAAATCCTTTCCGTCGTTTTCAATAGTCATAACCGCATTATTATCGGAATGAGCTATTTGTATTTTTATATTTTGGGTATTACCGTGTTTTATTGCGTTGTTAACCGCCTCCTGAGCGATTCGATACAAATGTACGATAGTTTCGTTTTTACTGATATTCAGCGGCCCGTCGCAGCCGAAGGTGCATTTTATTCCGAACAGATTTTCGGTATTAGAAGCTAATTCAGCCAGCGACGATAAAAGCGAGTCCGGGTCAAGGTCAACCGGATGAAGTCCTCTAGCCAGACCTCTGGCCTGATTTGTTGCTTCGGAAACCAATTTAGATATTTCTTCAACAGCACCTGCCTCTTGAATATTTTTGGAAGCGAGTTTTTTCTGGAGAACTTGAGTCATAAAAGAAATCCCTGTAAGCTGCTGGCCGAGACTGTCGTGAAGTTCTTGGCCGATTCTCCTTTGTTCCTGTTCGCTGATGTTAAGAATCTGCCGCTCGAGTTTTTTTCGCTGCTCGATTTCCCATCGCAATTGCTTATTCGTATTACCCAATGCATGTGTTCTTTCATTAACAAGCTCTTCCAGATGTTCACGGTATTTTCTTAGGTCTTCTTCGGCCTGATTTCGTTCCGTAATATCTGTGCCGTAAACATTTACATAACCCGAGCTTACTACAGGCGCTATTGTTAGTGACAATACCTTTTGGCCGTAAGGCAATTCGAATGTTTCCGCAGAATCTGAGGCGAGTATTCGCGAAACGTATTGACACCATGCCTGCGGAGCTTTTTCGTTGATTTTAGTACCCCATTGGGCTAACAATTCAGTTCCTGCCGAGTTTGCATATAATATGATTCCATCCTTAGAAATTCGAATAACAGGGTTCGGGTCTTCTGAGGGAAATTTAGCCATACTTTCTATTTTTTTCTCGACGAGCTTGCGTTCGGTTATATCTACGCAATATTCTATTACTTCTTTTACATTTTCATTATTGTCGAAAATAGGATAAGCGTATATTTCAGAAAATCGCTCGTTGCCCTCTTTGTCATAATAATTTTGTTCGACTGTTACAGGTTGTTTTGTGCGCTTTACGATATTAACCGGACAGGACTCTTTTTCTATGGAGCTCGGCTTGCATCGGCCTCCTGTAAGAGCATGGCATTTTATTCCTTCGTATTTTTCCGTGTACTGCCGCGCGGCCGAGTTAGCTGTTACTACCGTAAAGTCGTTAACATCGATAACATAAAAAGGATGCGTAAGCGATTCGATGGTGCTTTCGAGAAGCTCTTTTTGCTGGAGAATTTTTTCCTTGTCTTGTTTTTGCTGAGTGACGTCTTCGCCTGAACTTAAAATAGCCGAGATATTGCCTTCGGCATCGAGCAAAAGACTGTGATACCATGCGATTGTCCGTTCATCGGCGTTTCTGTCGATGACATTATTTTCGAAATAATCGGTCGCAGGTATTTCCTCTTGTATCAATTTCCTGAAAGTATCCCTTATATTTTCTCTGTCACGTTCGGGCACGAAATTGTCGAACCAGTTTTTACCTAATATATCTTCTCGCGGATAACCCAGAATTTCACATCCCCTGCGGTTTATTAAAGTTACTTTTTCTTCAGAATCAATCACCACCATTATTACAGCGGCAACATCGAGATAATTGCGGGTTTTTTCCATTTCTCTGACTATTTGGTCACGGCTTTGCTGAAGATTCTGCAGAAGAACGGAATAAGGTTCTCTCAATCCTGTTTCTATCGCTGCTTTGTAAAGCATATAAAAACTTGCCAATTTTAGGAAATGGCCTATTTTGTTTGCCGGCCCGTAAACATCAGTGTACAGTGTAAAGCAAAGCTCCGATAATATCGCGATTATGATGGAAGCGATAAGGTAATTTAGCACTCGGCGGTCAAAACTCTCTCGCTTGAGCCACAATACGATAACCGCCATAGTCAGGATTGCGCAGATGATATATTCGCTGGCTATCTTGAAGGCAGTTAAACCTTGCCCTTCGATAAAACAGACCGGGAAAATATCCCACCAAAAAATGAAAGCCAGTATCAATCCGGTCAGAATCGTATATCCTAAAAGTAACCATCCGGCTTTTAGTTTTCGGCCGATTAATAAAGGCCCCGCAAGAAGTGAACCGCTTTCTAAATAGCGAGCACTAATCCAAAGCTGTGTTGCAAGATTAGAACCGGTTACCGCAAAAATATTCATACCTTTATAGGAGAGGGTGTGTAATAAATCGATAAGTCCGACAAATAAATATGCTACACCCAGCAGGAGAAGACAGCTGTTATTTATAAAACGACGGGCATTCCAGATTAGCATAAAAATACCGCATGCTACAGCGATAGCAAAAAGCTCGACCAAGGCATGAAACAGCAGGTAATTATGAAGGCTGATAATATAAAGAATGATTATGACAGCGGCGCTGACAACAGCAAACCAAAGCCTGTTTTGAATGGATGATTGTTTGTTCAAATTCCATCCCCGAAGGCAAAGTTCATATTATGTATTAACTGCTCCATATCATACCATAATTATTTGTAAAATACAATAGGGTATGAACTTATGGCCGAAGTGCAAGCGGGGCGGGAAATTCTGACCGGAATATTCAGAAAATAAAACTGCTGCCCTAAACAGGGTATCTGATTTGCACTGTTATCAAACGAGCTTTATTATTTTACCTGTTCGTCGAGATTTAAAAACATATCTTTTTTACCCGGCATTGTAAGAGGCGGTTTGTCTCTGAGCCGGTCGAATTTTTCCCTGTATGGTTCGGATAAAGGCTCGCCTTTGAATATGTGCGGTGACATAAACACGATTAATTCGGAATTTCTGACGGCTTCTTTGGTGTTCCGGAAAAGCCTTCCGACAACCGGCAAATCTCCCAACAAAGGAATCTGTCCCACCTGATTAGATATTTCCTGTTTTCTCAAACCGCCCATAACCACTACCTCGCCGTCACGAAGCAGCAGAGTTGTCTTTGCTTTTCTTGTGTCGATGATAGGTATTTCCGCAGTAGTACCGAATTGGCCTGTATCGACGCTTTGCTCCGGTTCGAGTGTAACAAGAATATAGTCGTCGTCGGTCAGAACCGCTGTAACGTTCAATTTCACTCCTACTTTTTTGAATTGTGTCGATGCGAGGCTGCCGCCCTCGGATGTATCTGTAACCTCACGATAAGGTATCTCTGTAACCGTTTCAATCGAAGCCGATTCACCGCTTAAAACCATAACTCGCGGACTCGCCAGAATTTCCACATTTCGTTTTTCCTGAAGAAGATGTATCGTGTTTCTTATCGTTCCGCTGATAAGCGTGAAATAACCGCCGTCGATTCCCGTAAGACTTATAGTATTATAAGCAGTTGTATCACCTATAGTATCGGCAGTGGGCGCAACCATATTAAGCCGAGAGCCGAGTTTTTGCCTGTAACCGATATCGTAATTTTTATCCGAAAGAATATCCCAATTTATTCCGATTTCCGAACTGTCGTTTAACTGTACGTCGACAATTACCGCTTCTATCATAAGCTGTCGCGGCAGCCTGTCGGCTTTTCTGATTTCCGCCAGTATTTTCCTCAGATTTTCTTCCGTGTCGCATATAATCAAAGAATTAGTTCTCGAATCTGTTGCGACGCTGCCGTAAGTCGAAGACATACTCGACATCATTGCAGCAATGTTCTGGGCATCTAAGAATTTAAGAGTTACAGTTTCCAGAAACAGCTCAGGTTTTTCTACGAACGGCTTAATAGTATCTGCGCTTTTTGGCGTACTTGTGCTTTGATTGCTGAGGAAATCCGCAAACGGGTTATCATTTTCAAAGTTCGCAGCGGTACTCTGTTTGATATCGGATTGTTCCGTTGCAGTCTCTGCCGCGGCAAGCATTGCCAAAGCAATCAGTATAACGGTATATAAAGCTGGTTTTGCGTATATTGGCTTTTTCATATAGCTGTTTCCTTATCCTGCACTGTATATATTACAATTGTCATATCACATTTAAGCCGCCCCGTAAGAGGCTCGATTAATTCCAGTTTGAATGAATCCATCCATATCTTCGGGCTGTGATTTTGAAGTCCTTCCACAAGTCTTATTATGCTGTCATATTGACCGCTGATACTTAATATCGCGTTATTTTCGATTACGCCCGTATCCTCTTGGGTTTTTGTATTTCGTCTGTTTGTTCTGGTTCCGACAAGATTAAGCGTATGCACCGCACAGCCGGTTTTTTCCAGTATGCTCTGCAAATTACCGAAAAATACTTTCGCTTCTTCGGGAGTAAATACCAATTTCATCGCGCTGGTGTATTCTTCGGACAGATTATTAAGACGTTTTGTTCTCGATTCTACTTCACGCGAGATAACCTTATTTCGTTCTACAAGTTTGCTTACTGATACATCATATTGTTGCGCCGCATATAAATAAGTAATATGCGGACTAAATATCCAGCGATGCATTGCAACTGCGGCAATAATGATTAATGCCGCGAAAAGTGCATTTTGCGACGAACGGTTAAGTCTGGATATATTTTTTATAAGCATTGCCTATACTCTCTTTCCCGGAACCACCGAGCATCTGATTTCATAGTTTACGAATCTGCTGTTTTCGGTATCTTTTTTAGTCTCAACAATCTGTGCGGTTTCTATCAGCTCGAGCTTGTTAAGTATGTCCACAAGTAAATAAACATCTTCGTTCGAAAGTGCCAGCCCCGTAATATTTATCTTAGAGTCGGCTGCTCCGCTGAAACCTGTGATTAGTACCGATTTGGGTCTCTGCCGTGCGATTTCTCTGAGTAAATCGGGCCAGTAAATTTCACTGCGGTCTCCGATTGCATTATTTACCTTTCGAAGGTTTTCGCTAATATGCCTTATCTTAGAATTTAGCTCCGCACGTTCTTCTAAGATTTTATCCATATCGTTCAGAGCCGGTATTTTATCACTGCTTAATTTTTCGTTAATTTTATCTACCTTCCTTGCAGGGCCGTGAAGCGCCAGCGCGGTAATAATTACAATGACCGCTATAATATTGGCCGTCACTAATAATCGCCTCTGGGTTTTTCTTTGCTGCACTATATCTTGAGGATTCAGATTAATCCGTAAATTATCTTTGTTTACGTCCAGCAGCCGCAAAGCCAAACCTATAGCCGCCGGAGAAGTATGTTTGATTTGGCGAAGGTGACTTATATCGCAATACTGATTAAGCAGGGCGGTTTGACATAGATTATCATTAGTCAAAAACTGCATATTGGATTTTGACACGTTTGCCTTGAGGATATTTTCTGCGTTGTCTGGCAGATAGGCGCTGTCTGCGGCGACAATGATTTCCCATGAGCCGGAATTGTTTAAAGAATCAATCTCGTATGATTTGATAACGGTATTTATCTGTTCCGAGACCCATTGGCATATATCCTGAGGTTCTACTTCGTCTTCGCGAATATCCCGAGTTCTGACTAAATCCATAACCTGCTTTTTGAATACGCACAGCGATAGGCTGTTATCTCGTAATAACGCGACAAGTACGTTCGTGTCGAATTTCCCGACAATGCTTTGTTCGTATAATGTTCTTATGCAGGCCAAAAGCGGGGGCTCTATATTGTCTATCTCGATACCGGCTTGTCGGAACATTGTTACAAAATCTTTAATCTGCTCGCCGTCGGTAGCGACGGTAAGGACATGGCTGGCTATCTCTTGGTCTGATGTTACCGGTGATACGCTGCAGAAATCCAGCGCTATTTTTCTGCCCAGAAGAACCGCAAAATGCTTCACTTGGTCATAGATAAAGTTTCCAAGATTACTCGGAAGCTGTCTGGGTATATCCATAATCTGCATTACGGTAGGCTGGGTGAATAATGATACCGCAGTGCAGCTTGCTGCCATACGGTTGTGATTTTTTAGCTTTTTAACAGCCTTGGCCAGCAATGCCGCATCTTCGATTTTTCCGTCTTTAATAGCTCCTGCCGGAACAGGTCCGCTGGCCGCCTTGATAAGCTTAACGCCGGCTGCCTGTTTTTCGAGCAGTGCCATATTTATAGCAGTCTCTGTAATATCTATTCCTAATGCTTTTTTATTTTCGAATATCATTCGTTAATCCTTAGATTATCGATTCTTATTACATAAGGACTGTTATTCCCCGTTGTTATGTCCGCTTCGACCTTCGCGACAAAACCCAGCGAGCTGATGCCGGTCGAAGTTACTGTGTACGAAAAATTCGAGTTTTGTACCGCCGCTACTGTATATGAACCTCCGCTGTACGATTCTCCGGCGATGTTCGGGTCACTTCCTTGGCGGATTCTGGCAAAAGAATCATTTAGCCCGGCCTCCGCCGCCGCCAAAGCCCCGACAGAACCGATATGATTATTCATCAGCTGCAATTCTTCGCTGGTCAGATGCAGTATCCCGATAGTAATCGCCGAGAGCATCGCCGCCGCGAATACCACAACTAAAAGCACCGAACCGTTATTTTTATATAATCTGTTCATAATTTATTTATGGTTTTATCTCCGCATAACAGCTTGCAGTATCATCCTGCTGAGGAGCTATACCTATTGTTATCATTCTTGCGTAATCTGACGCGGTCAGCGCAAATGTCGAAGTTCCGCTGCTGCCCGCAATTGCTTGAGTAATATAACCCGCGCCGCCGGATACTGTATTAGTAACAGCGTTGCCTTTAAGTACAAATCCGATAATTCCCTGCCTGTTTATAGTACTCGAATAAGTTGCGCTTGGTGTTTCATTGGCACCGGTTGCGGCTTTATGGCCTGTTACGCCGGTTAGTCCATAGCCGGTACCTTCTGTCTGGTCGCTTCCTTCTGTAAAACCGTTATTCAGCGTATATGAACCTTCGTTACCGCAGGTAGCGCCGAGAATTACCATATCTCCGCTGGCAGTAGCAAGAGATGATGATGTCGTAAGTGGGTTGCTTGTGCTTCCTCCGGTACCGGTAGCTGCTGTAGAAGTAGTCTGGTCAACATTTGAAAAGAATGCACTCGAATAAGCAGGGGGAGTATTGCCTGAGAAACTTACATTCCAAGTAACAGAAAAGGTACTGCTGCTTGCCGCGGCTATCCCGGATTCTTTAAGAATATATGCGACTGTGTATGCATAGCCGGAAGAGGCCAAATAATTTCTTTCAACAACCTTAGTCATCGCCCGACCGCCGTATGTTACAGCACTAAGATTTAAACTTGAAGAATACTCTGCATGTGCGATAAAAATCAGAGCTCGGTTAGAACCTGCTACGGCAGTTTTTGTAAGGCCGGTAGTCCAAGACCCAAGCAATGCAACTCCCCCTGAGCTACTTGCGCTTTTATCCATCGTAATTGCCGTATGCCCTGAAAGACCGGGGTCATCTTCGGTAATATTATCATTCTGAAAACCGCCTAATCGCAGAATCAGACAATTATCTACTGTTGTTGTAACAGCCGGGCTTGTAGGTGTGCTGCTTGTCGCGCCGGCGGCAGTTGAAACATTTATCGGGTTATCCAAATCGTGTCCTGTAAACCGCATCATCCAGCCGTAAGCCTGCTGACTGCCGGTCCATGTAAAAAGATGAGTGGCTGCTTCTGAAGCTCCGGCCAGTTTCCACCACGCCCCCAGTGTTACTCCCGAGGTTCTATTTCCTACGTTTATCAAAGTCCAGTTCTGGCCTGACGGCGGTGAAAGTGATGTGTTGGTAGCTCCGTAAGTAGCAACTGCTGCAATCAGTAAATCATCTTCATCTGTGCTCGGTGTCGAAAGCGTTATTGAAGTGTTAGCTGTACCTACTTTGGTTTCAGTGAATTCTCTGTACCTCAGAACATTAGCTAACTGTGCGACTTCTTCGGGTTCGAGTCCCCGATTGTAGATGCGAACTTCATCAATGGTTCCGTTGAAATATCTATCGTTAAGATTGCTGTACTGTCTTCCAATAAAAGCGTAATCTCCGCTGTCTTGAATTGCTCTGGTATTTGTAGCTGTCTGCTGAACGCCGTCGATATATAAATAATTAACCCCGTCCCTTCTTACAGCAGCCACATGATGCCAATTCGTATCAGTGTAAGTCGAATTACTTGAAACAGACTCAAGGGTGCTGCCGTCCGAAATCCAAAAGTAAAAGTAATTGGAACTGTGCCTGACTAACGCGAATCCGGCATACGGAGTATGACGAAGTTTCCCGGCGATGCCGTAATAACCGCCTGAATTGCCCGAACCAAGTTTCACCCATGCGGCAATAGTAAGTTCATCTGTTATCTGCAGGCTCTCATCATTTCCGAAGTCGACATAATCATTAGTCCCGTCAAAATTCAAAGCTCCGCCAAGTTGTCCGGTTGTCCAGCTTGGCCCATTTACCAGTGTACCGTGATTTTCGTAGTCGGAAGAATCTATTGCGGTTGTTCCTGCTCCGTCATCTAATTTCCACCATCCGACAAGACCGCTGGTGCATTCAGTGTCTTTGCCGGTTCTCAGATATACCGATGTTGTAAATGTCTTTTCCTGACCGTTAGACGGATTTACCAAAATTGCCGATACGTCCACAAGACGAATCGAATTGACGTCTGTGATAGGTGTATCGAAATCGGTGTCATCGTAACATGTAAAAGAAAGTGCGCTTACCGGTCCCGCCAAATCAGCAAGGCTGTCGACAGGGCCGAACTGAACATAATTGCTCGCGCCTATGGCGTAGCGAAGATTATTGCCGTCGTTATCTTCGAATTCGATAAAACCGTCGTTAGATGACGAATTACTTACAGAAGTAACCATAACGGCTTTCGATAAATTACGGTTTATATGGTCAATCAAAACTCTTCCGTTTTGAAGCACTTCTGAGTTACTCTGTTTTGTGTTCCAGCTATTATTTATAAGTCTGAATTGCGGCAATACAGCTGCGAAGATAAGAGTGATTATACTCAAAGCGATAACCATTTCCAGTATGGTTAGCCCCTTGCGATTCCAATTGTTTATTTTTTGACTCCTCATCTTGTCACCATATAGTATTTCCGTAATACATTTGATATTTTCGGCATAAAATGATAGCGTCCTAACCGTTTGTTTTGGTTAATCAGACGTAAAGAATACGTCCGAAAAAAGCGAAAAAAACCGTTATTATCAGGAATTAGAAGTGCTTTTATGGGACGATTAGAGTTGTACTAAAAGTCTTTATACAGGATTTTATTTAAGACCGATAATTTCAATCAACCCATCGCCGGGCAAGCCGGGTTGAAAGCGTTATTTCTATTTCGCTGCTTGATAGAGAATTGTTGCCGTTGGAATCGAAACCCACCGATAGAGTAACGGTTTTCAGCGGGTCGCCGCCGTCATCGGTAATATTGCAAAGATATGAATTGCCCAGAGATATGTTATTGGCTGTAAAGGAGTTGCCGTTATTGGTAAAGTCGTATATCGAGCGGGTTTTTATTTCATCGAGCTTGGCCTGAGCCAAAAGCAAGCTCTGAGTTTTAATCTCGATTTTTCTCGTGTTGGCGTTGGCGACCGATAAACATTTGAGTATGGGGACAATCGCGATAACCAGCAAAAGCGAAGCGATTACCACTTCGATTAACGTCAGACCCGAATTATTTTTTCTGTATCTCAGTTTTCGGTGCATTTTGCAATCCCCGTCGCCGGTATTATTGTGATTGTAAAGGACTTGCCCTGTGAAGATACCGTCATTTGTGTATCGCTGGGGGTTTTTAAGTTACCCAGAGGGCCGAATTTAAAAGTTGTCCCGCCTGAAAGTGAAACGCTCGAATCAATAGTAAAACTTCCGTTCGGTATTGCCGAGCCTGTACTTAAATCTACTATTTGATAGCCGCCGCCTGTTATTCTCAGCTCGAAACCATCGGAATTAGTCGCTGCGTTAGTAATGGCAAGCTGGCGAGTTCGCCGCATATTGGTCGTAATTTGTTTCGCGACCGTATCAGCTTGTTTGCGGTGAATTATAGAATACCTAAGCCTCGGTACCGCGATAAAGGACATTATGCCCAGAATCACTACCGCGACTACGAGTTCGGCTAAAGTAATTGCGTTTCTTTTTGCTGTCATATCACAAAGTAACAATGGCCTTGTGCAGAAGAATTACCCGGGACGTTCTTCTGCACCCGGCCATTTATTTTTTGAACTGCGTTACAGTTTTTCGGTTTAGTGTACGCTGCACGAAACTCTATGAGTCGTCGCGTTCAGATTGTACGTCCCGCCGCTCGGACATTCAGGAAGACCGTCCGGGAAGTAGTTCGGGTCATCCAAATCTGTTAGGTCCGGCCATGCTCCCGTATCAGAATCTGCATGATACAGTTCGATCTGTGTGTTGATTGTCGCGACGTTTGTCTGGCAGGTTCTGAGCCTTGCATTTGTTGCGCTTTGAGTAAGTCTTGGAACGGCTATTGCCGCCAATACTCCCAGGATTACCACTACTACCAAAAGCTCAACCAATGTAATACCTTTTTTGCCCTTCATTATTTTCTCCTTTCAATCCAAATTTCATAAGTTTAGCATTGGGCTATTAAAGTATTCGTCCTTTAGATGTCTGGGCTTAACGAAAACAGTCTAAAATACAATTTATTATTCTCTTGCGGATAAGTCCGGTAATAAAAAAATAATTTCTTAATTGGTTATACGTCCCATATAATCGAACATCGGCAAGTATGCACCGATGAGAATCAATCCGACAATTAAACCCATTGTTAGTGTTAACGCAGGCTCTAATTTTGTAAGGTAAGAATTTATTGTCGTATCGATATCTTTATCCAGAAGGTCTGCGCCTTTTCCGAGCATATCGGGCAATTGCCCGGACTGTTCCCCCGAAGCCGCAAGTTCGACAATCAGCGAAGGAAAAATCGGAAAGCATTTAAATGTTTTAGTGACGGTAAAACCGGCCTTAACCATCTGCTTCATGTCGGCTGTAATTTCGCTAAAGCATCGATTTTGTGTTACCGCTCCGGATAATTCAATCGCGTCTATCAGAGGCACGCCTACGCTGGTAAGCATAGCAAAGGTTCGCGTGAAATGTGAAGCTGCAAGAAGCCTATTTAATTTTCCGAAGAAAGGCATATTTAATTTAAAAGAGTCCCAGCCGAGCTGAACCTTAGGTTTTTTAAACAGCCATTTAATACAAGCTGTTATTATCCCTATTATAATCAGAAGAATCCACCATTTATGAATTATAACAGAACTGAATGCTATCAAAACAAGCGTCGGCCCCGGTAAATCAAGCCCTGCCTGTGAATACATCTGAGCAAATGTCGGCATTACAAATGTCAGAAGAAATATTATTACCGCGAAACACAGCACCGTTACTATCACAGGATATGCGAAAGCCGAGATTATTTTGCGCTTTATTTCTTCGCGTTTTTCGAGATATTGTGCGCTCATATGAAGTGTTGTTCCGAGTTTTCCTGAGGCCTCGCCCGCTTCAATCATTCCAAGAAAGAATTTGGAAAACAGCTGCCCGTGTCGGGCGCATGCTTCTTTAAGATTAGAACCCGTTTGAACGCTGTGTTTTACGTCTGCGATTATATATTTGAATGACGGATTAGCGGTTTGTTCTTCCATTGTCTCCAGACAGCTTAGTATCGGCAAACCCGCAGAATACATACCGGCGAATTTGTAAGCGAACGTTACTATTTCGGATTTTTTTATTTTTTGTTTTTTGGGGGTAAGAGATTTTTTGTGACGTGCTTTTATCAGAACGCAGTCGATTTTAGCAAGCTCATCCTGCAGAACTTCGACATTGTTTATCTCGGAATATACTCCGCTGAATTCTCGGCCTGCCGCGTCTTTTGCCACATATTCATAAACAGCCATTATTCGGTCCTCATATCAACAACACGCATCAGCTCTTCCATAGTGGTCGAACCGCCAATAACTTCGTCAATCGCACTTCTTCGCAGTGATTTCATTCCCTCTTTTATCGCCTGCTGCTTGATTGTTTCATCGCTGCTGCTGTCTGTTATCATTTTCCGTATTATCGGAGAAATGGGTAATATCTCGAAGACGCCCTTTCTCTTGCTGTATCCGGTTTTATAACAGCTGTTGCAGCCTCTGCCTCGGTAAAGTTTTTCAGGTTTTCGTTCTTCGAGCCACATAAGCTCTTCAGCGGACGGCTCATACGGTTCTCTGCATTTTGAACAGGATGTCCGGATAAGCCTTTGAGCTATCGCTCCTAAAAGAGCCGAGGCTACAAGAAACGGCGCAACACCGAGATTGATTAATCGGGATATCGCGCCTGCCGCGTCGTTCGTATGAAGAGTGCTTAATACAAGATGTCCCGTTAATGCCGCGCTTACTGCGATTTCGGCGGTTTCAGAATCTCGAATTTCACCGACCAGTATTACATCAGGGTCTTGACGAAGTATGCTTCTCAATGCCGAAGCAAACGTCATCCCCGCAACAGGACGAACCTGAAGCTGCGTAATACCGTCAAGACGATATTCGACAGGGTCCTCGACCGTTACTATGTTTATATCAGGTGTATTAAGAAGCTGAAGTATTGAATATAGCGTCGTCGTTTTTCCGCTTCCGGTAGGCCCGGTCATAAGAAGCATTCCGTGCGGGTTGCTTATTAATTCCCTGATTTTTTGATTGTCGTATTCGGAACTCACCACATTGTCGAGCGACCATTGAGACGCATTTTTATCTAAAATTCTAATTACAATCTTCTCTCCGCCGATTCCAGGAAGAGAAGAAACTCTCGTATCGTATTCCTTCTCGTCATGATATATCATCATATGACCGTCCTGAGGAATTCGGCGCTCGGAAATATCCATACCGGCTGCGACTTTGATATACGATACGACTTCACGCTGTGCAGATGAAGGTACGTTTAAGGCATCATGAAGTATTCCATCGATTCGGTATCGAACCTTCATATCAGGTTCTTGAGGTTCTATATGTATATCGCTTGCCCTTGCGTCGACAGCTCCGTTTAGTATCGATGAGACCAGCTTTGTAATAGGAGCATCCGTAATATGATGAGATTTCTTTTTTCGCTCGGGTTCTGCTAATTCGGTCTGCGGACTGCCTGTTTTAAGCCGCATCGAAGCGATAGCCTGTCGGGTTACATTCTGAACATTGAAATGGTAGGTTATAGCTTGTCTTATCGCATCCTGAGTAGCCGCCAAAGGAACAACTTTATAATTTGTTCTTATTTCTATTTCGTCCCTGATAGCGATATTCATAGGCGAGCTCATCGCTACAAACAGCTTGTTACCTTCTTTTTTGATGGGTATTATACTGTGCTTGTTCGCGATTTCATATGTCACCATGTGAGCGGCCATCGGGTCCACCATATCCGCCGAAAGATTTACAAATTCTATACCGTTACCGGCAGCTATTAGTTTGATGAACTGGTCTTCAGTTATGAGGTTTCGTTGTTTCAGTATTCCCGTCAGACTTTGACCGCTTGACGCCTGTTCATCGAGAATCTGCTCAAGGGTGGTTTTGTCCAGAATCTTTTCTTCCAGAATATAAGAAATTATGTTGCTGTTTTCCTGCATAGTATCTTCTTTCTGCGCAATGAAATATCGTTTATTTTCCTATCGACACGGTTCGATAAGCACTTAACAGCATAATGCTTCGAAGACTTATGAATGCTTATCCAAAACTCCATCAGCTTCATAGGGCATACGCAAAGTTCCTTTATAAAATAGTTTTCTCGCATCCTATAATCAGCAAGTTCAGGGACAGTCTGTTTTATAGGACTTAAAAACCGCAGTTTTACTTTCCTCGAGCGACTTAATCCTCATTAAATCGAAGTTGTTTACAAAGGAATCCGATTCTTTGCTAATTTCACATCGGTTTTGGGTCGATAAGGAATCGGTATGTAAACAAGTGCTGATACGTAAAATCAAAAAATTTGATGAGGGAATCTTACAATGTTTGGGCTATTTAAATCTAAAAAGAAAACCGGCCAGTCAAAAATATTGGTTGTAGATGACGAAGTTGATATTGTCAGTACTATTCAGTATCGGCTCAAATCCTGTAATTTTACGGTTATTACAGCCAACAACGGAAAAGACGGACTTGAAACGGCAATCAAAGAAAAACCGGACATTATACTCTTGGACATAAATATGCCTATTATGAGCGGACATGAAATGCTCGAAAGGCTTAGAAACGACCCAACCATCAAAGACACTCCGGTTATAATGCTTACGGCTTACAGTGACACCAGAGATGTCTCTAAAGCCGCAGGCCTTGGTATAAACGATTACGTTACCAAGCCGTTTGATTTTGCGGAACTTATGGACAAAATCACAAATGCTCTGGAGAACACGGTATCAGCCGGAAAATAACGGCAGGGTTAAGACGATGCATGCATATCAATAAGCGATTTCATGCGATACTTTATTTAACGAAATGCAGCTTTTATGGAATCCGAGGATATAAAACAACTAAATGTGCTAATCGTTGAAGATGACCGCGGAGACGCAAAAGTATTGCATAAGCTCCTGCTCGAATCAGCTCTTCCCGTTTCGAATATTAAGTTTGCTGAAAGACTCCAAGCTGCTTTTGAGATACTTGAAAAAGAAGAAATTGATGTTATCTTTCTGGACCTTGGCCTGCCCGATAGTACCGGAATAGATTCTATCGGCACGGTAAATGAAAAGGCTCCGAATACCCCCATCATAGTTCTAAGCGGTCTGGACGATGCCGAAATTGTCGTAAAAGCCGTCCATAGAGGCGTTGAAGATTATCTTGTAAAAGGCAATGTTGACCCAAGCCTGCTGGCAAGAACCGTACGTTATGCCATAGAGCATAAGCAGACTAAAAAGACACTCGCCGAAAAACAGAAAAATATAGAAGCGATATTTGATGCCGCTCCGGTCGGGATGATACTTATTAACGAACAGACAATTGTTAGACGTGTCAATAATGCTATCGTACAGATGCTCAAAAAAGATTATAAGGACATCGTTAATAAAAAATTCGGCGATGCTCTGGGATGTGTTAATATTATTAAAAGCGGAAAATCTTGCGGTGAAAGCCCGTGCTGCGAGGTATGTAAACTTCATACCGCTGTAGACACCGTCTTAAAATCGAAACAATCCGTTCACGAGTTGGAAATTCAGCCCTCGTTTAAAATCGGAGATGAAAATACTACCCAATGGTTCAGAATCAGCGGAGAGCCGCTGATGATAGACGGGCGTTTGAATGCCGTTATCGCCGTAAACAATATTACTGAAAGCAAAATCGCCGAGCGGGAACGAAGACTTGCCGAAGAAAGATACAGAACAATCTTCGAAAATTCCGCCGTTGCGATATCGCTCGCCGATGAAAATGAACGGCTGGTTTCGTGGAACAAATTTATGGAAGACCTTCTCGGGATGGATAAAGAAGATTTGAATCTCAAACCCGTAAGGTCACTTTATCCCGAAGGACAGTGGCAGAATATCAGAGACCAGAACGTCAGACAAAGAGGAATGCAGCACCACCTCGAAACGCAGATGCTAAAGAAAAACGGTGACGTAATAGATGTTAACGTTTCGCTCAGCGTCATTAGAAGTCCAGAAGGAAAAGTAATGGGCTCTATAGGCGTTATCACTGATATTACCGAACGCAAAAAAGCCGAACGCGAGCTTAAGGAAACAATGGAAATAAAATCGCAGTTTATTTCGACCGTTTCACACGAGCTTAGAACTCCTCTGACTTCTATGAAGGAATCTATAACTATCGTAGCCGATGAAATAGCCGGTAAAATCAACGCCGACCAGAAAAATTTTCTCAATATCGCAAAAAGAAATGTCGAACGCCTGTCCAGATTAATAAACGAAGTGCTCGATTTCCAGAAACTCAGTGCAAATAAAATGAAAATGGATATGCGGCTCAATGACATTAAAGACGTTGTCAAAGACGTTCATAATACTATGATTCCTCACGCCAAACAGAAAAATATTCACATCGCCATTGAGTTCGATGGCGATCTTCCTCAAGCCGTATTTGATAACGACAGAATGATTCAGGTGTTGACCAATCTAATCAATAATGCCATTAAATTTACCCCCGAAAAAGGAAAAATTACCGTCCTTACCAAAAAGCAGGGCGATGATATTTCAATTCGAGTCAGTGACACTGGGATGGGTATGCCCAAAGAAGCCCTATCGAAAATCTTTGACCAGTTTTATCAGGTATATCAGCCCAATCAGCAGATTAAAGGAACGGGACTCGGCCTTTCAATCGTGAAAAAAATCATCGAAATGCACAACGGACGAGTTGAGGTCGAAAGCGAATTAGAAAAAGGAACCGCTTTTACGGTTTTCCTGCCGCTTAATCTTCCTTTGACTTGTGAAGAATTACCCGAAAAAGATGACCAAGTAGTAGAAAAATCCGTAACCTAAATTACCGCCCCCATGAAACTCTCGGCAAATCTTTTAAATTTCTTAATCCGAAGATAAACCCTTATAAATAAACTCAAACCCGTTGGGCAAATTCTTTCCGTCAATTTAAATTCTGCATTATCAATACTGCGAAGCGTGTGAAAAACTTCGAAAAAGTCTGGAAAAAAATCGAATCTAAATTTCATCAGAAAAACGGACAGATTTTTCACAAAAGAGTTACAAAAGAATTAAGAGCAGCTAAGAAATTTCTGCAAAACCAGCGTGCAGCAGGACTTGCAAGTGCAAGAAAAAGGCAGCCGCGGTTCAACCACGGTTCAACCGCCGTTGGAACGGCGTTGCAACCGGACTTCAACCAAGTAAAGGAAAGTAAAGTAAAGGAAAGTAAAGAAAACCAAAGGAAAGATATACAGCAGATGATGGATGTTATTGTCGAACAGGAGAATTGAAAAATAATGTTTCATTTTGCCCGAGCAGCAAGAAACGGCTTTGTCATTCTGAACACAGCGTCAAACATCGACTCTGTCATTCTGAGTGGCCTGTCCCGCCGAAGCCTTGGCGAAGGTGGAAAACGAAGAATCTTTGTGTCTTAG
>CAYMOE010000012.1:0-78273 GCA_964391985.1 uncultured Pirellulales bacterium
TCACGGGTAATTTTGAAAACTTAGCCGAAGGGCTTGCCGGCGACATGCAGGGAACGGCGACAATGGTAACACGTCTGTTAGGCCATGAAGAAATTACGACAGGATTAGATACTTTCATGACAGCCAAAATCCAGCAGACTATTACACTGAAAGGAACTATCAGCAATATCGAATACGAAGGCGCTTTTTATACCTTCAGATTCCAGGCAAGTATAGATCAAATTTCGTGGTCGGATGCGGATACAGGTTATGTAAAATACCAGTTACGAAACCTTAAAATATCGTATAAATTACCCGGCGTCGGCTCTGAGAATATCACAATAAGAGAAATCGCTGAAATGACCGGTTCCGGAAGTAATTAACTAACAGTAAATTTTTATGGTGATGATTAGCTCGGTTTTTATTATGAAAAAGATATGTTTAGCTATGTGTATATTGACTGTTTCCTGCTGGTTTTTGCTGCCCGGCTGTTCTTCGAAGAAGACTAACCAGCAGGAAACAGAAACTTCGTCCGCAACCACAGTTTCACAAAAAAATACGCAGGGAAATGCGGTAAATGCAGATTCAGCTCAGCCGTCTGCCGAGTCGGATACGGCTGCTAAATCACGTATATCTCGCCAAGAACGCGCTGCTCGCCGCAGGCAGGAACGGCTAACCGCAGCGGATACCTCTGCCCCAAAACACAAAAGTCTTGCAAGTCTTTTGAAACAAAGTTCGCAAAATAACACCGATGACGGCGAGCTTGATTTTGCAGAGGAAACCGATGAGCAGATTATTTCAAAGGCTCTATACACCGTATCTTGGGATAAGGACAAAGACAATCGAATCTCAGCTATAGATGAGCTTCACGGAATGGACATTAAATCATTGCTTGCTGTCATAGAAAAAGGCATGAAAGACAGTGATTCTGATGTTCGCCTTGCAGCCTTGGCGCTGCTCGATAACATCGATGACGAATCAACATTTGACCGCGAAACCGAAAGCCGCATACAGACCATAATATCAGATGCCCTTTTTGATAAAAACGAAGATGTCAGAATCAATGCTCTTATGACTTCTGAAAATATGCCTTATCCATTCAGGCTCAACATTTTAGCAATTTCAATATTTTCAGCTTATCCCGATGTCAAACAGATGTCGATTTCTCAATTAACCGATTTATCTACCCCTGCCTGCTTTGAAATACTTATATGCGGTCTTCAGGATGCCGACGAGCAGACAATGGAAGATATTAATTTTGCGACCGATTTTCTTGTCTCACAGGAATTCAGCAATTACAACGAGGCTAAACAATGGTGGGAAAATAATAAATCCCGCTTCGATGAAGCCTTGTGCGAAGTTCATCCCGAAGATTAATCGCAACAAAATTAAGGCATATCTTTTGCTGAAATACTTATAATACAATAAGCATTGCTTATTATATTATAATTTTCTCAGACAGTGAACAAAATATTTACAGCATACGTAAGTATTTATTATAGCTGATGCTATGGGGGCTTTTAGAACGCTTGGCAACTGTTTTAAGACCTTCTGATAAGGCTGATTTGACTTAAAAATTCATTTATGTTATTATGGTAGGGTTATGGTTAAAGCGGTAAAGCAGACTCGGAAGAAGCTTAGAGGCAAAGCAAATTCCAAAACATCGAAAGTTACAGCTAAAAAGGCTTTTCGTACATACGACGAAGCCACGAAGTACCTTTTTGCGCGTACAGATTACGAAAAAGAAACGCGAATTCGGTACAATAAAACAACATTCAACCTTGACCGAATGGAAAAACTGCTGTCTTTAGTAGGCAAACCGCACAAAAAAATAGCAACTGTGCATATAGCCGGAACAAAAGGCAAAGGCTCAACTGCGACTATGCTTGCTAAAATGCTCGAATCAAACGGGTATTCAGTAGGTTTATATACTTCGCCCCACGTTTTGGACCTGCACGAACGCATCACTGTAAATTCGAAAATGATTAGCAGAAGCGAGATGCTAAGCCTTTTAAACCGAATTTATGCACCGGTTGAAAAACTTTCTAAAAATGACCCTCCGAGTTTCTTTGAAATAATGACCGCAATTGCATTTATGTATTTTGTCGATGAGCAGATAGATATCGCTGTGATAGAAACAGGAATGGGCGGCAGACTTGACAGTACGAATGTAATAAACCCTGAATTAGTAGGCATAACCAGCCTGAGCATCGACCATATTCAGCAACTCGGCCAAAGTTTAGAGTCGATTGCCGCGGAAAAAGCCGGAGTATTTAAAAAAGGTGTTCCGGTTGTTACCGTCGAGCAATTGCCCGAAGCGATGAAAGTTCTTAAATCAGAAGCACTTAAAGCAAAAGCTCCGCTTCTGGTTACGGGTAAAGATATAGATTTTTCATATCGTTTCGAAACCAGCCGCGAGCACGGCCCGCATACCCGAATATGTTTGACTACCCCAAGAAGCAGGTTCGAACATATCAGGGTTCCGCTTTACGGAGCGCATCAGGCTATAAATTGCGGTCTGGCACTGGCGATGTTAGATAAACTGAAAGAAAACGGTTATGAAATAGACCCTGAAAAATCGGCTCAGGGGCTTTATAATGTTTCTCTGTCCGGACGCATGGAAATGATATGCGGAAACCCGCGTATCATGATTGACGCAGCTCACAATGCAGCCAGTATTCGTGCTGTAATACATGCTATAGGACAAAATATCCCTTATGACTCTCTTGTAGTAATCTTCGGCTGTAACGTCGATAAAGACATAGACGGCATGCTGAATGAACTGCAATACGGCGCTGATAAAGTGATATTCACACGCAGCAACTCCGTCAAGGCCGCATGGCCGGAAGACCTCGGCGACCGATATAATGAAATCTGCGGAAAAATGCATCAAACTGCGCTGGCTTTGAGTGAGGCATTGCGATTGGCTCAAAGCGCGGTCGGAAAAGAAGATTTGATTCTAATAACGGGCAGTTTTTACCTCATCGGCCAAGCTAAGCTGATTTATCGCCGAAATTAGGCATTCGAATTGAATTTTTGTGAACTGGGGAACAAGGATTCGAACCTTGACTAAATGATCCAGAGTCATTTGTGCTACCGTTACACTATTCCCCAAACTAAATTTATCAGGCAAAAATCCGCCGAAATAATAAAATCAGCTGTTATTTTAAGCGGAATTACGGAAATCGTCAAGACTTGGCTGTAAATAGAAAACAACGACATAACATCACAGTTTTACGGCTGCGAGCGGATACTATCGCCTATTTTATAAAAACAGCCTACTTGAGGAATTACATCCCCTGAGCGACGATATAAATCTCGACTCTTCTGTTCTGGGGGTTTCCTTTTTTGCCGGGAGCGTTTGGAGCCACTGGTCTGTACTCGCCAAAACCTCGAATACTAAGCCGCTCGGCATTAAGCTCATTTTTCTGCATAATATCAAGAACCGATATCGCGCGATGAGCCGAAAGGTGCCAGTTTGTCGGGTGCTGCCGCCGCGTCTCAGGTCTTCCTATCGGTATATCATCTGTATGACCGGCTATGATGATATCAAATTGCTTGCCTGTTTCAGAATTCATTATCTGACAAAGTGATTTAATTGCATCGGTTGCATTTGCAGCTACATTGGCGCTGCCCGGGTCAAAAAGCAAATCGCTTTTGAATTTAACGACTCCTTTTGCGGCATCGAAGGTAACCATATCAGGGCTTTTTGCGGCAAAATCTTCCAGCATAGTAGCTAATTCAACCGGAAGCTGAATTCCGCCGGAAATAAGCTGATTCTTCATTGCGTCAACCAATGCCTGCTTATCAGCCAAAGCCTTTTCCAATGCAGCGACTTTTTCCTGCAGTACGCTTGCTTCGAGCCCGTCTCGCTGTCTGGCAGAGCTTAGCTGGCGGTTAAGCTGGTCCATATTCAATCTCATACTGGCGATTTCGCTTTCAAGCTCGGATATTCGTTTTCGCTGTGTATCGTTCTGAATTCTGCAATCTTTCAATTCGGGATCGCAACCGGCCAAAATTAAAGCACACAGAACCAGAACCACGGAAATTTTTGTCGCTGACATGGTCAAATCCTTTCAAAGATATCCAGACGGAAAATCCTTTTAAACTGTTCAATAAATTACCCCGCTTTTACTGTTTTGTCAAAAACAAAACAGCATTCAGCTTAGAAATAAATAAAAACTATTTATACGATTACGTCAAGACCAAACTTGCAAAATATCAGAATAGATGTTTTGGCGCGTTTTGACGGTATTTTTTATGCTAATATATATTTCTTTTTATTAATGCATCATGCAAGTTTAGTGTACCAAGAATTTTTAATATGACAAGCTTAGCAACACTTTTTCAGCAACTAAAAGTATGGTGCAAATCCCTATTGCGAAGATAAAACTTTTATTGACCGTATCCTGTCTTATCTAATATACTTAGCTTATATGCAGATAGTAAAAGACATTCCGAAACTAAAGCCCAGAGCATCTGATACCCATAAAGGTGATTTTGGAAAGGTGTGCATCATCGCCGGAAGTTTTGGTATGAGCGGAGCGGCGGCTTTGGCCGGCCGAAGCGCTCTTCGCAGCGGCGCAGGTTTGGTTCGAGTGGCTACACCGAAAAACGTTTTGCCTATTGTCGCTTCAATCGAACCTTCTTACACGACAATACCTTTAGCAGAAGATGCGAAAGGCCGAATCTCGAAAAAAGCTCTCACTACAATTCTCGAAGCGGCCGCGGATAATGTTTGTTTAGCATTCGGCTGCGGTGTCGGGATAAGCCCTGATATAAAATATGTTCTCGAATCACTTATCAGCAAAGAAACCTTGCGAATCGTAATAGACGCTGACGGACTAAACAATTTAGCTAAAACAAAAAACTGGCCTAACATACTCAAAGCCGATGTTGTCCTAACTCCCCATCCCGGCGAGATAAAAAGACTATGGGCCGGATTATATCGAGACCAGATACCGGCGGATAGAGAACAGCAGGCAGCGGAATTGGCCCGCCGAACCAAAACCACCGTCGTCTTAAAAGGAGCCGGGACCGTCGTAACCGATTCAGAAAAAATATATATCAATCAGACAGGTAACCCCGGAATGGCGACCGCCGGTTCAGGTGATGTTTTGACGGGAATAATCACAGCCCTTATCGGGCAGGGGTTGACCAATTTTGACGCGGCTGTTTACGGAACTTATATTCACGGGCTGGCGGGAGATATAGCGGCGGAAAAACTCGGTCAGGTCAGTCTTATGGCAACCGACATCATCGATGCCCTTGCGTCTGCATTCATTAAACAACTTCAAAAATCAGTTTAAATTTAAGAAAAACACCACCAAGGGCCGAAAATATCATTATATATAAAGCTATAAGCGAGGGTAACAACCCTGAAATGAATACGACTTCTCAAAATATCAGCCAGCAGCCTTTTAGGGCTTTGAGGCTTCACAGACCTCTTGTGCCTATAGAGCAATACGCTCAGAGGGAAGAAATCACAATTGACGAAGTCGAACATTGCAGCAAAATAGGACTTCTTCAGCTTCGCAGAAAAAACGGCAAAACTTATGTAGTCGATATCCCTGTTTGTTCATATGATATAACACCTGAAACTGATACCGAAGTCGCAGAGCTAATCGGAATACCCCAGCCTGCCCAGATTAAACCGGCTGAGAAACCTAAAGAACAGCCTGCTTCTGTTAAACAAGAAAAAATTGTCCAGCCTATAAAGCCCGGTTCAATTTCAGAACTGGTGGACAAGATGTTAAAAAGAAGCGAACAGCTCAGAATCGAAGAAGAACAAGCACAAAGGGAATTTGACGCCGGCAATGGCAATATCGAACAGACTTCTAATCTCCCTCAACCCACCACAAAATTAATCGAGCTTATCAACGCTCAGCTTGACCATTTGCAAAACAGCCTAAACCATTAAGCGGTTAAACCATTTTTGGATAACAGCTTCCAGCCGCCCGGCAAAAGTATCGCTGCAAGGATAATTTTAATAATATCCCCTGCCACAAACGGATAGACACCGGCAATCAAAAGCCCCATCACATTTAGGCCTGCTGCGGTGGACAGCCAGCCGAGCCAAAGAACACCGAACAAATGAATGAGAATATTACCTATGGTCATCGCGAATATTGTTGTTATAACTTTACGGTCCCAGCCCTTTTCGCAAAGCTTTCCTACCGTCCAAGCTGCAGCGACAAAACCTGCAAGATAACCCCCTGTCGGCCCAATCAGCCAAAAAATACCAGCTGCTCCGCCGGCAAAGACCGGCAAACCGGCGGCTCCTGCGAGCAGATATGTGATTACGCTCGCTGCTCCGCGTTTGGAACCAAGTAACGCACCGGACATTAATACCGCAAAGGTTTGGCCGGTAACTGGTACGGGGCTAAAAGCAAGCCAAAAACTCACTTGGGCTGATAAGGCGATGATTAGCGAACCGCATAAGATGACCGCTGCATCGTAAAAACCGGCATGGATAACTGTTTGGGGCCTGAATAATTCGGCGAATGTTAACTGTCTCGAATGCATCTATATTTCATCCTTCAAAAATCATTTGTAATATCAAAATTCCGTTCGTCAGATTATATTCAAATAATTCGCGAAGTCAAACCTCGTCGGAAAAACTCACTTCGCAAACAAAAATTTTTTCTTTGTCGTCCTATATAATTGCCCCTTTCAACCGCTCATCCGGCAATCCAAAAAACTTTTCATAACTGTCGATTTTTGTTCGGTTTTTGTTTGGGTTTTTCAGTGAGGTTGTCCGATAGAAATATTTGCATGTTATATAATTGCAGAAGGTGAAACACTATGAGACAAGAAACCAAAATTCATCAAATCGGCCCGGTATGCAGATTCGGCCCCGGCGGAGATTTTGTTCACGCTTGGCCGTCGACATCGAAAGAATATCTGGTTACGACGCAAAGCCCTCTGAATGCGCTGCTTGAAAGAATTAGCAAACTGATTGGTTTCGAGCAAAAGCAAACTAAGGCCGATAATATTCCATATAAAGGAACTGCCGATGTCCCTCAAATGCAAGGAACCCGAATACCTAACCCCAAGGCAATTGGAATTGCTAAAAACAATAACGATATTCTCGGACAAACATTGTTATTCTCCGACAATAACAGAACTATCCAATCAGCTCAACCTAAGCCGAAGTACAATATTCGAACATCTCGCAGAGCTGCGAAAAAAGGGTTTACTTGCAGATTCCCCGCTCAAGGCTCGCTCTTTGAAGCCGACAAGTCCGGCATTAAAACTGCTTAGACATCTCAGTAAACAATCCTCGAATACACTGGGAACAGAAAATTCCATACCGCTTCTCGGAAAAGTCGCCGCAGGTCAGCCGCTCGAAGCGATACAGGACGAACAGAGCCTTTCACTGGGGGAATGTTTCGGCACAACAGATGACGTATTCGCCCTTGAGGTTACAGGCGACAGTATGATTGAGGAAGATATCCGCAGCGGTGATTATATCATCTGCAAACGCAAGCAAACCGCTAATGACGGCCAGCTTGTCGTAGCGATTGTCGATGACGAAAATGCCACACTAAAAAGATTCCATAAAGAAAAATCCCGCGTTCGGCTCGAACCTGCCAATAAAAGCTATTCCCCAATTTACAGCAGCAACTGCAAAATTCAGGCTGTCGCTATCGGCCTGGTAAGAAAATTCTAAACCTGCTTAAAAAATAAGTTCGAAATAGACAGGCTTGCAAATGAAATTATTTTTGCTATATTAGCGGTTTTAGCCGGACTCGGGTAGGTAGCTCAGTTGGTAGAGCAACGGACTGAAAATCCGTGTGTCGGCGGTTCAACTCCGCCCCTGCCCATTTTTTACCGCGGAATCCTCAAAACCGCAGTAGTATTTAATCACTGAATATGCCGATAAAACAGCGTATTTATTGTGCCGGCGTAGCTCAACGGCAGAGCTCTGGTTTTGTAAACCAGGGGTTGTCGGTTCGAATCCGACCGCCGGCTTTTGTCTTTCAATTATTCCTGTTCTGGAAAACTTACTCAACCGCGATGTGTTACATAACTATTTATTTTAAAAGGACTTAATTGTAAAAAAGATTTAACAAAACCGAATAATCCTTTGCCAAAGAGTTTGTTTTGTGGTATAAGGTTTCGTTTGGTGGTTTTTGAAAGGATTGCGATGGAAATAACTAAAAATTCAAAAAAGAATGTGATGCCTATTGACGCGTCACTGAAATATAAGGTTGCTGATATATCTTTAGCGGATTTCGGGCGGGCGGAAATGGAACTGGCTGAAAATGAGATGCCCGGACTTATGGCTGTTAGGCAAAAATATGGAAAAAATAAACCCTTGAAGGGTTTTAAAGTCACCGGTTCTCTTCATATGACAATCCAGACAGCTATGCTAATCGAAACGCTAAAGGAGCTTGGTGCAGATGTTCGCTGGGCTTCTTGTAATATTTTTTCGACACAAGACCATGCGGCAGCGGCTATCGCCAAGGCGGGTTCAGCAGCGGTATTTGCATGGAAAGCCGAAACTCTCGAAGAATATTGGTGGTGTACCGAGCAGGCTTTGACATGGCCGGACGGCTCAGGGCCGGATATGATTGTCGATGACGGCGGAGATGCGACGCTGTTTGTAATCGAGGGAATGAAAGCCGAAAAAGACCCTTCACGGCTGAATAAAAAATCCGACAACAAAGAATTTCAGATAATAATGGACCGGCTGGCGGCGAGCTATGCAGTCAATCCCAAGAGATGGATTAGTGTATGCGATAATATTCGCGGTGTTTCAGAAGAAACGACCACCGGCGTAGGCAGACTTTATAAAATGCAGCAAACCGGCGAGCTGCCTTTTGCGGCGATAAATGTCAATGACTCTGTAACAAAATCGAAGTTCGATAATCTTTACGGCTGTCGCGAATCACTGGCAGACGGAATCAAACGCGCTACGGATGTTATGGTTGCCGGAAAAGTAGTCGTTATTTGCGGATACGGCGATGTAGGCAAAGGCTGTGCTCAATCAATGAGAGGGTTGGGTGCAAGGGTTCTGATAACCGAAATCGACCCAATCTGTGCTTTGCAGGCGGCTATGGAAGGTTATGAGGTTACAACCTTGGACGATGCGGTTTCTATCGCAGATATATTTGTTACCGCTACCGGCTGCTGCGATGTTATTCGCGGCGAGCATATGGAAAAAATGAAAAACGAGGCTATTGTCTGCAACATCGGGCATTTCGATAGCGAAATTCAGGTAAGCTATCTCGAAGAAACGCCGCAATGCAAAAAAACAAATATCAAACCTCAGGTAGATAAATGGACTCTTAAATCGGGCCGCTCTTTAATATTACTTGCCGAAGGACGACTGGTAAATTTGGGCTGCGCGACCGGACATCCGAGCTTTGTAATGAGCAATAGTTTTACTAACCAGTGCCTTGCCCAGATAATGCTTGCGACAGAAAAACTCGAACCCAAAGTTTATACGCTTCCCAAAAAACTCGACGAAGAGGTTGCAAAACTTCACTTAGGAAGACTCGGCGTAAAATTAACAAAACTCACCGAAAAACAGGCTGAGTATCTCGGCATAAGTATCGACGGGCCATATAAACCTGAACATTACCGTTACTAAAGCATTAAATAATTGTACGGTATAAATCGGAACCGACTTATGGAAGAAAAACAAAACGGTAAAACACCTAAAGTCGGACCAAAATCTTTTTTGGCGGTCGGCCCGACTCTTCATTATAGCCACAGCAATGTTCAGCGATGCTGGCTTTTGGCGTTGGGGTTTTTCTGTTTAGCCTGTCTGTTCTGGACAAAAATACAAACCGGCGCGTTCATTTCTTTCAGCCTCGAATCTTTAATCGACAAACAAATGTGGAACCTCGGAAGACATGCCGTGCAGGGAATAAGCATCTTCGAATATCCGTCGCAGATTCTTGTTCTGGGTCTTCTAATGGGCATTATTAGCACAATCCCCGTTGTTATATCCCAGCTTATGAGTTTTCAGCACAGCATCCTTTTTGCGGCTGCGATATTTTTCCTTGCTGATTTACCATTATTTGCGGTTTGCGTATTAATAAGCTGTATTGCCGCAGCTTGCCGCCCGCTTCGGTTCCGTTCGAGATTTGTCGCAATAGCGCTATGTATGGGCCCGCAGCTTTTATATTGGGGATTTCTCGGAAGTATCAAAGGGGCCGACCCGATTAGATGGGGTTTTATATATGCGCCTTGGATATGTGCTTGGACAACAAGTCTTATGATAGCCGGAATAATTATCGGCATCGGCCATTTCACAAGATACCGACCCGGCGTAGTTTGGATTACAACGGCAGCAATGCTTATTTCGACTGTATGGATATTCAGAAACAGAATCGGTTTCGACGAACTGGATTACCAGCTTTATATCGCCAAAAATGACCCGAAAAAAATCGAGACCTTTCACGACCACAGCATCAAACCCATACTCGACGAAACCATAAACAACCAGTCGGTAAGACGTTATTTAACAGGCTTTTTCTATCCTACAGACTCGATAGAGCTGCGAATAAAACTCAAAGAGAAAATCCAGTCTCAGCTTCGTATGGACCGATGGCCGAGCTGGCTTTTGGTTCGCGATACTCTCAGATATCAGCAAAAACGCGATGAGCTGTTCGCTCAATACGATACATTTATCACCAAGCGCCCCAAAAGTAAGCGAATGCCTATCGCGCTATATTACAAAGCGCTTCTAAGTGAATACAGTCCTGACATTGATTTGTTAGGACAAAGGGAAATTCTTCGTTTTTACAGCGATTATCCGTTCGAACGTTCACTGCAATACTGGCATCAGATTTATACTCAGTTTCCGCTAAGTCCCGAATCTATAGAAGCCAGATGGCGTATAGCCAACCACCTCGCCGGACACGGCCAATTTGACAAAGCAACCGAATTGCTAAATGAAGCCCGAAATATGGCTGAAAAAAGACTGCAAAGCCTTAGTGAGCAAAAACCCCTCGAAGATACGCTGTTCAGGCTTTTCGTACCGCCGGCTAAATCCGCTGTTTCTTCTTTCGATTTGAGCGAGCTTCTCGCAAGAATTAACCTTACGGCAAAGCTGATAAGCCCTGAAAATAGAACTGATGACCCTGCTTCTCAAGAACGGCTTGCAAGGTTTGTGATGATGAACCCTTACTCGCCGGAGTACGAATCGTTATTAGACCAGTTATTACAAAAAATTGACGGTGACGACCCGCTAAAAGATAATATCCTTGTAGCAAAAACAAAGGTGATACTTGACGAAAAATTACGGGCTGAAAGGTTCGCTCAAATTCACGAAGAATTCAAAGGCACTGACGGCGGCGCACAGGCGCTTTATAATTTAGCTCTATTGAGAATCGGTTTTTGGCGTCAGCAAAGCGATGCGGACCCGGAGGAAAAGAAAAGGCTGTTGGCAATAACACGTCAAACACTCGAAGAATTTCTTCATATCTATAAAGATAATTTTTTGCGTATGCAGGCAAAAGATAAGCTTGATAAGCTGCCGAGCTTATAATCCTTTAATTTTCGAATCTATTAGTTCGGTATCGAGTTCAAATTCGTTGACTTGGGGATTAAATACATTATAATTGATTTCGTAGTATTAGATCGCCTATGGATGGGAGATTAAAAAAACCAAAATTCGATAGTGTCCGGTTGAGGTCATTGCACTTTAGCAAACCAAAACTAAGACAGGCGATATTAAGGCAAGCGTGATGAAAATTCTATTAGTCGGTGATATTGAAAATGCTTTTTTGGACACACCAAATTTTCAGGAAACCTCCTGCAGAGCATGTGACGGTATCTGCCAAGCAGTAGAACTGGCGGCAGAGGAACATTATGATGTTATTTCCGTGGTTATCCCTGTTCAGCAGTCCGGTTTTATTACGGCCTTGCAGGCTTTGAGAAAGAAAAACAAAAAAGCCAGAATAATACTTCTATCGCAGATGCATCAGGAACCGTTAGCTATTAACATAACTTCAGTTTCCAAAGTTGCTGACGATTATCTGATTTGCCCGCTGACATCCGGTTCATTTTATTATTTTATCGAAGGCGGCACTGTAACTGCCGATTCGGCTATCAAGCCGGCTGCGGCAGACAATGAAACAACTGAAAGAATAAAAGAGCTTGAAAGATTAGCAACCGAAGATGACTTGACAGGGCTTAAAAATCGAAGATATATATGGGAGTTTGCGCGTCAGATGATAGAACGCGCCAAAAATCAAAACGGCCGTGTTACTTTACTTATTTTCGACATAGATAATTTTAAGCACTATAACGATATGTACGGCCATTTGGCAGGCGATGAAATCTTAAAGCAGGCTGCGTCACTGATGCAGCAGTGCTGCCGAACCCACGATGTAGTCGGGCGTATCGGAGGCGATGAATTCGCTGTAGTTTTCTGGGACGAACCGAAGCAAAAATCCACTGAATCACAACAAGAAAGACGCTCATCTTCGGAACATCCGCGAGAGGCAATTTTTATAGCCGAGCGATTCCGGGAGCAATTAGGAAAAAATCACACTGACCTGCTCGGACCATCCGGCCAGGGAACCTTAACAATAAGCGGAGGTTTGGCAAGTTTTCCGCGCGACAGTTCAAACGCAGAAGCTTTATTCGGAAAAGCTGACCAAGCTCTTCTGGAAGCAAAACGAAGCGGAAAAAATCGTATTTATCTTGTCGGAACCCCGAATAGAGCTGCTGCCAAAGAAGATTAAAATGCCGGTTTCAAAATCTCTATAAGAAAGTTTTACTCATTCAGAACGATAGTTTCCATAGGCCCGAGCATTTTATATTTAATCCCGCGCCAGCATATAGTCCGTCCCAAAGCTGTGGAAAGAATAAGCAGCCAAAGTATTATAGACCACAACCAAAAAAGAAAAATATCGGCAACAGCAGCAGGTTTTAACTTTTCTTTGTGCTCTTTTAGGAGCTTAAAGACCGTCGCCTGCCTTAAAACAGCTCTGATTAGCTGGCTCAGAAAAATCAAAATCGGAATAAGAATATAAAACCAAAGATTCTGCATTTTAGACACACCGGCATATATGGCAAGACCAACCGAACCCCAAGCAGCCAGAACCGAACCGGTCATCGCACAGATTGAAAACAACCACGTCCCGAAACTAAAAACTTTTGTGATTAAAAATTGTCTCCGTACAAATTCAAAAGCTTGTGCCCAATTTACTGATTCATACGAAGCGACGAGACACGCAGGCACAAACGCGACCTGTAAGCCCGCTTTTTTAACGGTGACACTTAATGATAAATCATCACTTAGAGCTTTTGGCCAAATTTTATCTATGCCGAGTTCGCGGAATGTTTTAACACGAACAGCCATAGAACCTCCCCAAGCCTGATTAAAAATACTATTTCCAAGAAGCTGAGCCACCTTGGCATTTCCCGCAGACAGCCCTAACGTCGGGAGATTAACTTTTGTCGGAACAAACCAGCGATAACCGCTGGAAACACCGTTCTTTTCCAAGCGAAGCGGATAAACCAGATGACTAAGCCAGTCCGGCTTGACATTTATATCGGAATCCGCAAACGCCAAAACCTCAACGTCCTCTGGAACCCGTTCGTAACAATATAAAAGATTGTGTATTTTCTGGCTGCAGGCTGTGCCTTTGCCTGATACCCATATTCTAATATCTTTGGCGTGCGAAAGCGGGCTTAGCTTTTCTTTAAGAGCGGTAAGAATTTTATAAGCTGGGTCATTTTCAGATTCCACTACAAACCAAAGAAAATAATTTTCGTACTGCTGGGAAAATAGCGAACCTATATTCCGCTCAAAATTAATATCCAAGCCTTTACACGGTACAATCAGAGCTGCCTTCGGCTGATGCCATGAGCGGTCGCGCCAGTATTTGCTCAGTGCGTAAAGATGATTTCGATAAACCAAAATAACACTGAGAAACTGCAGAAGTATAATTATGGCGCCGAGATAATAATACCAAGTCATAAAAATTCCCAGTTTTTAATAATTAATCCCAATAAAGATATGAACGGACAATACCTCTGTCAAGATATTGCTGCCAGCGGTACGATAGACTTGACAAGCCCGTCCATGGTATAAGACTTATCCAAATCAACTTTTAACAGACAGCCGTGATTATGATCGCAGGCTATTATAAGAAGTTTATCATCGACTCTCGCATATCCTTTAGATTGAGGCTGATGGCCGAGTATAAAAATATCTACATCTAAAATTTTTGCCAATGTATCCAGAGAACCCGGGGAAGTTCTTCGCCCCCAAGTCAAAAGATAGGCCGAACCGGGCTTGACAACATCATTTACTTTGAGATTTCTGTGAAAAATTTTATAGTCAAATTTATCCAAATAATTGTCAGCAGGCAGCGAATGTGAAATCCACAAACGGTTTTCGCTTCTGACGGCAAGCGGCTGGGCAAAAAGAAACTGCTTCATAGCCAGCTTAACATCTTCTCGCCGTTCCGGAAATTTTCTGTCAATCGCGTCTCTCATAGCAATATTCATTTCCTTCCCTGCCTTCATAACACGGCTGTTATTAATAAAGGCCGTATCATGATTACCCATTATTAAATGCACTTGGTCGGGAAATTGGAGCTTGTATTTTATAACATCGAAAAGCAGTTCAAAAGACAGGCACCCGCCGTGATTATCTTCGTCTCCGCCGTGAATGACTTCCTGTAGTACGACATGGCGGTCGGTATTATTTTTCAAATCGGCAAAATTGGCTATCCTCTCGAAATTTCGGCGATGACCGTGCAGGTCTCCGGTAATAATGAGACTGCCTTCAGCCGGCAGAGCAATTAAATTGCCCTTACGGTTGTTTTGGTTGGCACAAGCCTCTCTGCCGCTGTTAAGTAAGTCAATTATTGCTTGAGACATTTCTTGCTGTTCTTTATCTTGTCACCAAGAAGATTGTGAATCATAACATCCAGCCGCGAAATTAATTCTGACATATTAGCCGGACGCTTCAAAGGGTCATCCTCGACACAATCCATGACAAGTTTGGACAACTCAATAGGGATTAGGCTTTTAATCTCATGCGGTGCACGTCTTTGCTGGGGAATCGCAAAACCAAATTTATCTTTCTTTGGTATAAGTGTCGGGACATTTTTTCCTGTCAGCGCCCAGTACATCGTCGCTCCCAGATTGAATATATCTGTCTTGGGGTTCATCGCTTTGCGTTTAACCTGTTCGGGAGCGATATAATCAGGGGTGCCCTGAATTCGTTCTTTGACAGTGCCGATTTTGCAACTTTGGCCGAGGTCTATGATTTTAATAGACCCGGACTTGTTAATCATAATATTATTCGGTTTCATATCGCAGTGAACATATCCCTGCTGGTGCATCGCATTCAGGCCGCCTGCGACCATACGGAATATAAGCATAACATCGACAAGGCTCAGGCCGGGACTTTCTTCGAGCGTTTTGCCGTCGAGAAATTCCATCGACATAACCAGCTCTTTAACCTTGAAAACACTGCGTGTTTTTCTAAGTTTGAAGCATTTTCGAAGATATGGGTCGTCGATTTGCTTGGCTATTTTAAATTCCGTTTCGCACTGTTCGAAAACTCTTGTGTCTTCGGGTTTTTCGTAAAGCACTCTTTTAAGGGCGACTTCGGTTTTATCTTCCTCGTCTATGGCAAGATAAATAGTACTTCTGGCACCGGTTCCTATGCGTCTTACTATATCGAAACCGGGTACTTTTAATATATTCTTAGCCATTAACGTAAAACCTCAAAATTACTCTTAAAACAAACCCTGTCAAAATGCCCGAAATTTCTTAAAATCTCACAGCCCAAAAACAAAGCCAAGGTCCGCACAAGTTCGATAAAAATCCAAATTAGGCAGTTGACCAAAATCTTCGAGTCCTTTATTATACGATACAGTCGACTGTTTGTCCAGTATCTAACTGCATTTATACGATTTTTTAATTTGGCTACTGACCGCTTGACAAACGGCCCAAAAAACCGATATAATTATCGTTTTGCGAAATATTATGCAAGAATCCCCGATAGCTCAATCGGTAGAGCGAGTCCCGATAAATCGGGATTAACCTGCAGGTCGCAGAATAAGCTCTAAAACGGAGCGATGATTTGAAAAGTGAAGAAAAATCATGGGTTTACATACTTGAGAACCCGCTGGGTAAATTTTATATTGGTTCGACTAATAACTTGCAAAGCCGAATTGCCCAGCATAACTCCGAAGAAAAAACAGGTAAAAAATTTACTCATAAATTCGGCCCATGGGTTATGGTATGGAAGGAAGAACATCCGAATCGTTCTTTAGCTATGAAACGCGAGAAGCAGATTAAAGCGATGAAATCGTCTAAATGGATTCGGGAAAAACTTCTTAAATAAGCTTGAAAAAAGCTAAATAAAGTAATAGTAATTATAAGTTTTTATTCCCCGATAGCTCAATCGGTAGAGCGAGCGGCTGTTAACCGCTAGGTCGTAGGTTCGAGCCCTACTCGGGGAGTTACGGCCTTGTAAGATAATACCTTGCAAGGCCTTTTCTATTTGGAAGCTTCTCCGCTATGCTGCAGATTTGTCGCTGTTTTATAAGAAGAGAAAATCTGTTTTTATGCTATTTGCGATTTCGCAATGTCAAGTACTTCAACATTAAATTCACCCGAAGGACTTTTTACCAAAGCTTTTTCTCCAATCGAAAGCCCGCAAACAGCATCTCCTAACGGCGAATGAATCGAAATGCTTCCTGTATCAATATCAGCATCATTAGGCCCGAGCAATTGATAGGTTACCTTCTCTTGGGTATTAAGATTCAGTAAAGTGACTACAGTGCCAAATACGGCACGAGCACATTGAACTTTAGTACAATCAATTTTTTCTGACCGGTTTATTTTCGTCCTTAATTCACCAAGACGCCCTTCTATAAAACCCAACTGCTGTCGACCGTAAATATACTCGCCGTTTTCCCTTAAATCGCCCTGTTCACGAGCTTCGCCAACTCTTTTTCTTACCTCGACCGCTTCTTGCTCGAGCTGTTTTAATTCATCCATCAGCTTATCGAAACCCGTTAGTGAAATGGGCACAAGATTATTCATCCTAACACATCTCCGCATATAAAATAGTTTGCTATGTTATGTAATTCCTATCGGCAGCGAAACTTAGCATCCCGCACTGATAAAATACCAAATCGCTTTGAAATTATCAAGTTTTAACTGCTGACAGATTCACCGCTTAGCTCAATTTAGAATAACCGAAAAACATATCGGCAGTGCAATTTTGTCATTTACCACAGATTAAATCTCCAGCCGGCTTTTCATGCTGTCCGCAAGAGGAGGGTATTTATAGTTGGGATAAATTTATTATTAAAATAAGTATATTTTTCGCCGATTTTTAACGTTGTTCAATTCCCAAAATGATAAGCTCAAAGCCCGGTTAAGCAGCATGTTTTATAAGAACATAAGCAGGCTAACCGCCATAACAGCCATACCTGAAATCAAACCATATGCAGCGAAATGATGTTCACCGTATTCCTGAGCGGCCGGCAGCAATTCATCAAGCGAGATAAAAACCATTATTCCGGCAACCGAGGCAAAAAGCACCCCGAATACAACATCATTGAAAAATTTAAACAGTAAAATGTATCCTATCAACGCCCCTGCCGGTTCGGCCAGTCCCGACAGAAAAGAATAAACGAAAGCCTTTTTCCGGCTGCCGGTCGCGTAATATAACGGAACAGAAACAGCAATTCCTTCGGGTATATTATGTATCGCGACAGCCACAGCGATAGGAATACCGATTTTTAAATCTTTTATCGCACTGGCAAAAGTGGCAAGACCTTCCGGAAAATTATGAATCGCGATAGCAAGTGCGGCAAAAACCCCCATCCGGTACAATTTGTTATTCTTTTTGCGTTCATTTTCATCACGCATTTCCTCAACTTTATGAACTTCATGAGGATTCTCAAAAGAGGGAACGAGCCTATCTATCAAAGCTGTAAACAATACCCCTGCGAAAAAACAAAGGACCGTTACCCAAACTCCCCAAATATCGCCGAGCTGGGCGGTAAGAGACTCTTTAGCTTTTGGAAATATTTCGACAAACGACACATATATCATAACCCCCGCCGAAAAACCCATCGCAATACAAAGAACCTTAGTGTTAGTGCGTTTAGTAAAAAACGCCAACGCGCTCCCCAAGCCTGTCGCAAGACCGGCAAATAGGGTTAATCCAAACGCTATTAAAACCGTCTGTGTTTCCATAATTTTAATTTTCAGTATAACTGTTAAAGAAAATAATTAAACAAGTAAATTTATTCGAAAATCCGCTTTCTATGAAGGCTAAACCGCGTTTTTCAAAAATCTTTTACTATTAAAAAAATATTTTAAATTTTTCTTGCTAATTAAGAATTATTCTTATATAGTACTTAGTAGTATATTTAAAGTCAAGCTTTAAAGTGCGATATGATTAAAAATAATAAAACAGATTTGATAAATTCTTTCAGAGCAAAATGCAAGAAGCACCGTCTTAGCATGACACCGCAGCGAATGGCGATTTATGAGCTATTGATAGAAACGACAGACCACCCTTCTTCTGAAGAAGTTTACGAAAAGGCCAAAAGAAAATTCCGGGATATTTCGCTCGATACGGTTTACAGAACATTAACAACCTTTTCAGATATCGGGGTTATAAATACAGTCGAAGGATACGGCGAAGCCAAGCGTTATGACCCGGAAATCGAGCCTCATCATCATTTTAGATGTAAGAACTGCAATAATATTATTGACTTTTGTAATACAACTTATGACAATCTTGAAATACCGAGGGAATTCAGGAAAAACTTCAAGATTACGAACCTCAGAGTAGTACTGGAAGGAGTATGCGAAAAATGCGGTAAAAACCGTTGAGTGTTTTTTTTGTTTAATAATAAGAATTATTACTATTTAATAAATTTTCTGAAAAGGAGAACAAAAATGGCAAAAGTAGCAAGAGAAATGGTAGAAAAAGCAGGAATCGATGTTGATAAACTGCTGAAATTGTTGGTAGCTAACGCGGCGGCGGAATTAACGACCTTTTATTACTACACAATTCTTCGGGTCAACCTGATTGGCCTTGAGGGTGAAGGCATAAAAGAGATTGCCGAGACAGCCAGAATTGAGGACCGCAATCATTTTGAAGCTCTCGTTCCGCGAATTTATGAACTCGGCGGAGAATTGCCGAACTGCATGAAAGAGTTTCACGATATGTCGGCTTGCCCGGCTGCGTCTTTGCCCAAAGACCCGACTGATATCAAGGCAATGCTGAAAGTTCTGGTTGATGCCGAAAGATGCGCGGTTCGCGGATATACCCATATCTGCAATCTTACAGCCGGCAAAGACCATAGGACATACGCCCTTGCTCAGGCAATTCTTAACGAAGAGATTGAGCACGAATCGTGGTTCTCGGAGTTTTTAGGCGAAGGTCCGTCAGGACACTTTTTACGCAGAGGGGAAACTTCGCCATTCGTGGCAAATTTCATGAGGTAAGTATATTTAATCTGTTAAGGAAGGTTTCTCGAAAAACAGAAACCTTCCTTAGCTTTAAATGCAAAACTTAAAGGAGCTTAATCATGGATAATAACAAAATAGAAACCCAAACAGCACAGGCTTTCGGCAGAACATTTGTAAAAGGAAATATACCGGAAATTAATCCGGTCCGCTGCTTAGGCTGTTCACATTGCGCGGTTTTGTGCAAAAAACTCGGCCCCAATGTTCTGGAGATTAAAGACGGATTGGCTAAAGTTGTCAGGCCGCAAAACTGCATTGGCGATGGAGCGTGCATGCTGGCTTGTCCTACTAAGGCTATTTTTCTTATGAGTAAATACGAGCCTTCTTCTCCTCCGCCAGCGGTATAATTCGTAAAAAGCTTTGCTGAGACAATTTGTGAATATAACAGACAGCAGCACTTTTTAAACGCTGTTTATGCGGGCATTATATACTTAAGGCCAATTTTCTTTCAGCAAGAGCAGCCGTAAGTTCCTGTTTTAAGTCATCGACAAGCGTTTTTACCGGCACAATTTTTGTACATCTGTAAGCATTTGCTCCGGCAAAAGCAAATGATTCTTCCATATTCCCGTCGGCAGCTTTTGATAGAACTTCAGCTATGCAATAGGGAGCTTTATTAGGGTCGCAAGTTTTTAGGCAATGATAGCCGCATTTAAAAGGTATTTTTTTGCCCTGTTTGATGCCCTCTACAAAACTGCTGTTAATAACTCTTCCCGGCAGCCCGACCGGACTTTGTATTATTGTGATATCATCGCTTGCGGCATTTATATAAGCTTTTTTGAAATTTTCATGTGCATCACATTCATCTGTACAAACAAATCGGGTAGCCATTTGCACTCCGGAAGCACCCAGCATTAGAAAACGAGCAATATCCCGCCCGTCAAAAATTCCGCCTGCTGCAATCACCGGTATATGAGGCTCAAAAGAATTAGCTATCTCTATTACTTCACGCATTATTTCCTCGAGTTTGGGAGCTGTATGTTCAACAATGCTCTCATAAGAATAACCAAGATGCCCGCCTGCCTGAGGCCCTTCGACTATTACCGCATCGGGCAATCTCCCGAAGTGAAGCTTCCATCTTTTGCAAATAATATTAAAAGTTCTTGCCGATGAAACAACCGGCACAAGCTTAATATCTTTGCCATTTACAAAACCCGGAAGATTCAAAGGCAATCCGGCACCCGAAATTATCAGGTCCACATTTTCTTCGACAGATGTCTGAACAAGACTATCGTGGTCTGTGAGGGCACCCATGATATTTACACCGATGATTCCATTCGATAGAGACCTTGCTTTTCTGATTTCAGACCTTAGAGCATCATCACAGAGTTTTATGCCTTCGGCACGGGTATGATGTTCATATTTACCCAAACCTACACTGGCTATAACCCCGACACATCCGGTATTGGCTACCGCAGCAGCAAGATTGGCTCCTGAAACTCTAACCCCCATACCACCCTGAATAATTGGCGGATTAACCTCTAAACCCCCTATTTTTAAAGAGGGAATGGTATTCATCAACATAATAAGTGCAACCTAAATTAACAAAACAGCATTTAAGTAGAAATGAGAATGGTAATGATAGGTATTGAAACCCAAAATTAAAAGCAAACAGGCCCTGCTATTCCAATGCCTGATTACATAATCATTTCCCGTTAGTATTTACTTCACACTATAATAGCATATTACGAGCTTTAAACAACAATGTTTTATCTTTTTTAAAAAACCCGCTTAACCGGCAAAAATAACCTCAAATCAAGCCTAATTAACGAATAATTAATCAAATCTTGACTATTAGCTAACAATAAGCTAATAATACGCCGCGGTTCGAATAAGATTTTAAATCAAATTTATTTTACAAGGAGATTCCCAATGGGAGTGCTCGATAAGTTTTTTTCCTCTTCACCATTTAAAGACCTTCACCAACATTCTTTGAAAGTCCACGAATGCGTAAAGCTTTTAAGGCCTCTGGCTGACGCTTTGCTGGCTGAAGATTACAAAAAAATCGAAGAACTTCATCAGCAGATATCAAAAAACGAACATGAAGCCGACCAGATAAAGATGGAAACGAGGGACCGAATCAGCAATATGTATTTTCTGTCTGTAGGCAGGCTGGAATTAAGCCAGTTTTTGGCTTATCAGGACGACGTGGCAGATACTGCGGAAGATTTTGCGGTGCAGCTTCTGCTTCGCAAGACAAAAATGCCTGAAGAGCTAAAAGCTGATTTCCTCGCGTTAGTTGATCAAGTTATCAATGTAGGCGAGCATTTATTAAATGTAGCAGAAAAACTTTCGACAGTCGCTAAAGCGGCATTTACCGGCGATGAGGCCGACGAGATGATTCAGCAGATACACAAAATCAGCGAGGAGGAGTGGCAGGCCGACCAGCTCGAAAGAAAATTTGCCCAGCATTTTTACAGTATGGAAAAACAGCTTGACCCGATTACGATTATGTTTCTGGATAAGTACTGCAAAACCCTCAGCCGAGTTTCGAATAACGCAGAAAAAACAGCCAAATATCTTAGGATTATTATCCGCAAAAAATAGTTTGATAATCTGACACGGAAGGCGTCTTTGGACTGATGGAAATAATTGTCATCGTAGCATTAGCAGCCGGTTTATACATGGCTTGGAATATCGGAGCCAATGACGTAGCCAATTCCATGGCCGATGCGGTCGGCTCGAAATCTTTGTCGATTTTCTGGGCGCTGGTTCTGGCCGCGATATGCAATTTTGCCGGAGCGGTTTTGGTCGGAGGTCATGTCACCGATACTGTCCGCAGCGGAATAATCGAAACCGAAGCTTTTGCGCAAGACCCGCGAGTACTCGCCCACGGTATGGTTTGTGCCATGTTAGCTGCGGCGCTATGGCTTAATTGCGCTTCTTTTTTCGGAATGCCGGTATCGACGACGCATTCTATCATCGGGGCGATTGTTGGTTTCGGAATTCTTCATGCTGGGTTCGGAAATATACATTGGCACAAGCTCGGTCAGATTGTAGCAAGCTGGTTCATCTCGCCTATTTTCGGAGGCGCGATGGCCTTTTTCATATTCAGAAAAATTTCAAAACATGTTCTTGCCGTAGATAACCCTGCCATTGCCGCTCGAAAAGGGGTTCCCGTTTGTACATTCTTCACATTCAGCATTTTAATTTTGTCTATCATCTACAAAGGACTTAAAATAAATCCAAGTGCCCTGCTTGCCGTAACCTTGAGCATCACAGGAGGGCTTGCCGCTGCGGGTATTGCATGGCTGATGATTCACAAAAAACAAAACGGAGATGTCAAAATTTCTTCTCGCGAACAGCTTAAGCAAGTCGAAAAAATCTTCGCGGTCCTGGTAATTATTACATCGTGCGCGGTAGCTTTTTCTCAGGGAGCTAACGACGTTGCAAATGCAATCGGACCTTTGGCGGCTGTAGTGGAAATAGTCAAAAATAATACTCTTCCCGGAAAAGTACCCGTAAATATTAAATTTCTTATATTGGGCGGAGTCGGCATAGCAGCGGGTTTGGCAATGTACGGATACCGTGTAATGAGATTGGTCGGGGAGAAAGTTACCGAGATTACCCCATCTCGCGGTGTCGCTGCTGATTTGGCTGGAATGACAACAGTTTTGCTTTGCTCCAAGCTGGGCTTGCCTGTAAGTACTACGCATACTCTGGTAGGAGCCATCATAGGCGTAGGTTTGGCTCGCGGTATTACAGCTATCGACCAGAGAGTCGTAAAATCCATATTTATATCATGGCTTGGTACGGTTCCGGTTGCAGCGTTATTAACTATCGTGATTTATCTTGTCGGGGATTGGCTGTTCTTCTAACAAAGAGATTTTTCTGTTTTTACGGGGAAATTGAGAATCGGCCCGAACTCATCTGGGCCAATATTCGAGACTCGGAAGATAAGACAGGCTCCAGTATTTATTGAATCCTTTAATGGTCTCTAAAAATTCCTGAACGTTTGCTTTTTTTGTAATATAGCCTGCCGCTCCGAGTTCATAACCTCGCTGAACATCGCAATTTTGATCTGATGTAGTAAGAATAATAGCCGGTATTGTCTTTAGGGCTTCATCAGCTTTAATAATCTCAAGAAACTCGAAACCATTCATAATCGGCATGTTCAAGTCCAAAAGAATCAATACCGGCCAAGGGTTGCCGGGGGATTGAAGGTGCCGCAAAGCCTCTTGACCGTTGGGCGCATGAACGACCGGATTACGAATTCCCAACTGCCCAAATGCCGTTTGAAGGATTTTGACATCAGCCAAATCGTCTTCAACTAATAATATTGACCCAATTGCCTTCATTATGAGATAAACAGCGTTCCTTCAATTCCCACACACAAAAACTATATACGCATAAGTCCGATAAGTAATATTCCCGACACCGACAAGTACAATACCCAAATTAGAAGCTTCTTCGAAGTATCTGTTTTATCGACCATTTCAATTAGCAAATTTGTAAGGGTTTTCCCTGTTTAATGATAGTCAATTGCGTTGTCACGATACGGAAAATCCTTACGAATATGGGGCTCAGTGCCAACTGTATGGCACTGGAAGACAGTTTTGCGTATTTAGTGTGCAAATTATTTTTGGCTCTTGAAGAATTATTGATTCGGACGTATAAATTAGGGTTATGTTGCAGACAGCCAAACATAAAATAGAGCAGCTTCGTGCCGAAATACGGCAGCACGATTACTTGTACTATGTTCTAAATCAGCCAAAAATTACCGACCAGCAATATGACCGGCTTTTTGGTGAATTAAAACAGCTCGAACAAACCCATCCTGAACTTATTACCGAAGATTCACCGACCCAGCGGGTATCCGGCAGGCCGATTGAGGGATTTAAAACCGTAACACACAGTGTTGCGATGCTCAGCATTGATAATACCTACAGCGATGAGGAATTAAGGAAATTCGATGAGCAAGTTGCAAAAAAACTTGGCCGTGGAAATTATGATTATGCGGTTGAATTGAAAATAGACGGTTTGGCTATAAGTCTTCGATATGAAAAAGGCAGGCTGATTACCGCGGCCACTCGCGGCGATGGACGGCAGGGAGATGATGTTACAGCGAACGTCCGAACAATCAAGGCCGTGCCTCTTGTGCTTATGCAAAATAGTGATGCTCCTGATATTCTCGAAGTGCGCGGCGAGGTTTATATGCCGATTAAATCATTCCTCGAACTTAACAAGCAGCGAGCCGAAGCAGGCGAATCACCTTTTGCGAATCCGAGAAATGCCGCAGCCGGTTCACTAAAACTTCTCGATTCAAAAATAACCGCCCAGAGAAATCTTTCATTTTTCGCTTATTCGATAGGACAAACCAGTAAACCCCTGACGGAAGACCATTTCAGTGCCCTGCAAAAACTTAAGGACTTCGGACTGCCGGTCAATCCGCACATCAAAAAGGCAAAAACAATCGACGATGTGATTGAAATTTGCCAAAGCTGGAGCGAAAAAAAGGACCGGCTCGATTATCAGATTGATGGAATGGTCGTCAAAGTCAATAATTTCGAGCAGCGTGAAATTCTCGGATATACAGGCCGCTCGCCAAAATGGTGTATTTCATACAAATTCGCAGCCGAGCAGGCTCAAACCGTAGTCGAATCAATCGACGTTCAGGTCGGCAAAGGCGGAACGCTAACACCGGTAGCAAATTTAAAACCTGTTTTGCTGGCAGGAACAACAGTAAAACGGGCAAGCCTTCATAACTTCGAACAAATAGCACGTCTTGATGTGCGTGTAGGTGATTCTGTAACTATCGAAAAAGCCGGTGAAATTATTCCTCAGGTCGTCGAAGTGAAAAAAGAATTACGTCCGGCGAATACAAAACCATTTGAAATCCCCGAAAAGTGTCCCAATTGCGGCGGTGAAGTTAAAAAAGACCAAGACGGAGTATATCTGCGGTGCGTTAACCCGAATTGTCTGGGTCAATTAAAAGAACGACTTAGATATTTTGTCGGCAGAGGGCAGATGGACATCGAAAAACTCGGCGAAGCTTTGATTGACCAACTGACGGAAACAGGTTTGGTTAAAAATTTCGCCGATATATACAAGCTAACCAAAGATGATTTGCTGACGCTGGAACGAATGGCTGACAAAAGCGCGCAAAACGTAATCGATTCTATAATAGCAAGTAAAACAAGACCGCTATGGCGATTAGTCGCGGGTCTGGGAATTCGGCATATAGGCACACAGACCGCTCAAATCATCGCGGAACATTTCGGTTCACTCGATGAAATCATAAAAGCCTCTGTCGAAGAATTGCAAGCTGTCGAACAAATCGGGCCTAAGGTCGCAGAAAGCGTCTACGAGTTTTTCCATAACGATAAAAATATTTCAGTGATAAACGAATTACTTAATGCACAAGTTAAACCGCAGCCTCCTGAAAAAAATAAAGACAAAGGCAAGCTGTCGGGTAAAATATTCGTGCTTACGGGAACACTGCCCAATTTAAAACGCAGCCAAGCGGAAAAGATGATATTAGAAAACGGCGGCAAAACCAGCTCGAGCGTTAGTAAAAATACTGATTATGTCTTGGCCGGTGATGATGCGGGCAGTAAACTCGATAAAGCAAAAAAACTGGGTGTAAAAATTATTAACGAAAAAGAATTTTTAGAGATGCTATGACCGGCGACACAAAATATATGCAAGCCTCTTTAAAACTGGCTGCCAAAGGTATCGGTTCTGTCGAGCCGAATCCCGCGGTGGGCTGCGTCATAGTTAAAAACGGCCAAGTCATCGGCAAAGGATACCATAAGGAATTCGGAGGCCCGCACGCAGAGATAAACGCTTTGGCGGATTGTAAAAATATCGGAGCCAACCCGAAAGGTTCGACGATGTATGTTACGCTCGAGCCTTGCTGTCATTACGGTAAAACTTGGCCCTGCACAAAGGCAATTATCCAAGCCGGCATAGCTAAAGTCGTCGCGGCGATACTCGACCCTTCTAAACACGCCGACGGGCAGGGAATTAAACAACTGAATCAGGCTAAGATTAAAACGCAAATCGGCGTTTGTGAAGATGAGGCAAAACTTTTAAACGCACCGTTTATAAAATTCGCGAAAACCGGAAAAAGCTGGGTAATACTAAAATGGGCTCAAAGCATAGACGGCAAACTGGCTTGGGCAAACCGCGACGAGGAGCACCGCTGGATTTCTTCGGAAAAAAGCAGAGCCGACGTACAGCAGCTTCGAGGCAGAACTCAAGCCGTCATCACCGGAATCAGAACTATTCTTGCGGACGACCCTCTTCTGACGATTAGACCTGATAAAGGCAAAAAATTAATACGCGTAGTGCTGGATAACCATTTACGAATACCTTTGGACTGCCAATTAATAAAAACCGCCCAGCAGCAGCCTGTTTTAATAGTCGCTTACGAACCTTCGGCTAAATCTAATCCGCAAAAACTTCAGCAGCTAACCGCAACCGGCACAGAAATTCTTACATATCCGGATTTACAAGGCGATTCTAACCTGCATTTTGTTATAGATGAGCTTAGTAAACGCCGAATCGCCCAGATACTCGTCGAAGGCGGGCCGCTGCTGGCTGGCTCTTTTCTAAAAGAAAAGCTGGCTGACGAAATTTGTGTCTATATAGCTCCGAAAATTTTAGGCAATAAAGGAACCGCAGATATTAATGCGGTTTTCGCGGGATTGGCCGGTCATATCGAGCTTCATAGCGTAAATATCAAATCTTTCGACAGCGATGCGCGAATTAACGGCCTGACCGAAGAAGGCCTATCGGTAATTAAATCAGATTAAACTTTGGCAGGTCTTTAGTCATCATCTAAGGTTTTATCGCGGAGAATATGGTGATAATGCTGAGCAAATCTGTGGGCTTCATCGCGGACATACTGTAATAATTTCAGCGCAGCCGAAGTCCTCGGCAGCTCGAGAGGATTCGATTGGCCGCGAATGTATAATTGCTCTTGTTTCTTGGCAAGCGCTGCAAGACTCGGCAAAGGAGCATTCATTTCAATCAGTGCGGATTCCGCCGCGTGCAATTGCCCCAGACCGCCGTCAATCAAAATCAAATCGGGCCAAAGCTCCTCCCCTGCCAACGCATATTTGTATCTGCGTTTGACAACTTCGGCAATCATCGCACAGTCATCTATCCCTTCAACGGTTTTTATCTTGAACCGTCTATAGCCGCTTTTAAAAGGTCTGCCGTCGATAAATTTAACCAAAGACCCGACGCTGTCGGAACCGGAAATATGAGCGATATCGATTCCCTCGATAATCCTGACAGGCTCGGGGCTTTCGAAAATTTTCTGAATTTTTTCGAGAGCTTCCGAAGGCTCTGCTGCGAAGACCTCGGGCTGTAAATCATCTTCCGGCGAACCTCTCTCATCAAGCCGTTCAATCAGCTTTATCCTGTCTCGATAAACAGCCGCCTGTTCGTAATCGAATTTTTCTGCCGCTTCGGCCATTAACTTTTTCCACTGCCTGAGAATTACCGAGCGCTTGGATTTGAGGAATTTCGTTAAATCGGTGATGATTTTTCTATAGCTTTTTTTATCAATCAAAGCCGCGCACGGAGCGGTGCATTGTTTTATGCTGTAAAGCAGGCAAGGACGGAAAAATTTGCGTTTTAAATCTTCATCGCGTATTTCCAGTTTGCATGTTCGGAATCTGAATATTTTTTGCAGGACAACCAATGTTTGTCTTAAATCATGCGCACCGATAAAAGGCCCGAATAATCGGCTGCCCTTGGGGCGGGGTTTTCTTGTGATATAAACACCGGCAAAATCATCGCCGGTAGTAATTTCAAGATACGGGAAGGTTTTGTCGTCGACGAGGTCGCTGTTATAAGGCGGGCGAATATCTTTTATCAGCCGTGCCTCTTTTAAGACCGCATCAACCTCATTAGCGGTTTCGAGATAATCAACCGACCGAACTTTGCTCAGCATTTCAACAATTTTCGGCCCGCGTGATTCGGCAATATCGGCACTTGGCTGAAAATAGCTGGACACTCTCGAACGCAGATTAGCGGCTTTGCCTATATAAAGAACTTTATCGCGAGGGCCTTTCATAAAATACAAACCCGGCCCCGCAGGAAATTTCTTTATCTGCTCTCGAATCGTTTTCAATTTGTCTTGGGTTTGCTTCATCGCTGCGATTTATTGTAATATTTTTACCGGCTCGGTCAAAGCAGCAATATAAAACAATCTTTTTATAATTTTTATACCCGCACCTGCCGGAGATTTACAAGATTCTTTGCGTAATTTTCAAAACTATCATAACCTAAAATTAGGAAACTGTCTTAAATGGGGTAGTGTCCTAATTTGGGAATTAAAAATTATCTTTAACATATTGGTTTCGCTTTTTGCCATTCGGCTTCAAGAAGCTCTTTATTGCTGGAATTAAACGCATTTTGTAGCCTTTGATACGTTTCCGCATCATAATAAGCGTACTTGACTTTTAGTTTTATTTGCGTTTTTCCGCTTTTTCCAAGTAGGGTAACAAAATTATCGTCCTTATTTAGGCATTTTAGGGCTATTGGTTCACCCATAAACCCTTTAATTATAAGGACTAAGAATAATTTGTCCTTTTTTTGGAAATTATTAGATTTTGCCAAAGAAATAGCTTGCATAATTTGTCCGCCTTAGTATAATTGGTTAAGTATCAAATATTAAAACTTAATAAAGGATAGAACAATGAGTACAGAAACCAAACAACCAATTTTCCCTTATGTCTCGTATCCTACGTTAAAAGCATTTATTTGCCATTTACACGATACGGTTGTCACTGACAAAATTGACAATACAATGATGCCCAGAAAACTTTCTGGCTCTGCTCGTGCAACAGTAATGGTTACTTTAAAATCTCTAAAACTTATTGATGACCAAAATAATGCAACGTCAAACCTTAAAGAACTTGCCGATGCTTATAATCAAAAGGAATGGCCACAGGCGGTTAAAAAGTGCATTCTTTCAGCTTACGATGATATTACCAAAGGTATTGACCTTAAATCTGTAAGCCGAAAGCAGGTCGAGGATATGTTTGGTGATTTAAACCCACAGGTGAAAGAAAAATGCATTAGATTTTTTCTTACAGCTAACAAAGAGGCGGGCATTGAATATTCCCCGCATTTGAAAATCAGAAAGCGGTCAGTAACGCCAAAAAAACGTACTAATTCTGTTGTTTCACCGAAATCCGCGATAGCTAAAGAAACACCACAAAATGAGCAAAAACCTGACAATGCATTTGACCAGCCGATTCCAATAGATGCAGATTTCCCCTGTTTTATCAGAATCCCTCGAAATATAACTGTTGGTCAAGCTAATATGGTGAAAGCTGCTGTTGCATTCATTGAGGCAATGGCAAAACAAAACGAGGCAAGCAAACAATGAAACGAGTAATGGACTGTGAAAGCCGTTTAGGACGGTATAAGTCTGGTTGTATGCAACAGTGGGCTAACACTGATTGCATAAGAGCGTCCAAAGCCAGCCGGAATGGAATCCAAATCCATACAGTCCAGCTTGTTCTTTAATAAGTGAATAAAAACCCGCTGACTCCTTGCAAACGAACCAGCGGGCATATTAGGACGGTTGCCTGAGATGGCTGAAAGGACTCAGCTTACACCTGAGTAAAGCTCCTAAAGGCTTTCGTGGGTTCGAATCCCATACCGTCCGGTATTTAACCGAAAGAGCAGGTTTCTGGTTCGTGGCCTTACAGCCTGCTCTTTCTTAACCGCTTGACCGAAGCCAAGCAGCTATTTTGGTATATGTAGTTTATCTGTTTATCGGCTTTCTGTCAAGCAAAGATTGACAGGAGTCTAAAAATGAACAGATTATCAATTCAACACCAAACAAAGATTCTGCATACTTTGGTCGAAGGCTGCTCAATTCGCAGCACAGAACGCCTTACAGGAGCGCACAGAGATACGATAATGCGATTGCTCCTAAATGCAGGTCAACAGGCTAAATTCGTTATGGACAGCCTGATTAAAAACGTCCATATAGAATCTATGCAGGTTGACGAGCTTTGGACGTTCATCGGTAAAAAAGATTCTAAATTAACACCAGAGGAACAGGCTGAAGGTATATATGGTTCGCAGTTTATCTATGTCGGCATAGACAGTAAAACAAAGCTTATCCCGCATTTTTCAATAGGACAGAGAAACTTCAAGGTAGCCTATAAATTTATGCAGGATTTAAGGCGTAAACTTAATGGCTATGTTCATATCACAACAGACGGCTTGGCAGCATACGATAACGCCATTTTATTGGCCTTTAGAGGTATGGCAAGCCACGCGCAGCTTGTAAAGGTATATATGCACAGCGATAATCCACAAGTAGAAGGCTATTCACCTGTTGATTTTGTATTAACTAAACCGCGCGTAATGCTCGGTAGTTTCGAGGAACGAACAATATCAACCTCTTTTGTGGAACGCCATAATCTTACTATGAGAATGGCCACAAGAAGATTAACAAGGCTTACAAACGGTTTTAGCAAAAAATATGAGAATCTTCTGGCTGCACTATACCTGTATTTTGCCTATTATAACTTCTGCCGGATACATAGAACCCTTAGAATTACCCCTGCTATGCGGGCAGGATTAACTGACCATATATGGAGTATCGAGGAGATTTTAGGGTTTTCGCAACAGCAAAAAGCTTGTGCTTAAAAATCTCAAATTAGAACACTATTTACTTTTAAAAGAACGCAAAACCTATTATATTTATAGGTAATATGGACGATATTGTTTTCAAAATGATTGCTCCTCTCTGGAAAGACAAGGAAAGCATAATTGCAAAAATAGACCTGCAATTTGATAACGGAATCCCTTATGCGGTTTTAGAATGGCTTGATACTCCAGAGGGGGCTGTACCAGTAACCCGCGTTGAGCTTGACCCCAAATACTTAAAAACTTGCATCGGCGAGTCTTATCAATATCTGTATCAAATCCCAATAAATTGGCCAACCAAAAGTACAAATTAAATCGCCTTAAAGCCCACTTTCCCCTTGCAATCACCTTATAACCATTTCTTGTATTCAAAATATTTCCTTCAAATTAGGACACTACCTTAAATGGTCAGCACTAACCATATAGGCCGTTTTTTATTTAAGCCGTTTTTTTATATAGCACTTACAACTGCCTTTCAAACAATTCAGCGACCGTTCACGCCGGCTGGTTCGCATCAGTGATTTTTGGCCCTGCGAAAAACATTAAACCATAAGTTACTGTATTATAAGAAGTTAAGATTTTTATTTTTTCTTTTCCGCCCTCTGGCACACCGGTTGCTAATATGTATTAGTGAAAGCAAGAACAGACAACAAAAGACGAAAACAGCAGGCTCTTTGAAAACAGAATATCATCGATATTTTCAGCGAATCGGCCCCGACAGTCGGAGAGAAGACAGGAGTGGAGTGAGGAGAAAGCTGTCGGCTTGGCAGAATGAACAGACAGGGAGAAAACTAAGAAGGATGTTTAATCTGCCTGTGTCGAATACGCTGTGATATTGCTCTGGAGAGCGAGCACAACCATCTTGGGTTGTGATTTACATATGCTCACGAGGAGTTTTCTCCCCCCAAGCTGGGCTAAGAGGTCCGGCCAGACTTCCAAGCCCGGCAGAGATTAGCCACGGTATATCCGTGTTTATGATTAGGTGGCTGAGCACAATTCTCATTTTCTCTCCTCCTCTTCTTCGCTGGGTTTGACTCTCAAGCCCGGCGGCAAGCAAACACGACCACGTCGTGATTGATATATGGAGTACATAACGACTCTCACTCTCCTCCTCTTCTTCGCTGGGGCAAGTTCGACGGCAGTTGTAATTTGCCCAGCGCGATTATAACCACAGCTAAGCTGTGATTAAAATAAACTTATATTGATGAGGCTTGATTTATTATGTCCTTCTTCGCTGGGTTGGCGTTTTTTGATGAACAATCAATCCCGTCGCCCAGCGCGTTTAAAAACGCGGCTTTAGGTCGCGAAAAAATATTCGAAGGAAGATTAAAAAGAAAAACCAAAAACCCTCTTTCACCTTCTTCGCTGGGAAGCGGTCACCCTACCGACCCAGCAAGTAAAAAAACGCGGGTTTCCGCGATGAATATAAAGGATAGTGCGCGCAGTTTTAAGCAAGACAGTAAAAGCGCACAGTATTTTTTAAAGCTCAGGGAGGGACAACCTTAGGAGCTGCTGGAATGAAAGTATTAGTACAGGGACATACTTTGGCGGTCGGCCTGAACGGCAAGAGCGAAATTCTTAGAGAACTGCCTATCGAATTAACAAGCGTTGATACCGCATCGCAAGCCGTTAGTTTTCTAAAGCTCGAGCGGTTCGACGGTGTTATTACAAGGTGGCGCCTTGATGATGCCAGCGAAGGCGATTTCCTGAAAAAACTAAGACTTGTCAGGCCCGATACGCCGGCAGTGGTTTTAGTAGACAGCGGAAATCCGGCACAGGAAATAATGGCACGGAGCATCGGTGTTTCGGCTGTATTAACAGAAAACTGCAGCGACGAGCTTCTGCTTGCGACCGTCGCGGCTGTTTTGGGCATTGATATACCTGATGCCGTCCACGCAGAAAATGCTCGTACGGCCAAAAAAACGATTATGAAAATGTGAGAAATTAACACATTAAATCTATAACGGATTTTAAGCGTATTCAGGAGGAAAGAAAACAGGATAAATAAACAGGAATTTGGAGGTAAGGAACAGTATGAACCTAGCACAAATGAAAAAAAGAAGTTATGCGGCTGTAATGATAATTGTTTTATCATTGTCGATTTCCGCATTAGGAGCATTCACACCGATATACGCCCCGCCGCCGGGTGAAGCAAGCCACGCAAAAATACTCGGTGATATTTATGACGGCGGTACGGATTTCATCGGAGCAGGAGTTCCGCTGAATTACGGTATGTGGAGCGAATATTCGTCCGCAGATAATTCCATAATCGCATACAGAATCGATGATGACTTCGACCAAATTTGGTCAATGGATTCTATCGTAGAGGCCAAAGCCAAATATGCCGGACAGAATCAGTCTTTCGGATGGGACCAAGGCGCGCTCGACGGAACTAATTATACCGAGCTTTTAACCGATGCCGACATCGGCGACCCGGGTGTTTACGTCGCAACTTCGGGCGATTTTCTCTGGGGTCTTAAATCAACAGGTTCACTGGGAAATTATCTGTGGTGGTCAAACCCGTCTTTAAATTATGACGGCAAAGACCATATGGTGACATATAAGATTGAAGGTCTTAATACGGGCTATGAAGTTTATCTATTATTCTTCGAGGATTTGCCAACATATGACCGCAAACAATGCCCGCTTGCAGACTGGGATTACAACGATTTTGTGGTTGAAGTCAGTCAGGTTCCCGAACCGACAAGTATTGCGATTCTCGGATTCGGCGTTCTTGCCTCGCTGATGCACAGACGCGGTTCTTTTAAAAAATAATTATAGCGAGAGCTGACACGTTCTTAATAGGACGTGTGTATATATGCTCACAAGGAGTTTTCTCCCTCAAGCTGGGCTTGACAACCGTAAACCAAAATATAACTAAAGTGAGGTTACAAGCCTGGCAGAAAACAGACACGGCAATGCCGTGAAAGAATATACACAAAATAACGGAATATTTTGGACGGAAGGGAAATTACCGATCGCACCGAAGCCGGAAGGAACCGGCCTCGGCGCAATCGGACAATCTTTTAGAAATTAAGCTTGATAGCTAACAGAAAAGATTTATGAAGTTAGAACGAAAATTTATGACAATCTGCGTATTGCTGACGGTATCGCTTTTCGTCTGCATTTCGGACTCCGCTTACATCACAAACGGAGATTTTTCAACAGGAGACCTTTCAGGCTGGTCCGTTTTCAGAACCACCTATGGGAATAATGGGTTTGCAGTTCCTCCTGTAGTCCAATTCGAAACATGCTTATTACAAGATTGCAAAAACGCTTTGAAATTCAGCGTCGGCACAACAAAATATCCCTATAGCGGCGGCGGCGGCGGAATTTCACAGGTAGTTACACTGCCTTCAGGCAACTTCGAATTAAGCGTATGCACAGCAGTATTGGACACAAAAAGCGCTTCTTTGCTGGCCAATCAGAACGGCGGGCTTTTCGAGCTTTTGTTCGACGGCGTGGTTGCAGCATCATATAACTATGGTGTCATTGCAAAAGACATTACATACCGTCATATACTAACAGCGAATCTGGAAGATGTTTCTGCCGGCGACCACGAAATCAGAATCAGAATCACCCGGCAATATAAAAGCACCACCGGCGCACCCTATCAATACGTCGGCTGCATATCGTTAGTTCCCGAACCGACAACTATAGCAATGCTGGGTTTGGGCGGACTGATTATTTTTAAAAGAAAATCTAAAACGACCAATTAACCATTTTTATAACCTTAACAGATGGAGGAAATAATGAACAAATTAACAACAATTATCACAGTGTTAGTATTAGTCTTATTGTCGCCAGCCGCTCATTCGACAATGACGATAGCAACATTCGCAGACCCCGCCCAAAACAGCTCGACGCCGCTGTTTGTGATTGACCTGATGTCGGACCTTGTCACCGGCGGATGGACAGGTACAGGATTGGACCTGCTGGTTCTTAATTCCGTGAACTATCCCGATGCGGTATTTGTTATGTCTGATATTGCCATAACAAATGTAACCGACCCGTTCTTGGGCTATAAGACAGATTCCGGCACAATTACATTCTACGAATCCGACCAGACTACAGAAATCATTACCATCGAGTTCGAAAGCGGATGGGTTAATTTCTTCGGTTTCGGCGGCGCAGATTTTGCCAGCGATGATGTAACAATAAGCGGGCCGGCTCTGGGCAGCATGATTCTTGCAGAAGAATCATTTGCGTTCAGCTTCACAAACTATGTCCCGCTGCAGGGAAGCTACAGATATGGCTTTACAGCCACATCATCTTTCACTTCGTCGGCAATTCCGGAACCGGCTACGATTGCAATGCTCGGAGTCGGATGTTTGGCCCTTCTGAGAAAGAGGAAAAATACACTGTAAATTTCAAACTTCGGACTTTTTAAAAAAATGGAGAAAAAAATGAATAATTTAACGAAGATTATCACAATCGCGGCAGTTCTGTTAATAGCATCATCTGCGCATGCAACTATTACCATCGCTACTTTCGCGGACCCGACAGCAGATGCCTCTACGCCGTTATTCACAGTTGATTTTAACGGCAGTCTAATTACAGGCGGATGGGCAGGTACAGGATTGAATCTTAATGTATTAAGTTCTACGACGTATTATGACGCTGTATTTACTATTACCGATGTAACTATCACTTCTGACTCGGACCCGTTCTTCGGGTTTAAAACCGAAGGCGGAACAATCAAGTTTTTCGAGTCTGACCAGACAACGGAAATTCTTACAGTAGAATTCAACGTCGGCTGGGTAACTATATCACAACTCGGCGGAGCTGATTTTGAAGGCCAAGATGTAACCATAACCGGCCCGGCTTTGGGCGGCTTAATTTTGGACGAAGAAACGTTCGCTTTCAGTTTTACTAATCAACTGCCTATTCAGGGTGACTTAACAGACGGATTTACCGCGACAGCTGCATTTACATCTTCGGCTGTTCCGGAACCGGCAACCATTATCCTGCTTAGTCTTGGCAGCTTAGCAATTTTCAACAGGAATTAAATCAAAAAACAACCAATTTGGCTTTTTAAGAATTATAGAACCGTTTTTGTAACAGGAGGAATAAATGAAAAGATTAGCTCTGATTTTAGTTCTGGTTTTCGCGGGATTAGCTTCGATATCCGCAGCCGATTATATTTATGTTTTTCAGCCGGTACCCAATGACCTCTGGGAATTACCGCACGATTATTATTTTACATGGGGTATTAATTTTAACCTCGCGCCGGATGAAATAATTACCGGAGCAACGCTAACCTACGAAAATATCTGGAACTGGAGAAAAGAAAAAAATAATCTGTACACCACGCTGTTGGATAATCCAAGAACCGGAGTAGTTACGTATCTTGATTATCAGGGCGGCGGAAATAATTTCGCAGGTCAGGGAACTTTTGCAGGCGACTGGTCCGATTTGTACGGCGGATATCCTCGGAATTTCGATTTGGTTTACGATTTCGAAGAGCTTGGTTTGTTAGATGTTTTAAACGAATATATAAACACACCGCCTTCGAGCAGCAGAAGAGCTAATTTCGGATTCGGCATAGACCCGGATTGTCACTATTATAATGACGGAATAAAATTTGTCATAACGACGACCGTTGTCCCCGAGCCGGCCACGATCGGACTGCTGGGATTAGGGTTATTATTAATCAGACGAAATAAAAGATAAACAGCCATGGGGGTTGGAAGTTACCATTTTAATAATGGGATACTTGGCTGATATCAATAAAAGACAGGTGCTTAAAAACACCTGTCTTTTTTATTGTTCGTATGAGGTAAATAAAGGCTATCTGATACCCAAAGCCTGAACCTGCTCCATAAGATTGTTATACATCTGGGCTACTGCGTAAGAAAGCACCACAGTAACCGCAATCATCGCAGCGGATATAATTACTTTCACCGCGGCACTGAATTTAGGATTCAACCACACCAGCGGCAAAACAAAAGGCCCTGCGCAAAGAAACCCGAGAATTAAAGCACTCGTCGAAAAATACCATTTAGTTTTTACTTGCGGCTTATCGGCTAAAAACTCACCGCAATAACGGCACTTAATAGCCTCGATTTGTATCATCTCGGCGCAGAACGGACACTTTTTCGTTGTCTGAACCTCCATATTAGGCTGCTCTAATAAAGTCCACATTGAAATATCTCCGATTATATCCTGCGTGATTGCAAAACATTTATCGGCACATTCCGAATCGCGGTTAACCTGCCCAAATGCCCTATTCGAAACTGATTTTTAAGGTTTTTTCGGCTTTTTTCAGTTTTGCCTGTTTTTCTTTTCCGTTCGCGCTAATTACATAATCACCGTAAAATCCGCGAGTTTTAAATTGCCCGTTTTTATCAGCTTTGCCGGAAGTTTCGGTCCACCACTTGCCAAAAACAAGCTCGCGATACGCCTGAACCTGCGCTGTCGGCGTCCAGTCTTTTTTCCACATAGCCGTACTGGGAATCCAATGGTCGCCCGCCCAGAAACCCCACATCAAAAACGCTTCGATATTCGGATGAGCGAAGCAAAGAGGTAAAAACCACTTCATATCCTGTGCCATTTCCTCATCGGTATCAGCCATAAAAAGACACTCAGTAATCTTTATCGGCAGATTGAATTTTGCGAGCTTGTCCAGCGTCTTTTGAACATATTCGGCTGTCGTAGTGCCTATGTTGCTTGAGCTATTCTTTTTAGAACAGACAAAATGGGCCTGACAGCCGATTCCGCCTATCGGCACACCATTAGCCAGAAAACTTTCAATCTGCTCTATATAAGGCTGAGCGTTATAACCGCCCTCTACAAGAATTCCGTAATCATTCGCATAAACCGTTATATTCGGATTGCCGGCTTTGGCCATATACGCCATCTCATTGATAATTCCATACCCAAGCCGCCGAGTGAAGAAATCTCCGTTAACCATCTCATTATTCAAATCGAATTCATCAATCCGCCCTGCCCAATGTTTCGTAACGCCAACCGCCCTGCGTCCAACAGCCGCTCGAAGCGCATCGTTATTCAAGTCCTTAACCCACTGCATAGTAAATTCGTCCTTCTCCCAAAATATGCAGTGTCCCCGCATCGGTATGCCTAATTCGCTGCAAAGTTCCCATATCCTCTCGGCCATATAATAATCCACAACGCCCTGCTTGACTTCGCAGTCATACCATTTCATAGCGTTCTCATGAACAGCGTAATTAAAATTCTCCTTGAGGATTTTTAGATAAATTTTCCGGTCTGCCGCGGACATCGCTTTGGGTGCTTTTTCGGCAAGGCTGTTAGGCACTGCCGTTCCGAACAGAAATTCATGGCGAATTTGCTTAATCTTCACCTGAGCTCCGGGTTTGGTCTTGACTATTATATCCCCTTTGCGGATTTGCTCTATCCTCTGCTCTATCGCCGATTCGGTTATTTTACTCGCAATATCATCTTTTGCCCGCGCTTTACCCACGATTAAAACCTCCATTGCCATAATTATTAACAACAGCTTTGTTTTTATCTTGTTAAACCTATGTTTAACCCGATTTTACCTGACTACTATTTAACACATTATTGACAAATAGAAAACCCCCTACTTCATACATCCGGATAAAACCGGCAGCACCTGTGCGTTGGGCCTAAAGCTTCAGTAGGGTAAAATTTTGACTTTATTGGAACTTTGGTATATCATATCGGCATTCAAACTAACACACAGGACGGGTCAGTAAATGTCGAATAACGGATTTGTTCATCTTCATTTGCATAGCCAGTATTCGCTTCTGGACGGAGCGATACGGTTCGAGGATTTATTCGACCGCTGCAAACAATATGGTATGAGTTCAGTCGCGGTTACCGACCACGGTAATCTTTTCGGAGCGGTGGAATTTTACACAAAAGCCATAGCCGCCGGAATTAAACCCATTATCGGAATCGAAACTTATGTGGCTCCGGCCAGCAGACTCGACAGGCAAAAATCCAGCGCAAGCGAAGCAGCATATCATCTTTTACTTTTAGCTATGAATAACACCGGCTACCGGAATCTGCTAAAACTTTCCAGCACAGCTTTTATTGACGGATTTTACTACAAACCGAGAATTGATAAGGAAGCTCTTGCTGAATTTAACAAAGGTTTGATTTGTACAACCGCGTGTTTTAAAGGCGAGATTCCATGGCTTTTGGCTGGAGGTGATTTTAACGCTGCACAAACAGCGGCAGAAGGGTTTTTGAAAATTTTCGGCCCGGAACGATATTTCATCGAAATTCAAAAGCATCAAGACGACGAACCGGCTGTCAGGCAAGGTCTGATTGATTTAGCGCAAAAACTCGGTCTTGGAACGGTCGTTACTAATGATGTACATTTTCTCGACGAGCAGGACTACGAAGCCCACAATTGCCTGTGCTGCATCAGTACCGGTAAAATGACTGACGACCCAAGCAGGCTGATATACCCTACAGATGTTTTTTTCAAAAGCCCTGAGCAGATGCGCGAGGACTTCGCGGAAATTCCTCAAGGCTGCGATAATACTTTGATGATTGCCGAGCGATGCAGCGTGGAGCTTGACCTGAAAACCCGCCATGCACCAAGATTCGTTCCGCAAGACGGCTCGAAACCTGAAAAATTCCTAACTAAAATTTGCTATGAAAATGCGGAAAAAATCTACGGACAGATTACCCCGCAGATAAAAGAACGTCTGGACCGCGAGCTTAACGTAATCGAATCAAAAGGATTCGCCAGTTATTTTTTAATTGTCTGGGACCTTTGCCGTTTCGCTCACGAAAATAATATCCCCGTCGGAGCCAGAGGCAGCGGAGTCGGAACATTAGTCGGCTATTGTCTGGGTCTTTGTGACGTCGACCCGCTGCGATACGATTTGCTCTTCGAAAGGTTTATGGACCCGTCCCGGCACGAGATGCCTGATATCGATATCGATATGTGTCAGGACAACCGAGGCAAGGTCATAGATTATGTTCGGGAAAAATACGGTCATGTCGCACAGATTATAACCTTCGGAACGATGAAAGCCCGCGCGGTGATTCGAGATGTCTGCAGAGTGATGAATATACCGCTGGCCGAAGCTGACAGGCTTGCCAAGCTTGTTCCTGAAACGCTGGGCATGACGCTCGACCGAGCTTTGGAAACCGAACCGCAGCTGAAAGAGGCGTATCAAAATGACGAGCGGACAAGGAAAGTAATCGACATCTGCAAACGGCTCGAAGGTTTGGCCCGTCACGCATCGGTTCACGCAGCCGGAGTTGTTATCGCGCAGGAGCCGCTGGATAATTATGTCCCTCTTTATAAAGCATCGGGTTCGGATGATATAGTAACGCAATACGAAGGGCCGATGGTGGAAAAAGTCGGCCTTTTGAAGATGGATTTTTTGGGGCTAAAAACACTTAGTGTTTTGGAAAGAGCCAAAAAGCTTGTTAAAGAAATTCACGGCGTAGAAATAGATTTGGAAAAGCTCGATATCAACGACGAAAAGGTATTCGAGCTGTTTTCGGGCGGTTTTACCAAAGGCGTTTTTCAGTTCGAATCCGGCGGAATGCAGGATTTGCTGATGAAAATGCGTCCTGACCGGATAGAAGATTTAATCGCGGCCAATGCGTTATATCGGCCCGGGCCGATGATACTTATCGGAGATTATGTCGACCGTAAACACGGAGCTAAATGGTCGCTGCCGCATCAGATTATGACAGAAATCCTGCAGGAGACCTACGGCATTATGGTCTATCAGGAACAGGTGATGAGAATCTGTAATCGTCTGGGCGATATACCGCTGCGCGAGGCATATACGTTAATCAAGGCAATCAGCAAAAAGAACGCCAAAATCATCGCCAGAGAAAAGGAAAGATTTATCAAAGGCTGTACCGAAAAAGGACTCAGCAAAAATCAGGCGGGTGAAATATTCGAGCTGATTGAACGGTTCGCAGGTTACGGCTTTAATAAAAGCCACTCGACACGTTATGCTTTTATCGCGTATCAAACCGCGTATATGAAAGCACGCTGGCCGGTCGAATTTATGGCGGCGCTTCTGACTTATGAAATGGGAAACACCGAGAAAGTCGTCGATTATATCGGCGAGTGCTCCAGAATGGGAATCGAGGTTTTGGCGCCGGATATCAATGAAAGCGGCGTTGATTTTACTCCGGTTTATCAGGGGCATTCTGATAATAAAAAAGAAGTGGTTAGATTCGGACTGGCCGCGGTCAAAGGGGTCGGAGCCAAAGCCGTCGAGCAGATAATCGCTGCCAGAGAAAAAACCGGCAGATTCAAAAGTCTGTATCATTTCTGTGAAAATGTAGATTTGCGGGCCGCTAATAAGCAGGTGATGGAATCATTGATAAAAGCCGGCGCTTTCGACCGACTTGGCGGCAACCGCGCGCAGATGATGACCGGGCTGGAAAAAGCAATGCAGATGGGTTCGACGCTTCAGGCGGACAAAAACGGCGGGCAGCTTAATTTCTTCGGAAAAATGTCGCAGGACGATTATTCCCGCGATTATCAAACCCTTCCTCAAGTTGACCCTTGGCCGGAAGCGCAGATGTTAGCTTATGAAAAAGACGTTCTGGGGTTTTACGTTACGAGCAATCCGCTAAGTCACTGCGCCGAAACGATAAATCTTTATTCGACAGCTAATAGTATTGAACTTAACAACCTCGAGCAAGGCCAGCCGATTATTATCGGGGGAATGGTTACGAAAATCCGCCAGCACATAACAAAGAAAGGGAAAAACGCCGGTTCGAAAATGGCTGTGTTCGTACTAGAGGATTTGCAGGGTGAGACCGAGGTCGTTCTTTTTGCCGAGGCTCTGGAAAAATACGGCGAATTTATTGTTAATGACAGGGTTGTTTTTGTCAAAGGCAAAGTTGACCGCAGGCGTGAAAAACCGAATATCTTTGCCGATGAAATTATTTCGCTGGAACAGGCTACGGGCAAACTCGCCGCAAAGGTGAAGATTAAACTCAGCTCAAACGATATAAGCGAAGAAAAAATCGCCGAGATTCGCAGTATTTGTGAGCACCACCGCGGCAAAAGTCCTATTTATGTTGCTATTCGCACGGATAAAGGAAGCGTTTACGCCGCCGCAGATAATCGGCTCACCGTCAACCCCAATACCGAATTCTGCAGAAAGATGAAGCAGCTCGTCGGAGCTGAAAACTTTCTCTTAGGAGGATAGTTCGGGAAAAAGGATGATAAAATTATGAAAACGGAAAAAAAGATTTTATTGTTCGTTTTTGTAACGCTCTTTGTTTTTGGGCAAAGTGCTTCGGCTTTCGATGACGGGGATTTTCAATATTGGTTCAATGTCGGCGCATCGGCAGATATTAGTAAAAACTGGAAGGTAACCGCGCAGGAGGAATTTCGGCTGGGCGACGACGCGAAACGTCTTTATTATCACCATTGGGATGTCGGATTTGTTTACGGTGGGTTTGCTGATTGGCTGGATATGGGTTTCGGCTACAGACACATCTATCAGCGAGACAGCGGTGGTTTCGGCGATTGGCGGCAGGAGCAAAGCCCTTATCTGACATTAACATTAAAAGGTAAAATCTTCGATATGCCGGTGTCTAATACATCGAGATTCGAGTATCGCGACCTTGAAAAAGACAAAGACCATGTTCGATATCGAAATAAAACCACGCTAAAATTTCCCTTAAAGCTGACGCCGTTGAACCTTCAGCCCTATATTGCTGATGAAATTTTCATAAGCTCGAACGGTCTTGGCTTGAGCGGAAACAGATTTTTCGCAGGATTTACTCTTGAACTGCTCAAAGGAATAAACGGCGATATTTATTATATGCTGCAGTCGATGGAATCCCGCTCAGGCTGGAACGATACAAACGTAATCGGAACTGCCTTGAAAATAGCCTTCTAAATTTCCGTTCCGCCGATAACCAAAGCGACAGGTAAGAACTTAATAATTAGATTCAGCTCAGAATTAATTTTCTAACAGAGGCCGTATTTAATTGAAAGTTGCAGTTCGACGCAAAAACAATATAATGCCGAAAATTAGATGATATAGAATAGGACAATTTTTGGAAAGAGACCGAGATGAAATACCTGAGCGTAATTGTATTGATTTTCTTAGTCGGATGTTCCGAATTACCCAGAACGCTCGAACCTGACGAGCCTGCGATTTCCGAGATGCACATCAAGGGCGATTACACTCACGAGGCATCGGGGATGTTATTGCCTGTTTCGGTCGGTTCGTTTAAGCGAACCAATATGTTCCGATATGACCGGGAAGCGAAGAATTTTTCGGCTGACTATCAGATGCGAGGCATTTTCGGTCGGGCGGCGATTATAAAAGTTTATATTTATCCGTCTTCCATAGTCAGCCATACGCCGCAGCCGGATATTAATCGGCATTTTAACGAGGTTAAGGTCTCACTGCTTGATATTTATCCCGATATAGACAGCTTTTTTGACGGCACCATTAAAATCGGTCAAAAAGTAGGTGTCCAAACCGGCCTTGCTGCGAGTTTTAAGCATACAGCACCGAATCTTTTCAAAAAGAAGCCTTGTTTTTCTCAGGTTTATTTATTCGAGCACGGCCCTTGGTATATCAGGTATCGTGTTACATATCCTGAAAGTAACCATAAAAAAATTGACCCTCAAGTCGGTCAGTTTATGCATCTGCTCGAATGGCCGGCACTTAAAAAATAAGCTTGCGTTTTGGATAAAGCTCGTTAAAATTACGGCGATGATTTGCCAGGGGAGCCGAGAGCCGAAATCGAATTTCAATTCGGCAAATGGCTGAGAAATCCCGATGAATCGGGATGACCCTTGAACCTGATCAGGTTAAAACCTGCGAAGGAAGGCAGTAGCTTACAGAAATACCAAGCACTCCCTTTTGCAGGAGTGCTTTTTTTATTTCAAAATTATTTTTTCAGGAGCGTGCAAAATGAAGGAAATCGAAATTTCAAAAGCTATTATCGAAAAATATTTTAATAATCTTTTGAGCAGATTGGAAAACGACGTTGTGATAGTCGGGGGCGGGCCTTCAGGGCTTGTAGCTGCGTATTACCTTGCCAAAGCCAATGTCAAAACCACCCTTCTTGAAAAAAAGCTCTCCTTAGGCGGCGGAACATGGGGCGGAGCAAGCGGATATAATCAGGTCGTATTCGAAGAAACGGAAATTTTGGACGAGCTGGAAGTTACTACCAAAAAACACGGTAATCTTTACTGCGCCAACTCAATCGAATTTGCGGCTGCATTGTCTTACAAAGCCGCCAAGGCCGGCGCGGAAATTTTTAATTTGGTTCAGGTCGAAGATATAATACTGAAAAAGAAGGCGGTCGAAGGAGTCGTTATAAACGCTACGCCGATACTGATGAGTTCGCTGCACGTTGACCCGTACTGCATCAGCGCGAAATATACGGTTGACGCGACAGGTCATCCTGCGGAAATAATTAAGATGCTTGTTGACCGCAAGCCGGATTTGCTGCCCAGAATCAGAGAAGGATTTATGGATGTTGAAAGCGGCGAAAAAGGCGTTGTCGAGCGGGCAGGCGAAATTTATCCGGGATTATTTGTTTGCGGAATGAGCGTTTGCGCGGTTTATAATCTTCCGAGAATGGGACCGATTTTCGGAGGTATGCTAAAATCAGGTAAAAATGTCGCGGAACAGATTATAAAGAAACTGAAAAAATAATTTTTATACAAGACCGCCCAAAGTATTGCGGTTTAACAAAATAATTATCGGTGCGATGACAGTTCAGTTATACCTGCACGGGGTAAATTCGCTCAAAGCGAAACGGAGTATCGTTAAGAGTGTGATTGAGCGGCTTCAGAGCAGATTCAACGCTTCGGTTTCGGAAGTTGACCATCAGGATATTTATAACAGCGCGATTATCGGGATAGCTTTGGTTACCAACGAGACGCAATTTGCCCATCGGCAGATGGATAAAATGATAGATTTTATGCGTGGTGACGGAAGATTTTCGCTCGGCGAAATCGAACGAGAAACATTTTAATATTTGATTTTTACGGTACGGTTATAAGCCAGTTTTCGACAAGAACGGCAAGGTCAAGCATATCAATAATTCCGTCCGGCGGCTCTGATATGTCATAACGCTCGTCCCATAGCGGGTCGTCAGAATCAATCAGCCATACCGAAGCAATCGCTCCGAAATCGTAGAAATCCACAGTGCAGTTAGGCTCGAAATCGCCCGCAATTACATTGCTGACGGGCGTCGCGATAATTTGCACATTATCGACAGCCCAGAACCAATCGTAATTCGCATCGTAATAGTGCCATCCGATTTGAACGTTAGGCTCGCCGTCGGCGATTACGGAAATATCGATTTCCACGGTTTCATCGAAATCCTCACCGGTATATCGAGCAACATTTTGCCAAGACCCGCCGTTGACTCGAACATTTACATCACCCATTTCAGCACCGACAGAGGCATAGAATTTAAAGTAATGACTAAATATCAGCTTCACATCTGTAAAGCCGGAGCAGTCAATACTATGAGTTATCAGAACCTCGTTCATATCCGTATATCCGGCCCAGTCGCTATCAACCAGCATAAAAATACCGTTCAAATAGCCGCCCGGACTTGTTCTGCTATTGGGGTTTTCAGTCATCCATGTTATCCCGTCATCGAAACCATCTATGATAGTCCAGCCTTGGGGCAGACCATCTTCAAAATCGGTCTCAAAAATAACAACCGGCTCATTTCCTACGATTATTGAAACCAAAGCGATATTCGATTCTCCGCCTTCCGGAGCAATGCCTCCGTCATCAGCGATAAATTCGAAATCATCTGGGCCTGCGTAGCATTTTAGGGCTGTGTATATGACCTCGTTTTGGCCGTCGAGCAATGTGTACGGTACTTCAGTAATTAATCCTCCCAGCGGGTCTTCTAAATCACCGTACTGAGGCAATGAAAGAATAATATAATCCAAAGCTCCGGGCGGAGCCTGCAGGCCGTCATCGGAGGCATTAAGAATAATATTTACAGGAAAATCAGGCGCGGCAGAGACAGTTACATCAACCGCAATCGGCGGCTGAGGTTCTGGCGAATCGATTAAAATAAGAGAATAATACTGCTGGCCGCTGCTGAGAGTGCCCTTGTGGCTGACCTGAACTTTATATATTCCGCTCTGTTGGGGCGAATCGATATAGACCTGCTCAACGTTATCACGGGTATTATCACCGAATGTCGCGGGTGCAGAAGGATTCGCCGGGTCGAGGATATATGGATAATAAACAGTAACATCATCAGGCGCGATTACACGCAAATCCAAATCATTAATTAATCGCGGCGATGGGTTATCATGGGTTGAAATAGCCGTCGCCGGTGGGTCTGTCCAGCAGAGAGTGAATTTCATCGGCCCGTCGCCGGTGTAGTAAACTTCATAAATATCGGTCGGGTCAGCGGTGCTGAGAAGACCGATTTTAATTCTGTCTTGAGGTATTAAATCGGCTGCTTCTTTGGCGTTCATTAAACCCCAGCCGTAACGATAATCAGGGCCGGGGTTTCCTAAGTCATCGGCTGTATGAATAATAAGTGCTTTTAATGTGCTTGAACGCATCGCCTGTCCGGGATAAATCTGCCGATAATAATCAACAAGAAGCATCGCCGAACCTGCGGCATTCGGAGTAGCCATACTTGTTCCGGTCATTGTCGTATAATCAGAATTATACCCGTTATTAGTCGAATAAACACTGACCCCATTGGCTACAATATCAGGTTTGATTCGTCCGTCATCAGCGGGCCCCCATGCACTAAAATTAGTCATAGTCGCTTCGGATATATCACGAACCCCGCCGGCTACAGCGTCATTAACCGCTCCGACGGTAATTATATTTTTAGCTACCCCTTCGCAGGAAATTGTATCGTATCCGCCTTTAACAACACCATCACCCGGAGGCGCAACAGATGTACTATAACTCAAAGACCTCCATCCTCTCGGAGGTGAAGTTTTATAATAATATACTGTCTCGCCGATTTCAGGATTGTCACTGCGGTCGTTTCCGGCGGATTTGAAAATCAGATAATACGGATAATTGTAAGCAATCTGGTCATACTCTCTGGCGGAGCTGTCATATTGACCGAAATAAGGTTCGACTGAAGAGGCACCGGACCATCCGGCCCCCTGCCGCCAGTGATACGCAGTAGTACCGGAATAGCTTGCGTATATCCAGCCCGCAGCTGTTCCGTAAGAATGATTGGAGACATAAATTTTACCCGGTTCTTGGGGATACGATGCCGCAGCGGCAGCCATCTCAGAAAATTCGTTAGTCCAGTTATAAGATTTAATCCCGACCAGCGGAGCCATTCCTTTGGCCGAAGCAACAACACCGCTCGCTCCAATCGTACCGCCGATATGAGTCGAATGAGAGGAACTGGAAGAACCATCCATTATAGTAACCCGGCTGCCGAATTCCTGATGCGTGGTTAAAACTCCACCGGCGTCCCAGATACCAATATTTAATCCGCTGCCGTTTACATTATAGGGTTCTATATCACATATAAGATTAGCGGCGGTTGAAATAGCTGCGTTTACATTATGGGTCATCAGGTAAATCGGGGCACCATCACGTATTTCCACAAGCTCAAAGATGTTTCTTTTGCCAACATGACGCATGGGTATTTGTCGGATTCTTGCCCAATTTTCGGCTTCGGTTTTTTTGCGGCGGGCTTGTTCGGCAAGATGCTGAACATAGGAATCTCTGGCAATTTGCCTCTGGTGAAGTGCCTGCGGACTAAGGTCTATTTTTTGTGCAAAAAGGGAGATATTTGAGAACGCGCAGACCGCCAAAATGAGTATACAAGTCAACCTGATAGAACAAACAGTCCTAAACCTGTTCACCCAAAGCTCCTTTTTCTGCGAGCTAACCCTCCTCTAATTGCTCACAAGCATTATGTAAGTCCCAAAGCTATAATTATACGGATTTTTCAGCAAAAAGCAAGAAAAACCTTGTCAAAGCCGGTATAAAAGCGGTTTTAATCGCTTGTATTACAACTTCAGCCGATTAAAAAAAGTCGGGCATAGAATTTAGATCCCGATGCCCGACTTTAAATGCGCTTTGGTTAGTTTAGAATGTATATTTAACGCCTAATTGCATCCAGAACTCATCTCTTCTATTTACAGAATCATCCATTGACCTCTGATAAAACATGCCCGGAGTCAGCGATGTATTATCGGCAATTTTGTATTCGGTGGATGCTCCGAAAACCATATGCGACCAGTCGTGGTCAACCGTACTTCCGTCAATTAAGCCGTTTCTTGTGGCGCTGCCGGGAGCAAAACCGCCGTTGTAAACTAATTCAGTGGACAACTTTATCGAGTCAACATGTTCCTCAAGTGCGGCTACTTTCCAGTCATATTCAAGGCCGAATATATGGGCCCAGCCCCCGTTGTTTCTGACTCGTGATTTCCCTTCGGAAGGCCACATCGCAGCCATCGTATATTTTGGAGTCAGACCATTGCCGAAAAGCTCCGGCCAAGCAAATTCACCGCTGATTTCCTGCATATCTGCTGCCGAACGAGGTTCGTCAGGGTGAGCATAATGCGTCCATGCTATTTTAAAGTTTGTTTTGGCTGCACTGTCTTGCATAAAATCTGTTTTGTAGTAAAACGAATACGGCCACCACTGCTGATTTTCAAATCCGCTCCTTGTAGCGCGGGAATACATAGTAGTAAAACCAAACCCTGTAGTCGGCAGGAAAACATCCAACTCGGTCTGAAATGCTCCGTGATTCTTCTCATAAACATCAAAGCCTCTCCATATATTACGGCTTAGATATCTAAACTCGATGCTTCCCTGAACCTCCATCGCGTACAAGCTCTGGGCAGAAACAAAAAATACAAATAACACCATTGCACCAAAAAGTTTTTTGTTCTTCATATTGAGCCTCCTAAAAAATTAGCAATATCTTCAAACGTGGATAAATGTCTCATTTGAGATTGAGCCTAAAATTTCTGAGATATTCAGGAAATATCACGGAGGAATACGGAAGCGGTCAGATAAGATTATATCCGTATAAATCATAATCATTAATCCATTAATAAATTTTAAATATTAATTTCAACACAATCTTAAAGCATCATCAAACGCAGTCAAACTACCTATCTTGCCAACTGGTTGCAAAAAATATTTTCCGTAATACGATGCTGCAAAGGAATTTGTTCAATATACGTTTTTATTTCCCAAATAAGATACGGGTTTGCTGTTTTCCGATGTTTTAATCAGAGAAGGTTTTGGATTGACTAAATAAAGGCGTGTATTTATTATAATCGCCTGTATTTTCAAGATTTAAGCTTGGTTCAGGAAGAGATTTGAGGTTACTTAATTGAAGACTTCGATAACAAATAAGACTGTCGGGAAAAAAACTTTTAATATTTTATTTACATGCGTCGGCAGGCGCGTCGGTTTGGTCAATTGTTTTCGGGTGGCAGCCAAGCAGCTTAATGTTAAAGCTGCAATGTTAGGAACAGATAGAACTAATCTAAGCCCTGCTCTGAACATCTGCGATGAAGGCTATATCGTTGACCCGGTGAATCATCGCAATTATATCGGGCAGCTGCTGCAAATTGTAAGGGCAAAGAAAATCAGGCTGATTGTTCCTACAGTCGATTTGGATTTAAAAATTTTATCACAAAATAAAGAGCGATTTGAAAAGCTGGGCTGCCGGATTCTTGTGTCTGAACCGCAAGTTGTTAATATCTGTCAGGATAAACGCAAAACTTTTCGATTTTTGACAAAGAACGGGTTTGATACGCCGTTTACGATGACTGCGACGACAGCTTTGAAAAAGAAAAGAATATCATTTCCATTATTTATGAAGCCGTGGGACGGTTATGCCAGCCGAGGCAATGCACTGGTTCATAATAAATATGAACTGAAGTATCAAGCCAAACATATACCTAATCCTATCTGTCAGGAATATATCCAAGGAACAGAGCATACTTGTGATGTTTTTGTAGATTTTAATATGAAGGTGCGCTGTGTAGTGCCGCGAAAACGCATCGAAACACGAGCCGGCGAGGTTAGTAAAAGTCAAACCGTGCGCAACAATCAGATAATTAATCAGACAGTTAGGCTTGTTGAAAAACTCGGCGCAGGTCCGGGGGTAATTACAGTTCAGTTATTTTTGACAAAAAACCGTTCGGTAAAATTTATCGAGATTAACCCGCGATTCGGCGGAGGCGCTCCTCTTTCGATAAAATCCGGAGCGGACTTTCCGAAATGGATAATCGGGCAGATGTTAGGCAAAAATCTGAAAATAGATTTTAAGTGTTTCGAAAATCAATTGACTATGCTCCGATATGATGCTGAAGTATGGATAAAATAATAACAGTGAGGTTTGCTATATGTTCGACAACATAATCGGACCGTCTCGAGATATCAGCTGGGTGCTTCGGCTTTGGCCTGTTTTGGCAGTGTCTTTTGCGGCAGCTCTTTGTGCGACATGGCTATGCAAAAAAGTCGCACTGAAATTCGGCATTGTCGATAAGCCTGATAATCTTGTTAAAACTCATCAAAAACCGATTGCTTATCTTGGCGGATTGGGGATGTTTGCAGGATTGGCAGCGGGAATTTTAACAAGTGTGGCTCTTTTGAGCAATGAACCGGCTTTAGGTTCTATAATGAAATATCTTTTTGGAATACTCGCCGGCAGTATCGTTGCCTGTTTTATCGGGCTGATAGATGATATTTTTAACATTAAGCCGATTCAAAAAATCTTAGGACAGTTTTGCGCGGCAGTTATTTTGATACTGGTTGGAATTGTTCCGAATGTCACCACAATAAGCGATTTTTTTAATATCTCGGTAAGCGAACCTTTCATAACCGCAGTACAAACATTTTTGATTATCACATTTGTGCTTGGTGCGACTAATTCTCTTAATTTATTAGACGGTCTCGACGGGCTTTGCGCGGGAGTTACCGGAATTATTACAATCGCTATGCTGCTGCTTTCAATTCATCTTGCAACATGGGGATTCAGCGCCGTGGGCGACCCGGTCAGATTGACAGTATGTTTAGGATTAGTCGGAGGTGTCTTCGGGTTTTTACCATTTAACAGGCACCCCGCCAAGATATTTATGGGTGACGCAGGAAGTATGCTGCTGGGTTTTAACGTGGCTGTATTGATGATGCTTTTTGCCGAAGGTGTTCCGAGATGGTGGCTGGCATCTATCGTTGTTTTCGGTCTTCCGATAATCGATACCGCAACGGCTTTGGCCAGAAGATTTTTCAATAGAAGACCTTTATTTATTTCGGACAGAGGCCATATTTATGACCAGATGATAGATAGAGGAATACCTCTTAAAAAGACAGTGCTGATTTGTTATCTTCTGAGCGCTTTTTACGCTTTATTCGGATTGGTTTTAGGCGTTACTACAGTTATTCGGACTATTTACGCGTTCTTCATATATACAGCTATATTTATCATATCAGGGCTGATTATATGGAAAAAAGGCTATCTGAAGATGGAAGGTCTAAGAGGTAAGGTCCCTCATAAGTAATGACCGCTTAATCTGTATTAAGATTATCGAAGGCTCCGGATATCTTTGAGCCAAGCATCTAAAAGCTGCAGCTCTTCTTTTTTTATCAGTGACATACCGACTAATTTATCGTAGCAGATTCTCATATTATCGGCGATATTTTCTAATCCTGATTTCAGGGGCAAATCTTCAAGCGTCCGGCAGATTATAGAATTATTAAGATATCCGGGTATCTCGTCTTCGAAATCGCGCAGAAGATTATGAAGATTTCGATTCTGCACCACCGAAGCCGGACCGAAAAATACAGACCAGCCGTTTGTCCAAGCGATACGCTGAGCTATGAAGCTGCGCCATATATCGGTCATCCGGAATGAACAGTAAGCAGGCAGATACATCAGTTCGTAAGCCTGAGGCCACCATGCGGTATTCTGGCTGTTAAAAGGACACCAGCTTTTATCTGCGAGGGCAATTCGGCGGTCAGGTAAAAATGTTTGAGGCAAAGGCAATATTAATCTGTACACGGCATCGACATCTGGATTCTCGTCGGCAAGGTTCTGCTGAATAGGACAATCCGAGAGTTTCTCTTGGAGTGATTCGTAACTCGGCGCTTTATCAGACAGGCGCTCTAACGGGAAACCGCGAGGCCATATATTGGCGTTACTAAAATAGCCGTATATATTTACCCATCCGCCGTTTTGGATGGTGCAGCAATTTAAGGTTCTGTTCCGTGTCTGCCAAAAATCTTCTTTGGGGATATTATCGTCATCGGTCTCTATGATTATCGAAGCTTTTCCGGCCATTGCCAAAAGATATCCGATATTCTTTCGAGCGTAATGTTTTGTCGGGCATAAGCGGGCAAATTCGAAATTTGTCTTAAGTTGTCTATCGAGGCTGTAAAAATCACAGCCGTCGAGCTGAAAATCACTCGGACTTGCTTTGTCGCCTACTACTATAAACGTATAGCCGTTTTCCAAAGAGCCCTTAGCCAAGCATTTCAGGGCTTGGTTGGGGGCGGCTATAGAAGTTACTACTAAGTATTTTTTTTCTTCCATTTATACTTCTTCGTCAAAGACGCAGTTAAAGTTTACCGGAAATACGTTTCCCAAAGAGCCTAAAAAGCTGACCGAAAGAATCGAGCAGTACTCCTGTATTAACATTATTGCTCGGACTGCTGTAATGAATCGGGACCTCTGCGATGCGCATTTTTCTGCAATATGTTTTTATTTCAGTTTGGAAGAAATGTCCCTTCGAACGAATGCCCTTGTCGAGAACGGATTGCAGCGATTCTTTTGTAAACATTTCGAAACCGCTTGTCATATCTTTGAGTTTTGTCCCCAGAAGAATATTAGCAAGCATTGTACCGCCGCGGCTTATGAATTTACGATGCCAAGGGCTGTCCGTGAACTTGCCGCCCGGACAGAATCTGCTGCCGAAAACACAATCGTACCCTTGGCTCATTTTTTCGAAAAATTGCGGTATTTGCTCGGGTTTATGACTAAATCCGGCATCCATTTCTAAAATCCAGTCGCAGCCCGAGTTAATAGCTTCTCTATATCCTCGAATATATGCATCGACGACACATTTGTTTTCCGGAGCCCAAACAACAGATAATTCAGGATATTTGTTTTGCATTTTACGCAGCAAGTTAACCGTTCCGTCTTTGCAGGCATTGTCAAAAACAGCGAAGAATCTGACAGTTTTGAATTCTCTGCATTTATCGAGCACGGAACGCACTAAATCCGCCGCAGATAAGCTTTCGTTGGCCATAGGACAGACAATTCCGAGTTTTATCTCGTTAAAATTTTTGGCGGGTGCATCGGTTTTATTTTCAGTCATAATATTTTAACGGCGTTATAATAAGATATTCGGATTCTTCTTCGAGAATCATCACGGTTTCACATTCGGCGGGCAGCAGAAGAGTATCGCCGCTTTTAAAAGCGGTTTCGCTGTCATCAGGACCCGTAAAATGTCCCTGTCCTTTGGTAATCATTATAATTTTCATTTGTCCGGATGAGAATAAACGCTCCGAACCTTTGGTATGATGACCTTTATCTACGGTAAAGTATTCGCAATCCACCAGTCTTGCGACTGTTGTTACCGGCAATTGGTTTGCCGAATCATCGAAATGAATGGATTCGAGGGCTTCTTCGATGTGAAGCTGTCTGGCTTTGCCTGTTTCATCGAGCCTGTTCCAATCAAAGACACGGTAAGTAGTATCGGAGGGCAATTGTATCTCGGCAATTACAAGCCCTGCACCTATTGCGTGGGCAGTGCCGGATGGCAGAAAATGACACTGGCCTTGTTCGACTTGTACTTTGTTTAAAAGTTCGGCGACTTGACCTGTTTGGACGGCTTGAGCAAACTGATTTTTAGTTACTCCTTGTTTTAGACCTTTGTAAATGACCGCGCCGGGTTCGGCGTGGATAATATACCAGCATTCCGTTTTGGGGTCGCCTTTGCCCATTCTTCGGGCGGTTTCTTTATCAGGATGAACCTGAACGCTTAGTACATCTTGTGCGTCTAAAAGCTTTATCAATAACGGGAAATTACCGCGAAAGTTAGAATCACCATAAATCTCGGCGGGATATTTATTCAACGCCTGATTTATGTTCATACCCGCAAGTTCGCCGTTAGTGATAACAGATTTATCCTGCGGCAAATCGGTCAGCTCCCAGCTTTCACCGATTTTTTGGCCGGCGGGCAGGTCCTTGCCGAACAGCTCGCCCAGCTTATAGCCGCCCCAGATTCGCTGCTTGTAAATCGGTCGAAATTTTAACGGATAAGGTTTCATTGAAAGTATTCTAACCGCAGATTGAGCTTATTTCCACAGGCATTTTGAGGTTAATATCAGGATAGATTTTTATATTAAAGTTTCTGTGTTACAAAATACTTAGCTTACAGTCTGCCGATTACATCGCAGATTCCGTCGCTGATTGCCTGAGCTATCTGATTCTGATAATGGTCAGTGGCAAGAAGGTTAGCTTCCGAATAATTTGTAAGATAACCCATTTCGACAAGAACAGCCGGCATTCTTGTTCTTATAAGCACACGGAAGTTTTGTCTTCTGATTCCGTTTGTGCTCGCAGTTACCTGCGATAATCTCTGTGCGATTGCCCTTGCGGCAGCCTGTGAGCCTGTCGAAGCCGACTCTGCTATATAAACGGTATATCCTCTTGTCGAACGGTCAGGATGCGAATCAGCATGTATGCTAACAAATAAATCGACACGGCTTTGATTTGCGATTTCGGCTCTTCTTTCAAGCTCGACGCGAGAATCACCCTGTCTTGTCATTATTACATTAATTCCCCGCTGTCTAAGCCTTGCTGCAACTTTTTGAGCAACAGAAAGATTAACGGTTTTTTCGTAATATCCGGTAACGCTGGTAGCTCCGGGGTCGTTTCCTCCGTGTCCGGGGTCAATTACCACAGTTCCCGAGAGACGGCTTGGTATAGAAGGTTCGAATGTCGTTCCGGTTGTCATAGCCGAGCGAATCTTTGCGGCAAGACTTTGCTGGACATATACAGTTCCGTCTCGTCTTGTAAGTTCGCCTGCGGGCCCGATTTCCCTGCCGTTTACGTAGAATTTTCCGCCAACGTGCGTGAAAATCAGGACTGTATTAGAAGCATTTTTGAGTTTTACATGCGTTCCGTTGAGTTCATCGACTCTAAGCCCCAACTGCGAAGCAAGCAATTGGACGCTAATCATATCTTCTCTGCCAGTTACTGTTCTTGGGGGCGTGGTCTTGGAAACAGGCTCCTGTTGACAGCCGAATATTCCGAGCATCAGCAATGAGATTATAATGACTGAAATTAATCTTGTAGGCATTATGCCGCACCTGTCTAAAACCGTTTTACAACCCCTAAAAACCCATAAACCTTTAACAAACGGAGACTTACCTCCTTTTGGCGTATGCGCACGGCAAAAAAGTATGTGCGGCATCACAAAGTTTTTCGGCAATCGAGTCAGCTTTGTACAGTTTTTTTGGAAAAATAGCAACATTGATAGCTGCGGATTCTTTGACAAGAGCGGCAATTAAGTTAATAATAGAGTTTATGGTCAAAAAAATCTTCCAGCTTATAGAAAGTTTTACGGCAAGCGACAAAACTGAAAAAAACCTAAAAAAGCTCACCGAGATATTGAAATCATCGACAAGGCTGCTGATTGTTATGCAGGATAATCCCGACCCTGACGCGATTGGAGCTGCGGTAGCTTTGCGCAAACTTGCTAATTCTATTGCGGATATCCGATGTTCTTTGGCGCATGGCGGAACCATCGGACGCGGAGAAAACCGGGCGCTTGTAAAATATCTCGGACTTTCGCTGCACTCTGTTGCAGATACCGAATTTGACAAGTTTTCTACGATAGCTTTGGTTGATACTCAGCCGGGAACAGGAAACAATTCACTGCCTGCAGGTATGATACCTGACATCATAATAGACCATCACGGGTGCAAACAGTTTAGCAGTTCCGCGAAATTCTATGATATCCGGCCGAATTACGGAGCGACATCGACAATTATGCTCGAATATATGGCGGCGGCGGGAATCGAACCTGATATACCGCTGGCCACGGCGTTATTGTATGCGATTCGTTCTGATACGCAGGACCTCGGGCGAGAAGCAAAATATCCGGATGTTCAGGCTGTTGCTTATCTTTACCCGCTGGCCAATAAAAAGATGCTCGGCGAAATACAAAGAGGAAACGTTCCCCGCGAATATTTTCAGATTCTTACAAGAGCAATAAAAAACGCCGCTATACACGGTAATTCGATTATCTCGCATCTCGGAGAGGTGAGCAATCCCGATATGATTGCCGAGGTAGCCGATTTGCTCCTTCGTGAGGAAACGGCTGAATGGACTATGTGTACGGGTGTTTATAACGACAAGATGTTAATATCTCTGCGCACTCATGAAGAAAAAAATCGCGCTGATTCGGCAGTCAAGCGGATTGTTTCTCGAAAAGGCACCGGAGGCGGACATAAAACCTATGCAGGCGGACAAATTCCTTTAGCCGCTGAGGTTTCTGACAAAATCAAAAAACATCTCGAACATACCGTTCAGAAAAGATTTCTCAAAACAATCGGATGTACACAGCAGCCCGCGGTTAAACTGATTAATTAGCGATTGTCATCCAGTTTTGGGCTAACATCGCAAAATCATAAAAATCAACCGAGCCGTCTTTGTTTATATCGGTCCTTTCATAATAATCGTTGTCCTGCGAAGCACCCTGCATCAGCCAGTAATAACCGAATCGCTCGATATCTAAACCATCAACATAACCGTCCATCGCCAAATCCCCAGCCGGCGGGGCTTTGACAAAAGCTATGCTGAAAGGTTCGGAATCGGAGTATTTTCCTTTGGCGTCATAAAGCTGATAAGTTACCCACAGCAGTTCGTCCGGCTGAACATAAGGCTGGGTGCTTCGCCAGACATACCAAAGATGTATATGCGTATCCGGCTGAGCGCTGTGATTGAAAAAATCACCCGGTTCGTCGAGAACAATTGTTCCGGTCAGATTAGTTACCCTGAAATTTTCCGAAATATCCAGACACTGAACCATAATCTGATAATCTACATTTCGCACACCGCTGAGGCTGCGATTGGGGTCTTTAAGCGGATGGTCATACTGCGAGCCGTCGTTTATCTCATCGAATCCGGGCTGGTTGATTATGAAATTTTGCGGGTCCATACCGCTGACACTGAGCGTATAGAACCGCTCGCCGAAATTTTCCGAATTGCGGTACTTATGAAGGCTGTGTACGAAAAGTTTCATATCATCGGCTGTTCCCGGTATTGCGTCCTCATTGCAGCCGATAAATAAATGGTCGAGCGGACAATAGGCTAACGCTGAACCGCATAACAGTATAACTAATAGAAATTTTCTGATGCTTGTCATTTTATTTCCTCTATCAAATTTTAAAAGGGAGAATTTCTCATCCATTCCGGCCAGCCCGGAGCGGAATCCGGAAACCATAAACAATCACCGTTGATATTATAGGTGTCTTCGATTTTCAGATTTTCCACATGCTGGTCGGCGAAAAGGTAATTAGATGTTCCTGAATGACGATTCCAATCGACGTGCCTTTTGGCTACGTTTATATTTCCAAACCAGTGTTCCGGATGCGAATGGTCAGTCCCCGTCCAGTGTTGAGGTGATTCGGAAATCCAAATGCAGTTTTGAGGGCTTTTTATGGCGAGCAGATTATTAAATCGGCCGTTATTGCCCGGTACATCATAAACTACATCGTCTAATAAATTGTTAGCAGCATAGCTGGAATACCTTAATCCTTCGGGATGATTTGCAAGCTGTTCGGCAAGCGGCTGTGTCCAGTCGACAAATTTAAGCTCGGATTTATCAGACGGGCATCTGAATAAAAGCGGCTGCTTTGTGAACCCTGCCAGAACGGACAGCCAATATTTTTCCGGTTGACCGGCGCGGCATGAACTGGAAGGGAATCTATTATTAAAACTGACGAAGTACGCCGAAAGAGCAATACCCATCTGCCGTTTATTGCTCATACAGACGGTTCTTCGAGCCTGCTCTCTTGCTCTTCCAAGAGTAGGGACCATTATTGAAATCAATAACGCGATTATGCTGATTACCACAAGCAGCTCAATCAGGGTAAAACCTTTATGAACCGAATTGTCTGGGGTTTTTATTAGCATCGAGGCTGCCTTTTTAAAAAGGATTATTTTCTGCGGCGTAAAAATCCGGCTGCACTTAAAATCAAAAATGCGCAAGTCGTCGGTTCGGGAACAGTAACAAAATTCAAAGTATAAGGTTCGCTGCTGATATATCCGGCGGAACCTTCGTCAATCGCTATATACGTTGCGCTGAATGTTTCACCGATTCCGACGCCGCTGGCGTTTACGGCAAAAAGTATATGGCTGTGGAAACCCCATGCTCCGAGCGTTTGGTTTTCGTTATATTTATCCGGCATCCACAAATGGTCGAAGATGTATCTGCTGCCGTCGTTATTCATCACGGCGGTTAGAGTATCTTGGTCTAATGTAATCAGCCCGGCAGTATAAGAAACCCGCTCGATTCCTATCCGCCAGTCAGGGATGATTGAACTGTTATCGCCCCCAAGCTGCCAGTTGCCGTGTTCGGGATGAGCCGAATGCCAGCAATCCAGTTCTTCACAAACATACCATCCGGCTAAAAGCCCGCTATCCTGATAAACCAGTTCAAGAGGTTCGCCCCAGTTTGGCCAGCCGGGAGTTCCTGACATACTGAAAAACCACAGTTTATTATCATCAGCCGTACCCCAGATTTGGTCTTGATTGCGGCCGATATGGGTATGCGAATGTCCCCAAGCCCTGCAGCAAAAACATAAAATCAACAACGATATAAAAATTATTACAGTTCTATTCTGCATAGAATACGCTCCTAAGTCATAGATGAAAGTTTGTATTATTTATTCGTGATTTGATTTATCTAACCGCAAGCGCAGTATCTCTAAGAATAAACGTCTAACGGCCGGATAAAAGACTTAGGAAATAAAAGGAGGAGCTCGGGAATGACAAATTTCGCGATGAACAGAAACCGGACTGAATTGATTATAAGAGAAAATAAATTCCCGCGGTTCTGCGCTGTTTATAAGCTCGGCGGCAGGAATTTCGATGAACTGCTTAACGATAATCATCATCTGCTGACAGAGCGGACAGTGTCCTTTATCGTGTTCGCCGTCATGCTCGCAATGATTATCACAGCAGGACAAATGGATAAACATCGCCGTACCGGAAACAACCAGCAAGAACGCGGCCAAGCCGGACAGCAAAACGATATTTCTAATAATTCTGTTCATTATATTTTTTGATTTTACCCGAAATTTTTAAGAGCATTTCGGACACAAACCTTCCAAACGAACCTGCTGACGGTGTATCACATATCCTTTTTCCAGCCCTTCCACCAAAGCAGGCGATTTACCCCATAAACATCGAGTAGCGCCGCAGTTCGTGCAGGTAAAATGAGGATGGCATTGTATGCTGCTGCAATGATGACTTAATTCGTAATGCCAAACTCTTTCCTGCAAATAAGCCTTGTGAACTAATCCAGCTTCGACAAAATTTTCCAAAGAACGGTATATCGTTACTTTATCCGGCGAGTTTTTCCCGATTTTTTCGGCTATTTGCTCCTGAGTCAAAGGAACCGCGACATCGAGCAGAGCTTTTAATATCTGTACACGCGGCGCGGTCTTACGGAGCTTCGCATCGTCCAGCAATTCGTCAACATCTTTTAGTTTCGAAGAATTCATTCTTTCGCCTGATTTTCATCGCTATGATTTTTTTTATGAGCATGAAAATGGCATTTGCAGCCGTCCGAACCCACAAGTAAGGTCGGGAAAATAATATCACTGAAACAGCACGGCAGCCAAACCGCAACAAAAAGAACTATCAAAATTCCAACTACCAAAACAAAACCCAGCGGCTGTGTATTATTCATCATAATATGTGCCGATGACGCCCATGTACTTATCAATATATGAAGAGCATGCGGTAATCTCGTCCTCGGAAGAAAATAGGCGAATATCACACCAAGAATCGCGGCGGGATTTACAATATACCATTCTTCGATAAAACCGAGATGAAGCCTTCTTGTGTGATGAGTATGGTGTTCGTGGTCCGGATGTTCGCAGAAACCCGATTCTGAATGCATTTGGGTATGAACAGAACACTCTCTCGGAACTGCCACCCCCATAATTTCCTCGCCGAGATAAGGCAGGACCGAATCGCTCAAAGTCGCTACTCCTATTGACCCGACGTAACCCACAACTAAAACAATAAGAAAACCTTTTGTCTTTTCGTGAAGCCTGAATAATGAAGCTGTTACCATTGCACTTAAAAATACATGGGCAGGATGAAAAATATAAAACAAGCGATAACTTGATTCGTAGCTCATATCCGAAAACGCAAGCATCATCGCTATTCCGGTAACGGCTCCTAATAGGGTAAACGGAGCGTGGCATTTTAATTCGTTTAGTACGTGTTTTGCTTTATCTGCTGCGGACATAATTTCACTCGAACCCCATAAAAGTTTTTACAGTTTCAGCTTTCGATTATAGCATATGTAAACCTAAATGCAACTGAGTTGCAAGTAATATTTTTAAAAATTTTTCGTTTTTTGAAAAAAGTTGCAGATTTAAGGTCAAAAAGCTAAATTAGCCGAATGAAAGTAATAGATTCCATTTCGAATTTAAGTGCTGATTATCGCGGGTCTGTGGTTTCTATCGGTAATTTTGACGGTTTGCACATCGGGCATCGGCAGATATTGCAAATCGCCCTGAAAACCGCCCGCCAAAACAAGGCAAAATCGATTGTTATCAGTTTTGACCCTCATCCGGCGGCGGTTTTAAATCCTCAAAAAGCTCCGGCTATTATCACACCGGGCCCGTTGAAACAGAGGCTTTTCGAGGAAATCGGAGTTGACTGCTGGTTAAAACTGCACAGCAGCCCTAAAATACTTTCGCTTGCGGCACAAGATTTTATAAAGCAAGTCGTATTAAAACCCATAAATCCCTGCGTGCTGGTCGAAGGTGAGGATTTCAGGTTCGGACAAAACAGGCAAGGCGACGTAAAACTGTTAAAAGAAATCGGGTCATCCTGCGGTTTTGAGGTTATCGAAGTACCGGCTATAACCATCGAGCTGGAGCAGACGGTCCGAATTTCAAGTACTATGATTCGATATATGCTTCACAGCGGCGAGGTCAGCGATGCGGCAGCGGCTATGGGACGGCCTTACAGATTAATCGGTAAAATAATTCGCGGACGCGGCAAGGGAAAAGAACTCGGATTTCCGACGCTGAATATGGATAAGCCCGAACAATTGATACCGGCAGAGGGAGTTTATGCGGGATTAGTCAGTATCGCGGACAGTTACGAGCAGGCTTGCCGAGCCGAAGATAAAATACCGGCGGCTTTCAGTATCGGCCAAGCCAGAACCTTCGCAGATGAGCATCCGATGTTAATCGAGGCTCATTTGTTTATAAATCCCGAATCCGATTTTACAGGCAAATATATGGCTATGGATTTTGTCGAGCATATTCGGCCCCAGCATAAATTTTCTTCTGTAGAGGAGCTTTCGCATCAAATTAAAAAAGACTGCGAAAAAGCCAAAGAAATACTGGGTGCTTAGCTCGATTATTTAAAAGGATATATATGATACAGCCGGATATTTTTAAAAATGCTTTGGATTTAATCAACAGCTCGTCGAAGATTCTTGTAACAACCCATACAAGGCCCGACGGCGATGCCTGCGGCAGTGCGGCAGCTATCGCGCAGGCAATTAAAGCACAAGGCAAAAAAGCAGCGATAATGCTTTTGTCGGAACTTCCGGAATGGTACGAATTTCTTTTCGATGAAAACCCGATTTTTTTCGAGCCTGATAAAAATCTGAAACCGCTCGACGAAGCGGACCTGATTATTCTTGTCGATGTAAACAGCGACAATCAGCTTGCGAAATTCGCGGACTGGTTAAAATCGAGCAAAAAGAAAGTTCTCGTATTCGACCACCATGTAACCAATGACGGTTTGGGCGATTTGGAGGTGATTGATACGACGGCTTCGGCGACCGGCGTTATTATTTTTGATTTTCTTAAATTCGCCGGATGGGAAGCTGCAGAAAAAATCGCAGCGTCTATTTTTGTCGCCATATCCTCGGATACCGGATGGTTTAGATTTTCCAATACCGATGCTCGCAGTTTCACCGTCGCCGCCCAGTTAATCGGGTCGGGGGTCAAGCCGAATGAGATTTACCGAAGGCTTTATGAAAATTATTCGCCGCAGCGGTTTAAACTTATGACGAGAATGCTAAGCAGCCTCGAACTGCATTTCGATAATCGATTCGCGATTCAGCAATTGAGGCTCTGTGATTTCGAGCAGAACGGCGCATCAAACAAAGAAACCGAAAACCTCATAGACGAATGCCGAAAAATATCCGGTCTGGAAGGAGCAGCTCTTTTAGTCGAGCTGAAAGACGGACGTGTCAGATGCTCTTTGCGGAGCAGCGGCAAAATTGACGTGCGAAATATCGCCAAGGAATTCGGCGGCGGCGGACATGTTTTCGCGGCTGGGGCATATCTTCCCGGCCCGCTCGAAAACGCAAGACAGATACTTTTGGAATTGTTAAAAAAACAATTTGAAATTCATTTCGGCGGCCAGTAGCGGGGAATTCTGCCTGTTTCATCTCTTTGCAGGGCTGTTCGTATTATTTGCCGGCCTTGCGGACTATCTTCTGAAAACCAGTTCGCATCATTAATAGTGCGCACAAGAAAAGGCTTGTCGGATTGGTCTTTCGAGTCGGAAGATTTCGAATCTAAATCCGGCTTTGTAAGGTAGCCGATGTACAACTGGTTTTCATTAGGTTCATTTACATAGGTAAAAACATACGCTCTTACTACGGAATCTTCAATCGCAGCCGAATGCTTTGGGGCAGCCGCGAACAGTTTGCCGGTATTGGAATCATAAAACCATACTTTGTTATGTGAGGCTGGCCGCGGCCTTTTATTTCTACCCGCCAACAAACCGAACGCCGTTACTATAAAAACAAAGACGCAAATCAGGGTAATGCCAAAAATCATACGAGGATTATGATTTATCTTATCCCGTATCTTTTCCCTAAACTCAATCAACTGATATTTTAGTAATTGTGACATATATCCTTTTCGCCAAACTTTTTTAAGGGCCTTGCAGTATTTCCAGAAGAAATATAAGGTCCTGATTATTAATATTCTGTTCGGCTGCGGAAAAATCCCATTGTGCATACGAAACGGTTCGCGGGTCTTTCCATTTGCGATACTCGCTATGACCGTCGGCGAAAGATATATTCACGCCGCGATTATGTCTGGCAGTAATGTTGTTGTACTGTCTTAACTCCCATGTTTTATAATCCCAATTGACCGGCCAAAAGCCTCCGCCAATCCACGTTCTGCCGTCGATAGAAGAAACACTGTCGGCGTCGATAAACACCATTTTGCCCGCCGGATTTTTTATAGAGACGATACTTGTATAGGGCTTGGCGAAATTACGGCAAATGCATTCGTATCCGTTCATAGTATTGCTGACAGCGTAGCTGCGAACCATATCGCTTCTGTCACTTTTGCATTTATAAACTCCGGTCGTATAAGAAAGATACGGGCTTAGCACGCCGTCTTTTATCGCCTGAATTGTTCCTCCGACGTTATTGAAAGGCTCGTAATCACCGTCAGCTGACCAATGATTTGTTTTTTTGTCTATGGCGGTTCCGTCGTTAAGAAAAGTATCCGCAGAACAAATACGGTCGTTGTTCGCCAGTGAATAGCCGTACCATGCCGAGTTTAACTGCTGTATATTCGACATGCAGGAAACTTGTCTCGCCATTTCTCTGGCACTGCTCAAGCCGGGTATCAGAATCGACAGGAGCATTGAGATTATGGAAATAACCACAAGTAATTCGACTAATGTAAAAGCTTTTGGCTTCATACCGGTTTTTCGGCATTTGAGCATATAATGATTATATACAGCAATATATTTTCTAACAATTAACAAATATATTATAAGACTGATTCGAAGTGATAAATAAAAAAAGGAGAGCCTATTAGGCTCTCCTGTATCACTGAGTGGCTCTTTCCTTTTTGCACTTAGCTGCTGCTTTGCCGTGTCGCGATTCCGCTCTGCCCTGTGTGCAATTTTGTGAATCGACACCGAAAGCTTCGGCTACTATGGCCCTATTGGTCATTGTTCAGAGCCACTTCTTTTCATCTATACGAAGAATCGGCGAGGGACGTTAAAAGAATTAAAAAAATATCAGAAAATTTTAAATTTGTGATATCGGACTGCCCTTGCTTGTCAGGGTTGCCGAAATTATCAGGATTGTGTTTTAAAAAATTACCGTATTTAGTCAGTTTGGGCAAAAAGCGAAAATTGTATAACTTAGAGGGGACAGCTTATGATTATTTTTTAGTACTCGAAGCTGCTTTTGGCTCGTTCCTGCTTGATTTTGCTGTGTTTTTTCTTTTCTTCGAGCCTTTTTTCCTTTGCCCATCGCGGGGCTTTTGTTTTTCTGCGAATCTGGTTCGTTTTTATGGCGTCCCTGAGCAACTCTGAAAGTTTTTCAACGGCTTTTTGCCTATTTGCTTTTTGCGTTCGGTATTTCTGGCAGGTCACTCGAATTTTGCCGTCTTTATTAATTCGCGAAGACAGCTTTTTTAGCAGTTGTTTTTTATCGGAGTCATTTAGTCCCTGACATCGCGTCAAATCGAGAGATATTGTCACCTTAGTGTTAAGCTTGTTGACGTTCTGACCGCCGGGCCCGCTGCTTCTCGAATAGCTGCACTCAATATCGGCATCATCAATAAAAATACGGCGGTTTATTCTGAGCATTATGCTGTTTTTCTTCTTAAATCGCAGTCAATTCGCTGAAATTATAAATTTTCAAGTTCCGCTTCAATCTCCCGCTGAAGTCTATCGAGTTCTGCGTCCATATTTTCGGTGTTTATTTCTTTTTCCGCCTGAATCTTGTATTGTTTAGCTTCTTGGTTCTGCGGCGAGGTTGTTTCTTCCGACGCTTTTTTCTTGCAGCTCGATAAGCTCAGCATCATAGATAACACTAACATTAATATTAGCGATTTGGTCATTATTTATTCTCCTGTATCAATCTGAAGTTAACTTGCTTATCTTAGAATACTAATCTTCGGCAGTTATATTATTCGGGTCTTGCTGTGCTTTTTCCCGTTCCACAGCCTCTATTCTTTCGCGCTCGGCCTGCATAACTCTTTCACGGGTATATTCTTCTCTATCGGGTCTTTGACCCCGCTCGAGCGTTCTTTGTCTTCTGCTATGAAGCCGCTGCGTCGTTTTTTCGTAGCGTTCTTTTTCCTTCTGCTGCAATTCTTCGACTTGTTTAACTACCTGCGGATTATTCTTTTCTTTGGCAAGCTGCATTATCCTGTCGAGCCTTGCCTGACGCTCCATATACTTGACCTGTTCATGATTAAGCTGGTCTTCAATCGCCCGAAGCTGCATCTGATGCGCTCTTGGCAGAGCCTGCTCAGGCTGCTCCGATTTATCTTTGCCTTGTTTAAGCTCTTTCTGCGCTTTTCCGGAAGGTCTGCCCTTTGCAGTTTCATTAGAATCGGCTCTTTTCATAGTGCCGATTCTCAGCAGTTCATCGCGGCTTTGCTGAGCTTTTTTCATTCTTTCTTCGTCTTGTGCGCGGTCTTTTTCCTTATTTTCCTTAACAGCCTGTCCTTTATCCGCTGCGTCTTTATCCTTGCCCTGAGCAAATATATTTTGGGCTGATAACAGATAAATCAATGTTAGGGTTAGAATTATTGCGATTTTCTTCATTTTTCAAATCTCCAAGCTATAAACATTTTTACAAATCAAGTTTTCAGCAAAAATCATTATACCCTTTTCAAATTAAAACTGCAGGTATTTTCCGGCTTTTGCAAGCCTGACACCGATTTTTCCTATATCGTCCAGACTTCGCAATTTCCTGTGTTTTCTTATTTCGAGAATATTTTTCACGGTAAGCGGCCCTAATCCGGGAACTCTCAACATCTGGTATTTCGAGGCACTATTGATATTCACCGGAAAATACTCCGGATGAGCCTGTGCCCAAGCGGATTTGGGGTCATCTTCGAGAGACAGGTTGCCGTCGCTATTAAAAATTATATCCTGCTCGCTGAACCCGTATTTTCGCATCAGAAAATCCGCCTGATAAAGCCTGTGTTCCCGTATAAATACGTTCTGGGGTTCATAGATGTTCCGATTCCCGGTGAGATTATCATCACCGAGGGATTTCTGATAGGCACTGAAATATATCCTCTGAAGCTTGAGCCTGTCATATAATCCCCACATATATTTGATAATATCACGGTCAGGCTCGCCGGCGGCTCCGACGATAAACTGAGTTGTCTGCTTTACTTTTTCGAATCTCGAACCTTTCGCGGTGAGTTTGCTGATAAGCTTCATAGGGCTGATAATATCTTTAAGGTAATCCTTCCTCTTAGAAAGCTTATTGAGATAGTCCGCTCCGGGCGTTTCAATATTCAGCGATACAGCGTTGGACAGCGAAATCGCTTCTTCGACGGCGGCATCGCTGCAGCCGGGAATAATCTTCAGATGAACATATCCTTTGAATCCGTATTTTCGACGCAGCAGACGAGGCACGGCAATCAGCTTTTCCATAGTCGCATCGGCAGAACCGATAACCCCAGAGCTTAAAAACAGTCCGAAGACTTCTTTTCTTTTATAATATTCGAGAAATACCTTTGCAGTTTCTTGTGTGTTTAGGGTGCATCGGCGGACATCTTTATCGTATCTTAGCGGGCAATACGCACAGTCATTGGTACAGACGTTGGAAATCAAAGTTTTGAATAAAACGCTTGTTCCGCCGTTAGGAAGCGTAACCGGATAGACCCAGTTTCCTCTGCTTCCCCTTTTACGATGCTCATCTTTACCTGTACCGCAAGCGCAAGCCAAATCATATTGCGCATCCGTACTGAGAAGCGAAAGCTTCTGCTCGGTATCAGGTTTGTTAATTACGCCTAACATAACTTTATCCGCTGCAGCATACAGCCCGCTATTGATTATTCAGATTCGTCAGTTTTTATCAATCGGGTTTTTCATTACCCGACAGAAAATTATTTCGATTTCAGCAAGTCGCGGATTTCGGTAAGCAGCATTTGTTCCTTAGTCGGAGCCGGCGGAGCGGCTGGAGCAGCTTCTTCTTTTTTCTTGGCTGAGTTCATAACCTTAACCACCATAAAAATCGCAAAGGCTATGATAATAAAGTTCACTATAGTATTGATAAACATTCCGTATCCGACGGTTACCGCGGCGAACTCCTTTCCAGCTTCGTCAACACCGGCTTGTTTTAAAACAACCGAAAGCTCCGAAAAATCCACCTGTCCCAAAAGCATTCCGATAGGCGGCATAAGAATATCATTAACCAGCGAGGTAACGATTTTCCCGAACGCCCCGCCGATGACAATACCGACGGCCATATCGATTACATTTCCACGCATCGCGAAAGTTTTAAACTCTTTCAATAATCCCATACAGACTTCCTTTCAAAAAACATAATTCAATGGTTAATTGGTTAATTGGTTAATTGACTAATTGGTTAATCGGTTAATTCACTCACTATTCAGCTTTGCTTCTGGAGCATTTCGATGATTTCGGCTCTTGTTGGAAGCGACTCGATAGAACCGAATTTCGAACAGCACAGCGCCCCAGCAGCCGAGGCGAATTCGACGGCAGCACACATATCGTCTTTGACCGCGCAATAAGCGGCGAGCGCTCCTGTAAACGCATCACCGCAAGCGGTTTTATCGACAAGCTCGATTTCAAAAGCGGCTATATGTTCGGCTCCGTTTCGGTCAACGATAACCGAGCCTCTGCGTCCCATTGTAATAATCGCGGTTTTAACTCCCCTCGCAATCAAATCCGAACCTATCATCTTTGCGGTTCTGATATTGGCGCTGGAATGCTCGGTAATATCGGCGGCTTCGTAAAGATTAGGAACTTGAATATCGACGGTGAAATACTCGGGCGGAATTTCACATTCTCCCTGCACGGTTTCCAGAGGTCTGGCCGGGTCGAGTATGGTCTTGACTGCGGCCACATTAGCCATACGAATGGCTGCGATGATAGCATCTTGAGCAAGCCTGCCGTGAATCAGGCAGACATCGGCTTGGCTTATAATCTGCTCGGATTTTTCGATATCCATCGCTGTCAGGGCGGTGTTTGCGCCTTCGTAAATACAGCTTGCGTTTTCACCGGCGGAATCGACAAGCGTCAGAACCAATCCGGTATTTTTGGCTTCGGCGACGTAAACACATTCGGTATTAACTTTATATTCATCGAGCTGCGCTTTGGCGGTATAACCGAACGGGCCGCTGCCGACTTTACTAATCAAATTAACATGACAGCCGCAAAGAGCAGCCTGAATCGCCTGACGCGGGCCGGGACCTGTAACGGAATATGAAAAACTCGAGCTGCAGATGCTTTCTCCCGCGGCGGGAATATGAGGACATCGCATCGCGATATCCAGATGCGTTCCTCCTATGACCACTATTCTCGGTATGCTTCCTTTCATAGTCCGAATCCGAAATCTGATACGACTGTCACTCTGAGTCCCGATTTGCTTCATCCCGATGTCGTCAGTTGTATCGGGCTATCGGGGCGAAGAGTCTTTAACGCAAAGCACCTTGCTGAATCCTGTCAATCGGCATATTCTAAACCACAAAGATGCTTTCCCGATGTATCGGCCCAGCCTGAAATATCTGCGAATAGTATAACCGTAAAATCGGCGAACGCAAACCTTTTATAACGTATTTTGATTAATAATCCATTGTTTTATAAGACGAACGATATAATCAATCTGCTCGCCGGTTAGAGGTTCGCCCGTCTTAATACCGTGCCATTTGTAAAGACATTTTCGACAGCAAGCTCCCGCGGCGTGCTGAGCAATGAAAACCGGATGGCCTTTAACGGGCGTTTGTCTGCCGTCATTTTTCGGATAGGCAGGAGCTAACCGCTGTTCGATGAAATCTTCGGCATGCTCGATAATTGTATCGAGACCTTTTTCGCGAAGATAGGCAAGCTCTTTATCTCTGAGCTTAAATCCGCTTCGAAACTTCGATTTTCCAATCGCAATTAAAACTTCATCAATATCCCGCATAGCAGACCATTAATCCTCAAACCATCTGAGCAGTCTTTTCGCGGCGTGTTCAATTTTTTGATTTCGCTGCGAAACATCGAGATTAGCAGCCAAGCTCATTCTTGGAACACTTAGCCAGCCGGAGCTTTGGATACCATCGAATTTATCTAAGACAACAGATTTGGCTCTGCGAATTATATCTGATTCTGCGTGACGCAAGATAAACTCTTTGGCTTGCAGATAGTCGGCTCTATTGGAAAGCTCAGCTATGACGAAAATATCATAGGCATGCGTTTGAGCACGCTCGGTATCCTTTTTTGCATATCTGTCATCAAAAGCAAAAAGTTTCAGGATAAGTAAATTAACCGCTGAAGGGACCTGAATTTCACAATTATTATTACAGTTGACGGATAAAATATTATGCAGAGGAACAGTTTCTAAGTCTTCTTCGATAAACTGTGCTTCAGGTGTAAGACGGCCATGCAGTTTCGATTTGACAAGTTTAACTCTATTATCATTTTCACGAGTTAATCCTTGTATCGGCGGCGCGAGAATGTCTAATTTATCATAGGGGGATTTTTCAAACATAAAACATTGGCCTTGGGCGCGAAGTACATAATGCAAATCATCTTTGATAGTTTTCAAGACAGCATTGCGGTCAGCTTGGCTTTTAACCTGCGTTTCGGTAAGCATCAAATCTATATCGTTTGTAGCTCTCAGTTCAATTTCGTTTTTGCTGCTATAGAACTTAAGATAAATACCAAGCCCCCCGCATATTACAGGTTTTATATCTATCTTATTAAAAGCTTTAGCCAAATCATGCAGTTGGCTCAAAACTTCATCTTTCATTTACTAAAACCTTTCAGTATTCTTTCTCTTAATACCTGTGCGACTTTCGGCCCGCGAGGCTTATCAGCCGTCATCTCAATGCAAAGCTCAATATCATCAACCTGAGGTATCGGCTCACCGGAAATATTAAACCAAAGTCCGGGGTCATTGTTTTCTATAATCTTAAAATTTCCAAATTCCGCGTCCGGCTTAAGCAGCACTAATGCTTTTTTACACTCGTCTTTAAATTTATCGATACTTTTAACACATAAGATTGTTTCGTCGGTCACAGCCAAACCTTGCAGTTTAGCCGCATAGAATCCGCATGCAACAAATTCAGCAGCAGGATAAAATATCGTAAATAATTTTTCAAATCCATCTATTGCGAAACGATAAACGTTCTGTCTGTCGGCATACAGATTATAATTCTGCTCTAATCTATTCAGTATTGATTTCGCATCGATTGCTCTTATAGAAGTTTTATCCTGAATAGCTAATAGCTCATTTGATAATTCTTTAAGGACCCTTGAAACAGTAGAAACTGTTATCTTGCCGTTTCGGCTGTTTATAAAATCAACAAGCTCATACTGCGATTTAAAACCTTCCGGATTTAACAGCAACGCCCTGCTGACAAGAGAAGATGTTCCCTGAAATATCTTTTTTATCGGCGCCGTATCCGGAAATTTGTTTTTATTGCCCAATCGCTCGATATATGCGAATCCTGCTATATTTATTTTTGCATTACCGCACAGGTCAACCCACGATATCCCCGTCTCATCGAGTATTTTCATCTGTTTATCACCGATGTATGGAGCTGCTATCAGCGGAATAACGTTCTTTTTATTCAGGTTTTTGACGGCTTGTTTCAATATTATCGATTTATTCAGAAGATTTTGAGGACTTGCGACTGTAACAAATGCAATTGCAGCTTCGGCACATTTGCCTTTTTCAAGTTCTACTGCTCCAATCGCATCGACTTGAACAGCAGATTTAGCGACTTGCGATTTGCGCATAGTAATTCTAAACGGTTTAGATTTGCCGTATAGCTGCTTAAAACTGTTTATAACCTGTTTCTCCGTAAGTCTCATTTTGTAATACCTAAAATACGAAGTTCATCGGAACTACTGTTTATTATCGTCATCTCAGCCTTATCAAAACACAATTATTGCATATTTTTTCTAATTTTCCTACATAGGAATATAGCTATTTTTATGCAATAAATCAAGTGTTTTATATAACCCTCATATTATCTTGGGGGGGAAGCAAACATCTATATATCCTTATATAATAAGTACTTATAGATTTTTATAGGCAGCAGTAAAAGTTTGAAATTTAAAGCCAAAAACGCAAAATCAAAATATTTCGAATCTTACGTTTCCCACAAGACCGGAATATAGATTTAGAACTAAAACTGCCTTGCCGGTTCGGGCGGGTGAGTCGGAATTTGGCTTTCAACAGACCTCAAAAAGGAACGGACTTGGGTTTGTGATTTTGTTTCTCCGGCTTGGCCGAGCATATCGACAGCCTCCCTCAACCCTGTTAAAGCCTGCTCGTACTGCTGCTGCAGCAAAAGCGACTGTGCCAAACGAATATGATATTCAGCTTTATAAGGCTGCAGCTCAATGGCTTGGCTGAAATAATCCTGTGCCTCGGCATAGCGTCCCATCTCGCCGAGGGCATCGCCCAGATGATACCGCAAAGACGCCGAATCAGGATAATCGATAAGCTCTTTTTTAAATTCCTCTATCGCCTTGTTGATATGAATATCAGCTTGCTGTTTTTGTCCGCCTCTTTTATAAGCCAGCCCGAGATGATAAAGAAGAACCGACTCTCTCTGTTTCATATGAGCTTTTTCGTTATATTCAATTGCCGACTCGAAAGCCTGTATGGCTTGGCTGTATCTATCCATACGCATCAGCAAAGACCCTATTCGAGTATAAACAGTACTTGCCGAGGTAACATCGATGCGCGCCATTCGTTCGTACATTTCAACCGCCTCATATAACTGATTATTATTTTCATAATTAATTGCAGTTTCTTCGAGCTTTCCTAAAAGCATATCTATCGAGCTTTTTCGGACAACCGGCCCGAGCATATTTTCAACAGGAGCGTAATTGTCAGTCAAAAGGATATATCTGCCGCGGGATTTCAAAGTTTCAATCTGCTCATCGTTAAGCTGCCAAAAATTGATTCTCTTTTCATAATTTTTAATCATTTCTTCCGGTTCCAGCGGTATTTTTGAAGCGGTTATAATGAAAGTTTTTCGTGCATCTAAACCTGCCGCCATCGAGGTAACATAAACGTAATCGAACGTCTGTTCGAGAGTATGAATATACGAACCGACAAATCGTCCGGAATTGTAAATATCTATCAAATTGGCCATGTAAATTCCGTCATCTTTGAGGATGTGATAAATTTTGTCGTTAAATTCTTTGGTAATAAGCTGAAAAGGAACCGAGTAATCATTGAAAGCGTCTTCGTAAACAAAATCGAATCTGGGAATAGGTTTACCCAGCCGTTCATCTTGAATCAAGCGGTCAACATAATTGCGGGCGTCCATCTGAACGATATTTATGGCTGTGTCTTTTTCAAGCCCGAACGCTTCCATAGCCGCTTTTGTAATCCCCGGGTCGATTTCTACGACAACGCTGGTGCTCGCCGGCCAGTGCTTGTGGACATAACGCGGAAAAACATACCCCCCGCCGCCGATATGAAGAACATCGATTTTTTCATCGCTGCTTTTAACCGCGTGAGTTATCGCCGCGAAGATATTCGGATAGAAATCCTGCATATCGTCAAAACTATCCATTAATATTTCGCTGTGCTTGAGTTTGTCCTGCATAAAAAAGCGTCTGTTCGGATTGGAATCTGACTGCAGAACCGCGACATAGCAGTATTGCGTCTCGTCTTCATAAACGGCTCCGGGATTATCAGGGGCTCTTAACTTCATCGAAGCTCCGGCGGCTTGTGCCCATTCCCACGGAGCCGTTCCCAAAATAGCATAAATCACGAACAGCACCGCGTATGCATATCCGAGACGGGATTTAGGCCAATACAAAATACTCATAGCAAACATCACCGCGGCAACCGACCAGACTATCGCTGCTGTCCCCATCAGGGCTATAAGATAATATCCGGCTGCGAATGTTCCGGCTATGCTGCCGGCGGCACTGTATGCGTATATATCCCCGACGGTTCTGCCTTGCGGCAAACCCTTGGCCAAAGCCATCTTGGCCGCGACAGGACTTATCATTCCCAAAAGAATCGAAGGTATTATAAAAATTATCGCCACATGAGAGAAAACCCTGACAGGCCAGCTGAAATACCACAAAAACAGCCATTCTGAGATTGTATTATTAAGGATAATCGTTAAAACGCAGCTCACAGAACTAAGCAGAAAAATCATCGACAGAGCTTTATTAGACTTGAACCGGTCGGCGATACGTCCGCCGAGATAATTTCCTATGGTTATCCCCGAAAGCACAATTCCTATTACAGCGGTCCATGTATATAACGACGAACCGAGATGTCTGGCGATTAACCGGCTGGCGGTAAGCTCCAAAACCATTATGCAGAAGCTCGATATGAAAACCGTTACGCTGGGAATCAAGATTGACTTAAAATTATGCTTTTTTTCCTTCACAGACGCCCTTTCAGACAAACCTGCGCGAGTATAACAAAGACCTTTTGGACTAACAAGCTTTTTCGATGTTTTGTGAACTGTTCGGGCAAAACAGCCGATAAATATCTATATAACGATAGAGCAAGACCAAAATAGATGGTTGACACCATGTCCGGCTCGGATAGAATAGCATTCATACGGTTTTATGGGATAATATTAATATCGCCTTTAGACGTTTTTCAGGGAGATAAAATATGATAACCGCTAAAGCAGTTATGACACCGTGGATACTTACAGCCACTAAAAACATGCCTGTTCTTCAAGCACTCGATATTATGCTTCAGCACTGGATTTCAGGTTTGCCGGTTGTAGATGACGACAAAAATGTCATTGGAATAATCACCGAAAAAGACCTGCTCGAGCTCTATGATAAAACCATGCATATAAAAGATATGACCGTCAAGGATATTATGACAACAGATGTCGTCTGCTTCGATGAAGGCGATTCACTCGATGACGTCTGCACCTGTCTTATGAAAAATGATTTCCGGCGAGTTCCGGTCCTGTCAAACGGCAAGCTCGTAGGAATTATCAGTCGGCCCGATATCACACGCGGGATTTTAGAGAAAATCAAAAGGGACTCCCAGCGATTTTAGTTTTTTACGCATATCTTAATATATTATTCGCAGTCTAATAATATTGACAATAATTGTTTGCCTGCGTAGAATTATCCGATAAAGCAAAGGAAGCTGATTTTTTAAACGAAATAACGGAGTAATAATATGTCCAGCGTAAAAGAAATAATGACCGCCGAAGTCTTCACGATTAACAAATCCGCTCCGCTTTCTCAAGCCATTGACCTGATGCTCAAACACCAAATTTCGGGGCTTCCTGTTGTTGATTCGGAACAAAACCTTGTCGGAATCATCACCGAAAAAGACTTGCTGCAGCTTTACAACAAAACGCAGGAGGTCGAGGGAATGGTTGTCGAGGATTATATGACAAAACCGGTTATCACCTTCTACGAAGATGAGACCTTCGAGGAAATCTGCAAGTGTCTCGAAACGACCGATTTCAGAAGGGTTCCTGTCATAGATTCAGCCGGCAAGGTAGTCGGAATTATCAGCAGACCCGATATCACAAGAAGAATTCTTCAGAAAATACGCAAAAATCCCGTCGCGCAGGATTGAGCGCGGAAAGTAAATATGTCCGTTTGAAAGGATTCTGTTTATGATGATTTTGAAGATTATCCTCGCAATTCTTATCCCCCCTGTCGCAGCTTTTATGCAGGTCAAAGCTACCAAACATTTCTGGATTAATCTGGTACTGACGCTTTTGTGCGGAATTCCGGGAATGATACACGGGCTTTGGCTTGTTCTTGGAAACAAAACCGCATAACAAATTCTCGATGCGGTTAAGTGGTTAATTGTTATCTTTACCTCAGCCAAATATCATCGCGAGTCCCGATTCTGCCGGGACTCGCAATGACAAGCTGCGTTTTTAGAAATACCCTTACTTTTTAAAACGGTATTAGTAAGGCCAGTTTTCATCAACCAGCCAGCTTTCGGCGAACAATGCAAAATCGGCAAGATTCACAACCCCGTCTGCATTAAAATCGAATTTGCTGTCACCGAGATTTCTTGTGTCCCGAATACTAATATCATCGATGTAAATCATTCCGGTAAATCCCTGCATCATCGGGTCTTCCACGCCGATACTGATACTGGCGATACTGTGGAGAAGCAATCCGGCGTTCTGAAGATTTCTCAAGTCAATATTGACTCCTATCCATTGGGCGTCGTCCTGATCAACCCAAATATTCTCGAACAATTGCGGTTCTGCGGGCTTATATAAATAAGTATGTCCGAACGAATCCTCGACTCGGATATAAATATAATCCTGCGCTTCTGGCGAAAGCTCGTCCGAGTCTATCCATACCTCCAGCGATTTTTTATCCGGCCCGCTCCAGTCGGCAAAAGGAGTAAAAAACTTAACCGCCGAACTGTAATGCGGCGGCGCGGCTGTATCGACAATTAGCTGAATCGACTTGTTGGAATTGTGGGCATAGCTTTCGTTAAGCTCAATCAAACCGCCGCCTTCGATATGCCATTCTGAAAGGAACGTCATATTATCATAATCATCTAATCGGTCTATCTCATCGAAAACCTCCATTCCTATTCCGAGCGTTAGTTGTCCGACAACTCCGCCGGAACCGTGAATCCAGTTTCCGTCCTCGTCATAAAGCTCCTCTTCGGCATAGAACCAAAAGCTCAGATACTCGTTGGCTTCGGCTGCCTGCTGAATATTATCAAGCCATACCGAAGCGATTACATTATTAACGCATTCGGCCGGGGCAAGCGGTATCAGCAGAGAACCCTGAATCATCGACGCAAACATCGGATTGTTCGAAGTCCTGTACTGCGGATTGACTATGTACGCTCTTAGAAATACCGTGCACGGGTCGAGCGAGTCGGTTATCCGCAAGGCTGTATCCGTAAGCTCGATGATTCCGTTGTCCGATTTTCCGATTGTCATAAATCCGTCAATATCAACAAGACCGCGGTATTCGATTGTATCATCTGTAACTCCGCTGTCGTTTACGTCGCTTAGCGGTATAGGAGGCCAAAATGTCGTCCCGAACGGTGAGCACGGGTCAGAGAAGATTCCGCCGAAACCTATACCGGGTTTTGCTTTGGAGGTTTCGCGGGGCTTGATGTTTTTATATTCTTCGGGCGATACGTTATCGAATCGCTCTTTAGTCTCTTTAACGCCGTCGGCTGCGGATACGCCGTTGCGGTTATGGTCTGTCACTTTGTCGTAATACTCATTGAGGACTTTCATCTGTTCGAAGATTTTCTTATAAGCTAAATCAAGCCTTGCCTGAAGTTCGGCATATGCTTTGTTTCTGGCGTCCTTTTTTCTGGCTTTGGCGCTCGAGCCTTCGCCTTTGAATATTTCCTTATCAAGATCTTTGAGCTCTTCTTCGATTTTCTTCTTTGCGTTCTTGTTCCATTCGTATCTGTTTAGCTCTTCATGGCCGAGCTCGTGCGCGTGCAGATTCGGGTCGCAGTTGTTCGGCTCGCGGATGTAGGTATACCCTGTAACGTTAATTTTAATATCGCTGAACTGATAATTCGGGTCGCTGAACGAAGCCGAAGTTCCGGTCAGCTTAGCCGGTCTAATCCGCGGCTGAGCATCAGCCAAATCCTCCTCTGCCATATCCGGCGGTTTATTGCCGGGTGTGTAAGGCTCGGCGTATTCCGGCGAACCCCAGTGGGTGGTTACCTTGATTTCCGCCGAACCGGCCCCCTGCCAAAGCAAAAGAACCATAAAAATTGTTAAACAAAACAGTGCCTTTGAATTGAGACTTCCGACCTTTGCCATTTTAGTCTTCCTCCTAAAAGTTAATGATGGATTTATACATATAACATAATCAGGGTTTATTGCAAAGTGAAAAATAACGCTGAAAACAGATACCTGTTTTACCTTAAAAGACAATTAAGCCGCTTAAAAAAGCAGTTTGCTTGCTAATCAACCGCTAAACTCAGGCGGCTCGCGAATGAACTCATATCGTTTCGACTTGCGTTGCTCGGCGAGGGCCTCTTTATACACCCTAAAATCCACGCCGATGCGGTAATCGATAAGCATATCCCTCATAAACTCGACGCTGGTATTCTGCACGATTATCCAGCTTCCGCCGTACAAAGCCTCGATTCGCTCGCACATCCTCCGGGCGGCTTGCAGTATATAATCGCGGTCATTTTGACTTTCAATCCCGACGTACACCGCAAAGAACTGATAAAGCTTAATCGGGTCTTTATGCTCGACGCACTGAACGAAGACGCTCGGAGTATAATCCGTCGGCTGCTTGGCAATCGGCTGTCTCGGCTGATACTTTCTACCAAGCTCGATAATAGCATGAAGCTTAGGCCTTCCGTAAGCTCCTTCCTGCGAAATGAAATGTTCTTCGGCAGCTTTTTTTGCGGCGAAATAATTAACAGGCCTCAATGCCGTTCGCCATACAGCCAACTGTTCGGTGTTCAGGTCCCATTTAGGCCAGAGTTTCTTCAAAACAAAAGTAACGAGATTAACGATTTCATTATCAGTCATTTTTTCTCCTGTTTTATTACGGTCTTACTTTAACGTTCTAAACCACAAAGATTCTTCGTTTTCCACCTTCGCCAAGGCTTCGGCGGGACAGGTCGCCTCAGAATGACAGAGTCGTTTCTTGATGTTTCACTGGATTTGTCACTCTGAGCGATAGCGAAGAGTCTCTAACGCATAGAAGCCTGCTGTGATGCTCGCAATTATAACTTGTTTTAAGCAGCAAAGATTCTTCACTTCGCTCCGCTCGTTCAGAATGACAGTGTCGATACTCAGACTTGTCACTCTGAGCGATAGCGAAGAGTCTCTAACGCATAGAATTCTGCTAAATCTGAATAATCGGCATATTCTAAGACACAAAGATTCTTCGTTTTCCACCTTCGCCAAGGCTTCGGCGGGACAGGTCGCCTCAGAATGACAGAGTCGTTTCTTGATGTTTCACTGGATTTGTCACTCTGAGCGATAGCGAAGAGTCTCTAACGCATAGAAGCCTGCTAAATCTGAATAATCGGCATATTCTAAGACACAAAGATTCTTCGTTCCACTCAGAATGACAGAG
>CAYMOE010000013.1:0-67453 GCA_964391985.1 uncultured Pirellulales bacterium
TGGTTAGAGACCGATTGTGCTTCGTATAATGATTGCGACGGAGCAGACTTATGGCCGGTTGGTGAACCTGACGGCAAGGTTGATTTCTTTGATTTCAGTGATTTCGCGTTAGATTGGTTAAATTGCAATAATCCTACTGATGGCGGATGCACGCCAAATTGGCCGTAATAAGATAATTGAAGAGAATCCGGTTTAAAGGAGGCTATGATGCTTAGTAAAAGATTTAATGTAATTTTGTTTCTTGTCACAGCAGTATTGCTGTCACTTTGTTACGGTGACACGAACGTATTGACTAATCCCGGCTTTGAAAGCGGCACAAGCGGCTGGTCAGCGAGGAGCTGTTCAATCAGTACGGTAACAAGTCCGGTACGCAGCGGTACTTACAGCGGACGAGCTTACAGCAGAACCGAAACATGGAACGGAATCCAGCAAAATATGATGGATAAAATGGTTATAGGCGCTACCTATACTATATCGGGCTGGGTAAGGATATCGGGCACATCGAGCGCCACCGTTACCGTTACAATTCAAAAAACCGACAGCAGCAATAACGGCGAGCCGACATATACCAACGTAGCTTCTGTTACTGCCAACAACAGCGGCTGGACAGAGCTTTCGGGCGATTACACACTAAATGTAACCGGTACACTCGTTGAGCTTAATGTTTATTTCGAAGGCCCTGCTTCGGGGATAGATATTTATGTCGATGACGCGGTAGTTTATGGCCCGGAACCGGGCGGAGGCGGCTCAGAAGCCAGCGGCACGGTCGATATCAATACACGGCATCAGGAAATCGAAGGATTTGGCGCCGCAGTGGCATGGTATGAAAATTGGCTTTGGTCTCACCAAAACGCGAACGAGCTTTATGACCTTTTGTTCGATGAACTCGGACTGGATATATATCGAGTTCGCAATACATACAACCAAGGCACAGGCGGCACCGAGTATATGAGCAATACGGAAGACATAGTAGCTGCTGCTAAACTGCGCAATCCAAATCTTAAGATTCTGATTTCATCATGGACACCGCCTGCTTCGCTAAAGAGCAATAGCAGTCTATCCGGCGGAGGCGATGCTACGCTGGCCAAAAGCGGCGGAGCCTTTCGTTATACCGATTTTGCAAATTGGTGGGCTGACAGTATAACCGCATGGGCCGGTTATGGAGTAAATGCGGATTATATCAGCATTCAAAACGAGCCTGATTACGATGCAAGTTGGGATTCGTGCAGATTCGACCCAACAGAAAGCACAAACATTGCCGGTTATAACTTAGCCTTCGAAGCCGTTCACAGCGAAATGTATTCGAGGTTCGGGGCATCTATGCCCAAGATGCTCGCGCCCGAAGCAACCGGCTTTCACGGGTCAAGCGGATATAATCTTCACAGCTATCTTACAGCAATTATTAATCATTCGAATGTTTACGGCTATTGCCATCACCTTTATAATATTAACGCGGGTGATAATCCAGATAATTACATATCTTCAATGAATAGTTTCTATTCCTCATGGGGCAGCAAACCTCTGTTCCAAACCGAATATGAAAAGTCTACTGACGTATGGCCTGATGCATATAACTTGGCTTTGCTGCTGCATAATTCTCTGACGGTCGAGAATGTTTCAGGTTATATTTATTGGGACTTGGTATGGAACAACGGTGGCTTGGTAACACTTCCGTCATATGGCGCATCCACATATACCATTAATTCCGATTTCTACGGATTTAAGCATTATTCAGCCTTTATCTCTCCGGGTTGGCAGAGAGTAGACGTGACAGACGACTCACCAGATATCAGGATGTCCTCGTATATAAATCCCTACGAAAATGAACTGACTGTAATTATAATCAACACCAATGCTTCAAACGCTATCGAGCTTGACCTGTCTTTCCCCGGTTTCTCTATCACAAGCGGTCAGGTCTATCGTACTACTTCGTCCCAAAATTGTGCCAATATAGGCAGCTTTTCTAATCCGATAACAGTGCCTGCAAGATCTGTTACGACTCTTGCACTTAGCGGCAATACCGGAAATGTACAAATACTTAATTGTTCATCTACCTCTGGCGGTTCGGTAACAACTCCGGGTGAAGGCGATTTTAATTATAATGAGAATACATACGCTGATATTGTCGCTTCCGCCGACCAATTTTACCATTTTGTCGAATGGACAGGCACGGCTGTTACAGCAGGAAAAGTAACTAACCCGTATTCAGCAAGTACAACAGTCTATATGGATGGCGATTATACCGTTATCGCTAATTTCGCAGCTAATCCGCCTGATGTAACACCACCGACACCGAACCCGATGACGTGGGCTTCAGTTCCTACGGCGACAAGCTCGAGCAAAATTACAATGACGGCAACTACGGCGACAGATTCTGAATCGCCTCCTGTGCAGTATTATTTCGAATGCACTAACGACCCAAGTAAGAGCAGCTCATGGCAAAGCAGTACAACTTATATAGCTGAGGGTCTTACACCGCTGACAGAATATACATTTAGAGTCAAAGCCCGCGATAGTTATCTGACCCCTAATGAGACAGGCTGGTCAGGCACAGCTTCGGCTACTACATTAGAGCCGCCTACCAATGTTGAAATTATAGGTGACTGGGCAACAGGTACATCTCATACAAAAAGAAGCGGCTATAGCCGGGCACTGGTTTTCATCGCACACGGCGAATCAAACACCGCTTCAACTTTGACTTCTGTAACCTACGGCGGTCAAGCAATGACCAAAATCATCAGTGTCACAACCGGTACAAGCGGTTTCAGAAATCAGACTGAAGCATTTATTCTCGATGAAGCGGGCATCGCCGCTGCAACCAGCGGAACCTTTAATCCGACTTGGAGTGGGTCAATGAGCAGCACGGGATACACCAGCGTATTTCTTTCAAACGTTAACCAAGCGGATATTGTCGGCGCCACTGCCAGCAACAGCACGACAGGCAGCGGAGCAACTATTACAACAGACGCTCCTCTGGCCACAAACGAAGGCGATATGGTTATTGTTGGTGTAACTAACGGCAACGTAGGTTCATATACACTGAACAATAGCTTTATCGAAGGTGCCGACCATACGTTTGGCGGTACTACCGGCGGTACCGCTGCAGGCGGCTACAAAAACGCAACCGGAGCGGCTGAAACACCCAGCGCAACATACATTGGTACTTCTAACAGACAAGCGATTATCGGTTTAGTGGTACAAACAGGGGCAATCGTTGACGAGCCGCCTGCAAATCCGACAGGATTAACCGCAACAGCGGGCAATAATCTTGTTTCGCTTGATTGGGATGATAACACAGAGCCTGATTTGGCAGGATATGATGTTTATCGTTCGGAAATTCAGGGCAGCGGTTACAGCAAGATTAACGCTTCAGTAGTTATCGACTCGGATTACATCGATTATACTGCTGAAAACTGGAATACATATTACTATGTAGTTAAAGCGGTTGATATCGGCAGTAACGAATCAGGCTATTCAAATGAAGCTTCGGCTACGCCTGATTTCCAAAACTGCGACGATGTCATAGCAGGCGGATATGGTTTTGTTTCAGATTTAACCGGCAATTGTTATGTCGATACTGAAGACCTTGCGATTATAGTTCAGTATTGGTTAGAGACCGATTGTGCTTCGTATAATGATTGCGACGGAGCAGACTTATGGCCGGTTGGTGAACCTGACGGCAAGGTTGATTTCTTTGATTTCAGTGATTTCGCGTTAGATTGGCTCAACTGCAACGACCCGACCGATGGCGGATGCACGCCAAATTGGCCGTAATAGTAAACGACAGGCATAAAAATATGGTATTTGGGCCGTTTTGCTTGGTAAAACGGCCAAATACCTTGACTTTATAGTACAATTATGATATTATTTATTATTATGCCATTCGTTCAATTCGAAAATACGGCTTATCCTTATACACCTGTCTGAATCGATATTTAACTTTTTTAAGAGCGAGGTACGTGATGAAGAACTATCGGAAGTATTACAGTCTTACGGCTATAAGTAAACTTTTCACAGCTATACTGCTGTTATGCCTGTTTTTCGGGGCAATGCCGGCCAAAGCATGGCAAACAGCCGCTAATCAGCGAATCGAGCAAATACGCAAAAGAGATACGCAGATTACAGCGGTTGACTCGTTCGGAAATCCAGTACCCGGAATTTCTATGCAGGCTGAACAAATCAGCAGCCACTTCAAATTCGGCACCTGTATCGCTAATTCGCCGATACGAAACAACAATATCTACAGAAATTTCATCATTAATAACTTCGAATGGGCGGTTTGCGAAAACGATACTAAATGGGGAGCAAATGAGCCGCAACGTTACAATGTAACGTATGCCAATGCGGATTATATCTACAATTGGTGCAATGATAACGGCATCAAAATGCGGGGACATACCATTTTCTGGGAACAGCTCAATTCAGAATTTCCTGATTGGGTTAGAAACCTGTCATATGCAACATATCCTACTCCAAGCGACCTGTTGGATGCGGTTAATTCTCGTATTGACAGTGCGGTAGCTCATTTTGCAGGCAAATACTCTGATTGGGACGTTAATAATGAAATGCTTTCCGATAATTTCTTTGCCAGCCGACTCGGCATAGCAGGGATAGCTCACATGTTCAATCGGTCAAAAGCCGTTAATCCCAGCGGCGGAGTTTATATGAACGAGTATTCTGGAAACTCTTTCGGCGGCTATGATTCGGGGCCTTATGTCACTAAAGCAAACCAGCTTATTGCCCAAGGCGCTACGATTGATGGGTTTGGAATTCAGGCTCATTTGGCGGAAAATGTGGCTTTTGACCCTCAAAGATATTATAACAATGTCCTCGAACCGCTGGCTGTGTTCGGTAAACCTATATTAGCTACTGAATTTGACGCATCACACACAAACGCTACTTCATCAGCTGATAACATCGAGAACTTTTTACGTATCTGTTTTAGCCATCCTAATGTTGAAGGAGTAATCTTTTGGGGTTTCATGGAAGGCCAGATGTGGCGTAATAATGCGCATCATATTACCTCCAGCGGAGAGCTTACTGCGCGAGGTATTAGATATCAATCGCTGAGGAACGAATGGTCAACAGAACATACCGATTATATGGATATTGACGGTCAAGTCGCTTTTAGAGGATTTCACGGCACTTATGAGATAACACTTTACTCTCCGGGGCAGCCTACAGAGATTCACGAAATAGAATTGCTGCCCGGCGAAGGTACGGCGACTTTTATTATCCAGACAGACCTAAGTTCTCCGGTACCGGATGAAACACCTCCGACACCGAACCCGATGACGTGGGCTTCAGTTCCTACGGCGACAAGCTCGAGCAAAATTACAATGACGGCGACTACGGCTACAGATTCTGAATCGCCTCCGGTACAGTATTATTTCGAATGCACTAACGACCCAAGTAAGAGCAGTTCATGGCAGAGCAGTACAACTTATACAGTTGAGGGTCTGATGCCGCTGACAGAATATACTTTCAGAGTCAAAGCCCGCGATAGCTATTTTACACCCAACGAAACCGGCTGGTCAGGTACCGCTTCGGCTACTACATTAGAACCGCCAAACGAGATTGAATTGCTGGGTTCTTGGGTAACCGGCACATCTCACACCAAAGAACCGGGCTACAGCAGAGCCCTGATATTTTTCGCACATGCCGAACATCCCACCGGCATTGTAACACTGAACTCTGTAACATACGGCGGGCAACCGATGACAAAGATTATCGATGAAGCCATCGGTTCCGCTTACAGTGCAAATGTTACGGCATTTATACTGGATGAAGCAGGAATTGCCGCGGCAACAAACGGCACATTCGTACCTACGTGGGATACTACGCCGGGCTCAGTTATATACAATAGTATATTTATCAGCAGTGTTGACCAGACCGACCCTATTGGAGCCAGCAGTTCTGCAAGCTCAACCAGCGGCAATACCATTACGGCTAACCCTCTTTCCACAGCAGAAGGCGATATGGTTTTCGTCGGGGTAACATGCGGCAACCTTGGCTCATATACACTCAACAACGGTTTTACTGAAGGTTTCGATTCCGAGTTCGGTGATGCTACTACCGGAGGTACAGGCGCAGCGGGTTACAAAGCTGCAACAGGAGCCTCAGAAACACCTAGCGCAACATATAGTCCATCTATAAACCGCCAGTCAATTATAGGTTTTGTGGTTAAAGCAGGCGGTCCCGCTGATTTGCCCCCTGCCGCTCCGACAAATCTTACAGCTACAGCAGGCAATAACCTTGTTTCGCTTGACTGGGACGATAACAGCGAAGCAGATTTGGCAGGATATGATGTGTATCGTTCGGAAACTCAGGGCAGCGGCTACAGCAAGATTAACGGTTCACTGGTAATTGACTCGGATTACATCGATTATACGGCTGAAAACTGGACGACCTATTACTATGTCGTTAAAGCTGTCGATAACGGCACTAATGAATCAGGTTATTCAAATGAAGCTTCGGCTACGCCTGATTTTCAGAATTGTGATGATGTCAAAGATGGCGGATACGGTTTTGTTTCTGATTTAACCGGCAATTGTTACGTCGATACTGAAGACCTTGCGATTATAGTTCAATACTGGTTAGAGACCGATTGTGCTTCGTATAATGATTGCGACGGAGCAGACTTATGGCCGGTTGGTGAACCTGACGGCAAGGTTGATTTCTTTGATTTCAGTGATTTCGCGTTAGATTGGCTCAACTGCAACGACCCGACCGACGGCGGATGCACGCCAAATTGGCCGTAAAATATTAAAAAAAGGTTTCAAGGCCGTTTTCGGCAGATTTTGCACAGAAAACGGCCTTTTTTATTGAAAAATTTCTTCAGGTGCATATAATATTACTCCGTTGATAGTGGGATTTATATTTGTGCTCTGTTCGAAAGAACAGAAATACGGAATTTCAATTAAAGGAGGACGTTATGGCACCTAAAAACCTTATTTCGCTTGTTGTTCTGTTTACTTTAATAATTTCATCTTCTTATGGTAGTACAAATTTACTGATAAACCCTGATTTCGAAGCTGGTACGACAGCCGGATGGTTTGGTCGGAGCTGTTCAATTGAAATCGTTACTTCGCCGGTCTTTGAAGGGCTTTATAGCGCCAGAGCATACAATAGAACAAATTCGTGGCAGGGAATCCAACAGGATATAATCGGATTCGCTGTAAACGGAGTTACTTATAATATTTCAGGATGGGTACAACTCGAAAATATCTCCAGTTCACTTGTAGGTTTAACAGTGCAGCAGACAGATGACGGCGGCACACAATATATTCCTGTACACTGGGCTGTTTGCTATGACAATGAATGGACATATTTATCCGGCGATTTTACATTGACTGTTAACGGTAATTTAACGGGTTTAAGCATATATTTCGAAGGCCCGGATGCAGGTATAAATTTCTTCGTTGATGGTGCCGCAGTATATGCCACAGACGCACCGCCGCCGCCACCTCCACCACCGCCGTCGGAAGAAACAATTGATACAAATGCTATAAGCCAAATCAATACTTCTGTGCGATATCAAAAACTCGAAGGATTTGGCGCTGCAGTGGCATGGTATGAAAATTGGCTTACCAGCAACACGAAGAGAGAAGAGCTTTACGATTTACTTTTCGATGAACTCGGGCTGGATATATATAGAGTGCGCAATGCCTATAACCAAGGCACAGGCGGAACTGACTATATGAACCAGACCGGCCAAATAGTAGCCGCCGCTAAACTGCGCAACCCGAATCTCAAGGTTCTGATTTCATCATGGACGCCTCCTGCTTCGCTAAAGAGCAATAACAGTCTATCCGGCGGAGGCAACGCAACACTTGCCAAAAGCGGTGGATCGTTTCGTTATACCGATTTTGCCAACTGGTGGGCTGACAGTATAACCACATGGGCAGGTTATGGAGTAAACGCGGATTATATCAGCATTCAAAACGAACCTGATTACGATGCAAGTTGGGATTCGTGCAGATTCGACCCGACAGAAAACACAGATATTGCCGGCTATAACGTAGCTTTCGAGGCTGTTTACAACGAGCTTAATTCGCGGTTCGGTTCGTCTATTCCCAAGATGCTCGCGCCCGAAGCAACCGGCTTTTACGGGGCAAGCGGGCATAGTCTTCACAACTATCTTACAGCAATTATTAGTCATTCGAATGTTTACGGCTATTGCCATCACCTTTATAATATTAACGCGGGTGATAATCCAGATAATTACATATCTTCAATGAATAGTTTCTATTCCTCATGGGGCAGCAAACCTCTGTTCCAAACCGAATATGAAAAGTCTACTGACGTATGGCCTGATGCATATAACTTGGCTTTGCTGCTGCATAATTCTCTGACGGTCGAGAATGTTTCAGGTTATATTTATTGGGACTTGGTATGGAACAACGGTGGCTTGGTAACACTTCCGTCATATGGCGCATCCACATATACCATTAATTCCGATTTCTACGGGTTAAAACATTATTCAGCGTTTACCGACCCTAACTGGCAGAGAGTCGAAGCTGTTTCAGACTCACCTGATTTAAGAATGACCGCTTTTATAAGTCCCGAAAATGACCTTTTAAGTGTGATAATAGTAAATACATCCGAGGTTAATAATGTACATCTTGATTTGAATTTTATTGACAATCCTAATATCAGAGCAGGTGATATTTACAGAACAAGCTCGTCCGAAAATTGCGTATTTATCGGCGAGGCTGACCCGTTTGGCTCGATAGAATTACCTGCCAATACAATAACAACTGTTGTTTTTCCAATAAATGCCCCCCCTGTCTCAGACGCTGGTCCGGATCAAGATGTTTTTGCTTATATTGACGGATTCGCAGAAGTTAATCTTGACGGAAGCGGTTCTTATGACGATGACGGTGGTGAATTAAGCTACTGTTGGAAATGGACTATCGGCGATACCGAGCACCAAGCACAAGGAGTAAAACCAACTATTACACTTCCGGTCGGTCAGCATATCATAGAACTTATAACTGATAACGGGTTCTGTGAATCCGAGCCTGATTATTGCACGGTGAAGGTGATCGAACCTTTGCAGAGTCCTATGTGGTGCGTGCCGGGAACATTCAGAGACAATGCTAACAGAGGGTTGTTTTTGGTAATAATCCCGATGCCTCAAGAAATAACTAAAGAACAAATTAACATTTCTGAACCGTTGATTTTCTATCCGGGCGAAGCAAAAGCCAGACTCCAGCGTATCTCAGTGCGTCGCTGCCGACGTACAAAACAAGTATATATTTACGCATGGTTCAGAAGAACGGATTGCTGGGATATGTATGAGCCCGGTCTTAATATGGTCACTGCAGCAGGTCAATTGCATTCGGGACAATGTTTTCAGGCTAACGGTTATGTATGGTTTATTCCCCGCAGAAGCTTTAATTGGTGGTCTCCGCTGGGATACTGGGGTTGCGTTAGAAAATAAACTTGTTAGTACAGAAATTACAAATGCGATGTCTGTTTTGTTATGGGCAGAATATATTAATCCGGCGGATATGGTTTTGCTGCAGATTTCGGAGATTTCGCATCAGATTGGCTCAACTGTAACGACCCGACCGATGGCGAATGCACACCAAACTGGCCGTAATAAGATAATTGAATAGAATCCGGTTTAAATAAAGGAGGCTATGATGCCTACTAAAAAATTTAATGCGATTTTGGTTCTTGTAACAGCAGTACTGCTGTCACTCTGTTACGGTGACACCAACGTATTAACAAATCCCGGTTTTGAAAGCGGTACCACTTACGGCTGGTCGGGCTTTGGATGCAACATAGAGGCTGTAACCGTACCGCATTGGGGCAATTACAGTTGTCTGGCCAGCAATAGGTCAGGAACGTGGAGCGGACCGAGCCAGTCACTACTGGGGCTCATCGGTGATGGACAGACCTGCAGCTTTTCAGGCTGGGTAAGACTTCAAAATGCATCTAATGCCAATGTCAAAGTTACCATCATGCAGGTCGATGACGGTGGTACGAAGTACATTTTTATCGGCCAATCAACCGCCTCTGACAGCGGCTGGGTAAATATCTCCGGAGCCTTTACCATCAATGTAGACGGTATTTTAAGCCAACTATTGCTGTATTTCGAGGGGCCAGATCCCAGCGTAAACTTCTACGTCGACGACGTCTCGCTAATAGTATCAAGCGGCGGCAACTGGGAAACAGAAGCAAATGAACGAATCGAGCAAATCCGAAAAGGAGACTTTCGTATAACTGTCGTCGCCCCTAATAATCCCGACTTGACCATCCCTGACGCCAATGTCGAGGTCTCCCAGACGCGACGTCATTTTGCTTTTGGTTCGGCGATAAATTGGCGTATAAGCAATCCGGATTACGCCCAGTTTTTCAAAGACCATTTCGAATGGGCTGTTATGGAAAATGAATCTAAATGGTACGCCAACGAACCAACCCAAGGCAACGTCACTTATGAAACAGCGGACAGCATTTACAACTTCTGCCAGACTAACAACATCAAGATGCGGGGGCACTGTATTTTCTGGGCAGCCGAAAATATGGTTCAAAATTGGGTTAAAGCTCTCCCATATGCTCCGCTGCCGGCTGCAAGTCAACTGCTAACTGCTGTCGAAAACAGGCTTGACAGCGTTGTGAACCACTTCAAGGGCAAATTCCTGCACTGGGATGTCAATAACGAGATGTGCAATAATTCCTTCTTTGCCGACAGGTTAGGTTATGGTATTCGGCCATGGATGTTTCAGGCGACCAATGCTATTGACCCTAATTCTCTGCTTTTTCTAAATGATTATAACGTGATTGAAGGCGGCTATAATCTCAGCAGATATAAACAGATGGCATACGACCTTGCGGACCAAGGTGCACCGATTCACGGATTGGGTGTCCAGTGCCATATGACCTCCGGTTTCAATCCCGCGACAATAAAGGCCAGATTCGATATTATCGCAGATATTAATCTGCCGATATGGGTAACGGAATTCGACGTCAGCCAGCCGGACGTAAATATAAGAGCAGATGATTTGGAGAATTTTTATCGCGTCGCTTTCAGCCACCCCGCGGTTGAAGGCATTCTTATGTGGGGCTTTTGGGAAGACTCGCACTGGCGGGAAAACTGCTATATTGTGAATTTAGATTGGAGCCTTAATGCTGCGGGCGAACGATACGAATCGCTTATGAACGAATGGAAAACAAATGATTCAGCCATGACTGATGATAACGGTGAGGCGGATTTCCGCGGATTTTACGGTACATATAACGTAACTGTCACTTTGCCAGGAGCAGAGCCGACCATTGCTGAAATCGAAATTATTCCCGGCGGACCGAACGAATTCATTATCGAACTGGAAGACCTTCCTGCTCCGGTGGATTGTCAGCAGGTAATTCGCTACGGCTACCGCTTAGACGGCGATTTGGACGGTGACTGTTACGTAACGTTTTCTGACCTGGAAATTATGCTGGAACAGTGGCTTTGGGATGAACCTGCGGCAATACTGCCCTACTATTCGCCAGATATATATATTGATTATAACGTGGACTTTATTGACTTCGCATTTTTGGCGATTGATTGGTTGAACTGCAACGACCCGACCGATGGCGGATGCACACCAAATTGGCCGTAAATAAAAACCAGTAAAGCATCTGCGCCGAGGTATATTACTAAGACATTGGAAATGCTTCGCAAATATCAGTAATGGCATTGCTGATATTTATTTGGGCGGATTTATCCATTTGCCAGCTATCGTTTGAATTTATCTGCAGCTCTTCAAGGGCTTGAACAATCAGTTCGGCCGCTTGATCCATTTGTTTTGTCCCCATGCCGCGGCTGGTGACAATAGGCGTCCCAAGACGAATGCCTCTTACAGGTTCATCCGGATTTTCATATCCGAGCCGGTACGAATCAATCACAATCCGGCAATTTTCAAGTGCTTTTTGCGCAATATTCCCGTTAAGATTCGCCTTAAAACCGCTAACATCGACAAGCATCAAATGATTATCCGTCCCGCGGCCAAGAACATCCAGTCCTCTTCTGAGAAGCGCTTCAGCCAATCTTTTGGCGTTTTCTACAACTTTAACCTGCCGATGTTTGTAATGATTAGTCATAGCTTCGGCGAAAAATACCGCTTTGGCAGCTATATTGCTGAAATAAGGCGTTCCCTGAATACCCGGAAAAGTCGCAGCATTTATCGCTTCGGCCAGAGTTTTTTGGCCGTCAACAGACATCTGATAATCTTTGCCTAAAAGTATCAATCCTCCGCGAGGGCCTCCGGCTTTATATGTGCTTGTGGTCGTAATATGCGCTAAATCTATCGGCGAAGGATGCACTTCGGCAATGATAAGTGAAGTTATATGCGACACATCAGCCAAAAGATACGCTCCGACTTCGTCGGCAATTGCCCGAAATCTTGCAAAATCAATGGTATGCGTATAAGCGCTTGCCCCGCAAAGTATCAGTTTAGGTCTGACGGTGAGGGCTTTTTCTCTGATTTTATCGTAATCGAAAGCAAATCCATCCCGTTCAACGCCGTACGTTTCAATCTTAAACATACTTTGAGTTGCCGAACCGCATCCGCCGTGCGAGGGATGCCCGCCGCAATGACAGCCGAGACTTAAAATAGTATCTTGGGCTTTGAGAATAGCTTTGTAAACTATATGGTTTGCGGTGCTGCCGGAATGGGGCTGAACATTGGCGTATTTTGCTCCGAAGAGCTGCTTTGCCCGCTCGATTGCCAGCGATTCGATTTCATCGACTATCTCGCAGCCGCCATGCCATCTGTTTCCCGCGAATCCCTCAGCGGTTTTATTCTGAAGAACCGAACCTAAAACCGCCAAAACCGAACGGCTGCACTGGTTTTCGGCAGCCAATAATTGCAGGCTCATCTGCTGGCGTTCGTATTCACGAAAAAGCAGTTCATAAAGCTTTTCATCTTTGAGCCTTAGAATATCTAAAAGACCGCTGTGATAACCACTAACTCCGCCGAAGCTGTCGAGCTGATGCTCTATGAAATCACAGACTTTTTTCGTAGAATGAGTATCTGTTTGATTACGGTATCTATTTAGCAACATCCTTGTTCCCTTTTCCAATCCGTCAGAATCCGGGTCGTATAATCCTCATAATATCATTAAACGTGATATATGCAGCAAAAGCAAGTACTAAAACCAGACCGGCATAAATCATAGCTGCCTGAACACGCTCGTTGACCGGTTTTCCGGTTATTTTTTCGATTCCAAGCAGAACAACATGCCCGCCGTCGAAAGGTAAAAACGGAACCGAATTAATCACAGCTATAAAAGCATTAAACAAACCAACAAAGTAAATATAATAAATCAAAGACTTCTGTGTGACAATATCATAACTGAATTTTACTATTCCGACAGGGCCTAAGAAATTTTTCGGGCTTACCTGACCCGCCGCAAACTGCCTGAGGGTTAAAAAAGCTTGTCTTATATAACCGGCTGTTTCACGAAATCCCATCGCAATTGCAGTTAAAGGCCCGTCAGCCTTATAAATTCTTTCGAGCGGTTCGAAAGGAATCGCCTGTGCGAGTGCTGCCTTTATTGTAACCATTTCATCGAATTGGCCCAGCGGGATTGTTGCGGTATTATCAACACCGGCAGGGCTTTGCCATTGAATCGACACTTCCGCACCTTCGGCATTTTGCAGAATTTCTATCATATCGAAAAAGTTCTCGATTTGTTTACCGTCGACCGCGATTATTTTCGAACCTCGTTCGATATTAAGTTCTTCAGCAAAATTCCCATTTTCAATAGCTTTGGCGACAACAGGTCTGTTTAAATCAAGCCCCACAGCCATACCTATCACTGTTCGGCTGCCTTCTTTGCGGGGTATAACTTGAACGATATATTCATTATCCTCGCCGTGGGGGTCTGTCCGAAGTACTTGAATTTCGAGTTTTTCTCCGGCAAAACGGTTGGTAACCTCTCTGAGCTCTGCGTAAGTAGGATAGTTGACATCGTCTGTCCGCGTAATAACATCACCGGGCATTAAAATTCCCCCGCCGTCGGCATAGGTTATAATCTCCGAGACAGAGATAACTGTCAAAACCGGAACAATTGAGTATATATGATACAATTCAGAATCACGGTTGGGGTCAACAGGGCCTGAACTATATTCCAGAGCAATTTGGGCTTCGACAAGTTTTTTTTCCATTGCATCGCTTGAGGTTCGTTCAGCCAGAATTGTTACCGAAGGTTTGTATATATTATTTAGCTCATCGGCAAGGTCGAAGTAATCATTAACATCTCTGTTGTTTACCGCGACAATCCTGTCACCGCTTTTGAGATTTGTCGTTTCTGTTAGAAATGACTCGCTGAAAACAGACAGCCTCGCTACAGTCAGGCTGCTGGCAAAACCAACACCAAAACTTCTCAAACCGTCAGAAAGCAGATGTTCTGCTACAAGCTCCAAATCTACAATCGAACCGTCACGTTTTTTGACTGTTACAGGAATGGATTTTCCTTTTCTCGAAAGCGCCGCCGCTTCGAAGATATTCCTAAATTGCAGATTAGAGCTTCGTCCGTTTATCATTATAAATTCATCACCGGGCTCAATTCCCGCATGATACGCCGGCGAATTAGGCATTACTTCCCCAATTACCGGCGGGACAAGGCTGACGCCTTTTAGAAACACAGCTATAAAAATAGCCGATGCGAAAAGCACATTGAATAGAACTCCCGCGACAATAACAGCCATACGCACGCCGACCGGTTTATTGGAATAAGCGCGGGGGTCGGTGGTTATTTCGACTTTGGTATCATCTTGACCGAGCATCTTAACAAAACCGCCGAACGGAATCATACCGATTCGGTATTCAGTCTCTCCGGCTTGGCATTTGGCGGGCAGCTTAAAACTAAGCAGAGAAGTCGGTTCGCCGCCCGGCTCTTTGGGTGAACCGGGAAGAATACGTATAAGATATGCGTCTGCAATTCTTTTAATAGTAACAAGCACCGGCGGAAATCCGACCGAAAATGCCGTAACATGAATATCCGTAAGCTTGGCGACGGTAAAATGCCCCAGTTCATGAAAAAAGACAATCAGCCCTATTCCCAAAATCGCCAGAATAAAAGCTCCGTATAATTTTATCAGTATTACCGCTAAAGCGGCTACGGCGAAAAGCACCAGAAAAAATAAAAGAATACGGCCTAAAATATTTACACTTTTTGTTTGAGACACTCGTTTACCTCATTTCTTGACCATTCATCCGCTTCGAGCAATTCTTCAAGAGCGGCGTCAGTCTTAACTTCGTGTTTATCCAGACAATGTTCGATTAATTCCGCTATTTTGCCGAGTCTGATTCGTCCTGCCAGAAAATGCTCGACCGCAGATTCGTTGGCTGCGTTAAAAACAGCCGCCGCCGTTCCGCCTGTTCGGGCAACTTCAAAACCAATTTTCAAAAGCCTGAACTTATCGAAATCCGGCTTGTGGAAATTCAGCCTGCCCAGCTCGTCAAGCCTGAGATGCTCCGAAATGCCCTTTACCCTATCAGGATAAGTCAAGGCATACTGAATCGGAAGACACATATCGGGTCTGCCCATCTGAGCTATTACCGAACCATCTATAAATTCTACCATCGAATGTATAACCGATTCGGGGTGAATCAAAACCTCGATTTTTTCGACCGCCGCACCGAAAAGCCAATGCGCCTCAATCACTTCCAAAGCTTTGTTCATCATCGTAGCCGAATCGACCGTAATTTTCGGTCCCATCTGCCATGTCGGATGAGCCAATGCCTGTTCGATTGTCGCCTCGTCCATTTGTTTTTTGGAAGCATCTCTAAACGGGCCGCCAGAAGCGGTCAGAATTATCTTATTTACTTCATCGGCATTTCCTGCCTGCATAGATTGAAAAATCGCCGAATGTTCGCTGTCAATCGGAAGAATTTCACTGCCGCTTTTCTTTGCAGCCTCAATCAGCAGTTTTCCGGCTATGACAAGAGGTTCTTTATTGGCTATGGCAAGTCTTTTTCCTTTTTGGGCCGCTGCTAATATCGCCTGTAATCCTGCCGCTCCGACTACCGACATCAATACTATATCAATCTCGTTAATCTTGGAAATTTCTACGAGACCTGACGGGCCTGAAAGAATTTCGACATCAATACCGCCTATAGCCTGTTTAAGTGATTTTAACTTGGATTCGTTAGATATGCAGACAACTTTGGGTTTGAAGTGCTTTACCTGAGCGGCGAGGATATCGATATTATTATGCGCGCTAAGAGCAAAAATCTCGAAAGATTCCCCCAAAGCTTCTACTACGCGCAGAGCGTTTTTGCCGATGGAACCGGTCGAACCCAAAATTGCTATTTGTTTTATTTTCAAATTTTTTACCACTAAGACACTAAGGCACTAAGACACAAATTTTATAAAATCATCCTTTTGATTCCATTTTTAACTACGGGAACATTAAAATTTATAATAAAACCCAGCCTTTTGCCAGTAAGTTTAAGGTAAGTTAGCAGTTGTGCTTGCCAAAGACCGATTGAATTTTCTGCAGCTTTCAGTTCACAAATGATGATATTCTCTACAAGCACGTCAAGGCGAAATGCTTCGTGAAAAATAATTCCATCATATTTAATGGGAACAGTAACCTGTTTTTGATAAGAAAGACCTTTTTTTTCAAGCTCATGGCAAAAACAAACCTCGTAAATACTCTCTAACAATCCGGGACCAAGGTTGCTATGCACGGTGTAAGCACAATCCACAATTTGTGAAGCGATTTGCTCCTGCCTATCCGATAACGTTTCGAAATCCATCTTTTCTTCTCTATTAATTTAGTGTCTTTGTGCCTTAATGCCTTAGTGTTTATCTGAACTGCTAAAAATGTTAACTTAGAAACCACTCCGCGTCAAGATAGACTCGCCGAAGTTTAAAACAAAGTTACCTTGAATATTATTATGACATTGCGGCAAGGGCTTTTAGTAAAAAATATTAAAAATTTCTTTTTTCATTTGTATAATCAAAACCTCAAAAATACAACAAAATAGCCCTCTGTAGACATATATAAAATAACCTGTTTGTTGACAAAACATTTTTCTATTTATAAAATGGAGTTTCGATATTTTGCGATTATATTAAGCAGAGATAATTATGGGTAAGTTTATAGTTGTCGTTCTTATAATCGGTGTCTTTTTTATGGGCTGCGCAGGTCGTGAACCAAATCCTATTTCCTGTTATATAGAGGGAGACGAAAACCTCAATTGTGAATCATTGAAAAAAGAGATAGTTCAACTTCAAGCCGATATGATCGGCCTGCTTCCCAAAACGGACAAGGGTTTCACTAACACTCTATGGTGTGTCGGAGGCGTAGTTGCCATAGTACCATATTTTTTTGTAGATGTGAAAGATGCTGAACGTGTAGAATATGAAGCTTTGCGCCGCCGCCATAATCGTCTTTTATTAATAAGCCAGCAAAAAAACTGCGATTTTAGTGACATAACAGCTGAACCTATACCTTCTCTGGAAAATAGAAAAGTTAAAGATAAATAGTCGTGAGAGTAGCCTTTCTGATGGTTATACAAATATATAAAGGTTAATAGTTTAACTTTTAATTTTGGAGGCAAGAAGATGATTTGTGAAAAAATTAGAAAATTTTTTAAAGTTATTTTTGTAGTGTTATTTATCAGCCAAATTCCTCTTTGGCTAGGATGTGCACAGCCAGCACAGGCTTCACGAATGGTTCCAACTAATATTGATGTTGCCAACAAACACCTTTATACCGTAAGTGTCGGGGAGTCGGTCGGCGGCAAAGAAACTAATCCTCTTTGGTCATCACAAATTTCAAATACCGCTTATACACAGGCTCTCATTGAAGCGTTGGCTCAATCTTGTGTATTCAAACAGGTTATCAAAGGAGATAATGCAGATTATATTCTTGATGTTACACTTCTTAAGTATGACCAGCCTGTGATTGGTATTGATTTTGATGTAAAAATGAAAACGAAATGGGAATTAACCGATACCAAGACATTTACTACCGTTTGGTCAGATACGTTTGAGACGACTTATAGAGCTAAATTGGGGGATGCTGCATTTGCTGTAGAACGCCTTCAAAAAGCAAATGAAGGCTCCGCAAGAACAAATATAGCTGAAGGTATTAAACGACTATCGCAATTACAACTCTGAACCGTGTTAAATCCTGATTGTTGTCGATGAGAAATAAAAGCTAAACGCTGATTTCGGCGTTCTGGTCCTGCCGTTTGTTTCTTGCACGGAACTGCCGAGGCGTCATCCCTACCAAATCCTTAAACGTCCGCGTGAAATAGCTTTGATTATTATATCCGACCTGAAAACAAATCTCGGTGCAGTTCTGCTCCGTCGCCAAAAGAAGCTGTTTGGCTCGTTCGATTCGGACGCTGGTGATATAATCGACTATCGTTATTCCCATCTGTTCCTTAAATACATGGGCCAATCTCGAAACGCTTAGGTGGCAGACCTTTGCGATTTCATTGAGCGTTATCGGCTTATCATAATTAGCGTCGATATAATTAATCGCCGGCTGAATCTGCGTAACTTTTCTGGAATCCTGCGAGCTGTAAACCAGCTCTATAAATTCGTTCAGCGCGACGCTGACCCACGCGCACAAATCCTCTTGCGTGTTAAGTTCGGCCATTCTGCCGACATAAGAAAGATTACGTTCTAACATCACGTTAATATCGACTCCGCCTTCGACAGCCGAGCGGCTCAATATGCTCAGCAATTCGAGAATCCTCGCTTTGAGAACGCCCAAATCCCCGGGATTATGAAATAATATCGTACCTAAAATCGTATTGAGAATTTCACGTGCGCCGGTGCGGTCGCCGATTTTAACCTTTCCGATAAGCTCACGCTCTGATTCCAATGGATACCGCCAGTCGGTTCCGAGTTTTTTCTTTGAAAGAATGAACTCGCCGATTTCGGCCTGCTGTTCTGATTGATACCTTCGCCAGCGTATAACACGCGGGTCGAATCCGCCGACCTCATAAAGCAAATCGAACAGAAACTCTGCCGCCCGCTGAATCATTCTGCCGGGTATTACATCGAGCTTGCTCAGAGCAGCCTTGAGTTTTTTTTCATTTATGTGCAGCCCTTTAAGCCTGTTCTGGATGTCACTGATAAGCATCTTATTAACCGGCTGCCAAAGACACTTACCGAAATACATTCCGCCTAAAGCAGTGTCCCTGTCCATTACCGGAACAGAGACTAAAACTATTCCGGCATGACAGAGACAAATATATGATTGACCTGTATCAATCGCGATTTCGAGACTTCGTTTGCGTTCGGAATTGCACCTTTTCAGTCCGGTCGGGCTGCTGCGTACTAATTTGCAGAATTCCGGATGGCAGTCGCCGCTACAAAGCTCTTTGATAGGCGAACCACTCGCTTTTGCGGTTTCTAATCCCAACTGAAAATGCTTTCGGAATGCGCGTTCGATTTCATCGAACTTTTTTCGATTTAACGATTTTTCGAGCGGAGATTTTTTCATAAATCTTTATTTTGCAATACTTTATAGCAAACACCGCATACACAACACGGCAAATAATACCATCTTATTATACTAAATAGCAAGATAGTGCAAAAGATAAATCGGCTGGTTGAACCAGAAAAAATGAAATGGCTGCCGCTGAAAATGAATTTCCGCATCTTATATTTTTCCGCTATAAGGGCAAACCGTTGTTGCCCTGCCTTAAAACTGCCGCCAAAACTAATAATACCGAAACCCTGATGCAACTCGAAGATTTTCTCAAGACTATCAAGTAATGAAAAACAATCACGTAGAGAGTTTTGAGCCGGTTTTAGCACGAGAGTTGCTGTTATATTCGCAAAATTCCGGGTGTTTTTTAAAGATTCGGCGGTATCAGCAAAAACAATTGATGTTCGAGCCTATAATGGTTATTATTTCCTTATATTTATAAAATATTTGGAGAAACTGCCGTGAAGATTAATAAGATTCTAACCGCTTTAATAGCAGCAGCTTGTATTATTTTTACCTCGTCCGCCCAGATATCCCAATCTGACGATATTTCTGCAAACTACGGATTCGGCGAAATGGAAATCATCAAGCTTGACTGGGGTATCGCCGCAATGTCAATCGCGGACCTGAACAACGACGGGCGAAATGACATAATCGTGATAAATAACCTCAGGTCAAGAATCGAGGTTCTAATCCAAAAAGAACAAATCGGCCCGACCGAAACATTCGTCTCGGTTGACCCGCGTGATATCGATATTAACGTTCTCGAACCGCCGAGCCGATTCGAAAAACAGCCGATAGCGGTCTCTCAAAGGATGTACAGCTTGGTATGCGGTGATTTGAATTCGGACAGCTTGATAGATTTGGCGTATTACGGCGAACCCAAGGGGCTTTACGTATTGCTGCAAAAAGACCAAGACTCACAGGAAAAACCGGACGGAAAATTAAGCTGGCATACAAGAAAAAGAATCGCAATTGATGACGGATTGCAGACTCCTTACGCTTTAGTTTGTGCGGATTTGAACGGGGACGGACTTGCTGATTTGGCGCTGGCTGCACGAGATGCCATATATCTGGTTCTGCAGAAAAAAGACGGGACACTCTCAGAACCTATTAAATATCCCAGCACAGCAACGATTAGAGCTATTGACGCGGCTGATATAAATGGGGACGGGATAAATGATTTGATTATGGTGGTTAGTGACATTGAAAAGCCGATACACGTACGGTTCGGTCTTCCTGACGGGCAATTAGGCCCTCAGGTTCAATTGGCGGCGGAATCTCCTTGGGCTATAGATATTCATAATATCGACGGCTTGCCCGGAAAAGAAATACTGATGGTCGAAAGCGTCAGCGGAAGATTGATTTGCTATAAGCTCGTAAATCAGACCGAACAGGACGGGGACTGGCCGGTGCTGTATTATCCTCTTGTCTCAGGCCAAGGCAGCAGTGACAGAGATATGGTTATCGGCGATATTGACGGCGATAAATTAGCTGATGTCATTATCAGCGACCCGGCTTCGGCGGAAATAATTCTATATAAACAGCAAGCCGGCACGGGACTCGCCGAGCCTGCGAAATTTCCCTCGTTCGCCGATGTTGTTCGTCTTGCCGGAGCGGATATAGATAACAACGGAAAAACGGAGCTTGCCATTCTGAGCATAAGAGAAAAAGTAATAGGAATAAGCAGATACGAAGAAGGCCGATTTTCGTTTCCTAAGCCTATCGATATAGACGGTGAACCTGTGGCGATGGATTTGGCAGATATTAACGGCGACGGAAAAATCGATTGCGTTTATGTCGCGGTCGATGCCAATCAGACAAGATGGCTGCGGGCGGTCGATAACTCAGCTATGCAGACGAAAGAGAAAAGCTCCAGCGGGCTTTTCGGAAGCAAAAAACGCGATACGGCTTGGCATATATTGTTCGGTGAAGGATTAAAACTCGAACGGCTAAGGTCGAATCCGGACGGAATTAAAGTTCTCGACGCGGACCAGGACGGTCTGGCGGATGTGCTGATATTCGACAGGTACAATCCCCCGCCGCTGTTCGCACGTCAGATTGAAAAAGGTAAATTCGAGCTTGTCGATTCGGCAGCCGCCCAGTCGAGTCTTATCAGAGACGCAAGTATGTCATCGATAAAACTTGCGGACATCGACCAAAAAAGCGGAGATGAGCTTTTGATAGCTCAAACCAATTTCGCAAGAAGCCTCGTTTTCTCCGATAAAGGCGTTTGGATCGTAATTGACCAATATAACGCAAAAAGCAGAGAAAATAATATCTCGGCTGTCGCTGTGTTCGATTTTGAAATGAAGAACAAACAAAACAATCGTTCACTGCTTTTACTCGACGGCCAACGAGGAAAACTGCAAATACTCAAAAAAGATGAGGACGGAACCTTCCGATTCGACAGTGAAATCGATGTTGGAAAATGGTCGAATGTAAGAAACCTAAAAATGATTCAGGCAGCAGTTACCGGAGATAAAACTCAAAGCATGGTTCTTTTTGACGGGGAAAAATTCGCCATAGTAACGCCGCCCGGTTTCGGTCAGATTCAGGTGAAACTCGAACCGCAGTTCAGCTATGAGACAAAAATAAAAGACGGTATTTACGGACATCTTACCATCGGGGATATCAACTCCGGCGGAACTGCGGATATAGTTATGGTGGAATATAAAGGCAACCATATTGAGGTTTTGGCACTCGACAAACAATACAAACCAATTCCCGCTATGCGGTTTAAGATTTTCGAAGAAAAAACCTATCGCGAAAGCAAATCCCCCAGTAGAAGCGGCGTCGAACCGCGAGAGCTTCGAATCGCCGATGTAACCGCGGACGGCAAAAACGACCTTGTTACGATTATCCATGACAGAATCATTATATATCCTCAAGATTAAATGAATCAGATGGGTAAAAAAGTCTGTGTCGCATTAAGCGGAGGAATCGACAGCTCGACGACTGCGGCGATTCTGCTTGAACAAGGATATGACTGTTTCGCTGTTTTTATGATTACCTGCGAACAGGGATTCCATACTCAATCCAAAGCCGAAAAAGTCGCCGGCGAGCTCGGAATAAAACTTCATATTCTCGATTTGCGTGAAGAATTCGAGCAGATACTCGATTATTTCTGCGGTGAATATATGCGTGCCAGAACTCCTAATCCATGCGTGCAGTGCAACCGTACTATTAAATTCAAAAGGCTTTGGGATTTTGCCCAAGAACATTCGGCAGATTATTTCGCTACCGGCCATTACGCTCGAGTACTCACCGATGAGCGCGGACAAAAAGGTTTATACGCTGCTGATACCGCCAAAGACCAGTCTTACGCTCTTGCGATGATAAATAAAGACATACTCGAAAGACTCATTTTGCCGCTGGGTGATTACCACAAAGACCAGACGCGCGAAATGGCGGAACGATTTAATTTAAGCACAACTCAATACGAAGAGTCGCAGGAAATATGTTTTATTCCTGATGATGATTACGCAGCGGTACTCGAAAAACGATGCCCTGAAATTATTAAGCAGGGTAAAATCGTTGACAGTTCCGGAAAAATTCTCGGCGAGCACAGCGGGCTATATAAATATACAATCGGCCAAAGACGAGGCCTGAAAATAGCGATGGGCAAGCCTTATTACGTCGTCAAACTCGATGCCCTGACAAATACCGTTACGCTCGGTCCTAAAGAAGAGCTGATGCACAGCAAACTATCGGCTTGCGGAATTAACTGGCTGATAGAGCAGCCTGAAGAACCTTTTTCCGCAACGGTTAAAATAAGATACAACAATCGCGGAACAGCGGCTTTTGTTTATCCCCGCGATGATTATGTCGAAGTCAAATTCGAAGAACCCGTTTCGGCAATAACGTCGGGCCAGCTTGCGGTTTTCTATATAACCGAAAATAACAAAAATCGCATAGCCGGCGGCGGATGGATTGAAAAAGCATGGGATTAAATACGAATAGCTCTCGCCTGCATCATTGACCTTTCTAAATTTTTTGATATAATCCTGCTTTTTAAGATTCTAAGGGGGAAACGGCTCTTATGAGCTTTAATTGTTAAGGTGACGGATATGCAGGAAAAAACACTTGCCGAATTAGCTCAATACGTCGAAGGTCAGGTAAAAGGCGACAGCAGCGTTAAAATTCGCTCTGCCGCGACTCTTAACCGCGCCGGAGAAGGCGATATAAGTTTTCTTGCAAACAGCAAATACGAAAAGCAGCTTTTAACTACCAAAGCCAGTGCTGTAATTGTAGGAAAAGATGTAACAACCTCATCGGTCCCTCTGCTGGTGTGCGATGACCCTTATTATGCGTTTATGCAGATAATGGTTTTGATACACGGACACCGCAAACACAAAAAGATAGGAATAAGCCCCAGAGCCAATATCGCCGACAGCGCCAAAATCGGAGTGGACTGCCATATTCATCCGTTCGTTACAATCGATGAAAATGCTTATGTAGGCAACGGCTGCATCATATATCCCTGCTGCTACATCGGCCCGAATGTTCATATCGGCAACGACTGTATAATTTATCCCAATGTAACTATCTATGACGGATGCAAACTCGGCAAACGCGTGATTGTCAACGCTAATTCTGTAATCGGCGAAGACGGTTTCGGATACGCAAGCCATAAAGGAATTCATCATAAAATCCCGCAGGTCGGCAGTGTCGTTTTGGAAGATGATGTGGAAATAGGAGTCTGCTGCGGAATCGAACGCGGTACTTTGGGCGATACAATTATCGGTCAGGATACAAAAATCGGAGATTTAGTTACCGTCGGACACGGTTCTAAAATCGGCTCTCATTGTCTTGTAGTAGCACAAGTCGGAATCGCCGGTTCCACAAATCTCGGACATCATTGCGTAGTCGGCGGACAGGTCGGAATCGTCGGGCATGTGAATATCGGAAATAATGTTATGATTGCCGCTCAGGCGGGAGTTATCAACGATATAGGCGACAATAAAATTGTCCTCGGCGCACCGGCAATCGATGCTGTTCAGGGAAAACGAGCATACACGATGATACAGTACCTGCCGGAAATGAGGCAAACCATTAAAAATCTTCAAGCCCGGATAGAACAGCTCGAAAAGAAAAACGGTGAATAAAAATTAAAATCATGCCGGAAACTCTTGGTTTAATTGCAGGTCAGGGAAGGCTTCCGTTTATGGTTGCCGACGGGGCTCGAAAAGCCGGACTCAAAGTAATTTGCGTCGGGCTGGGAGAGAACGCAAATTCACTTGCCGGTGATGTAGATGTCTTTTATAAAGTCCCTCTGGCCAGACCCGGAGTATGGATAAGAAAATTCAAAAAACACAACGTTACCAGCGCGATAATGGTCGGGCGTATCGAAAAAGAGCGAATCTATACCCCCCGCCGAATAATGCAGTATCTTCCCGACTGGCGGGCGTTTAGGATATGGTACTGGAGGCTCAGGCGCAAAAATAAACAAAACGAGACGTTGCTTTGCGCTATAGCCGATGAATTGGCCAGCGGCGGAATAATTCTGGAGAACTCTATTATGTATTGCAAAGAGCATATGGCGTCCGAGGGTGTTATGACAAAAACCCTCCCGGGCAGGATTTCTCAAGCAGATATCGAATTCGGCGAACCTATCGTCAGGAAACTCGCTGAAATGGATATCGGCCAGTCAATCGCCGTAAAAGAACGAGAGGTGATTGCGGTCGAAGCTATCGAAGGGACAGCCAGTATGATAGAACGGGCCGGACAGTTGTGCAAAGCTGGCGGCTGGACACTAATTAAACGCTCAAAACCAAATCAGGATATGCGGTTCGATGTCCCTTGCGTCGGGCCGGATACTATAAAAAGTCTCGCGCAGAACAAAGCCGAATGTCTGGCTGTCGAAGCTGAAAAAACAATTATCATAGACCGGCCCCAAACAATAGAATTGGCTGATAAGCTCGGAATCGCTGTGGTAGGATATTAATTTCGGATTAACCGCTATGGACAGCCTGCCGTTTGAAATAACAGTAAACACTATAGAACCCCGCAAAACAAAGCTGATGCTGAAATGTACCGGACTTTTGCGCGAGATTCCGGGAAAACGGCGGGTTTATCAGGGGCAATTGGACGGGCAAAATGTTATCGCCAAATTTTTTGCCGGAAAATTTCGAGCATCGTTTCAGGCAAGAAAAGATTGGGACGGCTTTAAGAATTTGATTTCAAGAAAACTCAATTCGCCTGAGCTTTGTTATTACGGTTATACAGAAGACGGCTGCAGATGCGTTATTACCAAGCAGATATTAAACTGCCAAACAGCTTTGGAACTTTATCAAAAAGATTCTAATCACCAAAACCGATTAAATATTATCGCGATGATAGCCAAAGAGCTTGCAAAATTGAATAATGCGGGGGTTTTTCAAAAAGACACACATCTCGGAAATTTTCTAATTCGAAACGAAGATGTTTTTGCTCTCGATGTCGGACAAATGACCTTTAGTTCGAAGGCTCTATCTCGAAATATCAGCCTGAAACAATTAGCTGCTTTATCGGCTTTCTTCGCACCGGACGGCGAAGATTTGCTGAGGCTTTGCCGTGAATATGCAGAAATCAGAAACTGGGATTTAAATAAAACAGATTTGCATGCCGTAAAAAAATGTATCGCGGCACGTCGCAAAAAAGAAATAGCAAGAGGCCTGAAAAAAGCTGTCCGCACAAGCAAACGCTATGTCAAAATCAGCGAAAAAGGATATAAAGGCGTATTTGACAGAAAATTTTACGAGAGTATCGAGCCGTTATCTTTCATCAGACAAATCGATAAACTTATGTCTAACGGCAAAATACTTAAAGACGGCAATACCTGCTACGTCTCACAAATTCGATTCTCCGGAATCGAGTTGGTCATAAAAAGATATAATCACAAAGGATTTTTTCACGCTATTCGCAACAGCATAAAAGGTTCGCGCGCCAGCAAATGCTGGCTGAACGGTCATTTGCTCGCGATGCTGAATATTCCTACCCCGAAACCGCTGGCGTTCTTCGAACAGCATGAAGGATTAGTAATCAGACAATCGTATATCATCACAGAATATATCGACTGCCCAAAATTAAGCGAGATTCTGCGGCAGCCTGATACCGATACTGAAAAAAAGCAGAGATTGAAAAAATTAGCCGCCGTAACCGTCGATAAAATGCACCGAAATAAAATCACTCACGGAGATTTGAAACACTCTAATATTTTAATCAGAGAAAACACAGCAATCGTTACAGACCTTGATGGAATGACGGTACATTGTTTAAAGGCGCTTTTTGAAAGAAAACGAAAAAAAGATTCGGCTTCGCTGAAAAGCATTTGTTAAGTCGATTGCTGCTGCGAATTATTTTGTCTGTCGGGAGTAAATACTATTTCTATTCCATGACAGGGAACTACATAGCATAAATACTGTTCGTAAAATTCGCGGCAGCCGGAACTCAAGTTTACAAAAAAACCGAACATTTTTCGCAGCTGTCTGCCAAGCCAAAACGGTGAACGGAAAACCAATCTGAGAGAAAGTATTTTAATGCGGGTGTTAGTGTAAAAAACCGGCACTTTTCGTTTAAGCTGGTAAGGCTCGTCAACAAAATAATAAAATGTATAAAGACCGAACGGTCTTTTGTGGGTATAATCCGAATAGAAATACGGATTGCTAAAATGGGGGACAAAAATATGCGCGGTGCCGGTCGGCTTAAGTACACGGACAATATCAGACATAACCGGCTCGAAATTTTCAAGATGCTCCAGGACGCTGCGGCAATGAAGCTCATCTACACTGCTGTCAGGTAAAAATCCCAGCCCTTTTTCGATATCTGTTATAATATCGACATCCGGCAGCTGTGACCTGTCAATCCCGATGCTGCCGGCTAATTTCTTTGCGCCGCAGCCGAGGTCCACCACTATCCGCTCACCGCTTTTTAAACGCGCTGCGATATCTATTTTGCTTTTGAAATCCATTTAATCGATCCTAACATTCATTGGTAGATTATAGTTTTTTCAGCAAAAATTACTGCAAGCTTCTTTTCATAATTTCGATTAACCGCTGTGCCAAAACAGTTTCGCCATACTGCATTACCCAATAACGGGCGGCTGCTCCCATATTCTTGCGCAAATCCGATTGCTGTATCAAAGATGATATGCCCTCAAACCACCGGCTCGAATCAGATACCGCTAAACCTCGATTCTGTGCTGCGAAATCAGCCTGAACTCCGACAGAATCCCCAATAACCGGCAAACCGCACGCAAAATACTGAAGTATCTTAAAACCGCATTTGCCCCGAGTAAAACGATTATCCGGCAGCGGAGCAAGACCTATATCACACTGCTTCAAATCGGTAACTTGCGAATCCTGCGACCAGATACACTTTTCAACCGGAAGATTTCCAAAATCCAAAAAATCATCACATATAATTCGTAAAACAGCCTGCTTAAATTGCGAACCGATTTCTTCAAGAACCGGTTTTATTCCGGCCAGATATTTTAATGTACTTTTGCTGCCTATCCAAACAAGACGAATCTTGCCGTCATCGGGCTTTTTAACGTCAATCTCATATTTTTTCACATCGAGACCGGTCGGGAGAATATGAACCTTAGAATTAAACCTGCCTGCGTGTTCTGCCAAATAAGAATTGCCGGCTATTATAACATCAGCCATTGCTGCGGTTCTTTTGAAAAGCCTCATGTGTGAGGTATAATCGCTTTGAGGATTTTTGGGACTGTACATTACCGCATCGTCAAAATCATATATAATTTTGCGGGAATATTTTCGCAAAATCCTTGCATCGAATTTGTTCAGACATTTTTTGTGAAGAAAAACGCCGTCAAATTCTTTTGCTTTTTTAAAAAGCCGCCATCGAGCCATATAACCTTCCGGCAGCTTTTCTACAAAACAGTTTATTCCCGCTTTTTGCAGAGGTTCGATATAAATCCCTATACGCTGCCTAAAGCTTGGTCTGTCCGGGTTATTAGATAAAACCAGAAGATTCATGCCCAATCACTTAAAATTTTGTCACTTGTCAAGCGAATTATCGCTGATTATATCTCGGATTACATCAGAAGACATAATCTTGTTAAATAACCTGCCGAATTTGCGATGCGTCTTGCTGCGAAGCTTAAATTCCTGCGGGTTTACCGCTTGCGTGGCGTGAGCCAAATGAACTATATACCGTCCCATCAATGAAGGTTTAAGCTCGACGGTTTTATAACCTCGGTCAACCAGTTCCAGATAAAGTTTTTGTCCTGCGGTAAATCCTTCGGAATTGCTCATTAAAAATGAAAGTCCCTCATGCCGCAATACTTCCGTTCGAAAAAGACAGCAAATCGAACGGTTATAATATCGCCATAACTGCTTTTCTAAAGGCGTATTAGTCGCCCATCGAATCAAAGCCCTCAAATCCGTGCATTTTTTTAACAAAACCTGCCAGCCGGGAGTAAGCTCGATTTTACCCGAACCTACACAAGCTATTCGAGAATCACTTTTGAAATGAGAAATCAGCTCGGTAAGCCATCCTTGTTTGAGCACAAATACATCCGAATGCATCGCAACATAAAATTCAGTATTGCAGTTCGCCAACCCCAAATCCAGTGCCGAACCTTCATCAACACTTCCCCTCGGGCTGCCGGGCTGATGAGGACGCTCTATAAGGCGTATCCACTTCAAGCTTCTAAGATACTCGACAGATTCGTCTTTTGAATCGTTATCAACGACGACAACTTCGCACGGATAATTCGTAAACTTACGAATACTCCTTAGGCATAAACGCGTAAAATCGAGAGTCTTATAATTGACTATGCAAATCGTTGCTTTATTCGGTATCAATTCCTTTTGTCCGGTATTGTCTGTCATATTCCACTATCGAATTAATAATATGCTGTAAATTATCCTCAGTAAGCCACCACCCTACCGGTATAGAAACCTGCTCGGATACGAACTCATCGACCCCCGGCAAAGAAGTTCTGAATTCATTGAAAATAGTATGATGGTCGTTACGAACATGAACCTGCGAAACTGTTATTGCTTTGCTTTGCATATATTCCATAAATCGCGGCCTATCCTTAGCTCTTACCGTATAAAGCCAATAAGAACTCAAACGGTCTTTATTATACTTAAGCGGCCGGACTGCCTGCAAATTTTCAAACGCTTTGTCATATTTCAAGGCATTGCTGCGGTGCTTAGAAATCGTATCTGAAGCATATTTAAGCTGCTCGATTCCGATAGCCGCAGTAACATCATTCATATGAAATTTATAGCCCCACTCCTTAATATCAGCTTCACATCGCATAGCCGTGCGCGGACATTTGCGGTCGATACCGTACCATCGAAGCAGCCGTCCGCGTTCACGGTCTGACTTCGATTTGCAAACCAAAGCCCCGCCGTCAACAGTTGTCATATGCTTTATGGCCTGAAAGGAAAAACAAGCAAAATCACAATGCGAACCAATAGGCTTGCCGTGATAAGTCGAACCGAAAGCATGACAAGCATCTTCGATAATTTTTATATTATGTTCTGCGGCAATATCCTTAAGCTCATCAATATCACACGGATAACCGCCCCAATGAACGCACATAATAGCTTTTGTTTTCGCAGTGATTTTTCGGGCGACATCTTTGGTATCGATATTGGCTGTCCATGGATTAATATCCGCCCAGATTATTTTCGCACCTCTGGCCAAAATAGGTTCATTCGTAGCCGAACAGGTCATCGGCGTGGAAATTACTTCATCTCCCGGCTCGACACCGGCAAGACGAAGTGCAAGCTGCAAAGCTGATGTCCCGTTATTTAAAGCCAATACATTATCACAACCGAACCACTGGGCAAGCATCTTTTCGAACTGCGCGACTCGAGGACCTTCTCCGATATACCCGCTTAACAGAACCTGCTTTAGAGGTTCAATCACGCTTTCAGGCATAAACACCTTAAAAAGAGGAATATCCCTGCCATGTCCTGATAACAGATTTACTACTGATTTGTCACAGCTTTGCGTTTTTTGCTGATATACCGGCACAATCAATACCTCATCTGTTTTTATACATCAAATCATAGTACTTTTGATAATCACCGCAAACAATATCATTCAGCCATTTTTTATTATCGCGATACCAGTCAATGGTCTTTTCGATTCCCTTCTCGAAAGTAACCGAAGGTTTCCAGCCTAATTCTTTCATCATTTTCGACGCGTCGATAGCATATCGCCTATCATGCCCCGGCCGGTCGGCAACAAATTTTATCAGTGATTCGCTCTTGCCAAGACGGTTAAGAATGATTCTTACGACTTCGAGATTAGTTTTTTCATTACAGCCGCCGATATTATAAATCTCACCGGCAGGAGCTTGTGTTAAAATCTTCCATACCGCTGTGCAATGGTCATAAACATAAAGCCAGTCCCTAACATTAAGCCCGTCACCGTAAACAGGAAGCTGTTTATCATTAAGAGCGTTATTAATCATCAGCGGTATCATCTTTTCAGGAAACTGATACGGGCCGTAGTTATTAGAACATCTCGTAATATTATAACGAAGCCCCCATGTATGCCCGAAAGCTTTAACCAGATGGTCCGCGGCGGCTTTGCTTGCAGAATACGGAGAGTTCGGACTTAGCGGAGTATCCTCGGTAAATTTACCCTCAGGCCCAAGCTCGCCGTAAACTTCGTCTGTCGAAACCTGAACAAATTTTTCAATCTTCTTGTCGCGGGCGATTTCCAGAAGCGCCAACGTACCCGTTACATTTGTCTCTATAAAAATACGCGGGCCTGTTATCGAACGGTCAACGTGACTTTCGGCGGCAAAATTAATAATAGCCTCGATTTTGTGCTCACTAACCAATTTCTCTACAAGCTTGGCGTCACAAATATCGCCTTTAACAAACTTATGACGAGGATTTTCGAGAAAACCGGCAAGATTTTCCAAATTTCCCGCATAGGTAAGCTTATCAAGATTAATAATTGTATAATCCGGATGCTCATCGAGCACCATCCGGACAAAATTGCTCCCGATAAAACCTGCTCCGCCTGTAACAAGAATATTTTTCATAATAATCGCAGAAATTCCTCTAAAGGCCCCTGCCAGTTTCGTATCGGCTCATCGAGCAGCGATTGAATCTTCTCACAATTAAATCTACTGCTCAAAGGTCTTTGGGCCGGCAACTTAAATTCAGAACTTTCGCAGCTTTTCAAATCCACAGCTATATTCATTCTTTCAAAAATAAACTTCGCTATTTCAAATCTGCTGACAAATCCTCCCGCCGCAAAATGAAAAATACCCCGCGGCTGTTTATCGAGCAATTTTCCTATAACTTTAGCAGCCTCAATAGTCGAAGTCGGTGAACCGATTTGGTCAGATACGACTTTTAATTCTTTTCTGGTTCGCGCCAATTCAAGAAGCTTCGTCACAAAATTCCTTCCGGCCAAACCATAAGTCCACTCAAGCCGAATTATACAAAAATTATTTGCGCTTTCAATTAAAAGCCGTTCCCCCTCGATTTTACTTTTGCCGTATTCGTTTATCGGATTAGGTTTGTCTGTTTCAACGTAATGGCTGTCTGAGCTACCGTCAAAAACAAAATCCGTACTGATATGCAAAACCCATTTATTCATTTTGGCCGCTAAACTTCCAAGCTCACCGACAGCCTTTGCGTTTACGGCATAGGCCGTTTCTCTATTTGATTCAGCGCCATCAACATCTGTATAAGCTGCGCAATTTACAATCAGCTCGCAAGATTCAACCGCCTGTTTTAGCTGCTCGTGATTTGTGATATCAAATTCAGGCAGATCAAATACCTTCGTTTCAAAACCGGCCCGGCTGCACTGCTTTACCATATCCGCACCAAGCATTCCCCTGCCGCCGAGAATGGCAATACTTTTTTTAGCCATCCTTTCGTGTCCAATCATAAGGAATATGACTGCCGTGAGCAGCAGTTCGATACTCATCAGGGTTAGAATAATCGTATGTTTCGTTAGGTATATTTATTATATAGGCTTCATCAGTACTGACGCACATCCAGCCGTGATGAACGCCCGCAGGAACTCTTATTAAACCCGGACAATGCTCTCCAAGATACACCTCGTTAACCGCGCCGAATGTCGGAGAATCTTTTCGTTCGTCATAAAACGCCGCTTTTATCATTCCTTTGGCTACATAAAAATAATCCGTCTGTTTTTTATGATAATGCCACGCTTTTACCACTCCCGGATATGTAGTCGTAAAATACACTTGTCCGAATTTCTCGAACCAAGGGTCATCGGCGCGCATTATCTCGCCAAGCCTGCCCCGCTCATCAGGAATAACCTTGGCAAGTCTGACCTGTAATCCGTCTATCAATTTACCGCAAGAACTCCTGACAATCAAAGCACCTTCTGCAAACGCGGTTTTCAACGGCAAAGGTTTAGTCATTTCGGAGGCTCCTTTATCACAAGTTCGTTGGCTTTAGTGAGCGATTCGAATGTCCCCGCATCGCTCCACCAGCCGTCGAGAATATCATAATTTAACTGCCTTTTGGTAATATAAACATTATTAACATCGGTTATCTCGTATTCGCCTCGTCCGGAGGGCTTAAGAGTTTTTATAATCTCGAACACGGTATTATCATAAAAATATATGCCCGTAACCGCGTAGTTTGATTTAGGTTTTTTAGGCTTCTCTTCGATTCCGACAACATTATCACCCGAAATCTCGGCAACACCGAACCTCTGCGGGTCGGGAACTTCTTTCAATAAAAGTCTCGCTCCTTTACCTTGAACATTAAAATTCTCGGCGTATTTTTTAAGCGAAAACTCAAAAATATTATCACCGAGAATCACCGCTACACCGTCAGTTCCGGCGAAATTCTCCGCTAAACTAAGAGCTTGCGCAATTCCGCCCGCTTGGTCCTGAACTTTATATGTAAATCTGCAGCCGAAATCCGCGCCTGAACCAAGAAGATTTACAACATCTCCCATATGCTCGACGCCGGTTACAATCAGAATCTCGGTAATTGCGGCAGATAATAATTTTTCGATAGGATAATAAATCATCGGCTTTCTGCCGACAGGCAGAAGGTGTTTATTCGTAACTTTCGTCAAAGGCTTCAGCCGCGAGCCGGTCCCCCCTGCAAGAACTACCCCTTTGAGCTTCATATTTAGCCCTTTCCGGTTTGCCATTTAGTTTCGATGCAGAATCAAAACTGCTTAAGAAAGCGAAGGTCGTTTTCGAACAACAATCGAATATCACTTATTCCGTACTTTCTCATAGCCAGCCGTTCTATCCCGAATCCGAACGCCCAGCCGGTATATTTTTCGCTGTCGATGCCGACCGCTTCGAAAACATTAGGGTCAACCATACCGCAGCCACCCATTTCTATCCATTTTTCCTGACCGTTCTTATCGATGCAAAGCAAATCGACTTCGGCGCTTGGCTCGGTAAACGGGAAAAAACTCGGACGGAAACGCCACTGAGTATCCGCTCCGAAAAAAGCATGGATAAATTGATTTATCGTGCTTTTCATATCGACCATACTAACGCCCTCGTCAACCACAAGAGCTTCGAGCTGATGAAACATATACATATGAGTAGCATCAACCGTATCAGGGCGATATACCCGACCCGGCGCGACAACACGAATCGGAGGCTTGGTATTTTCCATAACACGGATTTGTATCGTCGAAGTCTGAGTGCGAAGAAGAATATCGTCGCTTATATAAAAATTATCCAGCGGGTCGCGGGCAGGATGTTCCTGCGGGATATTCAGAGCAATAAAATTATGCCATTCATCTTCGACCTCAGGCCCGTAAGAAACCGAAAATCCCATTCGTCCGAATATCTCCAGAAGCTCGCTGATAGTTTGTGTAATCACATGCATTTTGCCGATGTTAGGTTTGAATCCGGGCAGAGTAACATCGACAAATTCTTTTACCTGAGATTTCTGGGACTCGGTGAGTTTTTGTTTTAACTGCTCGAAAGATTCGGATACCTGTTTTTTGAGTTTGTTTGCAAGCTGTCCCGCGGCAGCCCGCTGTTCTTTCGCCGCACTGCCTATCTGGCTGAGCATATCTGTAACCAGACCTTTACGGCTGAGATACTTGATGCGCCACTGTTCAAGCTGCGCAAGGTCTTTAACTTTCGCAAGTTCAGACAGTGCTTCTTTTCCGATTTTTTCGAACTGCTCGAGCATCTTAAATACTCACAGTAGAAAAACAAAGAATATCACAGAACGGATTTAGCTTTTTCGACAATAACATCGAAACCGGCAGGGTCTGCGATAGCGATTTCACTAAGCATCTTTCTATTTATCTGGATATTCGCTTTTCTGCATCCGTTTATAAACTCGCTGTATCTGATACCGCGCTGACGGCAGGCGGCACTGAGCCGAATTATCCAAAGACCGCGATACTCTCTTTTCTTTTGCTTGCGGCCTATTCGAGCATTGACTTGAGCTCTGATGCGGGCGGTTTTGGCTAAACGAAGCCTGATACCTCTGGCTCCTCGATGCCCTTTTACAGCTTTTAATACACGCTTGTTGGCTTTGCGCCGTGCGGAACCTTTTATTGCTCTTGGCATATCAGCTTTCCTTTCTTTAAATGGTTAATAACGCTTGCTGGCGGCAGCTGATGGTGGAGCTTATTATTAAACGCCCCGGCCGAGAAGCAAGCTAAGTTCATTATTTTAGGGTTATTGGCAAAGTGCGATTTTCACTTTTTCAGCCATTGGCTCAAACATAATCGCTCTTTTGCTGATTCGCCTGCGTCTTTTAGCGTTTTTGCTGCTCATTAAATGACCGCCAAAACAACGGCTGTACTTTACCTTGCCCGAACCTGTTACTTTTACTCTTTTCTTTAAACCCTTATGGGTCTTCATCTTAGGCATATTTTCCGTCCTTTGAAGCAGATTACCGATAAAAATCAAAACCGGTATTTTAGGATATTTATAAGGAATGGTCAATAACGCAGGTTAAATTTTTCTAAAATATCAGCTATACCCAAAAAACACGAAAAAACCCGCCAAACACCGGATTTTCCCGGGTTTAGAAACAACTAAAACAACTATTTGCATCGCTGATATTTTTACGGCTATTTCGGTACAAGCATCAGCGTCAAACGCCTGTTAGTCATACGTCCCTGCTGGTCAACTTTAGCGATATCCTCAAGAGCCTGACTAATTTCGTTCAGCATCTCAAAACCTTTTTCCTGATGAAGCATTTGTCTGCCTCGGAAGAAAACAGTGAACTGAACCTTATGACCTTTCTGAATAAATTCTCGGGCATGATTGACCTTAATACCCAAGTCATGAGGATCAGTCTCAGGCCTGACACGGATTTCTTTTAAAACTGACAGATGCTGCTGATGTTTTTTGTGGGACTCTCGCATCTTGCGTTTTTGCTGATATAAATATTTACCGTAATCCATTATTCGGCACACCGGAGGGTCACTGTTCGGAGCTACCTCCACAAGATCCAAGCCGACATCACGAGCACGGCCGAGTGCTTCGAATTTCTCCACGATTCCAGCCTGATTATTTTCTTCATCAATCAGTCTGACCCTCGAGGCTCGAATCTTATCGTTGATTCTTAATCCTTTTTTTTCGATTTCGCACCACCTTGCCTTTCTTCAAAATAATTAAAATGGCAATAATGAACGTACTAAAACTGTAAATCCTGTTCTTTATCGGTCCTCTTTTGTACGATAATTTTCAAAAATTGTTCCAAAGAAATTGTCCGGCTGTCTTTCGAGCCGCGAACCCTAACATTGACCTCGCAGCTCTGAGCTTCTTTCGGGCCTAAAACAAGCATATAAGGCACTTTGTCCGCGTGAGCCTTGGCTATTTTAGCTCCTATTTTTTCATCGGATAAATCAGTCGAGCACCTAACAGAATCAGCGAAAAGTTTTTGATAAATTTCGTTCGCGTAATCATTGGTCTTTTCGCTTATCGGCATTATCCGAACCTGCTCAGGCGCAAGCCACAGCGGAAAACTTCCACCGTAATGCTCGATTAATATACCTATAAAACGCTCGAACGACCCCAATACCGCGCGGTGAATCATAACCGGAGTTTTTTCGGTATTGTCTTTATCTGTAAACACCAGCCCGAAACGCTCAGGCATCGAAAAATCAAGCTGAATTGTCCCAAGCTGCCAAGAACGATTCAGACAATCCTTAATATGGAAATCTATCTTAGGCCCGTAAAACGCGCCGTCACCGGGATTTACTTGATAATCTATTTTCTTATGCTTCAATGCCGCTTCCAGAGCGCCGGTCGCTATTTCCCAGATTTCATCGGAACCGATATGTTTTTCCGGCTTGGTAGATAACTCAACATGAAAATCATCAAACCCGAACGCTCGATAAATCTCGAAAGTAAGCTCTATAACACCGATTATCTCAGCCTCAATCTGGTCTGGCGTACAGAAAATATGAGCATCATCCTGAGTAAACTGCCGAACGCGGAAAAGACCGTGCATCACTCCGCTTGCCTCGTGTCTATGCACCAGACCAAGCTCGGCGACACGCATAGGAAATTCCCGATAAGAATGTTTACGAGTATGAAAAACCAGACATCCGCCGGGACAATTCATTGGTTTTATAGCGTAACCGGCTCCGTCGATTTCGCTGAAATACATATTCTCTTTGTAATTATCCCAATGTCCGCTCTTGTGCCAAAGCTCTTCGTTGAGAATTATCGGGGTTTTAATTTCCTGATAACCGTATCTGCGATGAACGCCCCGCCAGTAATCTACAATCTCGTTCCAAATCACCATTCCCTTTGCGTGCATAAACGCAAAACCCGGCCCCTGTTCGTTAAAACTGAATAAATCCATCTGTTTGCCGATTACACGGTGGTCTCGTTTTTTGGCTTCTTCAAGGCGCTGAATGTAATCATCAAGCTCTTTTTGAGTCGGCCAGCAGGTACCGTAAACCCTTTGCAGCATTTTTTGGGTCGGGTCGCCGTGCCAATACGCTCCGGCTACGGACATAATCTTAAACGCGCCGCACTTGCCTGTACTGGGAAGGTGCGGGCCGCGGCACAGGTCTTCGAATCCCCCGCCATGCGAATAAAAACTAATAACTGAACTATCAGTTCGGCTGATATTGTCCGATTTATATTTGTCGTCCGAAAGCTTTTTTAAAGCCTCTTCTCGCGGCATTTCGTTTCGGACAAAAGGCTGGTCCGCGTTGACGATTTCGCTCATTTTCTTCTCAATTCGGGCAAAATCATCGGGTCTGATAGGCTCATCAAGGTCAATATCGTAATAAAACCCGTCCTCTACGGTCGGGCCGTAAACCAGCTTCGCCTGCGGCCAAATCGCACAGATAGCCTCGGCCATTATATGCGCACAGCTATGCCTCATAACTTTAAGACCGTCAGGGTCTTTGGCGGTGATTATTTTAATCTCAGAATCGCTGTTTATTTTCGCGGATAAATCAACCAACTGTCCGTTTAAATGCCCTGCCAGTGCGGCTTTGGCAAGTTTCGGTCCTATTTGCTCGGCTATTTGTGCTACAGTAGTGCCCTGTGCGACTTTTAAAACGCTGCCGTCAGGCAGTTTCACATCTATCATCTGTTTCCCGATATAATAACCTCTCTCTCAAATCATACAGCAGCTAAATATCAAACGCATATATCGAAATTTACCCTACCCGCCCCTATATGTCAACCTTTGTATAATCAGGGACGCTTATCGGCAATTAACCCAAAAATACAATATTCTTAAGTGCTTATCAGTAAAGAACTTAAAGCTTCAATTTTACCGGCACCGATTAAACGTCAGTTATAATTTTTATACCCCCTGTGAAAGGTTATTCAGGGCATTTTCAAAACGAATTTTGTGCTTAACTTCCTCCTGTGCAAGCGCAACAAGCATGTCTTTTGAATTTTGGTCTTGGGCATTACTTATCATATCAATATAAAATCTAAATGCCGAATCTTCTTTGTCTATCGCAAGGCGAAGTATATTACGGTAAGTTATATTAACATCTGCATCGTTAAATTGAACAAATATTCTTGGTTCCGAAGGGCCTTTTTTAGGAAGTACTTTTCCGGTTTTGATATATTCAAGTTCTAACTTGGCTTTGTGCTCTAATTCATCTCTGGCTAAATCCTCGAAGACAGCTCTTATCTGAATATCTTTTACCTGTTCTGCCATCGCAGAGTAAAAAACATAAGCATCTTCTTCGCGGGCAATAGCAAGCTCCAGAATTTCTACATCAGTCCGTATCTGTTCCATAAAGTACCTCTGTTTTTAGCCGATGCGTTAGCAACCTTTAACGTAAGTTTATCAGATTTGTTTGGCTTTATCCAGAAGCTGTTTCCAGTCAATTTCGTCAATTTTTGGAACCGAAGGGACAACTAATTCGCCGGATTTGTTCAACGGCAGCGTCAACTCTCCCAATGCCGGCGTATCAACCGATAAACCCAAATCAGCTTTATAAGGTATCTTTGAACCTGCCCTGACATCTTTAAAGGCTCGAACTAAATCGAGATAGCCGACCTTCGCCGGAAGCGATATTGTTTTGCTCTGTTTGGCGGGAATGACGCTTTGAATATCAGCATCGCCTGCGAATAATTTATCCTGCCCGCTAAAAACCGTATAATCCATATTCAGCAGCGGCAAAGCAACCGGATACGGGTTCTCAATTTTAACATCAAATAATAACGTCGCCGCCTCCAAGCCGACATCCTGAAGCTTAAATCCCTCCAGAGACGCTTTGGGCTTGCGTGCTGCGAATAAATCTTCAACATTCTCACAGCCTAAAGACAATATTATTATTAAAGCACAGGTCAAAATTGTAATAGATTTAAAGTTTCGCATAAATTTTCCCTTAAAATCCCTGACTTCTATTTGAGGATAACCATATCAGAATCAAAAAGCAAGAATCTTCTCAATCGCCAAACCGGCGGTTTTATCAGAATAAATAACACCGCATAAGTTGCAGACCATAGCAATTTGAGGTAAAATCTGCGATGGAAATACGACAAAAAGGAGAACCGCAAAATGATTAAAAAAATAATAACGGTTTGGCTGCTGATTAGCCTGAATATCGGTTTGGTGCTTTCTCTTGGGGGGTGTGAAAACAATACAAACGCTGAAATGGAAAACCTCCGAAGACAGATAAACACCGTAACTGTAAACATTACAAACAGCAACGGCTCTATCAGTCAGGTAAATCTCACAAAACACGGAATTGGTTTTGTAGGCCCAAGAGGTGAATATTATGAAACCATGCCGACAGAAGACCAATTGAAACCTATATACGGCTTTTGAAAACCAAACCACAAGCCGAACTCATATTTCAGGAATAACCTGCGGATATATCTGGCCGGTCGCGGTTAAATTAAACATATAGATAAGTCCCTTTTTGAGTTTTGTATAAGTTACATTGCCGTATATCGCCTCTATATCATATTGTCTCAGCGCATCGGGGTTATTCGCCAAATCCCATATACTCAACCAGAAAAGCTCCCGCTGCTTAACAGGAAGCTCTCGCAGAAGGTCTTTATAGCTTTGCGGCTCTACGCCGTGCTCTTCAATCGCGAATCCGTCCTGCGGAGCAAGCCCCTCGCCGTAAATCCTCCGCCACAGATACAAACTCCTTTTTTTCCCGTCCATAACCATATTATTGCCGAACTTAACTATAAGGGCATCGAAGTGAACTATATCGCCCGGTATTGTAAATTCCTTTTCGAGAAGCTTTGTCAGCCCGTCGCCCCTTGCAGTCTCGACAAATCTAAGCGTTGTCGAAATGACATTGCCTTTTTCATCTGTCTGCTGGCTGAGAACTTTAGCATAACCGATTTTGCCCTCTTCGGTCAGGTTTGTCAAAGCCTGCTTAAGCTTCTTATTCTCAGAAAATAAAGCATGCAGCGTAGAACCGCCGCGGTAAATTCCTATCGAAACGAATAAAACCGCTGCGATTAGAACAATACTAAAAATCGCTCCGGGTATAAGCGCAACTTTTTTAAAAACTGACTTCATATTAAGCATATCGGTACAATGGATTGATTTACATAAAACTCAAAATAATACGAAACAAACAGGCTGATTGTTCTTATAGGTATGCTGAAAATGGGTGATGCAGGAGTCGAACCTGCGACCCGCTGATTAAGAGTCAGCTGCTCTACCAACTGAGCTAATCACCCGAAAATTTGTCAAACTATAATAAATAATACTAACCCGATAGTCCGCAAAAACATGCATTTTATCCGCTTTGGCAAATGTTTCAAGTAAAACTTATTTGCTAATAAATCAGATAGGTTTTTACAGGACCTGATTAACCGTCAATATCATTACATCTATAAGGCCTGCATCATAAATTTATTCGCCGGATTTGGAATAAATTGAGCGTTTCTTATATTTTAATTGGGTACTCAAAACAAGTATCCGCAAAAGCCCGGAGCTGCTCGAAAACGAGCATATCACGGAAGCCGGGCATGGGGGTTTTCAGGAGGGTGAATTTTTCCATTTTTTTCAACCGCGCTATACGTAATGCGCGGCCGTTTTACAAGGCCCAAAAATAAGGAACAAAACTATGAAAGAAACACCAGCCCGTAATTCAGCGAAGACCTTGCTTTTTATCGCCGCAGTTTTGCTCTTCAGCGCAACCGAACTGTCCGGAAAAACCAATCTGCCTAACAGAAAACCTGTTACTGCAACCTCGCTCAGAGCTATGGCAAGAATATACATGGCAGGCGGACATTACGACAAAGCCGAGCCTATGGCGCTGCAAGCTCTGAATATGGCCAGAATGACCAATGCCAGCGACAGCGATTTGAGTATGTGCCTGCTCGATTTAGCGTATCTTTATAACAGCCAAGGCAGACTCAAAGAAGCTCAGCAGATGTGCGAACTGGGACTGAAACTTCAGGAAAAAATCTATTATTCTATGCATCCTTACATCGCTTACACACTAAGAACGCTTAGTGATATATATCAGGGACAGGGAAATTATCATCAGGCAAAAATCGTACTCGACAGAGCTTTTACGATAATGCTCGACAGCCACCGGCCCGATGACAAAGCAATGACTCAATTTTATATGGACCGCGGAAAACTTCTCGCCGCCACCGGTGATTTCCGCCAAGCCGATGAATATTATCAGCGGGCCGCAAGTTCCGTTACAGAGGTTTACGGAAATAATCATCTCTATGGTGCATCTTTAAATGTCCAGCGGGCTTTGATTTTCATCAGCCAGAGAAGATATGACCGCGCCGAGATGCTGCTGAACGACGCAATTCAAATCCAGCAGAAAGCTTATGGCAGCGAACATCATTTGCTTATTCCGACGTGGCTTGCTATGGCCAAGCTCAACGAAGCCAAGTTAAGATATGCCCAAGCCGAACAACTCGCGCTTAATGCCCTCGAAAAGGCAAAAGATAAATCCGGCCCGGCTCATCCGCACGTCGCAGAAGCTTTGAGCATTCTCGGAACGATATACGCCGCCAACGGAAGATTCGCTCAGGCACAGACAGCCCACGAGCAGGCTGTTCAGATTCTCGAAAACACACTCGGCCCGAACAGTGACAAAACCGCAGAAGCCGTAAACTATATGGCCAGATTGTATATCGAGCAGGGAAAATATCAGCAGGCTCAAACTCTTTGCGATAGAGCTTTGAACACACTTGAAAATATGTTCAGCAGAGAACACCCCAAGGTTAAAGAAGTTCTTGAGACCATAACCGAGCTGCAATACAGAGCACAGGTTGTTGCACAGGTCGTAAACTTACATAACTAAAAACATATAAATCATAACAAAAGAAAAAGCCTGCCTTAGTTTTCACCAAGGCAGGCTTTTTTAATTCAACTTATATACTTCTTATATGCCGAGTCTGGCATTGATATAAGCAATCAAATCAGCGTCTGCAGGAGCGTATTTGCTTGTCAAGGTTGCTACAGCATCTTCGCTTGTAACGCCGAGTTCTTCATTCATAATCCTGACATACTCAGCCGCCGCACTGTCAAAATTCAGTGCCGCCGGATTATCCGCTAATGCAGTCTGAATGCCGGCTATCATCTCAGGTGTCGGAGGTCCGACCAAAGCTGCTCTAACTGTGCTGGCCCAAGCTTCAACCATTTCCGGGTCAAGACCGGCCATCATATCCGCCTGCTGTTTAAGTCTGGCGCAGGCATCGCAAGGCTGAATATCTGTTGCCAGATAATCTGCTCCGCCGAACATAACCTGAATCTGGTCCACCGGAATTCCGACTTCGTCAGCAAACCAGCTCATCAGTGCAGGACATCCGCCGGGGCCGAATTCGAACGGCTCAATCGGCTGACCCGCTTCGGTGTATAACGGAGCCGCTGGATTATCAGGGTCATCCGACGGAATATCTTCTTCGCACGGGCAACCCGGGCAAGGCGGGCAATCCGGACAATTTTCACGAGATGCATAATCATCGATTATCAGAGTCGAATTAGCAAAACTCTTATTCACAGCCGCATCGTCGTCTGTCCAGTGATAACCCCAAACCCAGTTTTCACCGTCCCAGTTCCATCCGCCGTTTTCACCTTGCCAAATCGGTCCCCAGAATCCCGGTGTCAGCGAACCTACCCAAGCACCCCAGCCTACTACATCAACCGCACTTGCATACAGTCTTGTAGTAGCATAGTTATTCGCCCAAGGAGCTGAATAGTCTACACGAGCTTTAATTCTGGCATAACCGAATCCGGACTGCTCGACAAGGATGTTTTCCTGAGTGCAGAGAACTGTCTCGGCTGCATTGCCGAATCCGCCGTTAGCTATCGACTCTATCGAGGCATTACCCCAATCACCGGCACTTACTACAATACTGCCCGGTGCAACAAGATACTGAATCATAAAGTCGCCATTATCATCAGACATAACTCCATCTGAAGCTACGCCTGTATAAGCTGTATTAAGCATAGCATCGTGAGCATTCGATACTATCGTCGCCTTTGAACCCCAGCCTGAAGCGGATACTTGCACGCCGCCTTCATTAGCTATAACCACAGTTTCGGCGTTGGCTGTTGTCTGTATCGGTTCTATATAATCATTCGGCATATCCAAAGTATCGAGCTGTTTGTCGCCGACAACAACAAAATCTCCGAAGAAACCGCTTGCCTCTGAGCTTATCATCGCGCTGCCGCCGCTGTAAGCATTTACAAAGACATTACCCTGAGCACAAACGCCTGTATAAGCATCGTTATCCATCGCGCCTGTCGCCTCGGATGTAATACCTGCTGTTCCGTAGTTATTAGCATAAACACCAACGTTACCCTGCTTGGAGAATACAACTGTTGTTGCGCTGGCACTGGATGAACCCATCGGTATCTGCTGCAGTTCTACTGAGGCAACCTGTACCGGGCCATTATCATAGAAATCTTGGCCTGCGTTCGACCTGATTAAAGCTATGCCGCCCATCGGCTGAGGTATGAAATCTACCTTTTCGCCAATCGCAGCAGGTACCCTATCATCATAATAAGACTCTGCCGCTACGGTTACATCGCCTTGAGCGACCACGCCGGTATAAGCCTCATTTGTATAACCGAATAAAGCGTCTGATGCTATTTCAGCATAGCCGCTGCTTGCAAGTACTTCGATATTTTCTTTGGCACAAACTATTGTCGAAGCGGTATTTTCAAAACCATCAAAGGCTCCGGAACGGATACCGGCCTCGCCGCCTGCGACGCCCTGCACCAAAACGCTGCCGTCAACACCCATCGCGACGCTGGCATTATTATAGACACCTTCCATCGCGATAGCTTCTATAGAAGCACCTGTATAGCCGCATCCGTAATCACCGTCGGCTTTTACTTTAACATCGCCTTCAGTGCAAATCAGGACATCGGCATCATTTGTATAACCGCCTTCGGCATAAGCACCGATATAAGCTTCTGCACCGTCTTCGGCTTTGACCGAAACGCCGCCTTTGCCGATTTTATGACCGACTCCGCCAAGTGCTACGCTCGAGGTATTATACTCACCTGACCATGTATCAGCGTAGATTCCGGCATCGGTATCATCCCAGCCGTCGGCTTTTACTTTAACGCCGTCTGCATCTATCGCAACATCAGCCGAGTTATAAATACCCCAGAAGGCCTCTGCGCCTAACCATGCATGAGCGTCTTTAGCGATGACTGATACTTTATCACCGGCATTAACCACAACACCGGCAACATTATCGATTCCGCCGCTGGCTCCGGCATAAATCTCTGCTTCGCCGCCCTTGTCGGCTTTGACTTTAACATCATCACCGGCATTGATTGCGACATTGGCAAAGTTGGTAACCACGACAAAATCATCATAATACAGCTCTGAGTCGTTCCATGCCTCGGCATAGATACCTGCCACGCCGCCCTTTGAAGCGGAAACTTTTACATCGTCACCGGCATCGATGATTACTCTGGCCGAATTGCTGATAGGTCCTTCTAAAACTACTTGAGGATAATCAGGAATATAAACAACTGTGGGCATATAATAATCATATCCGCCGCTTCCAATCTCATTGAACGCTTCGGCATAAATCGCAGCCTCGCCGCCTTGAGAGGCTTGGACTTTAACATCACCCGAAGCTTTAATATCTACTGTAGCTGTGTTGGTAACGCTCTTAATTGTTATACCATCATAAGAAGGTTCTTCGCCTCCGTTATCGTCTCCGTTGCCGTTACCATTTTCTTCAACCATAGCAATGGCAATAACAGGGCCGCCGTCGAAGAGTATCTCGTTGCTTGCCTGAGCGCCGATAACTGCCTCGCCGCCCTTTTCAGCTTTAACTGTAACGTCATCGGCTGTAATGTTCACCGTCGCTGCATTGACAAGACCGTCAACAACTAACATCTCGTCTGCTTCGGTAACATAATCATACAGCCATCCCTGATTCTTTGCTTTGGCTTCGATTTCGGCTTCGCCGCCTTTAGTGGCGTAAACCTTAACATCGCCGCCCGCAGCAATATCAACTGTCGCGGTGTTAGTCAAAGCGTTCTTGGCAAGAGCTGTAATTTCAGCTTCGCCCGATATACCTTTAACCGAGACATCGGCATCGGCTGTAATATCGACACCGGCTGTATTTTCTGCACTGTTTTTAGCTATAGCTTCGACTTCGGCTTTGCCGTCTTTAGCTATGACTTTTACATTGCCGCCGTGAACTTCTTCTACTATCGTAGCAGGTAAGAAGCGGTCTTCATATGTATCCGGTAAAATCTCGATTTCTTCGATATACTCTTTGGCGACAATGGTTATATTGGCAGTATTTGTGCCGTCCATTTCGCCTTTTCCGCCTGCGTCTTCAGCCGTTGCCGATACGGAAGCTTTACCTGTTGTATATCCGTCTTCGGTTGTCTCTGTTCCGCCGAAAGCTCCGACAAGAACATCGCCGCCCTGTGCGAGTATATCAATATTCGCTGTATTCGTAGAATTGTATGCATACGCGGCTTTGGCTTCGATTTCAGCCTTTCCGCCTGCCAATCCAAGAACTGAAACACCTTTGCCTGCTGTAATATCAACTAAAGCAGTATTCATACTGCCTGCTTCTTTGGCTATCGATTCTATCGAAGCCTTCGATGCACTGGCGAAACTGCTGTGGTCATTATAGGTAGCTGCATGATAAACAGTTTCACCTGTTAAAGACCAGCCCGAGAAACTGTGGTCTTCCGGATTCGGTGTTGATGAACTTGCACCATAAATCCATGCGAACTCAGTGTGACCGGTCGCTGGATGGTGGACAGGGACCCTAACTGGGCTGAGGTGGTAGCCAGGAGGCAAAGTATAATTGCTTATATCGGGCACTGTAATCCAACCTAATTTAAGGTCACGGCCCTCATACCAGTACACAGGAATCTCCCAGTATTCGGATGTATCCTGTACCCACTGCTCGACTTGGACATCCCAATTTTCAGGTGTATTCAGCGTCTGCCATTCGTTGATACTTCCGCCGTCGGCAATAACTTTAACATCGCCTTCTGCGTTAATCTCGACATCAGCCGAGTTTGTATTTCCGGCATCTACGGCGATAGCTGAAACTTCAGCCTTGCCGCCGTCTTTGGCTATAACTTTTACATCGCCGCCTGAGTTAATCTCTATCGAAGCTGTGTTATCATTATCAGCATCTTTGGCGATTGCTTTAATCTGAGCTTTGCCGCCGTCTTTGGCTATGACTTTTACATCACCGCCTGCGTTAACCAAAATACCTGCGGTGTTATCATAACCGTCTTGTGCGACAGCTTTAATCTTAGCAGTCTCGCTAACCCCTGCCTCATCCAGAACGAGAACGTTGCCGCCCGCGTTAATTTCGATTTCGGCAGTGTTAGTATTTTCTGCGTACTGAGCCGAAGCTGTGATTGCGGCTGTGCTGCCTCCGACTGATATTACTTCGACATCACCGCCCGCATCAATCGCGATAGAAGCGGTGTTCGTATTGTCAGCATACATCGCCGAAGCTTCTATCGAAGCCGAGCCGCCGTCACCGGCGAACACCAAAACATTACCGCCGGCATTGATTGCGATATCGGCTGTATTGTCCTCACCGAATCCTGCCGTTGCGGCTATCTTAGCTGTGTTAGATGCACCGGCTGTATCATAAACCGTAACATCGCCGGCGGCTGTAATATCTACTGAAGCATTGTTCACTGCACCCTCATAAGCATCAGCTATAATCATAGCCGGGTCGGCCTGTCCGATATCTGTGGCGTCATCTTTAACTAAAACATTGTTGGCTGTGATAACAATCCCTGCTTCGTTCAGCTCGGCCTGCTGCTCACCGTCCAAACCTATACCGGCTTGGGCTTTAACAATCGCTCCGCCGTCCATTGTCGTCTGCTGAGCGCCTGCTGTAGCTAAAACCTCGACATCTCCGGCTGCGTTAATTGTAATATTGGCTGTGTTTTCGATACCATTCAAAGCCATCGCCGTTACCAAGCCATCATCATTTCCGCCTTCGCCGATGATTGTTACATCACCGTCTGTGGCGACAATATCAACTGCGGCGACATTCTGCTCGCCGTTATGAGCATAAGCCTTCAACTGGGCAGGAGCATCTGTAACTCCGAAATCCTGTCCTCTGACTTCGACATTCGAACCCTGCACATTAACAGCGGCCTGATTCAGTTGGCCGTTGTAGGCTTCGGCTAAAACTCTAATTTCATTCGTGCCTAAAAGACGAACATCGCCGTTAGCAATCAAATCTACCTGTGCACTATTATTGACACCGTCAAAAGCTTTCGCTTCGACTCTGGTAGCGTAATTATCACCGTCGGATATATTCGGTGTTAGAATATCGATTCCGCCATCGTTAGATTTAATCGAAATCTTCGCGTCAGCGTCAAAATCACCGCTGGTCTGCGCGGTGGCTGTTATATCCTGATTCAGAACGAAAGTATCGCCGGTCTCTATATTAACCAAAGCGCTTGCGTTTCCGATTCCCTGACCGTCAGCGGTAACTGTAATATCGCCGCCAAGGTTCAATGTTCCGCCTGCTAAAATATCTACTTCAGCAACCGCGTCCGAAGCAGCTACTGCCGAAGCGCTCAGCGGGCCGTAGAAGGTAGCGTTATATGTCGCTGTGGCTCTTAAAGTCTCGACACCCTCGATAGCCGTCGAATAAATATCGCCCGCCGCAAGAACTACATGGCCGCCGGCAGCTTCAATTTTGCCTTCCGGAGAACCGTACATACCGGACTGCGCATTTCTAACTATAAAACTTTCCGGATAAGGAGCGGCAACTTCGGCCATAACCTTCGAGCCTTGTCTTGTAATAAGAACTCTCTCACCGGCGGCCAAAACAACATTGGCATTCGCAGCGGCACTGATAACGCCTCTGTTTATTATATTTTTGCCGATAAGAGCTGCTGTTTCATCAACCTGTATCCGAGCCTGACTCCCGCCGGACCACCATTCACGCTGCAGCTCAATCCTTCCGTCGAGTTCACCTAATGCGTTGTATTCGAAATTCAACGGGTCAAAAGCATCGCCCTGCTCTACAAACTGGGTCATATCCATTGTAAGACCCAAAGCCATAAAGCTTTTTGCGCTTACAAGCGATTTGGGACCAAAAATAACACCGTAGGGGTTCTGCACAATCAGACCGCAGTTTGCCGCGGTGAGCTTGCCGAAAATACCTGTCGCCATAGAGTCAGCCGGTGTAATATTATTCAAGACCCAACCGCCTCCCTGAGTAAAGGTAACACTGGCATTTTGGCCTATATCGAAATTGTTCCAATTAATAATAGTGTTTCCAGCCGCCGTGTCGAGTGACGGATTCAGCGCATCACCTGTCCATGTTACAGCAGTATTGCTGCCTGTAACATTTGCCGAAGTCGGAACCGTATTAGCTGACGGATTCGGGTCGGCAAACGCCATTTGTACCGGCATTCCGAAGACCATCCAGAACGACAGCACACACGATACTATTTGTCTCAAATAGTACTTGTTCGAGATTTTTCTTATACTTTCCATCTTTCTTTTCCCCTTATATTAACTTTAATTTCTTGTTAGTTCCTTCTTTACACTTATATATCCTTATGAGGCCCCACATAGGCCGCATATATTTACCATCTCATCATAAAGCTGCAGTTTAATCTGCCTTTGCCTTCTCTGGTATCAGGAGTAGCAATCAGAGGATGACCGTAATAAACGGCACCGCTGAAATTATTTCCGATATCCAAAAGCATGCCGATACCAACCGAGCAAAGCTCATCATGTTTTGATTCGCCGACATTGCGAGGCGCGTTTATAGTCGTTCTTCCGAAATCCAAAAAGGCCAGAGGAGCCGCTCTTTTAATAAAGAACGGATTTTCTTTTTCATGCTGTTTCGCCTGTTCGGCATCCTGCGGCGGGTTTTTGGCTTTATCAGCTGCGATGAGGTCATATTCATATTGAAGCGAAGCTAAGATACCGCCGTCAGCTACAATCTCGTACTCATCGTATCCGCGAACCGTGTACATACCGCCGAAACTTGTCATCTTGGCAGGTACTATTCGTTTATCAGGCACAACCCAGCGACCCGAGCCGCTTACCCTGTGAACTTTATTAGTATCAATATACTCGCTGTGGCGTGCGCTGAAATCATAAATTACGAATTCAGGGTCGGTGCCCAATCTCGAGCCGGTGAATGCGGCTGTATTTGATCTATCCAATCCGCTGCTTTCCCAGCGGTCGAAACCTATTGTTGTGCTCGTCAAATCGGTCTTTTTATGAAGCTCGAGTCCCAAGCCCCACATCCAGAAACGAACATCCGAAGTGGCCAGCGGAATACCCGGTAACTGGGGGCTGACCTTACTTCTTGTGTATTCTAACATAGCTTTAACATCGATGAACCAACCGCCGCCTAACAACGGCATATTTTCTTCGGTTTGATATGCGTTGTAGCGAAGGATGCCGCCGAAGAAATTACCGTTGCCAAGGAATTTGAACGGGCCTGAATCAGGATTGACGTTAAATTCCGCGTATCCGGCATACATCTGCAATCTCAGTTTTGGCCCTGCTATCGGAAAATCATAGGTTCCGAAAACCGAATAATTTTCATCGAAAGTCTTATCCCAAGGAGCCTGAAAAACTGCCGCGAACGTATCGTCATATCCTAATAAATTGGTATTGACTACACCGACTCTTGGAGTCCAGCGTCTGTCGCGGGTACCTGAATTGTCTATCTGTACAAAATAATGCCAAGGGTTGGCTTCATATACATCATATTGAACGGCGAGGGAATTATCGGTTGCGCCCTTTGTAACCGTAGCCGAAACGTAACGGTCCGGATTTCTGTTGAGCAGGTTGACAAAATCATCAAGCTCTTTCTGATTGGCAACCTGACCTTCTTTAACAGGCGACCAGCCCATAAGCGCGCTTTTGCGGAGATAGCCTTTTTCCTTTTCGTTCTGGTCGGCGTCGTAGATTCTGACGGTAACGTCCGTTATCGGAGCTTCGAGAACTTCGATAACCAGAATATCGTCAGCCAATTGATTAGTTCCTACCATCACTCTTTTTGGAACATAAACATAAATGCCGGCGTAATTACGTTTCTGATAGAGAGACAATATGTATTGATTGAAACCCTGAATGGTTCTGGCACTGACCTGTCTGGTCGGGCCGGGGTTATGTATGATGTCACTGAGCATTCTGAAATCATACAGCATCGAAGAATCTGCCTGTTCAATCGGCAAAACAGACGTGTTGTAAATCATAGGCATCTTCGCGATGATTTCATTAGTATCAATAAGAATATTTCCGGTGATGTTCACCTGCTTGACGTTCATCTTGGGAGTATGGTCTGCGGGAAGATAAGATTCCAGAGGCTGGGCTTTAGCTTGGGCTTTCTCTTGAGCAGCTCTCTTGGCTGCGGCTTTTTCCTCAGCGCGGGCTTGGGCTTTCATCTTTTCAAGCTCGGCTTTTTCACGCTTTGCTCGTTCAGCAGCTTCTTTCCTCTGCTTTAAAGCTTCCGCTTCCTGCGCCTTTTTCTCCATTTTCATTTGAGCCTTAGCTTCGGCTTTGGCTTTTTTCTCTTCTTCCTTGCTTACCTGAGTCTGGGCCTGTGCCTCAGGCAGAAAATTCACCAGCCCTATGCATCCGAAATAAACGCATAGAGCAATTATTAATACCGATATTTCCTTACCTCGCTTATTCATTTGTGTTCTCCTAAAATTACATGTACCCGTTATCATTCATAGCCGTACCAAAACCGGCTTATCAGTACTGTTATTAAGCATTTACCTGTCAAACACAATGCCAAAAAACAGTATATATAGACCCACTCCGGATACATGCAATTGGGTTCAATATACCGTTTTTTAGGCTTTGAGTCAACAAAAATCTCCCAATTAGCCCTTTTTGCCCATCTTAACATAAGGCAATACCTAATTATTTTTCTAAAAAAGCCCTTCAAGGCCTTATTTTTACATAAAAAATAGAAGAATTCCCTCTGCATATCCGAACGAAAACATTCGTATATGCCCATTCCTCAATACGCAAATCATAAAAACAATGGAGCAACACTACAGCGTACTCCTCGAAATACAAAGTTAGAACGTCTCTATGCCACTTATTTCCAACCTTTATAAACCAAAGGAATTCTACAGTAAAGAAAATTTTTTATTTATGCAAATGTTTTTTTTTGGCCTAACAGTGCTGAAAAAGGGGTTTTTAAAATCATAGGAATCCGCTGTTGTTTATAGCAGTTAAACTTGAACAGATTGGATTTGGGATTATAATACCGCTTGGCCGGAATTTGAAAAATAGTATTCCGGCATCGCAATTAATTGGAATTTATAAAAACTTTTAACGAAATTAAAACGTGACTGAATCGATATCTGAAAAACACTCCGAATCCAGAATCCGGCTAAGCCGAATCCAGAAAATAATCGGCCAGCGAATGCTCGAATCGAAACAGACCAAACCGTGCTTTTATCTTTCAGCCAAAGCCGATGTAACTGAATTTATGGATATGAGGCACGAGCTGAAAAAAATCACCGGTATAAAAATCACGTCTAATGCTTTTTATATCCGCGTATTGTCGATGGCTGCAGTCGAGTATCCGCTGACTCTGGCGAAAAGCGACGGGCAGAATCTGATAATCGCCGATTCGATCAATGTCGGTTTTGCAGTAAACGCTCCTCAGGGACTTGTCGTTCCTGTTGTAAAAAACGCCGATAAAATGAGCATTGTTGATATTGCTAAAACCGAAAAAATTCTCACCGAAAAAGCCCGCGCAAATACTCTTTCGCTCGATGAAATTTCCGGCGAAACAATCGCTCTTAGCAATCTCGGCGTCTATGGAATTGACCGTTTTATAGGTATCGTTCCTCCTCCGGCAACCGTGATTTTGGCAGTGGGAAACACTCTGCATCAGGCCGTACCAGCACATGGCAGAATCACTGAAAGAAAACTCGTCAGTCTGAACGTAGCCGCCGACCATACCGTTATAAACGGTGATTATGCCGCGAAATTTCTAAGAAGAATAACCGAGCTTCTGGCAAACCCTAAAAGCCTTATACAAGACTAATCAACCAAAAGCTTCAATCTGAGGGTTCTGAGGTTCACTACATCCTCGGCGTTATAGTCAAGAAGCTTCTTTAGGGCTTTGAGGTCGTTATTATTGCAATAATCCCACCAGAGCTTAACAGCAATCCAGCCGTTCATATCCGTCAGTTTTCGGGCTATCCCAAGACGTTTTTCGACAGCCTTTAACCCCCCTTTGAGATTGTGTTTCCAGCAGTTGTACATCAAATCCGTGTGTATAAAATTCTGTTTCAAATCAACCGCCAGCTTGGTCTTAATAAAGGCAAGGTCGAATCTGCTGCCGTTATAAGTATAGATTCGATTAACGCCTCTGAGAACTTTCAGCAAATTATATTCACAAATCCTTCTGCCTATTAACTGAATCACTTCGACTTTACCGGCCTTTTCGATGCCGATTCCGATTATCGTAATATCGCATCTATACTTGCTCAGGCCGGTGGTTTCGATATCAAGATATGCTCTTGTTTTCATCAGGACTGTATTTGCTGCTGATTCGATTCCAAATCTGAGGTATTCGGACCTTCGGACTGCACTTCTAAAGCAGGTGATTCTTGCGGTTTTGATTGAGGAACAGAACGAATCTCTATGGGCGGCTGAGGCTGCTGTATATCTTCCTGCACGGATTCGACGATATTTTCAGGCTGTGCTTGTTCGGCGGGCGTTTCGAATGCTTTATCAAAAGCCGATTCATCCATCAAAAACTCTGCCACTTTTTTATAATCCTGCGCGCCGTGACAGGACGGTTCGTATTCGAAAATCGTCTTGCCGTAGCTGGGAGCTTCGGCCAACTTGATATTTCTTCGGATAGCTGTCGGCAGAACCTTTGCTTGTGCCCATGCGCAATTACTTCCTCTGGCCTGCTGAAGAAATTGCTCTATATCGGCTTTGACTTCGTTGGGCAGCGACGCACGGCTGTCGTACATACAAAGCAATATTCCTTTAACCCGAAGCTCAGGATTAATTCTTTTATTTACCAGCTCAACCGTTTGCAGCAGCTTTCCGAACCCCTGAAGCGCCAGAAAATGCGGCTGCAGCGGAATAAGAATTTCTTTCACGGCGGCGAGGGCGTTCAGCGTTAACAATCCCAGCGACGGGGCACAATCAATAATTATAAAATCGAACTGATTCGAAACTGATTCCATAGCCTCGCGCAGAATCGTCTCCCGCCCCACTACGCTGACCAATTCGCTTTCGGCTCCGACAAGATTTATATTCGCCGGCATCAGCCATAAATTAGGCCTAATCAACATAAGCTGCGACGCGAAATCCGCAGATTGGGTCAGAACCTTATATGAACCGCTGTCGATTGTATCAGGTTCGATTCCAAGATGAATCGTCAGATGAGCCTGCGGGTCTAAATCCAGAACGGCGACTTTTTTGCCTGCCTCAGCCAAAGCCGCGGCGGTGTTAACAACCGTCGTTGTTTTGCCTACTCCGCCCTTTTGATTTAATACCGCAATTTTTCTCATATCACTGATTATAATAATAAATCCTAAATCCGAAGCACTAAATCCTATAACAAATTCAAATGGTCAATTTATTAATGCTCAAAAAATCAGGTTTTAGACGTTTAAAAAAATAAAATTTTGGTCATTCGTATTTGTTTCGTATTTATTCCGAACTGTCCGCTTTAATATTCTTCATTACCGCGTCGAGTACGCCGTTAATAAAACCCGGCGACTGGGCGGTACTGAACTTTTTACCAAGCTCGACCGCTTCGTTTATAACCACTTTGGGCGGTATATCAGGACAAAACTTCAAATGATAAACCGACATCCTCAAAACACTTTTATCGACCGGAGAAAGACGCGATAATTTCCACTTGAGACTGGCTTTGCCGATTAAATCATCGCAAAATTCGACATTCTGCCAAGCTTCTCTGCTCCACTGGGAGGCAAGGACTCTTATCGAATCATCCTGTTCGTTTTCGATTAAAAAATCATCGAGCAGACTGAAATATTCCGAGCCTTGAATGTCAAGCTGATAAAGGACCTGTATTGTAAGCTCTCTTGCTCTGCTTCTTTTATCCACTTATTAGTATCCTAATAGCAAAAAAGTTAATTGGTTAAATTGTTAATTGGTTAAATGGTGAATTAGTTAAATGGGGATTTACAAATTAACTACTAACCAATTAACTACTCACCAATTAACCACTAACCAATCTACTACTCACCAATCTACAGTTGCTCAAGCACATTTGCCATTTCGATTGCCGTCAATGCCGCATCTGCTCCGGCATTTCCCATCTTCGCTCCGGCTCTGTCCACAGCTTGTTCGAGTGTATCGCAGGTCAAAACTCCGAAGACAGCCGGGGTATCACAATCATAATTTATCTGGGCTATCCCGCGAACTGCCTGCTGACAGACATAATCGTAATGAGGAGTCTGGCCTCTTATAACCGCACCCAGACATAATATAGCAGCATACTTTCCGCTCTTAGCCAGACGTTTGGCTGCCGCGGTTATTTCGCATGCTCCGGGAACCCATACGACCAATATCTGTTCTTTATTCGCTCCGTGACGCGCCAGGCAATCTATTGCGCCGGAAAGAAGTTTTGCCGTGATAAATTCGTTAAATCTGCTGATGACAATCGCGTATTTGCCTTTACCGGCTGACAGCTGACCTTTTACCTCTTTGTACATAAATAGCTTTCCTTTAATAAGGATTCTTCATATTTGTTCTGTGTCTTTGCCGTATTATAAGACCTAACTCGATTGGTTTCCAGAAAAAGGCTGTTTTATAAAGTATCAATTTAAACTCAAACACCGAAAACCATCGCCGTAAGTCCTTATTACACAAAATATTACAGCTAAATAATTATACACATTTTTCAGCAGTCCGTAAACATTAAACTTCCGGCCAAAACAAACGAATTCGTGTTTGGTTACTGCCGATAACAACTTGGCTAAAGGATTAATGCCGTAAATATGCTTATTTTTAAGGAATGGCGCCGTGAGTTATGATGAGATGGAATTCGGTTCGTTTGACAGCGCAGAAAGAAAAGTCCGCAAAGCTTTAGAATTATACGAAGATGGAAAATGCCTTCAAGCTCTTGATGAACTCGACCAAGCTATCGCAATAAATCCCGCAAACAGTTCGTGGCACTTCAACAAAGCTTTGACGCTTGATTCGATAAATCATTTTGACGAAGCCATAAAAGAATACCAAGCCGCTCTGGAGCTTAACCCGACAGACGTGGAGATATTAAACTGTCTGGCTGTGGACTATACAAGGACGGGTTTTTATGACTTGGCTCTGGCGACTTTTGAAAAAGCTCAGCAGCTTGACCCGATGTTCGAGCCTTGTTACTGCAACAGAATTATTACATACACCGAAATGGAATTGTACGATTTGGCTGAGCAGATGTTTTATATGGCCCAAAACATCGAGTCGGATTGCGCTTTATGCTATTACAACATCGGCAACTGCATGTTTATCAGAGGCCAGTATAAAAAAGCCGTCGGCTGCTGGCTGAGAACCGCAGAGCTTGAAAAAACACACCCGCAGATTCATTATCGAATCGCTCAAGCATACTGGGCCGACAATCAGCTCGAAAAAGCTAAAGAGCATTTTATTTTCGAGCTTAGAAATAATCCCGGTGACATAGAAGTTATATTCGATTTCGGACAACTGCTTCTTCAGATGGGCGATACCGAATCAGCCAAAGAAAAATTCAACCGCATTCTTGAGCTTGACCCTGATTTCGGCTTGGCCAAGTTCTGTCTGGGTGAGATTGCCCTGAATAACGATGATTACGAAAAAGCCGAAGACCTTTTCGACGAAGCTCTGCAGAATAACCACCATCTCACAGGCCCGAGATATCGTCTGGCGTATTGTGCAATGCTAAAAGGAAACCCGCGGCAGGCAAAGGCGTTTCTCGACGCGGAGATGGAATTTATGCCCGACGACAGCGATGTTCTGGTCGCGATAGGCTCGATGTATATGCAGCTCGACTGTCTTGATGACACGATGCGATGTCTTTTGCGAGCCACCGAGCTGGATTTCGCCAATGCCGAAGCGTATTATTACCTCGGTTTGGCAAGCGCAGCCGGCCAAAGGCTCGACGATGCATGCGAGTTTTTCGGGCACGCTCTGGATATTAACAAAAATCACACTGCCGCACTGGTCAGTCTGGCAACCGCGCAATACTGCATGGGAAATATTGACTATGCCGTAGAATTAATCGAAAACGCACAAAAAGCACGTCCGCAAGACAGCAACATTAAATCCTTAGCCAGAAAAATCCGCGTCAGAAAAGCCGCAAACCGTTTTACTGATTTGCTCGAACCTCTAAAAAAGCTGCTGCTCACATCCAATTAGTGCCGTTTCAAAAAAATTAATATGCTTTTTAATAATACAATATTCACATAAGTCTATATTCTGCAATGGATTCCTGCTCCCTATGTGACAGGCTGCGAGGGAATGGTAATTGTTAAACTTCATTTTTTGAAACGGCATTAGCAGTTAAGGTACTTTTTATCGGCGGTTTAAGACACAACCCTGCAAACTTTTGTCTGGCGTCTTAAATCTGCAACCTTCTTTTCACGCTATATGCTGTACACTATTTTTTTCTTGACAATTACCAGCTTTTATGCTAAAATACCGCTTAACTCTTGGGGAGATTCGGGTAAACTCACTTTTTGTAGTACATTATCTTCTGCTATTTTTGTACAGGCATTAAGGAGGCAGTATTATGTCGGGCGATTATCATTTTAGAATTAGTCACGCCAATATTCTGGTTGTTTTTATGTTCTGTTTAATCTTTACGAATGTTCCCAGTCGGGCCGTTATTATCGACGATTTTACAACAGCACAGTCTGTTTCCTCAAATTCGTCAAACAGCGTTACAGGTCCGGGTATACTCGGCGGTGAACGAGATGCCGAAATATATTCTTCTTATGCATCAGCCAACGTTAATCAAAGCATTGCCGGACAGCTCTATTACAAAAGTGGAAAGAGCAACCTTAATTACCTATATCTAGTCTATGATGGTGTTGATGCCTCATCTTCCAATCGTGATTACGATGGTTTAGGTCATATAGATTTAACGGACGGCGGAACTTGCAATGGAATTATGTTTAATTTTGGCCAAATTCCTTCTTATTGGGTTAATGCCTGGATTACTATAAAACAGGGAGAATCCATTTCGGGATATGCTAGTGCAAGCTTAGAAAATAACGCTGAATCTATGTTCGTTCCTTTTGACGAGTTTACTATTAATATATGGCCTGCATCTATTCCCGAAGAAAAAGTGGCGAATTCGGATACCTTAATTGATTTTACGGATGTTGGCTATATCGAAATACAAATGAATATCTGGGGCGGCGATGATGTGTTTACAATTGATTCAATTTCCACAGCTTACGGCATTCCGGAACCGGCCACGCTATTATTGTTTGGCTTGGGTTCTGTCATCCTGAGGCGACCTGTCCGTCGCAGCCTCGGCGAAGGCGGAAGCCGAAGGATCTCTAACTCTTAGACACATAGATGCTTCGTCCCTTAGGGACTCAGGATGACAAGTCGCATCTTTTGAGCTTTACGTTATGGTTTTTCACTATTCGAGTATCGAGATTCAAGTATTCCTTCTGCATTGGTTATTCTACATTCTAAATTCTAAATTTTGCTTGCCCCGAGCGACCTGTGGTGAGCGTAGCCTGCCCTGAGTACCTGTGGTGAGCGTAGTCTAACCATATCGAAGGGTCGAACCAAGTCGAGGGGCATCCTGTTTCTTATTGAAATTTCCTCCTGCCCTGCGTATATTGTTATGGTTGATTGGTTAGTTGTTAATTTGTAAATTTCCATTTAACTAATTAACCATTTAACCAATGAACCAATTAGCTAAAAAGCAAGGGACTGCTATGGGTGGTTTTTCAGTAAAAGAGTTGGCGCAGGTCTTAGGGGCAAACACAGCCGCTGTGCAAGATTTTTTCGATTCTGTCAGCACCGACTCGCGCAATATCAAACAAGGCCAGTGCTTTTTCGCGATAAAAGGTCAAAATTTCGACGGCCATGATTACGTCGCCGACGCTCTAAAAAAAGGGGCTGTTTGTGCAGTAGTAGAAAAAAACTATAACTGCTCTTGCGAACTCGAACCCCGCCTGATTAGAGTACAAGATACCACTGAGTCTTTAGGGCTGTTTGCCGCTCACCACCGAAAAAAATGCGGGTTTAAAGTCGTTGCCATCACAGGTTCGGTCGGAAAAACCACAACCCGCCGAATAATAGCCCATGTATTAGGACAGCATTTTCGAGTCATAACCTCACCCAAAAATTTCAATAATCATATAGGGCTGCCTTTGACTTTACTTAGCGCAAAACCCGAAGATGAAATCGTGATTGCCGAGCTTGGCACAAATCACCCTGGCGAAATCGCGTATCTTTCCCGAATCGCTCAACCGGATATCGCGATGGTAACCGCCATCGCCCCGGCTCATCTGGAAGGGTTCGGCTGTATCGAAAAAATACTCATAGAAAAATTATCCATTACGCAAGGCTTAACCCAAAACGGAACTCTTATCATTAACGGTGACTGTAAACATTTAGCAGACACCTGCCGCGATAAAAAAATTCCGTTCGAAAGCTTTGGAACCTCGCCGGACTGTGACGCCCCGGCCGCGAATATAAACTGCGGGCCTTTGTCGAGTGAGTTTTATATAGATGATGTTCGAGTAACAGTCGGGTTATGCGGCAAAGGAAACTTGGAGAACACTTTGGCCGCTTGGGCGGTCTGCAAAAAATTCGGTTTATCCGCCGCTGCTTTCGCAAAAGCCGTCAAAACAATGCCCCTTGTCTCGATGAGAAGTGAGATTAAACAATTCGGCACGCTAACCGTCATTGACGACTGTTATAACGCCAACCCCGCCTCAATGAAAAACGCTATTGATATTTTATCGAAATTAAGCGAGTCTAAAAATGCCCGTTCGGTATTTATTTGCGGAGATATGGCAGAACTCGGCGGCAGCAGCGAGCAGCTTCATAAAGAACTCGGCGATTATATCGCCAAATCAAATATCAAATTAATCCTCACCGCAGGGCCGATGTCTCATACGGCCGCCCAGACCGCAAAAAATAACGCAGCGTATAAAATCGAGTACCAAAAATTCGATAATGTTGATTTTCTCTGTGATAACCTGCACAAATTCGTAAAAGATTACGATATAGTATTAGTAAAAGGTTCAAGAAGCGCAGCTTTAGAAAAGGCGGTCGAAAAACTGCGGTTATTATTCGATAAATCACATATGGCAGGTGTTAAAGTAAATTGATATATCATCTTCTCCATTTCCTTCGAAGCAGTTTTACTCATCGCATGGGATTCTATGCCTATCAGGATGTACTGTTCAGATGCATCATGGCTGTGCTTACCAGCTTCATAATCGCCTTTATTCTGGGACCTAAAATAATTCGATGGCTGATGAGAAAAAAAATCGGCGACAGACCCGAATTTTACCACGCTGCCCTGAACGAGCTTACAAAAGAAAAAGCCAACACACCGACTATGGGCGGTCTTATAATTATCGCCGCTGTCCTGATTAGCACGCTTCTCTGGGCAAAACTATCAAATCCTTTCGTTCAAAAAGCCCTTGTGCTTCTTATATGGTTCGGGGCTTTGGGGGCTATCGACGACTGGCTGAAGCTTACCGCCGATATCCGACATCGAACAAGAGACGGACTCAAAGCTTGGGAAAAACTGATATTTCAAATCGGCGGCGCGGTACTCATAGCTTCTTTTCTTTATATGGACTTTGCGAATATAGCCGACGGAATGAGATTTTGGCTGCCGTTCTATAAACATTCTCTGCCTCTGGCAAACTGGGCGTTTATCATCATAGCTATTTTATATCTGACCGCTACGAGCAACGCCGTCAATCTAACAGATGGGATGGACGGCCTTGCCGCAGGATGCGTGGGAATGGTCAGCGTGGTGCTGATAGTATTATGCTATGTCGCTTCGGAAACTATGGGGCGAACCAGCCATGTTACATGGGCAAGCTATCTATTACTTCCGGCTATACCTCAGGCAGGCGAGCTTAGCATATTTTATTCGGCGATACTCGGAGCAGTTCTCGGTTTCCTCTGGTACAACTGCCATCCTGCTCAGGTATTTATGGGAGATGTCGGTTCGCTGCCTCTCGGAGCCGCAATGGGATACGGAGCTTTGGTAACAAGAAACGAGATTCTGCTGCTAATCATCGGCGGCGTATTTATGATGGAAATGCTCAGCGTTGTGATTCAGGTTGCCTATTTCAAATACTCCGGCGGCAAACGAGTCTTCAGGTGTGCTCCGATTCATCATCATTTTCATCTGGCAGGCTGGTCCGAACCGCAGGTCATTGTGCGTTTTTGGCTTTTAGCCGGAGTCTTCGCTGCTTTGGCTCTTGCAACCCTGAAAATCCGCTAAAACTCCGAAATTATGTTGTTGTATTGAAAATCCATCGTATTTATAATCAAAGTATGAAAAGAATAACAGCCTTAGTTTCACTGCTGTGCCTGTTCGCAGGATGCGAATCAAATAAATCGGCAAAACCCGACCATCAGGACAGCAGCCGTCAGGGCAACATTGCCATCCCTGTGAGCAGCAATGACCGGGTTCCGGTGATTATTGGCCTGTAGATTCAATCCATTTGGCGGAGATTTTATGAGATACTGTCTTAATGGTTTTATTGGCTTCCATGTCCTTTATAAAAATACGAATTTCATCAATCTCTGCCGGTTTACTTAAATAGAACCAGCCAGTAACAAAACCTGAATCGTTGGGTTCATTAGAAACACTGATTAAGCCATGAGCACCGTAATTGGGAGCAATTTCACCGTTCGCATATGGCCTTGTCCATATGGCTGCTTTTTTAAGCGATTTCAACTCATAAAAAGCAGTAACGTTGAGTTTCTCTCCTACCAGCAAAACAGCGGGATTTGCCGGCTCAGTGGAAACAAATTCTAATACCTCATTTGAATATTGGCTGTCTTGAGTACTTTCCGAACTGACGGATACAGCCGCTTTATTTTGTGAATTCCCGCATTTGCGAACACTTGCCTCACTGCCGAACACTGATGTTTTATTCTGTGATTGTTGGCACTTTCGAACATTATTTTGGCTATTAGAAACCCTTGTTATGTTTGTCGTATGCTGGTATTTGCCAACATTTTCATAGCTGTTTGATATCGCCACTTTGCTTGATGTATTTTCGGTGTTACAGCCAATGATAAGAAAAAGAATGGAAAAATTAAATGCAATCAAAAATTTACACTTCATGAAATTCTCCTTCATTTAAGTATGGCAGTAGCACAGCAACATAAAATATTTGCGTCAAAATAAATTGATTCTGCAAAAGTCCAACTTTCGCACAAAAATAGAAAATTATTTTAAGCATAAATCTATTTTGTTTTTAGGATTTCTTTTGACGATGGTCCACTACTTTGTAACCTTGTGGCGGATTGAATTCAAACACTTCGTCAGGTATTGAAGGATTTAATTCAACCTTTAGAATCCTGTAAACTGATTTCTCTACAAAATTGCCTTCTCTGTCATACTTTATTTCAGTTACGTTATGCGGAAATCCATTTGAATCAAAATTTTCACATTCACGAATATATGTAATCTGTTCCGTTGTAGGAATACGAAATTCCGTGCGGAAAACACGGGAATAATCTTTTCTGTCACATATCAAAATTACCGAGGGAAAATGGTTAGGGTCGCCCATTGCTATTATATCCCTTGTACCTGGAGCATTTGGGTCGGGTCGGATATCAATTTTATTTACTGCCTTCTTTCCTTTTGCTTTCGCTCCTCTCATAGGCTCTATGGTGGCAAGGCCGGTTTCAGCAAGCTCCGCCATCTTGTTTGGGCTGGGAATATAGTTTAGCGATTTTGGAGTACTGCCTTGGTCTATACCAAGAAAAAGCTGCAAGGTTAACGCAGTTGCGAAAGGCACACCTGCAAACTGCGCGATAGTCTGTTCGGCCCACATTGATGTATCGACAAATACCGTATTCATCTCACTCGCATAGTGATAGCTGACAAAATTACCTGTATTTACATCTTTTGTGTTAACATAAGTATTAACAAAGGGGGTGTCCAGTCCCAGTGGTTCATTTAATCTGACTATTACCATGTCGATTCTCTGATTATCACCTGATATCCTCACCCGGTTCTTTATCTTGCGGGGGAACTTTTGGTTTTCTATCCAATTTTTGTAGTTTTCCTCTATAATTATATTTCTTCTTTCAATTTCATAAGGGGTAAGTTCCTCAAGTGAACGCCCCTCGAGTTCTCTGTCAGCAAATTCTTCGGCTCTTTTGCGAATCTGCTCTACTGGCTCTGGCACTTTCGTATAATCCTGGTAGAAAGTAATATCTATACTTTTAATCGGCTCCTTCCAAGCAGCGGCAGCTAATTTTTGCACCTGCCCTTCCGTAGGAATACCACCGTTTTTTTCTGCACCGCATATAAAACCACAGATTAAAACCGCCAAGAGTAATATTAAAATATTCGACCTTTTCACAGTAACTCCTTTTTTAAAATCGGCTTAAAATGAAATTCTTAATGTTTTATTATTTAGAACTACTAACAATCAAAATTTGAAAATACAACTGACATTTGTGTCTCCGTCTGAATAGGACTCTTTTCGCATTCCTCAACAAAATCACAGATTTCGCAGGGACCACCACAACAATCGATTCCCGCAAGGCAATTACCACACGTAGCAGGGTCAAAACCACTAACAGCACATTCAAATGCACACCAACCAGTATGTGCAGCGCACCAAATCATCGCACTAACATCCCAGTTTGGCCGACATTGATAAGTAAACCCTACCGGCTGCCATGTACTAGTACATCCACAATGTTCACCTTGGCCGACTCCGACATTGGAACACATCAAATAACTTTCTAGCTCAGTGGTCGTTCCGCCCGGCTCGGTTACAAATAAGAACTATTTGCTTAAATCTACACTCAACTCAATTATTTTCATTCCTAATAATGAGTCTATGCATGAAATTTATAATTAAAACCGCTGCCGCTAATGTTGCTGCATTGAGAACAAACGATATTACAAGGCTTTTAAATGGAAATGTGGATTCTAAAAATTTATTACTATTAACTAATTGCTCTACTGCAAAACAGAAAAAAACAAAAATATAAACTGCAGCAGCCCATACACGCAGTAAATGCATTATTACAGGTTCTGGAGACATAAATCTACCGAGAACGGGATGATACATCCTTGCCCTGTAATAGTACAGGCCGGATTCATTGTCATATTCTCTGGCTGTGAACATAATCCGATTGCCGTAAGCCGAAACCGGATTTATCGCTGTTGTATCATCATCCGTCAGCCATACGCCGTCTAATCCCGCGCTGGTATGAACCTTCGGATTGCCGAACGGATCGTAGCTGTAGGCTTCTACTACATCCCCTATATTATTTAAAAGAGCGATAACGCTGCCGATTTTGCATTTTTCAACCACCCGCTGTCCCTATTATTATTCGCAGATAATATTCTGAAATACTATGTTTCTATGACTTTCACAGGATAATCAAATTTTACTTTTTCTAATATCAAGCTTAATATTTCTTCTGTCGATAATTGGCTGTGCTATTCGGACACTCCTTTCTCTGAGGGGCATTATATTCTCCCGCCGAGTGTCCGTCATTCGTTTAGCACCTCAAAGACCATCCACTTTATTCTTGTACTGGGACAAGAGAACCTTTGATAAACTGAAACTCGGTCTTTTTTATTTTGTCGCTAACAAGCGTCCCTTCCTCAATTCCAAGGTTTTTGATTGTAAAAGTATCTTCCGGTAAGGGCTTGTTCATATTGGTGGTCTCAATAGTGATTTCAGATATCCTTGTAATTGCACCTTTACTATTGCGGTACTCTTTCCGGACTGTTTTTGGTAAATATACTTCACCTATTTTCTCATAAGTATATTCCTCTGACTCTGTCTTTACGCCATCAGGATTGGTGATTTCGATTTTTGTCGTATTGAAATTAACCATCTCATCCACCTCAAGCAGACAACGAATATATTTAATGCCTTTCCACGTAGTTAGTATTCGATATTTAGTGCCTTGGTCCGTTTCTAAAGAACTTATCTGTATATGAGGAAAACCTTCTATGCGCTTATTGATTCGCTCATTGATGGTACTATTAATTCGAAAGAGTGTATCCCAAAGCTTACGACCATGATCTCCGCTGGATTCAAAAAATACACGAGGATCACGAATGTCTCCACTCAAATTAAATTTTCTTTCTTCAGGTTTATCAATAAAGACCATCTTGTCAGGATTTTTTTGTGAATTTGAACGGAATTTGCCGTCCGGCATATACCATATATAGATGTCAGTAGTCAGAATTGCTTTTAGCCCCATATATTCTCCATTATTACGTACGGGCACATTTTGCCCCAAATCTATAGCTTTAAGCCGTACCACTGGTTTTTCGTTTTTCGAATATAGCTTATTGTTTCGTGTGTCCAAGGCAAATTCTGCTTTTCCTCTTATTTCTTCAAGTATATATTGAGAATTACTTGCAGGGCTGCTTATATCTGCATTAGACATTTTCGCAGCATCAGATCCATAATAATGATTTGTTTCGAATATATTTAGTAGTCCCTGCCATGAAGATATTGCATCATAGTTTGCTTTTGAACATAAAGCAACTAAACTGAGAACCTCATGATAATTATGCTCCGATACTGATTGCCAATTCTGCTCATCAGCCGAGTGCACTCGCTGAGTCATTGTAAAAAAAATAATCAAAGTAATAGATGCCAATGATATTGTTTTGCTTTGACTACAAACATCCATACCTTTAAACTTCATTTTATCACCTCTTTATAAAATTAATAAAATAAATCAATTACACTGACAATCTAATGCTTTTTCGATATGGGCATTCCCGTATGCTACGCATTGCTGACAATACCCTATAAATATCCATTGGCACTGCGACCATGGCTCACAACCCGCATCTAATTGTTTAACCCCATTTTTACATGCCTGCCACGCATAACAATTTACTAAAACTTCTTCATCGCTACATGGCAGCCCACCACATTCAGAGAAACAAACATTTTGTTGGCCAATCGTCCACTTTTTTTTGTTATGTGTGCAGTTCTCGAAAATGGCTGGAGAGGCACATCCGCAATCAGCATTGTTTTCTTCTGCTTCGCAATAACCTTTAGAGACTACATTGCAGCACTTTTTGCATTCACCATTTAAACAGCATTTTGTGGGGTCGCCGCCGCAAACCTTACACTCTCCATTTACACATTCTTCACAGTTTTCTTCGTCGCAATCAGATATGCAATTACCTTCAAAACATATCTTACAATCCAGCGGATTGCAGCAACTGCCATTGCAACATATTTTCTCATTTTCACAAATATAAGGGCTACCAGAATCAGTACAGCACTTATGCGTTCGAATATCATAGCACTGACCGCCGCAGCACGCCTCATATTCTCGATTACCGCAAACCCTACAATGACCATCGTTACATTCTTCACAGTTCTCTTGGTCGCAATAAGATATGCAATTACCTTCGAAACATATCTTGCAATCCAGCAAATTACAGCAGGCCCCGTTACAGCATTCCTTATAAAGGTCGCCGCTGCAAACTTGACATTGGCCATTTACACATTCTTGACACAAGTCAGAATTACAGCAATGTTCACCGCAACAACTATAACCATCAGGACAGCAGCCGTCAGGGCAGCATTGCCAGCCCTGTGAGCAACAATGACTGCTTCCGCAGCAGTGAGAGGTTATAGAACAAGTAAAATCGCTGCAGCAAATAGAATAGGAGGGATTATAGCATATTCCATTACAACATGATAGGCCGGGTTCGCAATAAGAGACACATTGATTCCAAATATTAGGCATCATACACGCCCTCCAGTCGCACTGAGGAGAAGATGCACCCCAGACCGAGGGGTTAATAACCGCAATAAATAAAATAGCTATAATGCCAATCCCCCAGACCAAACCGCATGATTTACCTTTTATCTTTAGTATCATAAAAATCTCTCCGTAATAATTACCAGCGATTGTTATTCAAGAATAATTTAACAAATCCGCCTATTTCTGTTGTTTTGGATGTTCAAGACGCAAGGCAGCATGGCGTGCCCACATACTATCAGGGTAATTATCTAAAACTTTTATATAAGAATCCGCTATAGCAGCCTCAGTTTGCTCGGCCGGCAATAAATCGTTTCTAACCATTTGTCTGAGATTGTCTCCGACCTTTAATTGCGCTAAACCTGCATATTCGAAGTCCGGCCAATCATCAACTACCTTTTGATAATACTCCACAGCCTTTGCGTAATCTCCAAATTCCTGACTGGATTGAAGTGCAACCGAAAAATAAGCACCCGGAAGCAGCGGACTGTTCGGAAAATCGGTAATCAGTTTTTCCCAAAGCAATATAGCGGTTGCAAAATAATCGTCTGCCTTAGCTTTATTATTGTCTGTGGTTTTTAAAGCCCAGCCTTTGCGATAACATTCAATGGCCGTTGTGTTTAAATACACATCGGCTTTTTCATTAATATCTTCTATGGACTGAACGCTCATTCGCTCTGCCATTAGCCGAACTTTATCTTTATCGCCTGCTTCTATCGCAGATAAAAATGCGTATTTATTAAGATTAGCTGCGGCTGTTGTGTATGCATCCTTATCTTCCGTGCAATCATTAATTACTTTAGCAAAAAGGCTTTTAGCCTTCTTTTTTTGCCCGATATCACTATACCTATCTGCAATCCACAGTAACTCATCACAAGGTATTTTAGTCCCGTTCAAATCGGCAGTTAATTTATCAAGCTCTTGTTTTACCTGATTCGGCTCACCAGCACCGATAAATGCTTTAATACTCGTTTTTGCATAACTATCTTTGGCCCTAATTCCGATTGAAATGTCAGGTTCAGTCAGCATTACTTCCAGATATACCTCTTTTGCGCTATCATACTGATTTGTCCACTCATATCTTTTTCCAATCCAGTATAAAGCATCCTGCAAGTCTGGATGATAGGCAAAATCCTTTTTCATTTTATCGAGAGCCTTTTTAGATTCTTCAGTTTGTCC
>CAYMOE010000014.1:0-63733 GCA_964391985.1 uncultured Pirellulales bacterium
AAGTGGTACGCGAGCTGGGTTCAGACCGGCGTGAGCCAGGTCGGTCCCTATCTGCCGTGGGCGCAGGAATCTTGAAGAGATGTTTCCTTAGTACGAGAGGATTTGGAAGCACTGACCGCTGGTTTACCAGTTGTCCCGCTAGGGGCATGGCTGGGTAGCTAAGTCGGGAAAGGATAACCGCTGAAAGCATCTAAGTGGGAAGCCCCCTCTGAGATAAGGATTCCATGCAGTCTTCGGACTGCGAAAGAGCCCTGATAGACTATCAGGTCGATAGGCCGGGTGTGTAAGTCCTGTAAGGGATTAAGCTAACCGGTACTAACGCTCAATTACTTGACCATATCAACCATTGGTTGCCATGGCATCAGATACCGTAAAATCGGTGTTTGATAAAGTTACTGATTGACGTTTTGGAACGCATCATCACATATTTTCGTGTTGGGCAGTTTTTTTAGCTGCCTTTGTTTGAAAATTGAATAATTGAGATATTCAGGCTTTTAGCCTGATTCACGAATTTCCTGGTGAGTATACGCACGTGGAAACGCCTGATCCCTTTCCGAACTCAGAAGCTAAGCTCGTGCGGCCGATGGTAGTCTTACAATGGCGAGAGTAGGTCATTGCCAGGAATTATAAGGCCGGTCAATAACATTGACCGGCCTTTCCTTTTGCGCTGAAACTATCAGGGGACGAGAAACAAACGACCAGCAGCGAATTTTAGCCGCTGATTGCGCGGATTACGCAGAGATTTAACCACTAAGGCTCAAAGACACTAAGGCACAAGGGCTTTGACATAGCGTCTTACGACGCTTGACATCCCAAAACATTAACCTCCCGATAAATGAATTTATCGCACCGCTCAATTATTTTAGGCTGTTTGTCCTAACGGACTTTATGTCAAAGCAAGTATCTATGAGTCTTTGAAAGTGATTTTGCCTTGCCGGTTAGCCGTTCTGAACTATCCGCAATACGCTGTACGCCATACGAAAGAAGCATGCGTTTTTGAATTTTTCGGCAAAATTTAGGCCGCAGACGGACATATCAATTTATTATCCAAACCAATAAAAATGCTATCTATAAGCAGTCGAACAATAAGTAGCACTTACTAAAATACTGCTAAAGGAGATTGTTCATGGAAGATATATGCGCTCGTGTCGGGTTCAACATACGCAATATTAGAGAGGAAAAAGAAATCTCACAGGAAAAACTCGCGAATCTTGCGGACCTTCATCGAGCATACATCGGACAAATCGAACGAGGCGAAAAGAACATCGGCATTCGCAATCTCGAAAAAATCGCAAAAGCATTAAAAGTTAACATCAGGGACTTGTTTTAGGGAATCCATAATTTATGCTTGAACCAAAGGCAGAAGCGGTAGATATATTTTGCGGTGTTGGCGGATTAACTTATGGCCTTATCAAAGCAGGGCTTCCGGTGATTGCAGGTATTGACTCCGATGAAACATGCAAGTACGCATACGAGGCAAACAACGCAGCAAGATTCATAAGCAAAGATATCAGAAAGATAGAAGCTGACGATGTAAATTCTCTTTTCGGGAAAGCAGATATAAGAATCTTAGTAGGATGTGCCCCTTGCCAGTGCTTTTCAAAGCATACGCAAAAAAACAAGAACAGAAAAAAAGATAAAAAATGGAAATTGTTGGATGCGTTCGGAAGACTGATATCAGGGATACGACCCGAAATTGTGTCGATGGAAAATGTCAGCGAATTGACTAAACAGGATGTTTTCCGAAGGTTCGTGAAAAGACTAAAAAAGGATGGTTACTTCGTATTTTGGAAAAAGGTTTATTGTCCGGATTACGGGATTCCGCAGAAGAGAAGTCGTTTGGTACTTTTGGCTTCTGTATATGGCGAAATAGAGCTTATCGAAAAGACACACAACCCAAGCAGATATCGTACTGTTAGAGAAGTTATAGGTAAGATAGATAAAATCCGTGCCGGGGATGCATCAGAAAAAGACAAGATGCATCGAACTTCAGCTTTAAGCCCGATTAACCTAAAGCGCATCGAACAATCGAAACCCGGAGGGACTTGGCTGGATTGGGAAGAAAAATTGCGTTGTCCCTGTCATCGAAAAGTAACCGGAGAAACATATAGTGCTGTTTACGGACGAATGGAATGGGATAAACCGGGACCGACAATTACCACACAATTCTTTTCATACGGAACAGGACGATTCGGCCATCCTAAACAAAACCGTGCACTATCTTTGAGAGAAGGGGCTCTACTTCAAACTTTTCCGAAGAAATATAAATTCATAAAACCTAATGAAACATATTCTCTACGAGAATTAGGTACGCATATCGGAAATGCCGTACCTGTACGGCTGGGAGTGATTATTGGTAAAAGTATATTAAAGCATATAAAGGCCATTTAAATTATAGCTTAACATTAAAAGGTGTATTATGGGAGAAGAAAAACCATTCACATTTGAAATCTCTTTAAGTGTCTTAGATTCTCTGGGAAGAAACCTATATAGAAGTTTTATAACTGTTATAGGAGAGGCGATTTCTAATTCATGGGATGCAGACTCAAAAAATGTCTGGATATATGTTGACAGAAAAAGAAATAATTTTGTTATAAAAGACGATGGAGATGGTATGTCGAGGACTGATTTTCAAAACAAATTTTTGAAGATCGGATATTCTAAGAGGAAAAACGGAGTAAAAGTATCTGCAAAAGGAAGGCCTTACATCGGCAGAAAAGGAATAGGAAAATTAGCTTTATTGTCATGCGCAGATAAAATTGCGGTTATATCGAAAAAGATGAACACGAATTATGTTGGTGGAACAATAGATAATTCGGGCTTGGATAAAGCTATTACCAGAGATTTTTCTCCGCAGCAATACGAATTAAAAAAATATAGGGCCGACATTTTTGAAAAATACACAAAAAATCATGAAAAGGGCACAATTGTTTATTTTAAAAGCATCAAAGATGGAATAAAAAATAACTTAGAATTTTTAAAAAAGGTCATTGCTCTATATTTTAGATTTTCTCTTATAGATGATTCTTTTAATATATTCGTCAATGATGAGCCAATTTCTCTTGAGCATCTTGAAGATCTGGCCCAAAAAACACAATTTCTATGGAACCTTAATAATATAGATGATCCGTATGTAAAAGAAAAACTTGTGAATTTAATAGAACCTAAAAAGCAAATTGTCATGGATAGAAACATTAAAGGCTTTATTGCTTCTGTTATCAAGCCGAGAGATCTTAAAATAATTTCTGCGGACGAAAGAGTAGGTGTGGACCTTTTTGTAAACGGAAGATTGCGTGAGAGAGATATCCTGAAGCATATCCCTACTGCTCGATTAGCCGAGAATTATTTCTACGGGCAAATTCATTTTGACAAGTTAGATGATGATGAGAAAGATAGATTTGCTACTGCTCGCGAGGGTATTGTAGCCGACGATCCGAAATATAAAAGGTTTTTAGATAGCATGAAAAAAATAGTCTCAGAAATTCTTGAGGACTGGGATGATTGGAGAATAAGGCATAGGCAAGATGGTGACACAGAAAACCCAAAAAGATCTCGAAAAGAAAGAGCGTCCATCGGGCTATACAGTGCTGTTTCAGAAGAATACGAGGTTCCAGAAAATTCAAAAAACAGAAAAAAGGTCGATAGTTGGGTTGACGACTTAAGTGATGACGCAAAATATAATTTTGAGTCTTATGCCGAATGTTTCATTTCTGAAAATTTAATAAGGAAATATATCCGAGAAAAAAGAATTCTTTTAACGCCCGAGGCTGAGGCAGAAGTAAAAAAATGGAGAGAAGAGGAGGTTAGAAGCAAAGGGGCAGGAAATGTAAGCATTGATATCAGAAGGGAAAAAACAGATTTGAATTATTTGTCGATGGCTCATCTAGCAACCTTACATGACAAAAAAAACCCCGAAAAAGACGCTTGTTTAGCAAGAGATGCGAAAGAATATAAACCAATGAGAGATGCCATTGCACATACTGCGCTTTTAACCGATGTGGCTAAAAAGAAATTAACAACAGTTTATGAAAATATAAAAGGAAGAATAAGAACATTATTGTCTGGTGGAAATTAAAAATTTATGGCTGATATTTACGATAAAGCCAAACGCAGCCAATTAATGTCTTGTGTCAAACATGCTCGTACTGATCCCGAAGAAAAAGTCGCCTATCTTTTGAAAAAACTCAAAATAAAATATCGTCGGAATTTAAAATCTTTGCCCGGACAACCAGATTTCGTAATAAAATCGGCAAAAACAGTAATATTCGTTAACGGATGTTTCTGGCATGACCATCGGAATTGTAAATTAGCCAGACGCCCAAGAACTAACAAAGCTTTCTGGGTTCGTAAGGCGATAGACAACAAACGTCGGGACCAACGTAAAAATCGGCTTCTACGTAAACAAGGATGGCATATATTGACAATCTGGCAGTGCAACCTTCGACAACCTGAAAAAGTTTTACGCCGAATAGAGAAAATGATTTTTAAAGTATAAGCCCTTCGCGTTTTATAATATCTGCGTAGGAAATTATACTTTTGTACCGCATGGCAATTATTCCTTCAATTAATCAGTAATTAAATCATATCCCCAAAAGCTTATTTATGCAAACCCAATTCTAAACTGTGAAAAACCGCGTTAAAAAACCGTGTAAACCCGTGTCTGAATATTTTTAGGGTTTATCTGTTTGTATTTGGTTTTGTGTGTTATGTGCGGTTAAGAATTGTTTTATCGGGTAACAGTCTTTGGTCTGTCGAAGATGAAAATCTCGGTATTTGATTCGGCTAAGTCTATTTCTAACATATAAATCAGCCCCCACAATTCCCTCATCTTCCTACCGTCTTCTTCGATGTTTTGCAGGTTGGGTGAGAACCCGTCTATGCTCAGCTTTACTTTGTAGCTTTTGCCGGTTTCAGTGGTAACTTTGAATATCTTTAATTTCTCATCTGCTTTGCCGGCGATGAAATCTTTAATCTTGTCTTCGTTGGTTCCGACTGCCAGAACTTGAAGGTTGTCTATATCTACGGCGCCGTATAAATATCTTTTATTCATAGCTGTTTCCTTTTTAAATGCACGATGCAGTAAGATAGCCGAGGGTTTGAAAAAATGACAGCGAAATTCCTTCGGTTTTTTATAATAAAAATAGTTTAGGCGGATAGGGATGCAGCAGGGCGGCTTTGTTTGGTATAGCTTGTTAGAGCCTGTTTTAATTTGTCTGGGAGAGTGTGAAAAATTTTTTATTTTTTTTAAAATTTTTTAAAAACGCCTGTTGACAAGGTAAGTTTTTTGCCTTATATTTCAACGTTTTCAGCCGTAGCGAGCGCGGCAATGGACAGCTGTGCGTAAACAAGTTGGGCTGTGGCACATCGGTAGTTTGATGGTCATGGACGGTTGATGGACAAGCTGCGGGAAAGACAGGGCGTTTTTTAGCTCCGAAAAAGGGTTTGTCAACTGTTCAAAACCCGTATCATTAAGGAAGGCGAAAGTTTATATGCTAAGCGAGGCTTGATATAAGCCCGAAAGGAAAATGGCGTATAAATCGGCCTTTTCTGCCAAAAAATTAACAGCTGTTGGGTTTTGCTGTGGGGAATACCCGCACTAATAGTACCGAGCGGCTGAAATAATGGTTGTAAGTCGTTAAAGTAAAGTGTGTTAAGTTAATATCGGCAGTTTTGGGCGGATAGGTAATTTTGCCCTTTATAGAGGTAATCGATGCCGGCGACGGAAACAGAGAGAATTAGAATCAGAATGGAAGCCTATGACCATAGGGCTCTTGACTCTTCAGCGAAGGAGATAGTCGAGGCAGCCCGCAGGACAAATGCCCGTGTAAGCGGGCCGGTACCGCTTCCGACACGAATCGAACGATATACAGTACTTCGAAGCCCTCATATAGATAAGAAATCTCGTGAGCAGTTCGAGCTTCGTAGTCATAAACGGCTCATTGACATCCATGAGCCCAACGCCAGAACGGTCGAGGTTCTTAACAGGCTTGTTGTTCCGGCGGGTGTATTTGTCAAGATTAAAGCATAATTTTAGTGAAGTGATTAATATGGCGATGCTGCTTGGTAAAAAAGTTGGTATAACACAGGTTTACAGTGATAATGGTCAGCTTCTGCCTGCAACAGTGATTCAGGCCGGTCCTTGTACGGTTATGCAGGTTAAGACGGCCGATACTGACGGTTATCAGGCTGTTCAGATGGGATATGAAGATGTGAAACCGTCCAGAAGAAGCAAACCCCAAGCAGGTCACGCCAAAAAAGCTAAAACAACCCCCAAGAAATTTGTCAGAGAAATGCGTCTTTTATCCGATTCCCAATGCGAAGCCAAGCCCGGTGATACGATGACGGTTTCGGTTTTTTCTAAGGATAAATATGTGGATGTTGTCGGGACGAGCAAGGGCAAAGGTTATGCCGGTGTTATGAAGCGTCATCATTTCGGCGGTATGGGTGCCTCGCACGGAACCGAAAGGATGCACAGACACGGCGGCTCTATAGGCGGCTATGGTACTGACCGCGGTCACGGCGGGGATATTAAAAAGGGAAAGAAGATGAGCGGTCATCTGGGAGATGTTCGAATCACTACAAAAAATCATAATGTCATATCAATAGACGAAGAAAATAATCTTATAGTGGTAAAAGGCTCCGTGCCGGGTCCGGCAGGGGGATATGTGATAGTCAGATCGAGCCAGAAAAATTTGAAGGGTTCGTCGGCAAAGGCGTAAGCAATGATAGATTTGGCGGTATATAACAAACAGGGAAAAAAGGTCGAAAGCCTGAAGGTTGATGAGGCGGTTTTCGGTTCTAAGATACGATATGCACTACTGAAGCAGGCGATAGTGATGTATCACGCGAACAAGCGCGTCGGAACTGCTGCTACAAAAAGCCGCGGGATGGTCGAAGGTTCGACGAAGAAGCTTTACAGGCAAAAGGGAACCGGCAATGCCCGCGTGGGTAATATTCGAACCGGAAAACGTGTCGGCGGCGGCGTGACGTTTGCGAAGGTTGTCAGAGATTTCAGGCAGAGTATGCCGAAGAAACAAAGACGGCTTGCGACAAACTCGGCGATATTAGGCAAGCTTCTGAGCGAGAATTTGGTTGTGATTGACGAGCTTGGTTTTGAAAAGCCCAAGACGAAAGATTTCGCGAAGATTCTTGGAAAGCTTAAAATTGACCGAAGCTGTCTTGTTACTACCAGCGGCCTCGACGAGAATCTTTATAAGTCTGCAAGGAATGTTCCGAAGGTAAATATTATGCCGGTTAGCGAACTTAATGCCGGTGACATATGCGTACATAAGAAATTGCTTTTTACGAAAGACGCTTTTTTGTCTGTGATGAAGGGCGGCGATTAATCGTCAGCGATATTGATGGATGATTATAAAATAATAATTCGGCCATTGGTGACAGAACAAGGGATGCACTTTGCTAATGTTAAGGGGGCGTATTCTTTCGAAGTTAACAAAGGCGCTAATAAAATTCAGATTAAAAAGGCGGTCGAGAACCTTTATAACGTGAAGGTTCGGAAAGTTACGACGGCTAATCATAAGGGTAAAATCCGCCGTAAAGGAAGAAATTTCGGCAAGACGCCGGACTGGAAAAAGGCAGTAGTTTATTTACAGGCTGATTATCATATAGATTTATTCTGATGATGATTCCGCGGCAGGCGAAGCCCAAGCGGATATAAAGAAAGCAGTATTTATATGGGTATAAGAATATACAGACCGACAAGCGCAGGCCGCAGAAATGCGTCGGTGAACGACTATGCGGAACTGACGGCGTTTAAGCCTGAGAAGTCGCTGTGCAAGCGGATACGTAAAACCGGCGGCAGAAATCATTCCGGTGAGACGACTGCTCGTTTTCGCGGAGGCGGAGCAAGGAAAATATATCGCGTAATCGATTTTAAACGTGACAAAGACGGGGTGCCCGGAACTATTGCGACAGTCGAATATGACCCTAATCGCAATTGTTTTATTTCTCTGGTTAATTATTCGGACGGAGAAAAACGGTATATATTAGCTCCTCAGGGGATCAAGGTCGGCGCGAAGATAGAAAGCGGAGACGAGGTCGAGCCGAAAGTCGGCAACGCAATGAAATTAGCTACGATACCTGCCGGTATCGAAATTCATAATATAGAGATGACAGCCGGACAGGGCGGCAAGCTGGTTCGCGGAGCAGGCAATGCTGCGAGAATCGTCGCTAAAGAAGGCGATTGGGTGACAGTGATATTGCCAAGCGGCGAAATGCGAATGATTCGCAAAGAATGCCGCGCGACTATCGGCCAGTTAAGCAACCCTGACCATCAGAATATAAAATTAGGCAAGGCCGGCAGGACCCGTCATTTGGGTCGGCGCGGTCATGTTAGAGGTAAAGCTCAGAATCCGGTCGCTCATCCGATGGGCGGCGGTGAAGGTCGAAGCAACGGCGGTCGTCATCCGTGTTCTCCGACCGGTGTGCTTGCCAAAGGCGGAAAGACACGAAGTCCGCGGAATAGAAACAATAAGCGGATTATCCGCCGTCGCAGAAATGTCAGACAGGGACAGTTGGTATTGTAATTTATTATTAACTATTTCCTTTTGAAGGAAAATAGATGAGCAGGTCATTAAAAAAAGGGCCGTTTGTAGACGAGAAGCTTTTCGGCAAGGTGATGAAACTCCAAGCAGAAGGTTCCAAAGAACCTATTAAGACTTGGTCGAGACGCTGTACGATAGTGCCGGAGTTTGTCGGTTATACTTTTATGGTTCATAACGGTAAGATGTTTCATAAGGTTTTTATAACAGAAGATATGGTCGGCCATAAGCTTGGTGAATTTTCTCCGACGAGGACGTTCAGAGGACATTCGAGCAAGAAAGCCGCAACAGGTGAATAGTTGTTCTTAAAAGATTGAACGGATATGCTTAGCAGCAATAAATTAAAAAAGTTGTGCAGTAAAAGACGAGTCAATATAGAAGATTTGGCAAGTCAGATTGTGCGCGGCGGATTCGATAAGAAAAAAGCGGCTTCGGCGATAAAGAACTGGCAGAAGGGTTTGATGAAGCCGATTCCTCGCAAAGAAGATATACGAAAACTGGCTGCGGCGTTGGGTGTTTCTGAGAATGACCTTGGTTCTTGGAGCTCATCTTATCGTTACGCTCCTGTAGCGCCTCGCAAGGCCCGGCTGGTAACACAACTGATAGCCGGCAGAGCTGTTCATGATGCGATGGATATATTGAAGTTTACCCGCAAGCGTTCGGCGGGAATGGTTGATAAAGTTTTAAAATGTGCAGTTGCTGACGCGGACGAGCAGCAGGCTGATGTTGATAGTTTATATGTTTTAGAAGCTCGTGTTGACGGAGCTGGCGTGAGACTCGGGACAAAAAGATGGCGAGCCAAAGACCGCGGCCGCGCACATTCGATTCGTAAAGAAGCCTGTCATATACACGTGACAGTTACTCAGTTATAAACAAGTTAATTATAAGTGAAGATATTTGGTTGATAAAAGGCCGACAGAATGGGTCAAAAGACATCACCAACAGGTTTTAGAACAGGTATAAGGCTGCCGTGGCAGAGTACATGGTATGCACCGAAGGCTGATTACGGAACGTTTCTTGTCGAAGACCAGAAACTTAGGCGGTATATAGACAAGAAGTATAACCGTCAGATGCCTAAAGGGGCAGTAGCCAAAGTGGAAATCGTCCGTACGAGCAACGAAGTTAAAGTAACGCTTCACAGTGCTCGTCCGGGAGTTGTAATCGGCCCTCGGGGCGGTGAGGTTGATAAGCTTCGCGAAGAGCTTGAAGCTTTGACCGGCCGCAAGGTTAATGTAAATGTTATTGAAATAAAAGAGCCCGATTTGAATGCAGCCCTTGTCGGTGAAGCAATAGCCGAGCAGTTAGGCAAAAGAGCCAGTTTCAGGCGGACGATGAAACAGTTCTGTGAAAACGCAGTAAATGCTGGAGCTAAGGGTGTCAAGATATCCTGCAGCGGACGTTTGGCGGGTGCTGAAATCGCGAGAAGCGAAACTCAGAAACTTGGCAGCATTCCTCTGCATACTCTCGATGCTGATGTAGATTATGCACAGGCGACGGCTCATACTACATACGGCGCGATTGGTATTAAGGTATGGATTTACAAAGGCAAGTATGGCGAAGTAATCGAATCTCGTCAGGTTCGCCGCCGCAGACCGCCTCGTCATGAAGAACAGGGTCGTTCTGAAGGTTCGTCAAAACGCAGGACAAGAAGTGCACCTAAAAGAGAAGCACAAGCCAAACCTGCTGTTAAAGAACAAAGCAGTGATTCGGCAAGTCCGGCTGAAAATAAAGAATAAATATAAGTTAATAACAGACAGAGTATCAGTAACTAAGATATTTTGAGGATTATGTAATATGGCGTTGATGCCCAAAAGAGTGAAATACCGTAAAAGCCAGCGCGGCAAAATGAAAGGTGTCGCAGGCAGATGTAATTATGTGGCTTTCGGTGAATATGGGCTTCAGGCTCTTGAGACGATATGGATAACGGGCAGGCAGATTGAGGCGGGTCGAGTGGCTGCGACTCATTTTCTGCATCGTGAAGGTAAAGTATATATTCGGATATTTCCGCATAAACCGGTTAGTTCCAAGCCTCTTGAGACTCGTATGGGTAAAGGAAAAGGCGAACCTGAGTTTTGGGTTGCCCGAGTCAGAGCGGGAACGATGATGTTCGAAATCGGCGGAGTCAGCGAAGATGTAGCCAAGAAAGCTCTGGCCAGAGTCGCTCACAAGATGCCGGTTAAATGCAGACTTGTTCGTCGTAGACATTCGATTTAAAGAAATTTAGAGTTTGGCGTATTGACCGCCGCAGGATTTAGTAATGAAAGCTCAGATATATCGAGAGATGAGTGTTGATGAAATAAAAGACAAGCTTACTGAGCTTGAGAAGCAACTGTTTGAGCTGAAATCTCAGGCAGTAACGGAGAAACTCGAAAACTCCAAGGCAATAATCAATATAAAACGTGATATCGCAAGGGTAAAAACAGTAATGCGTGAACGAGAATTAGCAGTCCAGCGCGGTAAGGCCGAGGATAATTAATATGCAGGAACGTAAAGCAAAAACATTGACCGGCGTAGTGATAAGCCGCAGCGGCGACAAAAGCGTCAAGATTGCGATAGATTATAAGATACCGCATCCGAAGTACGGCAAGTATGTTCGAAAACGTACTAAGCTCGGTGTTCATGATGCGAAGAATCAGTGTAATATCGGCGATGTCGTTGAAGTTGCCCAGTGCCGCAATTACAGCAAGAGTAAAAGTTATCGTTTGGTAAGTGTTCTGAAAAAGGCTATTCAGGAACAGGCAGTTTAAGGTTGATTTTTAAAAGGTAACAGCGCAGTGATACAGCAACAGACAATGCTTGATATAACGGACAACACCGGAGCTAAGGTGGCGATGTGCATTAAGGTGCTCGGCAGAACCGGTTCGCGTCAAGGCAAGATGACCCGTGTAACAGCGACGGTCGGAGATATTATCTGTGTAGCAATAAAGAAATCACTGCCGACCTGTCAGCTTGACGACAAGAAGGTTCATAAGTGCGTTATAGTCCGAACGAAAACTCCTGTCAAGCGTCCTGACGGAAGTTATGTCCGGTTTGACAGTAACGCGGCTGTGATGATAGACGGCGAAGGCAACCCGATAGGAACCCGAATATTCGGCGCGGTTGCACGTGAACTTCGCGAGAAGAATTATATGAAGATTATTTCTTTGGCAAGTGAAGTAGTTTAAACAAATTGAAATTATAGATAAAAAGTTGAGATATGGCGGCAAAGATAAAAAAAGGTGATACAGTTCAGATTATAGCCGGGGACAATAAAGGTTCGACCGGCAAAGTTCTTCGGGTTATACCGTCGAAGAATCGTGTTCTTATTCAGGGTCTGAATATGGCGAAGAAACATGTTCGTCAGTCGCGTCAGAACCCGCAGGGCGGTCGAATAAGTGTCGAGCAGCCGATTCATATCAGCAATGTATTGCCTGTAAGCACCAAGAGTAATAAGGCAACTAAAGTCAGATATCGTGTTGAGTCCGACGGAGCCAAGAAACGAGTCGGAGTCGACGGAGCAGAAATTGGTCTGGTACGTAGAGGCCGCAAGAAATAATAAATTGGAATCAGTATGGCGCGTTTGAAAGATTTATATAAATCGAAAGTGATACCTGAGCTGAAACAGCAGTTCGGCTACAAGAATCCTATGTCGGTTCCCCGACTTAGCAAAATAGTGGTATCTATGGGCGTAGGCAAAGCGGTTCAAGACAAGAAGTTTCTCGAATCAGCCAAACAGGATTTGACGCTGATAACCGGCCAAAAGCCGTTCGTCTGCAAAGCGAAAAAGAGTGTATCTAATTTTAAGGTTCGTGAAGGTCTCGAAACGGGTCTTAAAGTTACGATACGCGGGATAAGAATGTACGAATTTTTGGACCGTCTTATCAGTCTTGCGATACCTCGAGTTCGAGATTTTCGCGGTCTTAATCCTAAGGGTTTTGATGGTCGCGGTAATTATTCGATGGGTTTGAGCGAACAGACGGTATTTCCGGAAATAGACCCTGCCAAGGCTGAGTCTCAGCAGGGTATGAATATTACGTTTATAACAACTGCCAAGACAAATGATGAGGCGAAGAAGCTTTTGTCGAGTTTCGGAATGCCTTTCAGGCAGTAAAACAGGAGCAGCCTTTGAAAAGCAAGGCTGAACGTTTGGATGTCAACGAAGGCTCTTGAAAACAAGGTAAAAAAGAAACCGAAATTTCGCGTTCGCGGATACACGCGATGTGAACTATGCGGTCGAAGCCATGCGGTTTACCGCAAGTTTAAGATTTGCCGAGTTTGCTTTAGAAAACTGGCAAATGAAGGCAAGATACCGGGTGTTAAGAAAGCCAGCTGGTAGGGCTGGACAGAAAGGCCGGAGCAGTATTTATGAGTTTGAGTGATCCGATAGCTGATATGCTGACGAGAATCCGAAATGCCTCGCGAATAGGCAGGGCGGAAGTGAATATTAAAGCTTCTAAGCTTTGTGCAGGTATAGCACAGGTTTTGAAGGACGAAGGATATATCGAAGGTTATGATAAAATCGAAGATGGCCAGCAGGGTCTGATTCGGGTCAGCCTGAAGTATGACCCTGAAGGAACTCCTGCGATACGGGAAATAGTCAGAGAAAGCAAACCCGGCAAAAGAGTTTATTTGTCTATGGAAAAGCTTCCTCATATCCTCGGCGGAATGGGTATCGCGATTATATCGACGAGCAAGGGCGTTTTTAGTGATAGAAAATGCCGGCAGGAAAAAGTCGGCGGAGAAATACTTTGTACGGTGAACTAAAATGAGTCGTATCGGCAAAAAACCAGTTGCAATACCACAGGGTGTTAAAGTCGAACTGAATGGTCAGCGTATTAAACTAACCGGGCCGGCAGGGACGAGTGAGCTTGATGTTCACCCTCTTATAAAGGTTAAGGTTGATGAGTCTGCCAAGGAGATTTCGGTTATAAACGAAAAGCTGACAGACAAACAAAGCAGATCTCTTCACGGGACAATGCGGGCGCTGCTTGCGAATATGGTAGAAGGAGTGAGCAAGGGTTTTTCGCGGCGTCTTGAAATATACGGTACGGGTTTCAATGTTAATGAGCAGGGCGGCAAATTAGTTTTTCAGGTCGGCTACTGCAACCCGATAGAGCGAAAAATACCTCAGGGTCTCAAAATTAAAATCGATGTCAAAGCGACCAAGGGCGACGAGGTTCCTGCAGTATTTACGGTTTCAGGAGTGGACAAATGTTTGCTTGGCGAGTTTACATCGGAATTAAGAAAGATTCGCCCGCCTGAACCTTATAAAGGAAAAGGCATCAGATTCGCCGGTGAACATATAACAAGAAAAGTCGGCAAAGCGTTTGCTTCAGGGCCGTCTTAATAGTAGGCAGGATTTTTTGTAATGGAAATTAACAAAATAAAACGTGCGCAGAGGCGCAAAAAACATGTTCGCAGACAAATGACCGGAACTGCGGAAAGACCGCGGCTTTCAGTGTTTCGCTCGAACAAACATATTTATGCACAGATAATAGATGATACCGCCGGAGTAACCTTGGCATCTGCGAGCACTAAAAACAAAAGTCTTCGCGGAAGTATTACCAAGACCGGTAATATTAAGGCTGCATCGATGATAGGTGAGGCGATTGCGAAAGAAGCTCTGAATGTAGGAATCAAATGTGTGTGTTTCGACAGAGGTTCTTACAGGTATCACGGCAGATGCAAAGCTCTTGCCGAAGCGGCAAGAAAAGCAGGTTTGGCATTTTAACTTAAATAAAAACAGTGGAGAAATACATTGGCAATAGAAGCGGCGACAATAACGACTGAACAGGAACAGCCATTCGAGGATACAGTGGTTAAAGTATTCCGCTGTGCCAAGGTGGTAAAAGGCGGCAGACGGTTCAGCTTTGCGGCTTTGGTGGTTGTCGGAGACAGAGCCGGTACGGTTGGAATCGGATACGGCAAAGCCAACGAAGTTCCTCAGGCTGTAGAAAAAGCGGTTAAAGACGCAAAGAAATCCCTATGTAAGGTTCCTCTTGAGGGACGTACTATTCCTCATCAGGTAATAGGTAGATATAGGGCTACGAAGATAGTAATACTTCCGGCCAGTCCGGGAACGGGCGTTATAGCAGGTTCGAGTTCACGAGCTGTTCTGGAATATGCCGGGGTACAGGATGTATTAACAAAGGTAATCGGCAGCACGTCCGCGAAGAATGTAGTCAAGGCGACTATGGACGGTTTGCTGAAACTTCGAGATAAAGAAACGATAGAGTCGGTCCGCGGTGTCGCGGTTGAACCAGTAAAAAGGTGGTGATAGTAACAAATGCTTGAGCATGAAATAACCTCAGTAGTAGGCAAGCACAAAATCGGCAAGCGTCTTGGCCGAGGTCCCGGAAGCGGGCTGGGAAAAACCAGCGGTCGCGGGCATAAAGGTCAAAAGAGTCGGGCTGGTTCAAATTTTATGACAATCCGTGAAGGCGGTCAAATGCCCTTGACTCGTAAGCTTCCGAAGCGCGGATTTAATAATTTTAATTTCGAATTGAGATATCAGGTTGTGAATGTATCTCAGTTGGAAAGATTCGAAGAAGGCTCGACGGTAGGTCTCGAACAGCTTAATCAGGCAGGTTTGATTAAGAGCGTTCAGAGCAAAGTAAAAATTCTTGGTGACGGTGAACTGACGAAGAAGCTTGCGGTATCAGCTCATAAATTCAGTAAATCAGCCGAGCAGAAGATAGCGGCTTCGGGCGGAACGGCAAAGGTAATATAAGCAAAATTAATTCGAGCATTTGATATGTTTGGAACAGTAGGCAATATATTTAAGATTCCGGATTTGCGTAACAAGATACTTTTTACGGTCGCGCTTCTTGCGATTTATCGTATCGGTTATCATATTCCGAATCCGTGTATTAACCAAGAGCAGATGAAAGCTGCAGCGCAAAGCCGAGATACCGACAGTCCTTTGAGTCGGGCGGCGGACATGATGCAGATGTTCAGCGGCGGCAATCTTGACGAGAGCAGCTTGTTCGGTTTGGGTATTATGCCTTACATTACTGCTTCGATTATCCTTATGCTTTTAGGTGAGGTTATACCGGCTTTGCGGAAGCTTCGGCAGGAAGGACAGACCGGATATAAAAAGATAAACGAATATACGCGTTATCTGACTGTATTTATATGTATAGTACAGTCGTTAATGTTTATGAAGATGATGGGACGTTCTGAGTTTGTATATCCCGGCTTGCAGGTTCGGGCATTGGTTTTCGGCGTGATTGGAATGACTGCCGGTTCGGTATTTTTGATGTGGCTCGGTGAACAGATTGACGAGTACGGAATAGGCAACGGCATCAGTCTTATTATTATGGCAGGTATTATCGCGAGAATGCCTTGGGCGATTCAGACGCTGATACAGAATGTCGATTTTAAATTTGGCGCTGCAGCCGGCACTTTAGGGCCTTTCGAAATACTGTTTTTAATCCTTACTTTTGTTTTTGTTGTGGCTGGTGCGATACTGATAACTCAAGGCCAGCGCCGTATTCCGATTCAGCAGGCAAAACAGATGCGAGGCAGAAGGATGTACGGCGGCCAGAGACATTATCTGCCGCTTAGAGTTAATCACGGCGGTGTTATGCCGATTATCTTCGCATCCAGTTTTATGATATTTCCTCCGATTATTATAAGGCAAATTAGAAATATCCCGGCTTTGCGGGAGTCGAACCTGCTTTATAATATAGAGGGAGCTTTAATGCCGGGTGCGGCTTTTACATATAATGTTCTTTATATGGTTTTGATATTTGCGTTCGCGTATTTCTGGACGACAGTTCAGTTTCAGCCTAAAGAAATGGCCAAGAATCTTCGCGATATGGGCAGTTTTATTCCGGGTCTTCGTCCGGGCCGCAGAACAGCGGATTATCTTGAAACGGTAATGGCTCGTATCACATATTTTGGCGCGGCATTCTTGGCGATAATCGCAATAGTCCCGACGTTAGTAAATGTACTGCTCGGGGTTGATTGGCGAGTGGCTACATTTTTGGGCGGAACCGGTTTGCTTATTGTAGTTAGCGTATCGCTTGATTTGGTTCAGAGGATAGAAGCCAACTTGATTATGCGAAGTTATGATGGTTTCTCGTCCGCAGGAAGAATCAAAGGAGCATATGCATGAGGATAATTTTACTTGGTGCGCCCGGAGCAGGTAAGGGCACACATTGTAAAAGGATAGTAGAAAAGTATAAGGTGCAGCATCTTTCCAGCGGCGATATTTTACGCAAGGAAAGAGCGGCCAATACCGAGCTTGGCAAAAAGGCTCAGAGTTATATGGATTCGGGTAAGTTGGTTCCCGATGAGCTTATAGTTGAGATGATGGCCGAGGCGATAGGTAAGGCTCCGGCGGCAGGATTTGTTCTGGACGGTTTTCCAAGGACGGTAAATCAGGCGATGGAGCTTGATAAAGCTTTAAGCTCAAAAGGCCGGAACATAGATGCAGTGATAAATTTACAAGTTAATAAAGATATTATTCTTAACAGAATGACCGGCCGGCGAAGCTGTCCGAAGTGCGGAGCGGTTTATCACATTACGAATCTTAAGCCGAAAGTTGAGGGCAAATGTGATATTGACGGCGAGGCTCTTGTTCAGAGAGCCGATGATAAGCCCGAAGTCGTCAAAGAAAGGCTTGAAACGTATAAGGAAATGACCAAGCCGGTAGTCGGATTTTATGAGAAAAAAGGTTGTGTTTACGAAGTTGACGCTAATAAAAGCGCCGAAGAAGTAATATCGATTATATTTAATACTCTTGATTCGCTTATTAAATAGCGAGTCGGATGAATATAAATGGCAATAATTCTACGCAGCCGAAGAGAAATTGAGTTGATTCGCAAGGCAGGTGTAGTTGTTGCGAGTGTTCTTTCAAAACTACAAGAGATTGCCAAGCCGGGAGTAAGTACGGCGGAGCTTGATGAAGCTGCTTCTGAGATGACAGCACAAGCCGGGGCGGAAGCGTTGTTTAAAGGTGTACGTCACCCTGGAGCGCGTCAGCCTTTTCCGGGTGTTATATGTGCTTCGTTGAATGAAGAGGTTGTTCACGGAATTCCGTCGAATCAGGTTAGGCTGAAAGAATCGGATATCCTTAGTGTTGATTTCGGTGTTCGGCTGGCCGGCTATTGTGCCGATTCTGCGGTAACGGTTGCTGTCGGTGAAATACCCGCTGACAAGCGTCGGCTGCTTGATGTAACCAAGCATGTTTTGGATATAGCGATATCTAAAGCCTGTCCCGGAGTTAAATGGAGCAGTATCGCTGCTCAGATGCAGAAGTTTGCCGAAGGCGCGGGTTTTTCGGTTGTCCGTGATTTCGTAGGACACGGAATAGGATGCGAAATGCACGAAGAACCGAAAGTTCCGAACTTTGTGAGCAAAGAGCTTCTTAGCGATGATACTCTACTGGCGGAAGGAATGGTTCTTGCGATCGAACCTATGGTAAACGCCGGTACAAAGGATGTGAAGACATTGAAAAACGGATGGACGGTAGTTACTAAGGACGGAAAGTGCTCGGCTCATTTTGAGCACACTATAGCGATAACAAGAACCGGATGTGAGGTCATGACTTTAAAACAGCAGTTATGACTAAAAAAGATGCGATAAAATTGCAGGCAACAGTTCTCGAAGCTTTGCCTAATGCGATGTTCAATGTTGAACTGGAAAATGGGCATAAGGTTTTGGCCCATGTGTCGGGTAAGATGCGGATGCATTTTATCAGGATACTTCCGGGCGATAAGGTAATGGTAGAAATGAGCCCGTATGATCTTAATCGGGGCCGAATAATACTGCGGCATTGAGCTGCGGTTTAAGATTTTAGAGGTTAACAGAAAAAATGAAAGTAAGAAGTTCAGTAAAACGTATATGTGAAAACTGCAAAGTAGTTCGCCGTCGCGGCGTAGTGCGCGTGATATGCAGTAATCCCCGTCATAAACAGCGTCAGGGTTAGTCCAAATGCGTTTTTTGCTGAACGGGTTTTGTAAGGAGCTAATATGCCTCGTATAGTCGGTATTGATATTCCGAACGAAAAGGCGATATGGATAGCGCTGACGTATGTACACGGCATCGGTAAGCATACATCCGAGCTGATACTGAAAGAAGCGGGTATCGACAAGATGGTTAAGGCCAGCAAGCTTACAGAAGATGAGCTTAGCCGGGTAACCCAGATAATAGACCGCAGCTATATTGTCGGCGGTCAGCTTCGCAGACAGATTTCTCAGAATATAGCTCGGCTGCGTGATATCGGATGTTATCGCGGTGTTCGTCATCGCAGAGGCTTGCCTGTTCGCGGTCAGCAAACTCAGAGTAACGCCCGAACCCGTAAGGGGCCGCGTAAGACAGTTGCCGGTAAGAAGGGCGTAAAGGAAATGCGAGGATAAAGCGGATTTAGAGGATACGTTTAGAGATGGCTAAAGTCGGAAAAAGAAAAATAAAGAGGAATGTCGTAAAAGCGATAGTTCATATTAAAGCGACGTTCAATAATACCTTAATAACGATAACAGACCCTGACGGTGATACGATATGTTCAGCGTCTTGCGGCTGTGTCGGATTCAAAGGTTCGAGAAAAAGTACACCGTTTGCTGCTCAGCAGGCGGCTCAGAAATGTGCAGCCGGGGCAATGCGTAACGGTGTTCGTGAAGTCGAAATAAAAGTAAACGGTCCGGGTTCAGGCCGAGAGTCAGCTATATCTGCTTTGCAGGGAGCTGGTCTTCGAATATCTTCTATCGAAGATGTAACGCCGCTTCCTCACAACGGCTGCCGGCCTCCTAAAAGAAGACGTGTATAATAATAAATTTTAAGACAGGAAATATAGATGGGTCGATATCTTGGTTCAAGCTGTAAACTGTGCCGCCGCGAAGGAATGAAGCTGATGCTTAAGGGCGTCCGATGCGAAACGGCAAAGTGTCCGATTGAAAAGAATACTCGGAATCCGGCACCCGGAATGCATGGCTGGCGCCGCGGCAGGTCGAGTGAATACGGTGTTCGTCTTCGTGAGAAACAGAAGATTAAAAGATATTACGGTCTTCTGGAACGCCAGTTTATGCATTATTTCCACCGAGCTGAACGTACAAAAGGCAATACCGGCGAGGCATTGCTTCAGCTTCTGGAAAGAAGGCTGGATAATGTGGTATATAAACTTAATTTCGCCAGTTCTCGCAAAGAGGCTCGACAGCTGATTTCGCATGGTCATGTACATGTTAACGGCCGCAAAGTTGATATTAGCGATTACACCACTAAAATCGGCGATAGAATTACGTTAAAAACATCGGATAAAAGTTTGAAAAAAGTGAAAAAGCAGCTCGATGCTAATCCGAATTTTACAGCTCAGAGCTGGCTGCAGTTAGATAGAAATAAACCGGAAGCGACCATAGTAGCGTTTCCGAGCCGTGAAGATATTCAGATACCAGTTGAAGAGCAGTTAGTAGTGGAGTTCTGTTCGAGATGATAATACTGCTGATAAATATAAATGGATTTGGTTTTGTTCGGCAGAAGACTAACAGGGGATTAGTCATAGGAGGCCTGTATGCGAATTAGATGGCGTGGTTTGGAATTGCCTACAAGAGTTGAACGTGACGGGCTTGTTTCGACAGATAAGTACGGCAAGTTTTACATCGAGCCGTTCGAACGCGGTTTCGGTACAACAATCGGAAACAGTCTTCGTCGAGTTCTGCTTTCAGCGCTTGAGGGCAGTGCGGTTACGAGCATTAAGATATCCGGTGTCGACCATGAATTTACTTCTATAAAAGGAGTAATGGAAGATGTAACGGAGATAGTTCTTAATGTCAAAAATCTTGTCGTAAAACTGAATGGAGAAGACCCGAAGACTATGACGGTATCCGCTTCTAAAGCCGGTACGATTACCAGTGGCGACATAGTCGCTGACCCTTCGATTCAGATTATTGACAAGGATAAAGTAATCGCAACCTTAACCGAAGATGTGAATTTCAAAATGGAAATGGTTGTCGAAAATGGGAGAGGTTATATCCCTGCTTCCGAGCGTATCGCCGAAGCGGACAGATTCGAGCAGGAAATCGGAAGAATAGTTCTTGATGCATCTTATTCTCCTGTCAGACGCGTGCGTTATTTAACTGAAGATACCCGTGTCGGTCAGAAGACGGATTATGATAAGCTGATTCTTGAAATCTGGACAGACGGAACCGTTACCCCTGAGATGGCAATGGTCGAAGGCGGCAAGATTTTACGCAAATATATCAATCCGTTTGTTATGTACAGCGAGCTGGGTCAAGAGACGATTTCAGACGAGGGTATTCAGGAACAGGTCGAAGAAAAGGTAGATGAGGAATTGACGGCTAAACTGAATATGCCGATATCTGAACTCGAGCTTTCCGTAAGAGCGAATAACTGTTTGGAATCTGCTAAGATTGAGACGGTCGGACAGCTTGTCGGTATGAGCGAGTCAGAACTGCTGAAGATACGAAGTTTTGGGCGTACAAGCCTTCGTGAAGTTAAGCGTAAACTTGCGGATTTAGGTATATCGCTTGGCTCGGGCGAAGCAGACGAATAATTAAATTATAGTTAAAAATCGGGTTAAGCCGGTTGAATTTGGGGTATGTGTTGCTATGCGTCATAGAGTTTTAGGAAGACGGTTGAGTCGAGACAGTGAACATCGTGTAGCGATGCGGAGAAATCTTGTTTCTTCGCTGTTCGAACATGAGCGCGTTTCGACGACGATGGAAAAGGCTAAGGATGTTAAGCCTTTTGCAGAAAAATTAATTACTCTTGCCAAGAAAGGTAATTTGGCTGCGAGACGCAGAGCGATTTCGATGTTGGGCAATCGAAATATCGTAGTTGAAGAAGAGGGCGAGTTAGTCAAAAAAGGTACGGTTATAGGCAAGCTTTTCAGTGAAATCGGCCCGCGTTATCTTGATAGGCCGGGCGGATATACCCGAATAGTTCGGCTTGCTATGAGGCGGCTTGGTGATAACGGGCAATTGGTGCTGCTTCAGCTTATAGGCAAAGACGAAGTATCTTCGAAAGAATCCAAGAAGAAATCTACTAAAAAGCAGAAGAACTGGCAAAAAGAACAGGCAGTAGAAGCTTCATCAGCCGAAAGTTCTGACGAGCCGGAAGTAAAAGCTGCTAAAGGCGACAAAGAGACCCAGAGTCAGTAATAATTTTTTGCAGGGAGATGAGCTGATATGGGAGCAAAGGATTGCATCTTCTCTAAAATAGTTTCTGGTGAAATCCCTTCGGTAAAAGTGTATGAAGACGAAGCGGTTCTGGCTTTTTTGGACATCAATCCGATAAGCGACGGACATACGCTTGTGATACCTAAGCAGAAGTTTATAAGAATAGATGATTGTCCGCCTGAGATTTTGGCGCAGTTGTGCTCGAAGCTTGGAAAAATAGCCAAAGCCGTAGCAGCCGCTACCGGATGTGATGGTTATAACGTTTTATGCAATAACGGCAGGGCGGCAGGACAGTTGATAGATTATGTTCATTTTCATATTATCCCGAGAAAAGCCGGCGACGGAGTTTTTAATAAATGGCCCAAATACACTTATCCGCCGGGTGTAATCGATAAAATAGCCCAGAAGATTCGCGGCTGTATGAATGATTAGTTTTTGTTTTTATTCTAATAAATTGCAGGTTGCTAATTTTTTGTTAATTTGTTATTGTATATTCTTTAAAAGTTAATGATCGCGGGGTAGAGCAGTCTGGTAGCTCGTCGGGCCCATAACCCGGAGGTCGGAGGTTCGAATCCTCCCCCCGCTATTAGTTATAAAACGAGGACTTGCAATAAACGGCAAGTCCTTGTTAATTGATTGACAGGGGTGTAATAGAACATATCGCTGAAAAAATCTTGAGAATGGCAGTTGAATTGGTTTAAATTCGAAAATTCAAGCTATTTGATTAGTATTTTAGGTCTTGACTTGTCATAAAATAGCTGTAAACTTATAAAACCAGTAAAAAAGTTGAATGAAATTTTAATTAAGAAAGGTATCTGTGGCCTATAATTGCGTTGTACTGATAAAACAAGTTCCGGATACGAAAAAAATTACCGGAAAGGCCATGAACGACGACGGAACCGTCAACCGCTCAGCCCTGCCTGCTATATTTAATCCCGAAGATTTAAATGCATTAGAGCTGGCATTGCAGATAAAAGAGCGTTTCGGCGGTACTATTACCGTTGTTACAATGGGTTTGCCGGCGGCTGGGGCTGTTTTGAGAGAGGCATTGTATCGCGGAGCTGACAGGGCGATTCTTGTTACTGACCGCAAGTGTGCGGCAAGCGATACTTTGGCGACGAGCTATATTCTCAGTTGTGCGGTTAAGAAGCTCGATTATGATATAGTTTTATGCGGAAGACAAGCTATTGACGGAGATACGGCACAAGTAGGGCCTCAGTTGGCGGAGAAACTCGGCATTGCTCAGATTACCTATGCAGAGAAGCTGATAGAACTTAATGGCGGGGTTATTACAATACTTAGAAATGTTATCAACGGAACACAGCAAGTAATGACAAAACTTCCTGTTTTGCTTACCGTTACTAATCAGGCAAATGAACCGCGTGTACCGGCAGCTAAGAGACTGATGAAATGCAAAAAAGCGATGTGCGCGGTAGAAGTCGCTCAGAAAGTTAAACAAGAAAACCCTAATGCAGATGAGCAAACTCTGCGGCAGCTTTCAGATATGAAATGCAATCAGCTTAACGAACAGGGGCTGCTGATAGAGCAGTGGGATTTGGATATGCTTGGCGCGGATTTGACATGGTGCGGTCGTAATGGTTCGCCAACAAAGGTTCATCGCATCCAGAGCATAGTTCTTACAAGTAAAGAAACGAAAAGTATAGAGCCAACCGAGCAGGGAATTTCTGATATGCTCGGAGAATTAATCAGGGATAAAATAATAGCTTAAGTTTAATATAGCAGTTCTCGGTATGATGGGCTATGACGTGTGTCGAGCCGCGCCGAAAGCAGATAACGGTTCAGGCCGAATGTTACGGCCAGGAAGGAATTTGAAATGAATATTTATGTGGGCAATTTGTCGCGTGATGTGACGGAGGATGATTTGCGGCAGGCATTCGGGTCTTTCGGGCAGGTCGATACAGTCAATATCGTCAAAGACAGATTTACCGGAGAATCACGAGGTTTTGGTTTTGTCGAAATGCCGACCAAGGCCGAAGCTGAAGCAGCTGTTAACGAGATGAACGGTCAGGACCTCAAAGGCAGAGCATTGAATGTTAACGAAGCTCGTCCTAAGACTCCGGGCCGCAGACCCGGCGGCGGTGGCGGCGGCGGACGCGGTGGTTTTGGCGGCGGTGGCGGCGGTCGTGGACGCGGTGGTTACGGCGGCGGCGGTGGCGGCGGCGGACGTCGTTATTAAAATATCTTGAAAACATCAATCGCGCCTCGGTTAATCCGGGGCGCGACAACTTAAATTTCTTTGTGTATTTATAACACAATCGAATAACCGGCTGTAGGTCTGGAGATTTTTTTGTAATGATTGAAGTCAATAGAAACGGAGAAGTCTGGGTTTTTGCCGAACAGCATGGCGGAGTTCTGGAAGATACCCCTATAGAGCTGTTATCCAAGGCAAGGCATCTTGCGGATATCCTCAAAGTAGATTTGTCGGTCATATTACTTGGCAGCAACGTTAGCGGGCTTACCGAAAGACTAATCCGATACGGAGCCGACAAGGTTTATCTTGTCGAAAATCCTCTGCTTGCTCATTATCAAACGAATAGCTATACAAAAGTCATATGTAATTTAATCAGTAAATATAAACCGCAGATAGTTCTTTACGGTGCAACCGCGGCCGGTCGTGACTTGGCTCCGCGAGTTGCCAGTGCCATAAAAGCAGGTCTCACGGCTGACTGTACGGATTTGCAGATTGGCGACCATAAAGCTTCTGACGGACAGGTTCATAAGAATTTATTGTTCCAAGTCCGACCTGCGTTTGGCGGGAATATAATCGCGACAATCATAAACTTCGACCGCTGGCCTCAGATGGCTACGGTTCGTGAAGGTGTTATGCCTATGCCTGAGCCTGATGTAAACAGGACCGGTAAGGTAATAACCGAAAAAGCCCAATTGTCACAAAATGATTTGCCTCTTGAAATTTTGCATCATGAAAAGCGTGTAAAAAAGGTTGATTTGAAAGCGGCTCGCGTTATTGTTGCGGGCGGAGCGGGAGTTGGCAGTAAAGAGAATTTCAAGCTTATATGGGATTTGGCGAATGTGCTTGGCGCTGCTCCGGCGGCTACGAGGGCGGCGGTTGATTTAGGATTTATCGACCACGACCATCAAGTCGGACAGACAGGAACGACAGTGCGTCCGAGTCTGTATATTGCAGTCGGAATAAGCGGGGCTATTCAGCATCAGGCGGGTATGGCGGAAAGCCAGAAAATAATCGCTATTAATAACGACCCTGATGCTCCGATTTTTCAGGTGGCGCATTATAAGATTCTCGGAGACCTCAATGAGGTTGTTCCTAAGATGATAAAAGCTCTGAAAGAAAAAACAATAAAAGAAGCAGTTGAAGCAGCTGCAGAGAAATAAAATAATACCTTTCAAAATTCATAAGAGAACTGAGTATGGCCAATTTTTTTGCAGATAACGATGATATAAAATTTTTGCTCAAGCATGTCGATTTGAGAAAAATCGCAGAGCTTAAAGAAGAAGATTTTAAATTTGCCAAAGATTTCGATTTTGCTCCTGCTGACGCAGACGAAGCGGTAAAAAATTATGAAATGGTGCTTAATACGCTCGGTGAATTAAGCGGTGATTTTATCGCACCGCGTTCGGAAGGCGTTGACCGTCAGGGCAATAAGTTAAACGAAGACGGAACTGTCAGCTATGCCGACGGAATCGTTCAATCGCTTGATAAACTTGCCAAAGCGGACGTGATGGGTTTTACGCTGCCTCATCGTTTCGGCGGTTTGAATTTTCCGAATCTGGTTTATTCGGCGGCCATAGAAATGGTTTCAAGGGCAGACGCTTCACTTATGAATATTTTCGGATTGCAGGGTATCGCCGAGACTATAAACGCATTTGCAGATGAGGAAATTAAGCAGAAATACCTTCATGATTTCTCGGCGGGTAAGGTTACAGGTGCTATGGTTCTCACCGAGCCGGATGCAGGAAGTGATTTGCAGGCTGTGAAGCTCAAAGCTTATCAGGATGAGAACGGCAAGTGGTTTTTGCACGGTGTTAAAAGATTTATTACTAACGGATGCGGCGAAGTGCTTTTGGTTATGGCTCGCAGCGAGCCGGACCGTTCGGGCGGATTAGGATTAAGTCTTTTTGTCTGTGATAGGGGGCCAACGGTTCACATAAGGCGATTAGAAGATAAACTCGGAATTCACGGTTCGCCGACATGCGAAATATTTTTTGATAATACGCCTTGTCAATTAATCGGCGAAAGACAGCGCGGCTTGGTTAAATATGTTATGAGTCTGATGAACGGCGCCCGTATCGGGATAGCCGGCCAGTCGCTTGGCATTGCCGAGGCTGCTTATCGTGTGGCACGCGATTATGCGGCATCTCGGAAGCAGTTCGGTATGGCAATCGAACATTTCCCCGCAGTCAGGGATATGCTAATCGATATAAAAATTCAAATCGAGGCAGGACGTGCACTTCTTTATGAGACATCGCGTGTGGTTGATATCTCTGTAGCGATGGAAACTCAGTATGAAACTAATCCGCCTGAGGATAAGGAAAAGCTCAGACAGCTTAAAAACGAAGGACGAAAATATAAACGCTTTGCGGATATGCTGACGCCGATGAGTAAATATTACTGTTCTGAAATGTGCAACAGTGTAGCGTATGATTCCATACAGGTTCTCGGCGGCAGCGGATATATGCGTGATTATGCTTCCGAGCGTTATGCCCGTGATGCCCGTATAACTACAATTTATGAAGGTACCAGCCAGCTTCAGGTTGTCGCAGCGGTTCGGGGGGTTTGCAGCGGCACTGCGGATAAATATATTCAGGAAGAACTTGCAGGTCTGCATTACGATACCGACCTTAAAGACCTTATCGATTGCCTGAAAGATTCGACTGAGCTGATGAACAAGTCTATAGTTTTCATCAAGGAAAAAGGCAACGATTATATGGACTTGTACGGCAGGGCGATTGTCGATATTGCGATAGGGATTATTAACGGATATTTGTTCTGCGGTCAGGCCAGCACAGAAGTACAAATGGAAGTTCCTCTTGCCGGAGCGAACGGTAAATCAGATGAAAAAATGGTTAGTATGAAACAGCGTAAAAAAGCCGTAGCCCGCAGGTATATTACGAAAAATGCTCCGAAAATGAAGCAGTTGGCCGAGTTAATATGTTCGGGCGACACATCGACCTTTACGGAATATCAAAATCTCATACAGCCTATTGTTGTTGAGTGAGGATAATCTCCATGTTTCGAGCGGTGATTTTTGATTTTGACGGTGTGATTACCGATTCGGAAATTATGCACCTTAATGCTTTTAATAAAGCTTTGCTTGATTACGGCTATCAAATTACAAAAGAAGATTACTTCAACAAATATCTCGGTCTTACAGATGCGGATTTAGTAGAGCTGCTCGTCGAAGAGAAAATTATTAGCCCAGAGGCCGCTAAGCAGGATGGATTGGCTGTTAATAAAAAGCGAATATTCGAGCAAATGCTTAATGAAGACAGCAATATAATAGACGGTGTTCCTGAATTTCTGCGTCTGCTTAAAGATAGTCACATCGCAATCGGAATATGTTCCGGCGCGCTGCTGCACGAAATCGAGTTTATTCTGAACAAAGCGGATTTGCAGAAATTTTTTGAAGTCATCGTTTCGGCAGAACAGGTTAAAAAAGGCAAACCCGCACCGGATGGTTTTTTACTTGCCCTTGAAAAATTAAATAAAAAACACAAAGATATTCGGCCAAACGAGTGTGTAGTGATTGAAGATTCCCGCTGGGGGCTCGAAGCCGCTTGTGCCGCTAAAATGCATTCTGTCGCGGTTACTAATTCTTACAGCGAGGAACATCTTAAAGGCTGTGATATTGTTGTAAATTCCCTAAGAGAGCTTACAATAGATAAACTAAATCAAATCTGCGGTTAAAAATTCCATCAGAAAACACAACCAAAGCACAATAAATTCGAAATTTCACCGATTCTGCGAGATTTTTAGCAAATATTCGATGTTTTTTGCAATCTTTCGAAAAGCTCAGGCTTGATACTTACTGCCCGATACCGGATACTTATCTTTATTGATTATAAACACTTGGGAGCATAAAAATGACAGACGATGTTTGTGTAATAATATGTGCCGCCGGAGCGAGTACCCGGTTCAGCGTTGATAAACTTGCCCCGATTACCAAGCGAAAAAAACAGCTTTGCGATGTTTCGGGAAGGGCGGCATTTATCAGGAGTATCGAATTTTTTGCCGACCGCGATGATGTTAAGCAGATACTATTGGCTATCAATAAAGATGATGAGGAAATCGTTAATGTAAAATGGGGAGCTAATCTTCAGTTTTTTAATGTTAAAACATACATCGGCGGGCAGGAGCGGTTCGAGACCGTGCAAAAAGGGCTTGAGCTTGTAAAAGATAACATCGCTCTTATAGCTGTGCATGATGCGGTTAGATGTTGTCCGAAAAATAAATGGATTGACGATTGCTTTGCCGCAGCCGCTAAGACAGGAGCAGCGATTTTGGCGGCTCCGGTTGTGGCGACGATAAAACACGCGAAAGAAAATATCATACAAAATACGGTTGACCGGACGAATCTTTTTGAGGCTCAGACGCCGCAAGTATTTAAGAAGGATATTCTCAAAAAGGCATTTGAAAATCTTCCCAATCTTGACCGAGCTAAAATCAGTGATGATGCTCAGCTTGTTGAAGCGATTGGGCAAGAGGTTTCGATTGTGCAAACAGATTCGTCGAATATTAAAATTACCAGCCCCAGTGATATTGTGATAGCCGAGGCGATTATCAAAATCCGCCAGCAGGAAACAAAGAAAGAAGGCTACATCGGCCCCTATGGCGAAGCGAATTGGTAAGACAAACTAAAAATTTTGATAAATCAGCTTTTTATTTTGCGCGGGACAGATACGAGCCGTTTTCTGTGCTTATTCGGACAACTTCTCCTATTTCGATAAAAGGCGGAACGCGCGTAGCTAAACCTGTTTCAAGGACCGCATCTTTCATCTGATTTGTAACAGTCGCTCCGGCGGGCTGAGGGGTGGTTTCGGTTACTGCTAATTCAACAACTTTCGGCAGTTCAATCGAAACTACATTTCCATCGTGTACTAAAGTGGTGATATTTGTTTCGGGCTTGAGATACTTAGTCGCGTCGCCGACCATTTCGAAGGGCAGCGTGATTTGGTCATATGTCTGGTTATCCATTAAAACCAGCCCGATTCTATCCTGATAGAGGTACTGCATTTCGCGTCTGTCTAAAAAGGCCTGTTCCACTTCTTCTGTCGAACGCAGCCGCTTTTCGAGCATAATCCCGTCTTTGACCGAGCGAATCTTAAGCTGGACAAATGCCCGCAGGTTTCCCGGTGTTACATGCGTAGCCTGAACGCATACGCAAAGTTTACCGTCTAATATGACGCCCATTCCCGGCCTTAAATCGCTTGCTTTCACAATTTCACCTTTACATATAAATCTAACAGTACTGATTTGAAGAACTTCAATAAGGGTTAAAAATATAATGCCATTAGCCCTTTTAGTCAAGGATGAGTTATTCGGAATCTGAGGTATTCAGGATACTCATAAAAGCTTCTTGGGGTATTTGAACCGAGCCTATGCTCTTCATTCGCTTTTTGCCTTCTTTTTGCTTTTTGAGAACCTTCATTTTACGAGTTACATCGCCGCCGTATAATTTGGCTGTAACATCCTTACGATAGGCCTTGACGGTTTCTCTGGCTATGATTTTTGCCCCGATAGCCGCTTGGATGGGTATTTCGAACTGATGACGAGGGATTGATTCTTGAAGTTTTTTAATTAATTTTCTTCCTCTGGCTTCGGCGGTGCTTCGGTGTACAATCAGCGATAGAGCATCGACCGCGACTTTATTTACCAGAACGTCCATTTTTACTAAATCGCTGGCTTCGAACCCTAAAAATTCGTAGTCCATAGTCGCATAGCCGCGGCTTATTCCTTTTAGCATGTTGTAAAAATCATATACTATCTCAGCCAGAGGAGCCTTGTATTCTAACATTACGCGAGTTTGGCTTATATAATCGGTCTTAACGAGCTTGCAGCGGCGGCTGTCGGCCAATTTCATAATCCCGCCGACCGAGTCGTTAGCTGTGATTATCTCTAATTTTACATAAGGCTCACGCAATTCCGCGATTTTTGTTACATCGGGCAGCTCGCTGGGGGAATCGATTTTTATGACTTTTCCGTCTTTGTTAAGCACCTCGTAGCTGACCGTAGGGGCGGTCTGAACGACGTCGATGCCGTATTCTCTTTCAAGCCTTTCCTGAATAATTTCCATATGAAGCAGGCCGAGAAATCCGCAGTTAAAACCGAACCCAAGTGCCGGTGAATTATGAGCGACATAAGAAAAACTCGCGTCATTTGGAGCAAGTTTTTCAAAGGCAGCCCGAAGCTCGGCATAATCGGTATTGTTTCCCGGATAGAAATCGGAAAAAACCATCTGCATCGGCGGTCTGTAACCGGATAAAGGCTGAGCAGCCGGTTTTGAATCGTCTGTGATGGTATCGCCTATTCTGACATCGGATAATTCGCGGATATTAGCGATAACATAACCAACCTCGCCGGTGCCGATTTTTTCGACAGCAGTCATCGCCGGCGTGAATTTACCAAGCTCGGTTATGGTATAGGTTTTTGAGTTTCCCATAAACCGAATTTTCTGTTTGATTGTAAGCTTGCCGGCGAAGACCCTGACATAGCAGATGACACCTCTGTAATCGTCGCAGTGGCTGTCGAAAATAAGGGCTGCGGTATTTTCATTGCTTCTATCGGGCGGGGGAGGCAGCAGTGTTACGATAGCTTCTAAAAGTTCCGGAACGCCGGTGCCTTTTTTTGCGCTTATTTTGAAGCACTCATTTTTTCTTATCCCGATAGCATGTTCGATTTCCTCAGCGGCTAATTCCGGCTGAGCGGCAGTCATATCAATTTTATTTATGACCCCGATAAATTCGACGTTATTTTCAATGGCTAAATGGGCGTTAGCGACCGTCTGGGCCTCTACGCCTTGAGTGGCGTCGACTACCAGCAGCGCGCCTTCGCAGGCGGCTAAAGCACGGGAGACTTCATAGTGAAAATCGACGTGGCCGGGCGTATCAATCAGATTGAGCATATATTTTTTGCCTTCGTGCCGGTAATCTAAGGTTACAGCCGAGGCTTTTATCGTTATACCTCTCTCGCGTTCCAGTTCCATATCGTCGAGAAGCTGGTCTTTTTTGTTCCTATCTGTTACTGCCCCTGTAAGCTCGAGCATCCTGTCGGCCAAGGTGCTTTTGCCGTGGTCGATATGGGCTATTATCGAAAAATTTCTTATATGTTCTGTATTCATAAATTTTATTTACATCTAAAAAATCAGCCGCAGAGTTCTTTAGCCACAGTCCTATGGACTGCTTACACAGAGGTCACAGGGCACACAGAGAAATAAATTAAAAACAGTGTCAATCCGTGTCTATTTCATATTTAAGAACTCTAAGGGCAAGTATTATAGCAGATTGCCGGCTAAATTCCTGAAAAATCGCAGAGAATTGTTTAATCGCGGATTTCACTGATTTCACGGGTTTTTTACCACGAAGAAAAGAAGAAACACGAAGATTTAACCGCGGATTTATAAATGAAAAATGGTGGCTGTCCCTAGTTATCCACCCATTTATCCATTATCATCCGGCATATTCATGATTCCAAGAATCCGAAGTCCGAAAGTCAGAATCACGGCCAAGGTAAGGATGCCGAGTTCAAGCCACATTCCGTTGAAAAGTGTAGCAAGCATTCCAATAGGAATAACCCCGATTCCCATTATGAAAAGACCAATGAAAACTGCAAGTCCGCCCCAGAGAGTCCATGTCAACAATAAACCCATAAACCACCCTGTTAAACCGAAAAGATAGGACGAAATGAAAAAACCAAGACCAGCCCACGGACGAGTCATAGGGATAAAGACAAGAGGCAAAAGAATGATATTGAATCCGAGAGCAAGAATGGATATTAATATCAGCCACGGAAGAATCACCTTGCCAATCGTTACTCCACCAATTATAAACAGCGCCGGAGAAACAAGTATCAATAGCATTATAACTGATCCGAGTGCGTAATTTTTTATTTTGGAAGTTGTTGATTTAATACTCATCAGTCTCGTCTCTTTTCTGGTCGGACGCACTCCGTTTGCGGAGAGTCCTAAATGTTACTCCAAGCATAACTATGGTTGCGATGTTTATCATCGACCAAATCTCTCTTGTCAAATGGATACGAATAATAGGATTGTAAATCACTGCTGTGATACCAAGTATCCATACCCATATATCGTGTCCAAGTTCCAAGGCTCGAAAAGCCAGAAATCCACATATAAAACAAATAACAATACGAAGTAATATATAGTACCCGTATGGATTTTCAGGATTAAGTGCCCAAAGAAGCATTATGATTGCAATAATCTGTGGCGCGAATGATTCTCTGTTACGTTTATCTGTCATTTTCTACCTGACGGCCTTCGAATAAACGATTTATACACCTTACAAAATTTCTTTGTAAGCCAATAACACCATATTGTAATTTTGCAATATCATGATATAAAGTGACCAAACTGCAGTGTAAGTTTACTAAGTCTCTTTGAAAGTCGATTCTTTCTTAGCCCCTTGTCGTAAAATAGCATAGGATGCCCAAGCCACAAGAAACAATGCACCATGTGTTTTACTTGTGCTGCCAATCGCTGTAAAAATATTTATATTTATAAACCAGAAAATAGCAGCAGTACCAATCGCCCATCCTTTTGATACAGGCCGCCGAAGAAAAGCAAACCTGATTAACAGTGGTGGAGCTAACCCGATTCCCCAAGTCAAAATGGCTGAGACAATCAAAGCTATCCACCAGTATTCGCCAAAGGCGGTCTCCATTATAGAGTCGCCACCCTCATTTATTGGTGTTGTCCACTTGTTATGTATAACGATGCTATTGCCAATAAGTTGGAAAAGAGGTAGATATTGTTCAAATTCGTTTGCAACTTTCGCATCAGTGCCAGCAATTCCGCCAACGCAACATTCAAGCACAATCATTTTCCCAGAATACAAAAATATATGCTGTAGATTATACATCTCTATTGTTATCCCCGCGCGTTCTGCTCGCGTCGCATAGATCATCCAAGCACCGGGTTGTCCATCATATCTTGTCTGCTCGCCTTTGATAAAGGTTGCGCCTTCGGGAATCATTTCTTTGATGGTCTCCTTTCCAAACATTGCATCAGAAATGTCTTTAGATGAAAATAGTTTCATGAATGATGGTTGATCCTTTATTAGGATGAGGCACATTCGAAAAAGACCGTCTGTGGCTTCAGCTTTGAATTTCTGAACGATATTGGGACGTTCACCTTCCGATCTTTGCCAGTTGTTTGGGTATTCAATGCTAATGTTTATACCTTTGGCTTTGGGATGGCCTTCGGTGGAATATTTAGTTTTCTGGCCGCCCAAGAATGTTTGTATCTCACTGGTTTGGGAGAAAACGAATTGCGGTAAAACTGTAATTGCTAAAAATCCTAAAATGAGAAGAGGTTTCTTCATTGAATTTCCTTTCTATGATAAATCTCTTTTGCTAGACTGTCTTTTGTTTCATCCACGCTTGCTTCAGGTATTTTTCCTGTTTCTTGTTTATAAGAGGAGACCAAGTTTTTTAACCACTTTGGCAACCATTTTTTGTCAGAATCGTATAAATCGGTGGCTTGCAGCTTTTTGTTTTCCGGATTTATCTTAAAAAGTTCATAAACCAAAGATGTCATAACATCAGCAATATCTTCATCTCCTTTGCGATTTCTAACGCGTTGACGTTGCTCACTACTAAACCACATAAATACATCCGGATAGGCTGCGATAAACCAATCCGGAAAAGACAATATATAATTTGATGGTCTTGAGGCCTCCATGATTGAGGCTGTACAAGGGTTTTTTACTTTATCAGGAAATAAGAATGACTCAGCAGGAGGAAAACCTCTTCTGAGAAAAGTAGAATAGTTATGAGCAAAAGCGAAACCATCTATTTTGTCTGGAATCAAAAGTTCTGTCGCGATTTCTTTGGCGGTGGTTTCAGGCATTATTTCACAGAGACTTTCTCGCCAAAGTTTTTCGTACAAAAAATTAACATAGTCTTTTTCTGTATTATCCAATCTGCCGCCATTACTCAAATTTTGAGTATTCTTTTGGATTTTGTTTGTTAGCCACGGCCATTGTTTTGGTTGGCGTGCTGCCCATGGCGAGTACCTGGACGGGCTACCAAGAGAAGCACCGGTGCCCATTATAAGAATGCATGCGTAGATATATGCCGGCCAAATCAATAATTTCGAAATAAGAGGGATATACCTAACGCCAGCCATAAAAGAAATCTGCCAAAGTATAAGCAGTATCCAGATAATATGTAACTTACTGAAGGGTAAGAAGAGGAAGAGTAGAGGCAGAAAGACCAGTGAAAATGATATGATAAGCGTTGGCCATAAAGGTGGTGGTGCATGTCGAACTGCTGCTGTTCGGATACCAATAGCAAACCACAGTCCAAAAGCAAGAATTATTCCCCATACAACCCATTCAACAACGGACAGAATAGACATTATTCGCCTCCTAAACTAATGTCATATCTAACTGTTGATTATATGCTCTCCGCGTCACAATCTATTTTTTTCAGACTACCGCATTACTTACCGTGCCTTGGCCCGCTTTATTTAATGCTATACCCTGATATACGAGTTGGTCTGTTTTCTATACGGGCATCTTCTGTCCTCTTGTTTTTGCTTAATCTGATATTTTAATTTAGATGATATTGTGCCCCTTCATTCTATGCAAGGATTTTTCTGTCCTATTGTCTATCAGCAGAAAACAGCTATATCCTTTAAACCGGATTTATTATCAATGTGCCGCAAAAGTTGTTTTCAATCTAAACGTCTGAGAAATCGCAAAGAATCGAATCTGCAATCGGCAGGGCTTGTCGGGTAAGAAAAATTCTTCCGTCCGTAACGTCAATCAAACCGAGTTTTTTATAGCGTTCAATCGGTTCCGAAAACAGCTTTAAAGCGTCATATCCCGCGGCAGCTTCATATTCGGTGAGGTTGATACCGCTGATTCTTCGAAGGTTTAAGACGGCTGTTTCGCAGGCAATTTGCAGTTTATCAGGAGATTCGGTTTCTTGTGCTGCATTGCCGGATGTTTCAATCATTTCAATGTATTTTGTAATATTTTTAACGTTTTGCCGGCGTTTTCCCTGCCAGTAAGATGCAGCCGATGGACCGATTCCGATATAAGGTTTATTTGCCCAATAGTTCAGATTATGGCGGCACTGGAAACCGGGCTTGGCAAAGTTAGATATTTCATATTGCTTAAAACCGGCGTTTTCGAGTCCGTCTATGGCAGTTTCATACATAAGCCGGTCGATTTCTTCTTCTATCGGCTTGACTTGACCGTCAGTAATCATTTTTTGAAGGGGGGTGTTTTCTTCGTAAGTTAAAGCATAAGCGGAAATATGCTGAACATTAAGCTCTATTGCTGATTTTAGAGTATATTTCCACGAATCTATCGTGGAATTAGGGATGGCAAAAATTAAATCAAGTGAGATATTTTCAAAACCGGCTTTTTGTGCAGTTTTGACAGCTTGTTTTATATCATCGGACGTGTGTTTTCTTCCGAGAAAAACCAACTCTTGAGGATTGAAGGATTGTCCCCCGATTGAAAGGCGGTTAACTCCTGCTGAGCGCAATAGAGTTAACAATTTATCATCGGTCTGTACGGGATTGACTTCAACGGTAAATTCTTCGGCCGCGGGGCATCTTAAAATTATTTGTTCTATCAGATACAGTAATAACCGTTCTGGCAGACAGCTCGGGCTGCCGCCGCCTATATAAACGGTTTTAGTTTCGATTTGAGACCAGTCGTAACCGGCTAATTCTTTGATTAAAGCTTCAATAAGTCTTGCGGGGTCGTAGTTAATTATCGGTTCGGAATAAAATCCGCAGTATACGCATTTAGCCTTGCAGAAAGGTATGTGTATATATAAGCAGGCAGTGTTTTTATTTGACGAGTTTTGCAATTTGTTTGAAATTTTCGTGATTGGCGTTTTTCAGAAGTTCGAATAAAATCATTTCAGTTGAACAGATGTTAATCCCCATAGTCTTCATTTTATCCAATGCCGCGGTTTTGTTGAATTCGGTTCTTGATGACACGGCATCGGTAATTACGCAGGGCTGGTATCCGAATCTCTGCAAATCGGCTGCGGTTTGATAAATACAAATATGCGTTTCAATGCCGCAGAGTATTATATCTCTTCGATTCAATCTTAGAAGATTGTTTTTGAATTGCGGTTCGTTACAGCAGCTAAAACTTGTTTTATTTATAGGATTAATTTCCGGCAGCAATTCGACAATTTCGAGTATCGTCGACCCCAAAGCGTCGGGAGCCTGCTGGCACCAGATTATGGGTATATTAAGAAGCTTTGCGGATTTGATTAAGATGGTGATATTCGAAAAAAGCTTTTCCTTTTCATGCATTAACTGGGCTAATTTGCCCTGAACATCGACCACGGCAAGACAGCAGTTTTCAATCTCAAGCATTTTTATTCGGTTCCTGTAATTACAACCGTAAGCTGAAATTCTTTAGCTATCGAATCCTGCGATGTTTTATCCTGTTCGGGTCTGGAAGTCAATACCGGTTTTGGAATCGGCATAAGCTCTATATTTAAATCCGGTTCCGATGCAATCAAGTCTCTGTCGACCAGCTTGAGAGATAATCGGTTTAGAACTGCGAAGTCTTCGGCCATTGCAGTAATTGATTCTTGGTTCGGCTGAGCAGCCATTTTGTTAATCTGCTGAGGCGTTATATTGCTGACGAGTATCTTCGGCCCTTGTTTTTCGGTATCCACATACAGCCATGCGGAACCAAACTGATTCCATGCGCTTGCTAAATCTTCCATAAACACACTTAAGCCTTCTTTGGTTCCGGTTATTACATAATTGCCGTTTCTCGAAGCCTCGAAAGAAGGCAGTTGTATGAGCTGCGGGTTATCCGCGATTGCCCGCTGGATGAAAGCTTGCACTGCGCGGTGGTTATGAGTGTTAAGCTCTAACGTAGCGGCGAAGAAATCCTCTATTCTAACCGGTTCGGCAGCTACCGGCGAAGAGCTTTCGGTATTTTTCATTGCGGTTAGCACCGGTTCGGCGGTATCTTGTATCTGAGGTATGGGTTTCATCGCTAAAGGGGATGTTGCGGTTTCATCGGGGGAAATAATATTAAAAATAACCCCTCCCAAAACCGCTGCCAGTAAAATCATTGCTGCCGCCGCCAAAACTTTGCGCATTAAAAGCTGCTTGGTGCCTTCCTCTTGATTATATTCTTCGGTTTGCAATGTTTCAGGCTGTGCATCGCCGATTTTTCTTCGTATGTTTTCTAAGATTTCATTCGGTGCTTGTTCATGAGGAATCGATGTGACCAGTTGGCGGCATTTTTCAAGCTGCTTGAGTCTTGAAGCAATTTTCGCATCGTGTTTGACGAGCCGTTTGACCTCGGTTTGCTCCCGAAGGTCGAGTTCGCCGTCAATATAGGCATTAAGCAGTTTATCCAATTTTTCTTTATCAATCATTGCAAAATCCCCTCGAGTTTTTGCCGAAGATTTGCTCTGGCTCGACTCAATCGGCTTTTGACTGTTCCCAGCTCTGTTCCCAAAACCAAAGATATATCGTTATAGTTCATATTTTCAATGTCCCGCAAAACAAGTACGGTTCGCTGGTCTTCGTCAAGCCGTCCTATCGCAGCCAAAAGTATTTCAACCTGCTCTTTGTTTTGAACGGTCTCAAGCGGATTAGGCGAATTATCATCGGATAAATAATTTCGCAAAGCCGCTTTAGCCTGTTCATGGTCGTTATTAAACTGTACATCCAGAGAAATTTCTTCTCGGCTTTTATTTTTTCTGCACCAGTTCAGGGTTATGTTTACCGCGATTCTGAAGCACCATGTATAAAAAGTGCTTTTGCCCTTAAAACTCTGTGCATTTTCAATAACTTTGACAAAAGTATCCTGCAAAAGTTCCGCCGCTGTATCCCGATTGCTGCAGATTCTAAGGATAGTATTGTAAATGCGGTCCTTATATTTAATTATTAGGTTTTCCAATGCCGATAAATCGCCGCTTTGCCATCGTTTAATCAACACTTCATCACTAATATCTATATGTGCTGTTTGCGGCTGCAACCGGCCTCTCCCATATTAGACACAAAAAGGTCTCGAAAAGTTCCCTGACTTGTTAATAATAAGCCCAAAAACCGCAATATCATCGCAGTTTTGAGCCTTATAGTCAAATATTTTAGAGCAATTGGTTTAATACTATACGTACAATACCAAGGCGGGTTTGGGGCCTTAGCGGGCAGCGATAACCATCTGATTATAAAGCCGTTTGCCGCCGGTACTTGTGCATGTTACCGTTATGACATATGTTTTATCAGCCGGCAAATCAAAGGCCAAATCGAACTGATAAGCCCGCAAAAAATCCAGCCATGCTGCGGTATTATCAGAAAAACCCGTCAAATCCTGCTCTGCCCAGATTGCCAGACGTTTGCCTTTGGAATCGGGGAGTTCTTTAATGTGTTCGTATAATTCGAAACGAAACGTTCCGGGGGATTTTATCGCGGCTCCTGCGATGTCTGTCAGATTAACATAAGCAGTTATTTTGCCTGATTCGCCGGAGGTTTTTGCTCCTATAATCTCGGTTAGCGGCAGGAAATTTACCTTTGCCGCAAGATAGGATTCGCTGGAAATTTCAGCCAATGTCATTGTAGCTTTTGATTGCCGGGGCTTTGTTGGTTCGGGAGACTTATCACATCCGCACGCGGCCAGCAGAAAACAGATAACAGTAAAATTTATAGTATTTTTCATAAATCAATAAGTTACATTCGTTTGTATCTGGGTCCGCCGGAACCTTCCGGAACGGTCCAGCGAATATTATCGAACGGGCATTTGCGCTGGCAGGTTTTGCAGTGGACGCAATTCGAGGGATTGGCCGGTTTTAAAATATCATTCACAGCTTCGTAAACTCCCGCAGGGCAGAATGTAATGCAAGGCCTGCCGAATTTCGGAGCGCATTTAGTCTGGCAGATATCACTGTTAATTATTATCAGATGACTCGGCTGGTCTTCGCGATGCTGAGTTGCCGCGTTGGCAGTGAAAGTATCTTTGTCAAATTTTTGTTTCGGCTTTAATCTATATCGCGCAGAGGTCATTCGCTGATAATCGTGCTCGATTTTGAATTTCGGCAGAAGCGGCGTAAAAGTGGAAAGCGGCAAACCGAGCAGGGGGCGAAGCTTGGCAACGGTCTGTCGAAATTTTCGTGCGGATTTCATTTCGGTTATCACTGATGAATTGTCGAGCAGGGCGGTATATTTTTCGGCGGCTTTGGCCGGCTCGGTTATTGAGTCGATTATTGCGTTGGCTGCGCATACTCCGGAAATAACCGCGTTGTGCAGCCCTTTAATTTTGAGCATATTGACTAATCCGGCGCTGTCGCCGAGAACCATACAGTTGTTTTTACCGATGGAGCCTGTTTTTATGTCGCGAGGCAGAGCGTAATAACCGCCTTCGGGAATCATTTTGGCGCCTGCTTCGACTACCGTTCCGCCGTCAATGAATTGCCGTACGAATTTATGATATTTGAAATTTGTTAAAGCATCCTGCGGATTGAAATCGCAGTATTTCCAATCGGCTCCGACAATCATTCCTACGGAAATATGCTCGGGTTTATCAGCGTATATGATTCCGCCGCCGAACATTCCCGGTCCTATGACAGGAGTCCATAGCGGGTAGCCCATAGCATGAACAACTCTTGTTTTGCTGAAATTTTCATATTGGGAAGGACTGACTTTGATTAGCTCTTTTATACTGACCGAATAAAGCTGATTAGCCTGACGTTTTAGATTTGCTTTTTGGATAAGTTTTTCAGTAAGCAGCCCATCGCAGCCTTCGGCTAATATTATGAAATCCGCGGGTATAATTTCTCCTTGTGAATAGTTAGGAAGTTTATTTCCGTTTCGGTCGAGTCCGTTGTCGACGAGTTTTACCGCCTGAATTAAATCCGATGATTCATCTAAAATTATATCTTCGGCTGCGAATCCTGTTAAAACTTCGACTCCCAAATCCTGTGCGATTTTACCGAGCCATTTTGTCAAACGGCTGATAGAAATTGAATAATCCCCCATATGCATCATTTGGCCGAAACCAAGGCGGAGTTTTTTGGCGATATGTATGGCAAAAGAAATATTTATCGCTATATTTTTGCCGAGCAGAAACATTACGTCATCTTTGTCGATTTTATTCGAAAGAATATTTTTGGCCTGTTCAGAATTTTCCCAGCTGGGCAAAACCTCATCGAGCAGTGTATGCAGCGCCCATATTTCAAGGACCGCGCCGGACAAGCTGTGATTGCCTAAATCAGCCGCTTTTTCAATTACGCAGACTTCGAGTTCGGGATGTTTGGCTTTGAGCGAAATCGCTGCTGATAGTCCTGCCGGACCGGCTCCGACAATGAGTATTTGCGATTTACTATAATTTTTCTTTTGTTCGTTCATAATTATAACTGCAATGCTTTAACAAGCTCCGGAATAATTTCCTCGGCAGTGCCTACTATATAATAATCGCATTGTTTAAAAATCGGCGCTTCAGGGTCGCTATTTATCGCAACGATAGTATCTGTGTTGGCGATGCCTATCATATGCTGAATCGCTCCTGAAATACCGACTGCAACATATAGTTTTGGCCCGATTGATGTTCCTGTCTGGCCGACTTGATGAATGCGCTCTGCGAACCCCTGTTCTACAGCCGCTCGCGAAGCTCCTTTTTCGGCGGGGGCTTTTAACTTGACAGATAAAGCAGTGCACAGCGAGTTTATCAGTTTTTCGTAATTGTCTCGGTTTTGCATTCCCTTGCCGCCGCTGACGATAATTTCGGCTTCAAAACCGGCTTTGCCGGAGGTTTTTTCAGTTTTGATAACGTTGAGGCTTATATCATTATCTGTTAATTCCACAGAAACAAGTATTGTTTTTCCCTGTCTGTTTTTGTCCGGAGCAAGAGCCTTAAATACGCCCGGTCTGGCGGTAGCCATTTGCGAATAAGAATCTTTCGTGCATATCGTAGCCATTACATTTCCGCCAAGAGCCGGGCGGGTTTGCATTAAAATGCCGATAAGACCGCGGCGGGAGCTGTCCCTAATCTCCAGCCCTGTGCAGTCAGCCGTTAGACCGCATCGGCATCTATAAGAAACCATCGGGGCGAGCATTCTGCCTTGAGGTGTAGCGGCAAAAAGGACTATCTGGGGCCGATACTTTTCGATGCATTCGGAAATTACCTTGCGGTATGAAAACGGGTCAAACCGGGTCAGCATTGAATGTTCGATGAGATATATATTATCAGCACCGGCATAAATTAGATTTTGAGAGAATTGTCCGACATTGTTTCCTGCGAGTACTACGCCTACTTTTGTTTCGAGTGAATCAGCAAGGCTGCGGGCTTTTGCGATTAATTCATAAGTGCAAGGATTAATCGAGCCGTATTGATGTTCCGCGACTACCCATACTTCACCGCTGAAAGTCGGCGATTTTAGACTTAATCCTGTCAGCATATCATCGAGTGCGCGGCTGTGGAAACGTCCCGAAGATTCCACGATAAGTTTTTGTTTTGTATAAGAATCGATTTGGCTGATGTCGGATATGCCGAGATGTTTTAATGTTGTAGTTAAAATATTGTAATCTTCTTTTTCTTTTTCCAAACCTTCGAAACTCCGGTCGAATAAATCCGTCCGCCGAAAAGGAAGAACATAACTTGATTCTGTTTGGCTTGCTTTTGCGGTCTGATTATTTGCGGCTTGAAAACGCTCTGTGATGAAACTGACAAGCTCAGCGGGGGAATTGACCTTGCGGCATTTTCTTGTGCTTTTGCCTGGCGGAAAAACTCTTATTACTGTTGTTTTTGAACCTTTTGCGCCTATGCTTTGAGCTTTTACGTCATCCGCAGACCAGCGAATTAGAGCTTCTTTATTGGCCGCTCGCGTCCTGCTGAAAGCAGCGAACAATGGATATTCATAATCAGCGACTGTAATCACAGCCGGAGTTGATTTTACAGACACGACTTGGCTGCCACCGCTTATGATGCTGGTAAATTCGAACCGATTGCCGGAATATTTTGCCTCGGCGGCATAGGCAATGCAGGGAATCTGGAGATGTTCGGCTATCTGGGCCGGAACTTGAGCGGTATCGCCGTCAACCGACTGCATTCCGCAGATGATGTAATAATCTTTATCTTTGCGGAGGATTTCCGCAGCTATCTTTTTTATTGCAAATGCAAGCGGGTTTGCCGTCGCCCATGTATCAGCTCCGCCCAGAGCTTTATCGGTGAGCAATATTCCCTCATCTGCGCATCTTGCCAAACAGTATCGAAGCACCTGTTCGGCTTGGGGCGGGCCCATTGTCAGGCATATTATTTTTGCGTTTTTATCGTTTGAAATCGTCTTTAGATTATTAGCGAACGCAAGCGCCTTGGCATCGAGGTCGTTTATCACCGAATCAAGCCGGCTGCGAATCAGCGTCCCTGTTTGCGGGTCGAATGCGTTATCCGTTATCTGGGACACATCGGGAACCTGTTTTACTAATACTATATAATCAGCCATAACCTAAAGGATAGAATATTCATCCGTTGGTTTCAATAGAGTTATTTAATAGAAGGCTGAACTAAGTAGTCAGTTGATAAAATTACATTTAAATCCTATACTGGCTGCATAGATTAAATATGATTGGCTTTGGCGGTATTATTGAGGACGATAGCAATGAGCAAATCGCATATAATTACGCGGAAATGGTTTAAGAACTGGGCTAACGAGTACGATGAGACTTTAGGCAGGCTGAAAAGGCATCACAAAATGCTTGACCTCGCAGTTAAATTGTCAAAAGTCCGCAAGAATGATAAAGTGCTCGATATCGGCTGCGGCACAGGTTTGTTATCTCTGAAATTTCTTAAAAAAGCGGATTGTTTTATTACGGGTGTGGACAGTTCGCCTGATATGCTTGCGATTTTCAGGAAAAAAATCGAAGAATTAGATATAGGTCAAAATATAAGCTGCAAAATCATAGATGCCTCAAAGCTGTCCTTCAAAAAAGATTCTTTCGATATAGCTGCCTCGACAGTAACTTTGCACCATATTAAAAATAAGCTTCCCGTAATTAAAAAGATTCACAGTCTATTAAAACCCGGCGGGCGGTTTGTGATTGGCGAAATCGATATGGATACTACAGGCAAATTAACCGACCCTGCCCGGATGCTTAAAATTTTAGAGTATTTAAAAGTGGAGTTTGTAATCGCACTGAAAGAAGGGGGCGTTGACGGTTTTAGGAGAATGTACGATAACGGGAAAAAGCATATTCTAAACGACGGTGAATACTGTATCAGTGCCGCTCAGTGGAAAGATATTTTCCGAAAAGCGGGATTTAAACAAATTACGGTTCATCCGGTGCCGGGATTTAGGTGGTTTAAAGTATTAACCGCGGTTAAATAAGAATTTTCTATTAGCAGAAATCTGCTTTTTTATATTGTTATACAATTGTAAATTCTTACATCGCTATAAAAACCTGTTTAACACGGGTATTTTCCAGTTGTTTTCTTGCCGCTCGAAGTTAAAATTAATGCTTTGAAAACAGATGAAACAATATTAACAGCCGGTTGAAGGGAAACTGTTCTTAATTGAGTTGAGGTGAACAAAATGGCAGATTTGAATTTATTGGCAGAAACTATAACCAAGGGCGACCAGAAAAAAGCAGTTGAAATGACAAAAGCTGCTTTTGACGAAGGTGTTTCGGTAAAGCAAATTCTCGATGAAGGTCTCATCGGAGGGATGAATATTATCGCGGCCAAATGGAAAAGGAATGAAGTTTACATCCCTGAAGTTCTAATAGCCGCCCGTGCTATGAAAAGCGCTGTTGAAGTACTCGAACCGGAATTTGCCCGTGCCGGTATCGAGCCTATAGGCAAGTGCATGATAGGGACCGTACAAGGCGATTTGCACGATATTGGCAAAAATCTTGTTGTTATGATGCTCAAAGGTGCCGGTTTCGAGGTTATCGATATCGGGGTCGATGCTCCGCCGTCAAAATTTATTGACCAAGCAAAGAACCATAAACCTCAGGTAATCGGAATGAGCGCGCTTTTGACTACGACTATGCCGGCTATGGAAAAGACATTAAAAGCCCTTAGAGATGCGAATATCCCTGCCAAAATCATTATCGGCGGGGCACCGGTAACACAGGGCTATGCCGAGAAAATCGGAGCTGACGGTTATTCGCCGGATGCGGCTTCGGCGGTAGACCTTGTCAAAAGCCTCGTAGCTTAGAAATCGAAGAAAAACCTTAAAAAATGAAAAAACAGCGACAAAATCGCTGTTTTTTTATGCGCATTATGTTAAAATAGACACTCGGTGAAACTGGAATCATATTTTGCGGGAAATAGTCGATGCGGGCAATAAATAATCCACATCTTGCTCAATTGCTGATGCAGATGAAATTTGTCTCACCTGCCAAACGCTCGGAATATTTGAAATCCGCTCAGGAATTTTTCTATACAGTCGACCCTGCCAAACAATATCCGTTTGATTATGTGGTTTTCCGCATTACTAAATATCATCCCAAAGATTTGCCGGACGAGCTGATAAACGGCAATGACCTAATAGAAGATTTGCAAATTTTTATATGGAAGCTTAGCGGCAAGGTCGACGAAAAAACCGCGGAGCAGAAAGAAAAGGTTTACAGTATTAGTGAGCTTGCCGAATCGCTTAATGTATCCTCCAAAACCATAGCCAGATGGCGTAATAAAGGTTTGCTTGCGAGAAAATATGTTTTCAAAGACGGAAAAAAAAGACTGGCTGTTTTGCAGTCCGAGCTTGAGAGGTTTTTAGAATCGAATCCTAAACTGGTTCAGTCAGCCGCCAGCTTCGAACGGCTAACCGAGCAAGAAAAAGAACGGGCGGTGATGATAGCCCGTGAAATAGCGAAAACCGGTAAACAAACCAAAAGAAATATCATAAAAGCCGTAGCCGATGCGCTGGGCAGGGGACACGAGACTATCAGGATTCTGCTGACAGAATATGACCAAGGCCGTCAGCGGGGCAAAATTTTTAAATCTGTTCGTGAATATCTTAAACCGGAAGATAAAAAAGAAATTTACAGATTATACAAACAGGGAGTTTCCGCTAAAGAACTTGTAAAGCAGTTCGGAAGATGCAAAGCAGAGATTTACAGAATCATCAATCAAAAGAAGGCCAAAGAATTATCGGCAGTAAAAATTGAATATATCCCAAGCCCTGAATTTTCTAAAGGAAAAGCCTTTGAAAAAATAGCGTCCGAACCTTTGCAAATACCCCCTCGAAAAACCAATATTTCGGATAAACTGCAATTGGACGGCAGCTCGCTTAACAGATATTTGCAGTCAATAAAAAACATCGAACGCCTTACACGCGATAGAGAAACGTATCTGTTCAGAAGGTATAACTATCTTAAGTATCTTGCATCGACCGAACGCGGTAATATTAAAACTGCGAACACTTCCGGCAGGCTGCTCAACTCGATAGAAAAATATCTTAATCAAGCCGAAGAGATAAAAAAAATAATTATCGAATCAAACCTCGGTTTGGTTGTCAGTATCGCCAGCAAACATTCGCTCAGCGGTACATCGCTGGGAGAGCTTATTAGCGAGGGGAATATGGCTCTTATGCGGGCTGTAGAAAAATTCGATTACACAAAAGGTTTTCGTTTTGCTACGTATGTTTCGTGGATTATTACCAAAGATTTTGCGAGAAAAATACCGCAGGTTCAGGATAGAAGTAAATCGGCAGACGAATCCCTTGAAAATGTCCAGAAGGACCTTCGTATTTCTGATATGGTGGATTTCGGAGCTATTGACCGTGCCCGCAGCAGCCTTGTGCAGGTAATAAAAAACGAGCTGGATGAGCGCGAGCAGTATATCATTCTCCGCCATTATGGACTGATGAGTCAGACAGTATTAAAGACTACTAAAACTCTAAAGGAAATAGGAGACGAGCTTGGTCTTACCGCCGAGCGCGTGCGGCAAATCGAATTAACAGCTTTGCAGAAACTCAAGCAATCACTCAGCGTCGAAGAATTCGAAATGCTGACCGGTTAATTGAACCAAATTATTCCTGTCCCCAAGAAACGGCTGAATTCAGTCGAACGATCGCCCAAGCTCTCAACCAATAACGCTTATTGTTGTATTGTTTGCTGTCATTTTGCGCAGAAACATACGTATAAACTATTGTTTTATAAGTCCTTATATCCTTTCTTATAGGTCCGATGAAACTGTATGTATTTATGGCAATTTTCAACATATGATGCTAAATGCATACTTAACTTGTATATGAGACAATATAAAAGCAGCAATTGCCTTGAGTAAAATTGCTATTTGGCCGATAAATGCAAAATACTTGACACTAATCGGTGGATGAAATAAAATTTATGTTTTAATATCGGTCTTTACCGGAGATAATTATGCAAAAGGTTCATCCGAGAATATCAGTTCAATATCAGGGCGAAGCTACTGTAGTTACGTTCACAGATGAGAAAATCCTTGAAGAAACTGACATAAGAGCCGTTGAAAAATCCCTGCTTTCAGTGGTAGACCAAGCAGAGGGCGTACACCTTGTCCTGAATTTCGATAACGTGAAATTCTTGTCATCTGCGGTTCTTGGTTTGTTAATTAGGCTTAGCAGAAGGGTCTATGAACGTGACGGTAAGCTGGTACTTTGCGGTATCAGTCCTAAAATATATGAGATTTTCAAAATAACACGTTTAACCAAAGTATTTGAAATTTGCAAAGATGTAGACGCTGCAATAGAGCATATATCGCAGGAATCCGAATAAGGGTTTTGGGGATTACTGCAGGTGCGGAAGCTTTCAAAATAGTGGTTTAGCCGTGTTAAAGTTGATTCTGTGTGTATCCGATAAGTGTTATTTGTGTGAGAGTTTTTCGTTTATGACCACAGAAAGACCAGCAAAACAAAAGGTAGTTGTCGAAAGCATCCCGTCGGAGCTGCAAAAGCCCCGGGAGTGGCTTGTTGAGCAATTGCAAGCCCGCAATTATTCTCAAGACGACATATTTGCGGTAAGACTTGCTCTTGAAGAGGCTTTTTACAATGCTGTCAAACACGGCAATCGAATGAATCCTCGCAAACCGGTAGAAATGTCTTTCTCGGTAGATTGTGAAAAAACCGAGATAATAATGACCGATTCAGGGTATGGGTTTAATCCGAACGCTGTTCCTGATTGCAGACTTGCCGAAAATCTTTATAAAACCGAGGGAAGAGGGTTACTGCTTATTCGTTCCTATATGGATACGGTCGAATATAACGAGCGGGGCAATTCAATTAGGATGGTTAGAAACAGGCATCAAAGCAAAGAAACCTGCGATTCCTCCAAATCGGCATAGTAGAGCATTGTTTAGCGTCCCATAAGAATATCTTATAACAGTATATTCTTATTTTAAAAGCCAATATTTCAGAACTTCACTAAGTCGATGTCTTTTAATACCGAAATACTCACTGTCCTAAATGTTTTTTAGTTTGAAAGGGCAGTATTTATGAATATGTTCGATACGTTTTTTTCACCCAACAGCCGGCTTAATGACCAAATCGCAAGACAAGTTTTCGATTCACTTCCTGAAAATGGTCCTATTATGCTGATAGCCGGTCGTGACGGAAACTTCTGGCCGAGTGACTCACAGGCATTAGTTGATATGCGAATAGATGATTCTGTTCTGCAGCAATTGTGGAGCAAAATCGATGACGGAGCCGAGCCGATTATTACGCAGAACAACGAGTGCATAATCGCGGCTTCGGCATTAGCAACGGATAATACCAATTGCGGATATATTGCTTTGGTTCTGCCCAAACATCAGCCTGAAGCGGCTTTGGCCAATTCGGACCTTATCGAGATAGTTATGAATCAGATTAATCTGATTGCCAAACTTATCGAGAAAAATACCAAACTTTACGAACTTCAAATGCGTCAGCAGCCGCTGAATCCGGATTATATATATAGTCCTTTGGCTGCAAATTAATACACATTTAGTGTATTACGCCTTCCGGCTTTACAGGAGAGAAAAGCTGTGTGAATTCCAGATCGGTTATCCAAGACCGGTCTGGAATTCTTAAGTTTCAATTGATTTAGCCATGTCAAATGCTATAATTCAAGTCTATTTTTATTGTGCCGGTAATATTATTGGACAGCGAAGGTGGAATATTGAAATTTCAGGTTTTTAAAAACGGTAAAGTTACTGATAAATGTGATTTAAACGGGGCGTATCTTTTTGGTACTGACGGTGTTGCGATACGCGGAGCCGATATTAAATTTATAGACGGCTTTGTCGATTGCAATAAGCCGAATCTTCAAACGGCTGGTTTGGTTCTGCCGTGGGAAGTACAGGGCGAGGGTAAAGTTCTTTTAGCGACAACATGCCTTCCGGAACGCGAAAGACCCTATAATCTGAATGTCGAAATCGCTCGGGGTAAACTTATGCAGATTGTTACCAAGCGAGAAGACTGGTCTTTATTTAATTCCGATACTGAAAAAATTTCGGCTAATGCCCAGCAGCTTTTTATCAGAGCATTAAACAACATTTCGGATATGTCTGCTTCATCGATGTTCGCAGATGAGGCACTTTTGCAATCCGTGCAATTTTCTGAAAAACTGGCTGTTCAGCAGGCTGAAACGGCATTAAAAGAAAGGGCATCGGCAAGAGGGTTCAGCAGGGGCTGCTTTGGCTGTCAAATAGACCCGATACGTATTACCGAGCCTGCTTATATTGAAAAACTGACTCAATTATTCTCTTCGGTAATAATTCCTATAAACTGGGGTAAGATAGAAACCACAAAAGGCCAGTATAATTTTGCTGACATCGAGAGATGTATGACCGTTCTGAGCAACAAGCGTATGGCAATCGGAGCCGGGCCGCTGCTTTGCTTTAATCATTCCGAGCTTCCGGCATGGCTAACTTCGGGGCGCAGCAGTTTCGAGAAAGTTCGTGAAAACGCTTATAAGTTTATAACTCAGATTGTCGAGAGGTATCGCGGAACTATCCGCAATTGGATAGTTATAAGCGGTCTTAATTGTCAAAACCATTTCGGTTTCAGCTTCGAGCAGATTTTGGAAATGACACGGGCTGCGTGCATGGCAGTAAAAGCCGCAAACGAAAAAGCCCGTAAAATAATCGAAGTTCAAAATCCGTGGGGTGAGTATTACGCGTCAATATCCGGAACTATTCCGCCGCTGGTATATATTGATATGGCGGTACAGGGCGGGATTAATTTTGATGCTTTTGCTTTGGCGTTGAATATTGGAACTGACGGCAAGCATATAAATATCCGTGATATGCTTCAGATATCGTCGCTTTTGGATTATTTGTCGCCTATTTCCAAGCCCTTTTGGATTACGAAAATCGGGCTGATGAATGAACCGCTAAATCAAAAAGGACAGGCTTCTGTGCCGTCTCAGAATCAAAATTGGCTTAACGAGCTTTACAGAATAGCTTTGAGCAAACCTTTCGTAGATGCGGTAGTATATTCTAATTTTGCCGACCGCGTTAATGCTGCCAACGGGCTGGTAACCGAAAAATTGGAATACAAAGAGGTTTTTAAAAATCTAAAGGAACTACGGAAACGTATTTTTCAGCAGTGATAATATTGTGCCAAAGGATGGCGATGAAACGAGAACAGCTTATTGATAATTCAGAGACCGCGGAATTGAGTACACATGCGGTTTCATTCCTTCTGGCCGGTTTAATTTTATCGATAGGGATAATATTTTTTTCTGTGCGGATATACTGTGATAATAAAACCGAGCCAGTTATAGTGCTTCAGAATAAAATTAATCCCAATACCGCACCAATATGCAGTCTGATAAGGCTTGTGCATATAGGACGAGTTCGGGCTGCTGCTATTGACAGTTACCGCATACAATACGAAGATGCTTTTATAAGCTGTGCTGATATGAACAAGGTCAAGGGAATCGGTAATGTGATAAGTGGTGATATTTGCAGCTATCTTATTTTTGATTAGGATATCGAATCTAATATGGACGAGTGGGAAATAAAAACGCCTATAGGACAATGTTGCGGGACAGGCCGAAGGATAGAACCCGGACAGGAATATTACGCGGCACTTGTTGAAACAGCCGAAGGTTTGCAGCGTAGAGATTTTTGTGATGAATATTGGACTAACAGCAAACCGCAGGTTTATTGCTATTGGAAAAGCAGGCTGCCTGACCCGGAACAGAAGAAAAAACTATTTGTCGATGATGATATGCTGATGGCCTTTTTCGAGAGACTGGAACAGGAGACGGAACAGGAAAAAATCAATTTTCGTTTTGTTCTTATGCTGGTCCTGATGAGACATAGAAGACTTAAATACGATTCAAGCATTACAGAAAACGGCAGAGAAAAATGGCGGCTGAAGGTCGTAGGTACGAGTGAGTTTGTTGAAGTTATAAATCCGAATCTGGACGAAACTCAAATTGAGCAGCTTTCCTCGCAGATTGGTCAAATATTACAGGTTGAAATGTGAAATTCCTACAGTTCAGTTTTAAAATAGTTTTAATCGCGGTTTATATATCAGCGGTTGTATTTTTTATAGGCTGTGCTCCGCCGGTTGAGAAAAAAATGCTTTCTTGTCCGGGGGCAGGGTCGCTTGACGAGTCAATTCAGCGGCTGAAAGCAAATTCGCAGAATATTGTATCATTCAGGGGTAACGGTAAATGCCAGTCTGTTTTTTATGATGACGGTAGAAGATATAGAGAAAATTTCAGCGTTAAAATCTGGGCCGAGCCTCCGAGTGACCTGAGGCTGCAGGGTGATATATTCTTCGACCCCAAAGGAATTGTCCTTGGTTCGAACAGCGAGGAATTCTGGTTTTCGATAAAACCTCGATTGAGTACTTATGTATGGGGCGTTTGGTCCGAGCAAGATACGGCATCTGCGGGCCTTATTAATCCGGCTACGCTGCTCGAAGCTTTCGGCGCACCCAAAATTACAGACCGTCATAAGTGGAAGCTGAGCAACGACAAGGTATTTGATATTTTGACAAAAACTAATGATAAAGGAAAACCGGTCAAAAAAATTTATATCTACTGCTGTGATTATCTTATCAGAAGGATTGAGTATTACGGCAAGGACGGCAAAATTACCCTTATCGCAAAGCTCGATGAATATATAAAAGCCGATAATAATTTCTTTTTACCCGGATTAATAGAAATGGTAACATTTGACCGCAAGGGCAATGAGAACTCTTTCAAGATGTCTTTTGATGATTTTAAAGCTGTGGAATTTACCGACAGGCAGAAACGAGCTTTATTCGCACGGCCCGAACCGAGAGGTTTTAATAACGTCTACAGGATAATTAAAGGTGATGCTGTAGAGCAGACAAAATAATATGAGCAGAATTAGTTTAAAAGAAAGAATCAAACAAGGCCCGCTGTTTTTAGATGGTGCGATGGGAACGCAATTATTTTCCCGCGGCGTCGAACAGTCAGGCTGCATCGATTACGCCAATATACAGGTGCCGGAGATTGTACGCGCTGTTCATATAGAATATTTTAACGCCGGAAGCGATGCAGTTTTGACAAATACATTCGGGGCCAATAAATTTGCTCTTGGGCTGCACGGTCTGTCGGATAAGGCTGAGCAGATTAACATCGCCGGCGCAAAGCTTGCCCGTGAAGCAGGCGGGAATGATAAATATGTTCTTGGCGATATCGGCCCCAGCGGCCAATTTCTGCCGCCTTTAGGCTCTTTAAGCCCTGACGAGCTTCGGTTGGGATACGTTCAGCAGGCAAATGCGTTGGCCAAGGGCGGGGTCGACGGTTTTATTCTCGAAACATTTACTGCTCTTGATGAAATCGAAATTGCCATAGAAGCAGTCAAATCTGCGGCGGGGCAATTACCGGTGTTTGCTTCGATGTCTTTTGATTCGGCCGGCGGTAATTTTAGAACGATGATGGGGGTGGATGTGGAATCCGCCTTGACAAAAATTTTATCAATCGGTGTTGATGCGATAGGTTTTAACTGCGGAAGGATTCCACTGGATGGTTATGTTTGTCTTGCCGGTAAATATGCGGATACGTTAAAAGCTGCAAACGCTGATGTAGTACTTTTTGCCGAGCCCAATGCCGGTCTGCCGGAAATTGCCGACGACAAAACGATATACAAAGTAACGCCGCAAGAATTTGCAAGTGTCGTTAAAAAAATACATACGCTTGGTTTTAATATTCTTGGGGGCTGCTGCGGAACAACTCCGTCGCATATCAAGGCTTGGGCTGATTGTTTCAAAAAATAATTCAGATTACTCAGCCAGTAATTCAATTATTTTCTGTGTAGTCTTTTGTGTTGCGCCTTGATTGTCCTTTATGATTTTTTGACCGTTGCGGGCGATTGTCCCTGTGAATTTAGAATCGCTAAGGCATTTTTGCATTGTCTGCAATAATTCATCGCTGTTTTTAACCATAATAGCGCCGTCGCCTGAAAACAGAGCATTAACGGTTTGCTCGAAGTTAAAAGCGTAGGGGCCGAAAATCGTGCATTTACCTAAAGCAGCCGCTTCCATCATATCCGAGCCGCCCATAGGAACCAAAGAACGTCCGACAAAAATTATCGCTGCAATTGAATAAAATTTACGCAAGTCGCCCATCGTATCGCCGAGAATGACAGACTGGTTATTCGCTACCGTCTGCTCGCTATTCGTTTTGATTTGGCTGTATCTGGTTGTTTCAAAGCCGTTTTCCTTTATCAAGGCTGCGACTTCATCGAATCGCTCCGGTTTTCGAGGCACTATCGCCAGACGCAAATCTTTAAATCTATCGTCTTCGAGAAGTTTCTTGTAAACATCAATTACGATTTTTTCCTCATCGTTTCCGGTTCCGCCTACAACCCATAGTCTTTGTCCTGCGAGATTAAGTCTGCGAGCAAGCTCATCCGCGCCGTCGACTTTATCGGTTATTTGTGCCGTATCGTATTTCAATGAGCCGGTAACAATTATCTTTTCATCAGTGCAGCCAAGCTCTTTGAATCTTTTTGCATAATCTTCAGACTGGGCGAGAACCAGAGAAACTTTTTCAAATATAGACTTAGTTACAGGTTTTATAAGCTTGTATCTGGCAAAACTGCGAGCACTCAATCGTCCGTTTGCTACGATAACCGGCACATTCAGTCCGGCTGCGGCAGAGACAAAATTCGGCCAGACTTCAAGTTCCATTAAAATACACAAATCCGGTTTAATCTGTGCGAACGCACGATTTATAATCCAAGAAAAATCCAAGGGGAAAAAGCCTACTTGTAAATCGTTACCGTAAATTTTATTGGCCTGAGCAAAGCCTGTATCGGTGGTAGTAGTAATTAGTACTTCGTAATTCGGGCATGATTTTTTTAGCTGGTTGATGAGGGTTTTGGCTGCGTTGACCTCGCCGACGCTTACCGCGTGAATCCAGATGCATTTTTTCTCGGGATATTTTCGATTTATTCGCCCGAAACGATTGTCCCAGCCGGTACGATAACGTTTATATCTTAAACGTTTATAAAGCAGCATGGGGCAATAACCGGCTGCTGCCAGAACATATATCAAATCCATTAAATATCTCATTGAATTTTCCTATAGAACTACAGGGATAAATCATAGTAGTCCTTTGCGGATGTGTCAAAACAAATGATTCGGTGTTAAAATGCGGAAAATCAGTTAGCGACGCTTTCGAGCCAATATTCTGCCAGAACCGCAAAATCAAGAAAGTTCACGATTCCGTCTCTAACAGGGTGCGGGGCCAAATCGCAGATAGAATCCCAGTTAAATGACTGCGGAGATGCAAGCCAGCATTGCGAAAATTTGTCCAAGTCGAGAAGATTTATAGTCCCGTCGCCCCCGTTCGGGGCAATATCGGCAATTGCGGCAAAATTTATCGGCTCGAATTCAAGCGAAGGGTCGCCTTCAAGAAATAAACCGCCACCGCGCAGAACGATATTAAAATCGATGAATAAATTCATGCCGATAATACCGTCAAGAGTTCCGCCTTCGGGCGAGGCAATATCAAGCATAATTACAGGAATATTATTATAGCTTAACCATTGGCCAAGCGCAGGTATTTCAATCGTATCGATATAAAAACCGTTTACGTCGATTGCATCACCGGTAACACCTTCGACTTGAACCATAAAATCAGGCTGTGTGGTATCAATTGCCAGTCTTGCAGCCACGCGTTTTCCGATGACTGTTAATTGCGCTCCGGTATCTAACATGAATCTGTCTTTGTCAATAGCGCTTTTTGTGCCATGGTATAAATCAACGCTGTGAACAAAAAAAAGACTTTGCGATGAATTGCCGACAATGGTTGACGGGCTTGCCGGAACAAAATCGAAATTAAACGGGTCTAAACTCATTATATATTGAACGGATATGCCACCGAGCGGACGCAATTCGAGAGGAATCGAATTATTATATCGCGGGCAGTCTGCATCGTCCTGCGGATATAGTCGAATATCGGGAGCGGTATATTGATTGCTGTCGCGTATTATTGTTATTTGTCTATCATTCGCTATGGCAGTATTGAAATAGACCGCCAGCGGCGAGCCGATGGCCGTAGCCAGATCCGGTGTGTCCCAAGGCTCTTCGCCTACGATTATAGCAGTATTTGATTGGCCTACCATAGCCGAACGGTCTGTCAGCAAGCCGTCGGAATCTATCGCTCCCAGACCGTCAACAAAAACTCCAAGAGGCATACTTACCAAAGCATCCACCGAACCGCTTACTCCGCTTATGGGTACGATATTCGAGGTTATAAACTGCGATTTGGGAAATCCTGCCTGAGTGTAGAGGCCTGTTCGTATGGCATTTTGGTAGCCGATTACATGGGCACTTGCTCCTGTGTCAAAAATAGCGACAGCATAGCCCGAATCGGGATTAGACGCGGGGTAATTGCCGACAATTTGATTATGGATAACCGCCTCGAAATCTACCTCACCTTCTCTTTTGTCGGTAATCGCCAAAGCTATCCATGGTACAAAACCGTCAATCGGAGGCGAATCGATAAACGAAACTGTAAAAGGAGCGGATTGTTCATATTTTTCTGTATATTTATTAAGACGCTGTTTCTGTTGACTGGATAACCGGTATGTCTGAGATTTTCTATGCTTTCTTTGTTTTCGCGAAGATAATGTCGGAACCGGTTTATCAGATGGATATCTTATTTCTTTGATTCTATTGCCTGCAGGCCCTCTTAAATCAACTTTTTGGCTTTGCCAGTTGGAAGTGTCGGTATTTTCAGAACCATAAGAAAAAACCGCCAAAACACAGCATAACAGGAAATATCGCATTATTTATCACCACCCCTTTACGACTTCGGCTTTATCACCCTTTAGCTATTATAATATGTATTTATGTATGATAGCATACTAATGAGTTTTAAAGTACAAAAAAATCTGTACTGCTCCTTGTTAAGAAAAAGGCAGTAATCCCTGTGAATCGGGGTTATTTCCTGTCATAGATAACTGCAACCAGCCGACAAGCGGAGGATTCATAAGCAGTCTGTAATGTGGACAGATTTTTGCCGGCTATAATAACCCTACTTGAAAAAATTACACAATTTATTGGCTGATTAGTGAGAAGCAATACACAAATCGCTCTTTACCTTCTAATATAAAAAACAAATCTCATAGGTTTCCTCATATAAGGGTCAGCCCCTATGTCTTTATAGGGGTTTTGACTACTCTAAAAAAAGATTACCCCCTGATTTTATAGGGCTAAGATTGTGGTATTATTTCCCAAGGTTAACTTCAGGAAGGACTTATTATTCTTTAACTGGATTTAGGTTATGCTGATTGGGATTAAATTGTGCTGTATAAAGAACAGGGTAAATAGAATATTAACGGGAGGAAAAATAATAGCCCGTAGGTTTTTTCAGGTTCGAGATGGTATTTCTGTACTTAGAATGCTGATTTTCTATATAGGTCTATTTGCTTTAGGCCCTTAGATATTTTTGACAATTTCTTGTTTTTGTGATTTACAAAAAATATGTTTTTTTAGGAGATTTAGAGATGAAAAAATTTATGCTGTACATGATGTTAGTAACAATTGTATTTTCCATAGGGGGCTGTTACAGTTGTCAGTCGTGGAATAATTTATGGGGCAAAGGGCCGGTCGAGCCTTATGCCGAACATAAGTTTTTCTTCGATAAAGATTGCAAACCTATGGTCGCGGCAGCTCCTAAGGCTGAGCCTAAGCCGGCGGAAGCTCCCAAACCTGCACCAAAACCCCAGCCGGCACCTGCTGCGGCAGGTTCCTGCGGGCCGTACACAGTATCACGGACTCATCCGTGCGGTGATTGCGGTGTGGTGAAGATTGAAAAAGTCATGCCTAAAGAAGTGCAGCTTAATGCCCAGTTTAACTACGATATTATGGTAATCAACATGACGGATATGGATATTGCTGATGTCGTAGTAACCGAACATATCGACAAGAATTTCGAGTTCAAAAGTGCTTCGCCAAGCCCAAAAGTCATGGACGGCAAGCTGGTGTGGGCGATGGATTCTATGGCTCCAAAAGCTACGCAGAAAATCACCGTTACAGGTATGGCTAAAGCCGCTGAGTGCATGAAATATTGTGCTACAGTTACATACGTAATGCCTGCCTGCACTTATGTTCAGGTGGTTCAGCCGCAGCTTCGTTTAGTCAAGACAGCTCCTGCCGAAGTTCTTATTTGCGACCCAATTCCGGTTAAGATGGTCGTTACCAATACCGGAACAGGTTCGGCACAGAATATTAAAATCGAAGATATGCTGCCGGAAGGTTTGATGACTGCTGACGGCAAGCGCAGCGTAGTTCTTGATGCCGGAACACTTGGTGCCGGACAGTCAAAAGAATTTACGATGTCTCTAAAAGCATCTAAGACAGGCAGATTTGTTAACTCTGCAGTAGCGACCTCTGCCGGAGGATTAAAAAGCGAAGCCAGTACCACAACTGTCGTGAGACAGCCGGTTTTGACTATCGCCAAGAGTGCGCCTGAGAGGCTTTATCTTGGCCGTGCTATAACCTATGATATTACAGTCGGAAATAAAGGCGATGCAGCGGCTGCGAATCTTATAGTAGAAGATGTTCTTCCAGCCGGAACGAAATTTGTCTCAGCAACTCAAGGCGGACAATTCTCCGCGGGTAAAGTTGTATGGAATTTAGGTAATTTGGCTTCGGGGGATTCTCGAAAGCTAAGTGTTACAGTCACATCTGAACAGGCCGGTATGTTTGCCAATTCCGCATCAGCAGTTGCGACTTGCGCCGATAAAGTAACAGCATCGGCTCGGACAACAATCGCAGGAATACCTGCTATACTTCTTGAGGTTATTGATGTCGAAGACCCAATACCGGTAGGTTCTAATGAAACTTACGTTATTACGGTTACCAACCAAGGTTCGGCTACCGATACTAACGTAACTATTGTTTGCACGCTCGAAGAGGAAATGCAGTATATATCCTCGGCTGGTCCTACGACCGGTCAGCTTCGAACAAACCAAGTGGTATTCGCTCCGCTGCCGAGACTGGCTCCGCAGGAAAAAGCTACATGGCGTGTTGTGGTTAAAGCACTTAAGCCGGGTGATGTACGTTTCAAGGTTAGTATGAACAGTGACCAGCTTGAAAGACCTGTTGAAGAAACAGAAGCAACTTATTTCTATTAATAGATAACTTTGTGTAATTTAACACCGCGGTATAAGCTGCCGCGGTGTTTTTTATTTGGAAATGAATTACAAACAGAAAATCCTTTAGATAAGATTTAGTACGAATAATTGTTGAACCATCAATCTCCATCCCGCCGAGGGGGTTTATAATAGATGTTGTAATAAGCTTGAATTCGGGCGTTAAAAATGATAACTTCTGCCCTGTAAAAGACAAAGAAATTAACGGGGTATTATCTATGAGTTGGTATAGTATTTTTATGATTGTCGGTATAACCTTAGTTGGGGGCGGCTGGATAGCCTATTTGGTATATAATCATATCATGGATAAACGCGAAAAACAGCAGCCTCGCAAGTCTCAGCAGCTTCAAAAAGCCAATGAATCCATGGTTGAGTATGCCCAGAAGCTGGCTAAGTTTAAAAAGAAAAGTTATTTGAAAGAGCCTGACGACAAGCAATAAAGAGCAAGCAGTCAGATTGGTTTTACTGAAACATAGTGTGCTTTTGCGGGAGAGCCGAGATGTTTGAGCTTGGAGCAATGTTGGATTCGTTCGGGGCTAAGGCTGTAGAGGATGTCAACAGCATAGGCCGCTCGATTCGGTTTATATGGAGTGGCCTGGCGGCTGCATTTTTGAGTATTTTTCATCCCCGCAGCTATGCCCTGACTTTGACCCAGATGAATATCATCGGCGTTAAAAGCGTCCCTGTAATAATGGTTACAGGTGCGTTTGTGGGAATGACGCTGGCGATACAGGCATATGACCAGCTTGCGTTTATGGGGCTTGAGGAGCGGCTCGGAGTTTTGATAAATGTTTCGGTTGTAAAAGAGCTCGGCCCTGTTCTCGCGGCAGTTATGCTTTCCGGGCGTATCGGCGGTGCTCTTACAGCAGAGCTTGGAACGATGAAGGTTACCGAGCAGATAGAAGCCGTTCGAAGCATGGGAACAGACCCGATAAAATATCTTGTTGCTCCGAGGGTTTTGGCAACTTTACTTCTAACTCCTTTTTTGATTATCTACGCGGATTTACTCGGAATTATAGGGGGTTATTTCGTAAGTGTTGTTCAGCTTGGAATAAACGAACAAGCTTATTGGAGTTACAGTGCCCGCGGGGTCGAACTTTGGGATGTTACGATAGGTATTGTTAAAGGTTTCTTCTTTGGCGGAGCGATAGCTTCGATAAGCTGTTATAAAGGATTTTATTGCCGCGAAGGGGCTGAAGGCGTCGGCAGGGCGTGTACCGAGGCATTTGTGGCGAGTTTCATTTCGATATTGGCTTTAAACTTTGCTATGGGAGTGATTTTCAAAGCTATTTATAACACATTATGGCCTTTGCGTATTCTTTTATAATACAGTAAATTGTTCTCTGGGATTTTCAGATGGGTTTGAATAATACAGATATATCCAAAAAGACGGTTAACAGCAGCGGTATTATTGTTCTGCAAAATCTGACCAAAAAGTTCGGGGACAACCTTGTTCTTGATAATATCTCATTAGCCGTTGAAAAAGGTAAAACAACCGTTATTATCGGGCCGAGCGGATGCGGTAAGACGGTTTTGATTAAACATATGATACTTCTGCTTCGTCCGACTGCAGGAGAGGTATATTTTAAAGGTCAGAGAATCGATAATCTCAGTGAGAAGGAATTAAACAAGGTTCGAACGAGTTTCGGTTTTTTGTTTCAAGGCGGAGCTTTATTTGACAGCCTGAATGTATCTGAGAATATTTTGTTTCCGATTACACAGCATTATAATGCCTCAGAACAGCGCAATCTTGACGAGATTGTAAAATCCAAGCTTGCGGTTGTCGGGATGGACGGATATCAGCTTCAATATCCCGAAAAACTTTCGGGCGGGCAAAAAAAACGCGTTGCACTGGCAAGGGCGATAGCAATGAACCCTGAGGTTATGCTTTACGATGAGCCGACAACCGGCCTTGACCCGATACGTTCGGATATAATTAATGAGCTTATCCTTAAGCTTCAGACCAGTTTAGGGCATACGAGCATCGTAGTTACTCATGATATGAAAAGTGCATATAAAGTCGGCGACAGGATTGTTATGCTTCATCGCGGCAAAATCATTGCTGACGGTGATGCTGATTATATCAAGAATCATCCGCATCCTGTCGTACAGCAATTCATAAACGGCCAAGTAAGCGAAGAGGATTTGGCGATGCTGAGAATGAAAGGGTCCGAATTCAAATCTCAGTTTGCTCCGAGTGACTTTAAGGAATAATTTTGTGAAATCCCAAACGGCCCAGAATATCGCTGCGGATTTGTCAAACATTATCCGAGGAGATGTCTACGATGATATTATAAACCGCGGCGCATATAGTACCGATGCAAGCATATACCAAATCATACCTGCCTGTATTATCGTTCCGCGTGATTCAGCCGATATTGCAGCGGCTATTAAGTATGCGGGTAAAAACTCTATCCCGGTAGTACCGAGAGGGGCAGGAAGCGGGGTTGCCGGTGAAGCACTTGGGGCGGGAATTGTTTTTGATATGACCCGCTATATGAATCGGCTTCTGGATATAAGCGAGGACGGCAATATTGTAAAATGTCAGCCGGGTCTCGTACTGGATACTTTAAATCAGCATCTTGCCCCTTTTGGCCGAAAGATAGGCCCTGACCCGTCTACAAGCAACAGGGCAACTGTCGGGGGATGTCTGGCGAATAATGCAACAGGTGCCCATTCGCTTCAATACGGATACATCGGTGATTATGTCGAGAGCATACAAGCGGTTTTAGCAGACGGCAGCATCGCGGAATTTAGAAACAATTATGAACCGAGCCGACAAGATGACAGCTTAAATCAGATTGCCCGTCAATGTGTTTCTGTTATTACTAAGAATCAATCGGTAATTTCTAAGGCTATGCCTGCTACTAAAAGAAATAGAAGCGGTTACAGCATTTCGGGTATCTGCCGCGAAGGTAAAATCGACCTTGCGAAAATGCTTGCGGGCTCGGAAGGAACTCTTTGTGTTTTTACGGAAATAACACTTCGCACAGTAGAAGTTCCGAAAATGGTCGGACTTATACAATTCGAATTTGATTCTCTGATTAAGATGTCAAAAGCCGTCGGAGCAATAGTCGATACCTCAGCCGTAGCATGTGAGCTTATGGATGATAAGGTTATAGCTATGGCTTTGGAGGCTTTTCCGCAATATAAAGATGTTCTGGCTGCTGATTGTGCTGCTGTACTTTCGGCAGAACATAATGCAGATAACAAAAAACAGCTTGAAGAAAAGATTAATGCGACGATAGCCGCAGTCGGGTCTTTAGCGAAAAAAAGTACGATTGTTCTGGAAACTGAGCTTCAGAAAAAAATCAGCAAAGCCCGCAAAGACGCAGTGCCGCTTTTAAATCGTGCCAAAGGGCGAAAAAAACCGATACCGTTTATCGAAGATGTTTCGGTTGATAATTCACAATTGGCTAAATATATAGCAGGTATGCAGCAAATAGCCAAAGAATACAAGTTCGATATGTCTCTTTACGGCCATGCAGGCGACGGGGAGCTGCATATCAGGCCTTACCTTGATTTGCATGACGCGGTCGATATACAAAAAATGCTTAGTATCGCCAATGACGTGTTTTCTCTGGCTTGGTCGCTGGGCGGAACAATAAGCGGTGAACATGCTGATGGTTTGGTAAGGGCGGCTTTTATTAAAAATCAGTATGGTGAGGAATTTTATGAGATTTTAAAACAGATAAAACAAATATTCGACCCGAATAACCTGATGAATCCGGGGAAAATAATATCTGATGACCCCGATGTTATGATTAACAACCTCAGAGCAGAGCATGAAGTTGACCCTGCTAAGCTTGAGGGAGATTTGCATTTCGAGAAAGACGAGCTTGCCGAGGAGCTTGAAAAATGCAACGGCTGCGGGGTTTGTTTGAGCAATACCAAAGATTTGCGATTATGTCCCGTTTACCGTGCTGTAGGCGGCGAACTTGCAAGTTCGCGCGGAAAGGCAAATGTTCTTAGATTCTGGGCTACCGGCAAGATGAAAGATGAGGATTTCAATTCGGCCGAGTTCAAAAAATTTCTCGATTTGTGCGTAAACTGCAAAGCCTGCTCTGTTGAGTGTCCCAGCGGAGTAGATGTATCTAAACTCGTCGGTGCGGCACGAGCTAAGTATGTTAAGAAAAAAGGATTAAAAATTTCTGAGCTGGCTCTCGGCAATAATAGATATTTAAGTGCCGCCGGAAGTACCTTCGCTCCTATATCGAATTTTGTATTGAATCTGGCCGTAACAAAATGGATACTCGAAAAGACTATGGGACTGGACAGAAGAAGGGCGCTGCCGAAATTTGCGGGAAAATCTTTTCTAAAGGCCGGAAACAGGTATCTTAAATCTTCAGCGCCGATAAAGAACCCGATTGATAAGGTTGCTTATTTTGTCGATACATATGCAAATTATAACGACCATGAACTTGGTTTTTCGGTTTTAGATGTTTTGCGGGCCAACCAAATCAGTGTTGTTATTCCTAAGCAGCGTCCGGCGCCGCTGCCGGCTATTTGCTACGGTGATACGAAAAGAGCAAGGGCGGATTTGGCATATAGCGTTAAGTATCTTGCTCAATGTGTGCGAAACGGGCACAAAATTATTTGCTCCGAGCCAAGCTCGGCAATGTGCTTAAAACAGGATATGCGGCAGTTTATCTGGAATGAAGACGCAAAATTAGTTTCTAAAAATATTTATGAATTAATGGATTATTTGCTGGATTTGCTCAAACAGAATAAATTAAAAACGCCGCCGAATCAGCCCGATGGCAAGTATCTCTATCATCTGCCGTGTCATTTGTCTGCGATTACTTATAACAGAGCTTCAATGGAACTTCTTAGAAAACTTTGCAAATCGGATATTACCAGTCTTGACGCGGGCTGCTGCGGGGTTGCTGGAACTTACGGTATGCAGAAGAAAAATTTCGAACTTTCGGCAAGGATAGCCAAAAATCTTAAAACCACTCTTGATAAGTCGCCGATTAAAGATATTCTTACCGAGTGTTCGGCGTGTAAAATGCAGATTGAGTATATAAGCGGTAAAAACGTGATTCACCCGATAAAAATTCTGGCCAGAGCATATGCAGATATGAAATAGGATTCAAAAATGTCTGCCAAAGAATCTAAACTGAAACAGGCAGTACTTTGGGAAAAAGACGCAGGTAAAAAGGTCAGATGCAAGCTCTGCAATCATCGCTGTGTTATAAATGACGGTAGGTTTGGTGTCTGTGCCGTCAGAAAAAATATAGACGGTATTTTATATTCGCTAAACTACGATAAAATCTGTGCGGCAAATATCGACCCTATAGAAAAGAAGCCGCTTTTCCATTTTCAGCCCGGTTCGAGCAGTTTTTCGATATCCTGTATCGGATGCAATTTCCGATGCTCATTTTGCCAGAACTGGCAGATAAGCCAAGCCGCCGTCGAAGGCGGGCCAATAGAAGGCTCTTCAATCACCCCCGAACAGATAGTAGCCGGAGCTGTCCGAAGCAGGTGTAAAAATATTGCATATACCTATACCGAACCCACCGTCTTTATGGAGCTTTGCGCAGAGACAGGGGTTGTCGCCAAAGAAAAAGGGCTGGCCAATGTTTTTGTAAGTAACGGTTATATGACCAAAGAAGCGATAAATTTTTGCCGAAGCTGGCTTGACGGTATTAATATCGATTTGAAATCTTTCAGCGATGATTATTACCGCAATCTCTGCAAGGGTCGTTTGCAGCCGGTGCTGGATACAATAGAATATATTGCTAAAGAGACGAATATCTGGATGGAAATCACGACTTTGCTTGTTCCCGGAGAAAACGATTCGAATGAAGAGCTAAAAAGTATTGCCGAATTTATCGTTCATCACGCCGGTGAGGATGTTCCATGGCATATAAGCCGATTCATCCCTCAGTATAAATACCTTAATTCCCACCCGACTCCGGTCGAGCGAATTGAAAAAGCCGAGCAAATCGGCAAACAGGCCGGCCTGCGCTATATTTATCCCGGAAATATACCCGGAGCCAGAGCAGAATCGACATTTTGCTATAAATGCGGCAAGATTCTTATAGAACGCCGCGGATACCATATCGGCAAAAATAATATCGAAAATTCCTGCTGTCCGTTCTGTGCCGCTAAAATCGCCGGTTTCCAATTATAGGCAAATCGTACATATCTAAATTTGCAATTTACTATTTGCAGATTTCGTTTTATGATTTGTCATTCGCTGATATGGTTTGATACAGTTTTGTCTTAGAGCCTCTAACAAAATAAACAGTGGCACGGGCATCTTGCCCGTGAAACCTGTAA